>CAUUYE010000023.1:0-2617 GCA_963549315.1 uncultured Candidatus Saccharibacteria bacterium | reverse complement strand
AAAGAACGTGCGAAAATAATTGGATTATGGGGAGCAGCCGGTGGCATAGCCGCGGCACTTGGCCCAATCATAGGCGGAGTACTGGTTTCAACGACTGGGTGGCGAGCCGCATTTTGGGTCAATGTCCCTATCATTGTTGTGCTCGCCATTCTCACGATATCTTTTATCCGCAGGCGGGTACCCCAAACTAGCAAAAACTTCGATGTTTTAGGTCAGATAACATCAATTATCAGCCTGTCTCTACTGACATACCTTGTGATTACTTGGGGTGAACATGGCTGGAATACTGCACAACTGCCAGCATTATTGATGGTTCTGCTATGCATGGGGTTATTCCTCATCATTGAATGGAAGAATCCCACCCCGATGCTGCCATTAACGCTCTTCAAGACCCAAGCATTTAGCATCTCATCAATAGTTGGTTTTTGCCTTAACTTCAGTTTCTTTGGTCAGTTATTTGTGCTCTCGCTCTATTTCCAAAAATATTTAGGATGGTCACCGTGGATAGCTGGTTTAGCAATGGTGCCACAAGCAACATCAGCCATCGTTGCATCACCATTAGGAGGCAGGTTCTCTGCCAAATTTAACCCTTACTCCGCAATGTTCGTTGGCCTGAGCGTGGGGGCGCTAGGCTTCTCAAGCCTGGTTATTATCAACGAGAGCACACCCTATGTTCTGGTTGCACTGCTAACATTTTGTGCCGGTTTCGGAATGGCATTCGCTATGCCGGCCGCCACCTCAGCGGCAATTAATGCCGTTCCGTACGAGTTTGCAGGCATAGCTGGTGGCATTATAAATGCTGCACGTCAAACAGGAAGCGTGTTTGGGGTCGCCATACTAGGCATCATGATCGCCAACGGAAATTTTCTGGCAGGTTTCCATCATGCGGTTCTCATAGCAGGAGGTGTATTTGCATTAGCCGCAATACTTGTGATGCTGGCCAGCAGGCATCCTTCGTGAACATTATGTTGTCGAGGAAGCTTATTCAACATCCTCATTAAGAGTTTTTATTGGCAGGACTATTTGAGTTTGGTGAAGCTTATTCAGTCACTGAAAACTCATGAAGTTTATTCAATCGCTGGGAAAATCCATCTACGACAACAGGCGGAAAATCAGAAAGAACATGCTATCTAGCTTGGTCTTCCTTACTTACAGAGACTAGTCATGTTTGGCACGTGGAATAAGCTTCAGTGATGCTATTTTTTTCTGAAACTTCTTTGGATATGGTTGATTTAAAATATTCTTTATTGACTGTCCCATTTCTGGATACATTGTACTAACGACACGGTTTAGTAGTTCCTCCGCCCCTTGACTTTCAAGATAAAAAGTGAAATCGTCGTATTCTTGTAAAGATATATTGGTTAATGCTGCCTTTATCAGTAATATTTTTTGGTCCTCGGTTAGTTCTTTATTGAAGGATTTACGACTATCTGGGTATAGTGAAAATATTTCTTCTAAAAGTTTTTTGGCGTGTTTGTATTGTGGATCCGAGTGATTACTTATTTGATGTAAAATTGCTATATTTAATTCAATGAAGGTGTTTAATGTTTGTGGATTAAATACATGCCTTGCATTACGCAGAATACGTTTTAATAGTTCTTTTTCTCCTTGACTTTCGAGATAAAGCAATAAATCTGCGTTTAAGGCGCCTGCTAAATTATAGTATTGATTTTTCTTTAATCGATAAACAATTTCTTTAGCTTCTTCTTCGTCGAGTCTGAAATCTATTTTAGGAAGGCGCGCTTCTACATTTTTCATTAAAAAAGTAAGTACATTCTCATTTTCAAACAACTCCATAAAAGTGGATGTATATATGTAAAAATTTCTGTCTATATAGTTAGATTGCAATAATTCTAGAAGCATCTTGTCATGATTGACTAAGTTATAAATTATTTTATTGAAAGAAGCAATTTTTTCTTTTATTGCTCTTGTTGCCAAGGTATCTTCAAGTGAAAGGTAGGATTCTAGGCTATCAACATCATTAATTCGATGCATGCTATTAATTACTTTCAGAAGATAATTTGGATCCTTGCGTTCTTTGTCACCTATTTGCAAGTCATGCTTTAGACTTTCTTTCATGATGTTGGAGAAAACGTCGCCAGAAAAGGAGTTAATCGTTTCACCCTGTAAGTTAATTACTGAAATAAGAGGAAATTCCTTAGTGTAATATTCACAATGGAGAGCTCTTTTCCACAACTCAATCGAATTGTAGTTGCTGAATTGTTCGCCATCTAAAACTAGTGCATATTGATGACTTGGGCCGACATGATTATTAATATAATCACGTACTTCTTCTCCGAGGTTATCAAATAGTTCTATCATTATTTTATTGACACTTATCGTTAGTTCTAAAAATTCTGTATATATTTTATCAATATTACTATTTCCGGTTTGCATCATTTCATAATCTGTAAGATGGGTGTTTTTATAAGCTATAAAAGCAAAAAGATGATTGGTGTGATTTTTAAAAAATTCTGTCACCTTTTTACCTTCCCCATAAAAATAAAATATCTGTTCAGTAAAAACTTGGAACTCTGAAATGATATTTTCTATCAGGCGGTAATCTGGAAGCTTATTCAGCTGCTGGGGAAACATGGTTCGGCTGGTGGTTGGTAGA
>CAUUYE010000022.1:0-3869 GCA_963549315.1 uncultured Candidatus Saccharibacteria bacterium | reverse complement strand
GCCGACTGGGGACAATTACTAAAAGAGGAAGACAAATGAAAAAAATCGCAGTAGATGCTATGGGGGGCGATTACGCACCTCAAGCCATCGTTGAGGGTGTCAATCAAGCTCTAGCTGACTTTTCAGATATTGAGATTCAACTCTACGGAGATGAAAGCAAAATCAAGCAATATCTAACAGCGACAGAGCGAGTTAGCATCATCCATACAGATGAGAAAATTGACTCAGACGATGAGCCGACAAAGGCTATCCGTAAGAAGAAAAATGCCAGCATGATATTGGCGGCTAAGGCAGTCAAAGAGGGAGAAGCAGACGCTGTCCTCTCTGCAGGAAACACAGGTGCCTTGTTGGCTGCAGGATTCTTCATCGTGGGTCGCATCAAAAATATCGACCGCCCTGGACTTATGTCAACATTGCCAACTATAGATGGAAAAGGATTTGATATGCTGGATCTCGGTGCCAATGCAGAAAACACTGCCCAGCACCTCCACCAATACGCTGTTCTAGGCTCCTTCTATGCCAAGAATGTTCGTGGGATTGCAAAACCACGTATTGGTTTGCTCAACAACGGAACAGAAAGCAGCAAGGGAGACCCGCTTCGTAAGGAAACATACGAATTGCTAGTAGCTGATGAAAGTTTGAACTTTATCGGAAACGTGGAAGCGCGTGATCTGATGAATGGCGTTGCGGATGTTGTCGTGACAGATGGTTTCACGGGAAACGCAGTGCTCAAATCTATCGAAGGGACAGCCATGGGGATCATGAGCTTGCTCAAGACAGCTATTACAGGTGGTGGGCTTCGAGCAAAACTTGGTGCTCTTCTTCTTAAAGATAGTTTGAAAGGTTTGAAAAAACAGCTCAACTATTCAGATGTTGGAGGAGCGGTCTTGTTTGGTGTTAAAGCACCTGTTGTTAAGACCCATGGCTCAAGTGATGCCAAGGCTGTGTACAGTACGATTCGTCAGATTCGTACCATGCTAGAAACAGACGTAGTTGCTCAGACTGCGCGTGAATTTTCAGGAGAATAAAAAGATGACAGAAAAAGAAATTTTTGACCGTATCGTGACCATTATCCAAGAAAGACAGGGAGAAAACTTTGTCGTAACAGAAGCCTTGAGTTTGAAGGATGATCTTGATGCAGACTCAGTGGACTTGATGGAGTTCGTCTTGACGCTAGAAGATGAATTTGGAATCGAAATCAGCGATGAGGAAATTGACCATCTTCAAAGTGTAACAGATGTAATCGAAACCATTAAAGGTAAAATATAGCCAAAAGCAACATGCAAGTCATGTTGTTTTTTTATTTGCAGAAAAAAGAAAAACGTTAAAATTTTTAGTAGAGATTGCGAATAAAGAGATAAGAAAGAAAAAAGGAGGAACGTTTATGTACGTGACCGGTTTTTATCCGTGGTTCATTAAGTGGTTTTTAAAATAAAAATGAATAAGTTGCTCATTTTCGAATTGTTTTGCGAATGGATAAGTGAGAAGGAAAGAAAGGAGACTACGCGATGTATTTACCAATCTTATTGCCATGGTTGATTAAATGGTATTTAAAATAAATGAAATTTACCTGTTCATTTTAAATCACTTCTCGAATAGATAAGTGAGAAGAAAAGGAAGGAGAGAAAAAATGATTTCAGTTATTTTTCCAATCTGGTTTTTAAAATGGTTTAAAGCCTAGAAACTGTAAACTAAAAAAAATAAAAATAAAGGAGAAAAAAGATGACAAATTTTGACAAAATGGAACAAAACTTTGTAGCTCTTACAGAAGAAGAGTTGATGGATGTGGATGGGGGTTCTGTTACCGCTGTGGTAGTAGGAGGCATCTTACTTATTGGCGGCATTGCTTGGGGATACTTTATGTGATAATAGGAGGATAAAATGAATATGAATAATTTAAATAATTGGTCAGAGTTGACAGAAGACGAATTGATGAATACTGATGGAGGCGTGATCACATTAGCTACGATTGGTATAGGAGTGACTATTTTCCTTGGCGGTAGATTAATCGGGCAAGATTTAAAACGTAGGTTTGGATAAAAAGTGATTAGGTATGAAAAATCGAAAAAATTTAATAGGTGTGCTTTTAATCATTTTTGGAGCACTCTGTGTGCTGGGTGATTTAAATGTAATTCCCTTTAAAGTTGATCAGTATGTAGGCTCAGAATTATGGATTCCGATTCTTATTTTAATGATGAGTTATTTGGGCACATCTCAAAATAAAGTATAAAACATTGTTTTGAGAATCTTTAGAAATTTATATTTTTAAAGATTTTTAGCAAATTATAAATGAGAACTTCATTATAATTTGCAGCAAGTGTTATAGCGATTTCGGGAATAGTGGGACTTTTGGCTGGAATAGCTATTGAATTAGCTAGTATTATTTAAAAAGGAGAGAATGAAACAATGAAAAAACTGGATGAAAAATTTGACATCATGACAGAAGCAGACTTATCTGTTACTGAAGGAGGTATCGTTGTTACTACTTCAACAGCAATAGCTTGGGGTATTTTAGGAGTCGCTTCTTATATGTATGGGCGTTATCTAGGAAGTAGACGTTAAGCTAAAAATTTGGGATAAAGTATGTAAGGAAATTAGTCATGAATCACAACCTTAATCTCAATACACTCTTACCTAAATTAGCCACTATAATTCCTTTGTTGGGAATAGGTCTCAATCTTATACTTCATCTGATTCGTACAGGTTCATTAGTATCCTTTGATTGGCAATGGACTTTAGTTGGTTTGCTTGCTTCGGGCTATTTTGGTATTTTTTGCAAAGATTTGTCAAAAAATAATCAAAACTATAAATGATGAATCTGAATCAAAAGTATTTTGCGTATGTAAATGGCGGAGTTTTTTCGCCTTTCTTTTTAGGTAAATAGGAGTCTGCTATGAAAAAATTCTTATTAAGTTTTGCTGAGGGGTATTTTGTCGTATCGATCATTCTTTATATCGCAACGTATTTGATTATGAAAAATCCGATCAACACCTTGTTTTATCCAGAAACCTATCTAATTCTACTTGGTCTGTTTTATCTAGGATACAAGTACAAAAAAAAGAAAGTAAGATAGGGAATTGATGAACCATCAGATCGGAGTTTGAGATGAAAGTCGTTCAATTACTAGTAAAAGCTTGGCCAGAGTTTATTGTATTGTTTAGCTCAATGGCTTATCTAATGATTAGAATTGTGGCTGATGTAAACAAAATAAATTTACCTACATGGTTTGAATGTTTTGATATACCTACGATTTCATTATTTTTGATGACCTTTATCTTACTTTATAAAAGTAAAGAAAATATCATTTCAGAATAATTTATTTCTGGGCATTCATTTTTTAACGGTTGCTTTAAGCAGGCAGAACTTTCGTTCTGCCTTTTTACATTTAAACGATAGTTTATGCTTTTTAAAGTGCGTTTTAGGCGTAAAAATAGTTTTTTCAGAAATAATTCCCTTATTTCTTCCTTGTTTGGTTAAAATAATCTTACAAAGTTTTTAAGAGATTATTAGAAAAAAGGAGATGGATATGAAATTTGGAAAAAGGCACTATCGTCCCCAGGTGGATCAGATGGATTGCGGTGTGGCTGCATTGGCCATGGTATTTGGCTACTATGGTAGTTATTATTCTTTGGCTCACTTGCGAGAATTAGCCAAGACGACTATGGATGGGACGACTGCTTTGGGTCTTGTAAAGGTAGCAGAGGAGATTGGCTTTGAGACGCGGGCTATCAAGGCGGATATGACGCTCTTTGATTTGCCTGATTTGACCTTCCCTTTTGTAGCTCATGTGCTCAAGGATGGGAAATTGCTCCATTATTATGTGGTGATTGGTCAGGACAAGAAGACGATCCACATCGCTGATCCAGATC
>CAUUYE010000021.1:0-4100 GCA_963549315.1 uncultured Candidatus Saccharibacteria bacterium | reverse complement strand
GAAAAAATTGACTCTAGCAGGAACGATTGCTACAGCAACACTATTTGCATCAACTATTGTTGCTAGTGCTGAATCTTATACAGTAAAAGCTGGAGATACCCTATCAGAAATCGCTGAAAGTAAAAAAACAACTGTTGAACGTTTGGTAGAATTAAACAAAATTTCAAATCCAGATTTTATCATGACTGGACAAGTCTTGGAATTAGGTGATTTGAAAGATGTTGCAAAACAAACAACATCAGCACCTGTTGCCTCATCAGCAACACCAGCAGTCCCAGCTCCCGTAACTCCAGCTGCCCCAGTAGCTACGGAAGCTACAGCAACTACAGAAACTCCTGCAGTTGCTGCAACTTCAGACTACTCTGCCTATTCATCAGATGTCGTACTCGCAAATGGTAATACTCCAGGTGCTGTAGGTTCTTACGCAGCTGCTCGTATGGCTGAAATGACAGGAGTGTCTGCATCTACATGGGAAAATATTATTGCTCGCGAATCTAACGGACAAGTCGATGCCTACAACCCATCAGGAGCAAGTGGTCTTTTCCAAACAATGCCAGGTTGGGGATCTACTGCAACTGTTGAAGATCAAATTCAAGCAGCTTACCGTGCTTACAGTGCACAAGGACTATCTGCTTGGGCTTACTAAATAATAAAAAAATGACTAAACATATTTAGTCATTTTTTCTTACTCAAAGATACTATTTATTCTCCAAAAATTTCTTTTGAAAGTCTACGGCCGGTAGGAGTTGTAGCTAGCCCTCCTTCAGCCGTTTCCCTGAAAGCAGTAGGCAGGCTAGAGCCTACTTGGTACATAGCATCAATGACTTCGTCAACAGGTATTTTGGACTCGATTCCGGCCAGAGCCATGTCCGCTGCGATGAAGGCATAGCTGGCTCCCATAGCATTTCTTTTGACACAAGGTACTTCTACTAGACCAGCTACTGGGTCACAAATTAAGCCCAGCATATTTTTAATCACAAAACAGATAGCTTGACTCGCCTGAAAAGCAGAGCCACCAGCAGCTAAAACCAAAGCAGCTGCACTCATCGCAGAAGCGGAGCCAACCTCGGCTTGACAGCCTCCTTCTGCACCGGAAATTGAAGCGTTATTGGCAATAACCAAGCCAAAAGCACCAGCAGCCAGCAAAAAGTCTAATTGCTGCTCCTCTGTTAAATCTAATTTTTCAATCGCTGATGTAAGCACGGCTGGCAGACAGCCAGCGCTACCGGCTGTTGGTGTAGCACAAACTAAGCCCATTTTAGCGTTGTGTTCATTGACAGCAATGGCATTTTTTGCAGCAGTCAGCACAGTATAATCTGACAAAGCCTTCCCCGACTGGATATAGTGGTGCAGTTTTGCTGCGTCTCCACCAGTCAATCCGCTGCGAGACTTACTCTCATCAAGCCCAAGAAGAACTGAAGCTTTCATCACTTCAAGATTTCGGCCCATCAGGCGTAAAACTTCGTCTCTTTCCCGACCTGTCAATTCATACTCGGTAGCAATCATTAATTCAGCGACATTTCCATTAAAATCTAAATCAGCCTGCTCAACCAATTCTTTTATTGAATAAAACATCTCTTCTCCTATTTAAAGAAATTGACATTGTGAAGATGGGGAATTTTCCGAATCTCTTCGATAGCCTCTTCGCAACTACGACTATCCACCTCAATGATCATAATCGCTTTCTCGCCCGCTTTTTCTCTAGTCACCGTCATTTGAGCAATATTGATATTATAGCGTGATAGAGCCTCCGTGACATGGGCAATCATACCTGGAACATCTTGGTGGACGATGATAATGGTTGGCGTATTCATGCTGAGCGAGACTGAGAAACCATTCAACTCAGTCACCTGAATATTTCCACCGCCAATAGATACACCCGTTACACTGATGCTTTTATAGGCGTTTTTAACCGTGATTTTTGTCGTATTTGGATGGGGAGCATTGCTATCTTTCTGAATAGTCCAGACAATCTTGATACCGCGTTTATGGGCAATTTCAAGGCTGTTAGGGATTTCAGGATCATCTGTATCCATTCCTAAAATACCTGCTACCAGAGCCAAATCTGTTCCATGCCCGCGATAAGTCTTTGCAAAGGAATTAAAAAGCTGGAATTCAACCTCGGTTGGTGTATCATCAAAAATAGAGGATACGATCTTACCGATACGCACAGCCCCTGCAGTATGACTGCTGGAAGGGCCAATCATGACAGGCCCGATAATGTCAAAAACAGATTGAAATTTTAATGATTTCATAAGAAACCTCTTGAACATATTTTCTAAAATTATTATATCAAACTTATCAAGTTTCTGCCTCATATCATACAAAAAAAGAGGACAATTGTCCTCTTTTCATTATTGGTAATTCGCATACCTGAAACTCTTTTACTCCGCCAGTAGGACTCGAACCTACGACATCATGATTAACAGTCATGCGCTACTACCAACTGAGCTATGGCGGATAGTATAGTCCGTACGGGATTCGAACCCGTGTTACCGCCGTGAAAAGGCGGTGTCTTAACCCCTTGACCAACGGACCATCTATGTCCTTTTTAGAACATATTCTATTATATCAGGTTTTGAATCTTTGTCAACAGTTTTTTATTTATTTTTTAAAATTTCTTTTAAATGTTTTGTTCTTAGCCTAGAAACGGGGCAACGACGGCCTTCATAAAATATAATTTCCTTTGTTTTCTTATCATAATCGCAGATATTATCGATATTGACTAAGAAAGATTTATGGGAAGCAAAGAAACGTTGGGTTTTCTCATCCTGCTCTTGGACACTGGCAATCGTTCCATAAAATTCTTTTATAAAGTTTTTTCCGACTATCCGTAACTTATGAGAGGAGCTTGAGGTTTCGATATACAAAATATCATTAAATGGCACGCGCACATCATTGCCTCGATAGCTGTATTCAAAGTAATCAACCATGTTAGTGTTTGTAATTAAGGTGTTTTTCGTATAAATGATACAATCTTTTATACGTTTTTTAAACGAATCATCGTTAATATCCTTGTCAATAAAATCAAGAGCTGATACTTTATATTTAAAGGTCATGGTCGCAAACTCTGATTTTGAAGTTACAAAGACAATAATGGCATATGGATTATGATGACGAATAAAACGAGCGACCTCCAATCCTTTGGTCTCTTCCCCTTTAATATCTATATCCAGAAAATAAATCTGATTGACATCTTCATTTTCGACGTAGTCCTTAAATTCCTGAATTTTTCCTGTGATTTTTACCTGAATATCGAGACCCATTTCTTCAGCAATCTCTGCTAAAGTTTTTTCCATACGGAGTTGGTGGGCTAAGGTATCTTCTAATGCTAAGATTCTCATAAACTATTCCTTCTTTTAATTGTTAATACTTGAGTGAAATCATACTTACTTATTTCTGTATCTAGCATGATATATTCATAATTCTCTAAAATTTCTTTCAGATTATTTAAACCTAGGCCTCTTCGATAACCTTTGGTTGAGAACTCTGGTTCATAAATTTCTTCTAAATCTAATTTCCTTTGCTTGCGGGAATTTTTTACAACAAAAATGATTTCTGTATCGAGTTGAACTAAAGTCACATGAATCATTTTTTCATAGCTTTCGATTGCGCCTTCAACAGCATTGTTTAGCAATATACTAGCTATTCTTACCACATCTAATAGCTTAATCGGTAATTTCTCAACAGGATCTTTGACTTCGAATGTCAAATCAATATGGTGCTCACGCGCTTTGAATAAAGTCTCCGTCATAACGCTTCGGAGAGCTGAGTCACCAACATTGTTCAAATCAAAATAGGTATATTTGTCCGAGCGTAATTTTAAATTTGCATCAACTAAAACTTCTTGATATATTTTTTCAATTTCCTTGATATCTTGAGTATTGATGGCCGTCTGAAAGCTGGTCAGCATGCCAGCATAATCATGACGGAAACCACGAATTTCATTATAGAGAGAAACAATTTCATCTGTATACTGCTGCAGCTGCAACTGTTCCAATTCTCTTTGTCGAATCTCCTCTTCTTTTTCATACTTTTCCCGAATCGCTTTCAAATAGAAAAGAGTCGTCATAAAGATCAAGAAGCAAATAGTCGCTAGC
>CAUUYE010000020.1:0-4141 GCA_963549315.1 uncultured Candidatus Saccharibacteria bacterium | reverse complement strand
ATGACCTGTGCTGTGGCAGAAGCAATCATGAACGGTGGACAGAAGGATGACTTTATTGATTCCATGAAGAAGTATGGTAGGATGTATCCTGATGCTGGTTATGGTGCTAGGTTTGATGCATGGATTCATAGTAATGACCGCTCCCCTTATAATAGCTTTGGCAATGGCTCTGCCATGCGTGTTTCTCCATGTGCTTGGGCCATGGATTGTAGTTTCTGTGCACGAACGGGAGCCTGGCCGTCCAGAAGAGCTCTCGCGCGACTTTCTGCAGAGGTGACTCATAATCATACAGAAGGTATCAAGGGCGCTATGGCGACGTCTGATGCTATCTTTATGTGTCGGTATTACTTCGGAGGCTACTGTGGCGACTACGAGCAACCAATCAACGATAACCCTATAGAGTGTAAGAGACTCATAAAAGAGCATATAGAGCAGCAGTATGGGTATAACCTTTCTCAATCACTAGATGAAATTCGACCTACGTACCGTTTCAATGAAACGTGTCAGGATACGGTTCCTCAGGCCATCGTTGCTTTTCTAGAAAGTACAGATTTTGAAGATGCGATTCGAAATGCGATTTCCCTTGGTGGGGACAGCGACACTCTTGCAGCAATCACAGGAAGTATCGCCGAGGCAGCTTATGGAATTCCTGAGTGGATCAAGGATAAGGCCTTAAGCTATCTAGATGAGCCTTTGAAAGAGGTGCTTAGACGATGGGAAGAAACGGTTGTAATAAAATAATAGATAAGCGTTATGCGGACCGATACTGAATGACGGAGGGTTATCGATGGTTATATTGGAATTGTATCAAGGTGATTATTAAAAGGATTTAGTCGCGTTTGATTCTTTAGAAGAGGGAAGAGCCTTTGTAGCGCAAATCCCGGGATATACTTTAGAAAACGAAGATGGGTTTGAAGCGGAGTATGTGAAACCCAAACAATTGCCGGATTATATGGAAATTGTCTTCAACGGCAACAATGTCCCTTTATCTAGGTTTTCGTTTAATTCTGAAGAAAACGTGGACATTATTTGGAAAGAAATTTCGAATCTATCCGTTAAAAACGATAAAGTGGTCGAAGGAGCTACAAAAATCGATGCTTATGTCGTGAATAACGATGAAGTGAAAGCTTATGTCGAAGCACGAGAAGCAAACTTCCGCAAGGCAAAAGCATTCCTAGAAAACAAAGGGTATGAAGTTGACAGAAGCTTTTTCGGAAGTGAAGACGGCGAAGCGATTCTCTACGGAAAACGAGGCGCCGAAGATTGGCACTTCTTATGCCACTTAGACCCGCTTTTTGTAGAGATTGAAGATGTCGAAGGATATGTGAAAGAAGCGATGGAAGATATTCAATAGTCAACCAAAGTTCTTTGTGAGTGTATGCCACTGCTTTAGTAGACGGATTGAGCAGTAAAGAGAAACATCTAGCACTATCTAGCTTCTTAAGGAGAAATATCTATCATGAAAATGGAAATCGGGAAAACCTATCTTGTAAAAAAAGATATTTTTGGTTTAACAAAAGATGAACTTTGGACCTTAGTTGACAAGGGTTATCAGGCTTATTTTGGTGAACATAATTTCGTATTTGTCAATGATGATAAAGTGAAGGTATTTGCAGTTTTGAAAGATGGTTCAGAAGAAGATATGCAAATCTACCATCATCTGGATGACTATTTTGAAGAAGTTAATCGTGAGAATTTCTAAAGAATGTGAGAAGAAAGTTGTATCTGTGAGTTTTAAATTTTGCTTAGCCCCAATCTATCACTACCAAGTACAGGGAATTAATTTTGGGATAGACGTCCTTACAGAGGTTTTTCCGATTATCAAAAAGATCTAGACTGAGACAAAGGTAAGGGCCCGCTGGTTAGGTCTTTTTTTCTGTTTATGTAGTATAATAAAAGGTGTAGGGATTCAATTTTTTAATAAGATTATTCTAAGAACGAAAACATCTAGAAAGAAAAAAATATGAAGCAGTCACTTGAATTTTTAAGAGAAAGAATCACCGATAAGATGCCCTTAGAGGAAATAGTAGCAATCTTTGAAGACTTGTGTCGTCAGCCTATTGAGGATGAGATGATTTTATTTGAAACAGGGACATTTACAGCTATATCTGATAAGCCAATGTTTCAACTATCTTTAGTAAGGCAAGCTCCAAATGAAGATGAAGAGTTTTATCAGGTTCACCTCGATATTTTCTATGAATCATGTCAAGAGAATGAAATATTTCATGAATCGATCTGGGATGAAGATCTAGAGGAAAATATCTTTGATTACATTAGAGCTTCAGAGGTGTTTGCCTATGCTAAAGAGCAGGAATACCAAGCGATCAAAATTTATATGGACCAAACTTGAGATGGTTAGTTAAAGTAAGAAAATCTAATGACAGGAGAACAATAAATGAAAAAAATTATGGTAATCATCAATCCAACATCTGGAGGTGCAAAAGCCTTGGATTATAAGGTGAAGCTGGAGAATAAAGCTAGAGACTACTTTGATGATGTAGAGATTAAAATTACGGAAAAAGCGCAAGACGCAACAAACTTCGCTGAAGAAGCTTCTCGAGAGCATTATGATGCTGTTCTTGTTTTTGGTGGAGATGGGACCGTCAATGAAGTAATTTCTGGTATCGCTGAAAAAGACTATATTCCTAAACTGGCGATTATCCCAGGGGGAACTGGAAATCTCATTACGAAACTATTAGAAATCTCTCAGGATATTGATAGTGCTATTGATGAGCTTGATTTCAGTTTTACAAACAAGATTGATATTGGAAAATCAAATGGAAATTATTTTGGTTATATCTTTAGTATTGGCTCTTTGCCAGAAGCTATCCACAACGTTGGGATAGAAGATAAAACAAAGTTTGGTATGCTCGCCTATGCGATTAATACCATGAAGTCTGTGGTTACAGATCAAGCATTTAACATTACAGTTGAGACTGATAATGGTAATTACATTGGCCCAGCCAGTCATGTTTTAGTTCTCCTCACAAATTACTTCGCTGACAAAAAAATCTTTGATGAAGACAAGGATGGTTATGCTAATATTTTGATTCTAAAAGATGCGTCAATTCTTACTAAATTGTCAGTTATCCCTGATTTATTAAAAGGGGATGTTGTCGTAAATGACAATATCGAGTATCTTAAAGCTCGACATATAAAAATCTCTTCAGATAGTGAATTGGAAACGGATGTTGATGGTGACAAATCCGATAATCTACCTGTAGAAATCAAGGTACTAGGTCAGCATATCGAAGTCTATTCTCAACCGAAAGAATAAAACTTTTGAAAAGAATAGTAGATAACAAAGGAGGAGATGATGAAGAAGATTTTAGCAATTAATTCTATTTCGTTTAAAAAAAGAATGATTGAATTACTATTTGATTATCTTTTCATTCTAGCTTATTTAGCACTTCTGTTTTTGGGTTATATGCTTTTTTACACTATTTTTTTTGATGGTATTCCAGAGTTTACAGAAATTCAGTCGCAGTGTCTTGTATTTTTTACCTCTGTTTTGCCAATCATTCTACTTTTTACATTCTTAGATTATACAAAAAATGGGAGTTTCGGGAAGGCGAAAGCAGGACTTCAATTGGTTTACAAGAAAAAAACAGTGCAAGCTAGCTTGCTTAGAAACACCATTAAATTTTTTCCTTGGCAAATAGGTCATATGGGCACGATACATGGTTTCTATAGTGAGTTTGATTCCTTATCTATTATTCTCTCGTTTTTAGCTACTCTCCTCGCAGTTGTTCTACTTGTAATGATGGTTTTCAGGAAGGATAAGCGACATCTAGGTGACCTTATAGCACATACACAGGTACAGCTAAAAGGTGACTAAAATTAAAGATTTCATAGATATTTCACTTATTAGGGAGCGTGCTGTGTGCCAGCTTCCTTTTTAATGATTTAAAATCTACTTTATTCAGCAAAATGCTTGGACTTAAAATAAATTTGAACTATAATATAAGAGAAGCTAATCGACCTGAAAAATCTTAGCAAATAAGGAAATATTTTATGAAAGTATCTAAAAAAATCAGATTAATGAGCTGCTGTGGTTTAGCTTTCTTTACTTTAGCTGCCTGTGGTACAAACCAAAACCAATCTACGGAAAAACAGAATAGTTCAACTACTAAGGTGGTTA
>CAUUYE010000019.1:0-4782 GCA_963549315.1 uncultured Candidatus Saccharibacteria bacterium | reverse complement strand
TTTTGATGGCAATAACTTTACCATTCTATGTTGCAAAGGTTGTGAGTTAATACGAGTAATTTGCAAAAATCATTTAAAATGCTATAATAAGGCTAATTAATTGGAAATTTTTATGGCAAAAAACACCAAGAACCAGCTACCAGGTATTGCTTTTGAAAAAAATGAACATCTTGTATTAGTGATTAAGCCAACGAAACTTATACCTGTTGGTTTTTGGGCTGGTGCATTTTTATGTTCGGCATTGCTTATTGCGGCTAGTATTATTGTTAATGGTGGTAATGCTTTAATTGTTAATCTTGATGCAACTTCTCGTTCTTTCTTTATGCTGGTTATTCTTGTGGTTCTTGGTACGATTTGGATTGCAACACTTATTTCAACTCATGTTTACTCAGGCAATTGTCTTTATGTTACGAATAAACGACTAATTCAAAATGTTGTTACATCACTTTTTGCAAGTTCGACCAACGTGATCGATTTAATTGCTGTTGAAGATGTGAGTTTTAAACAATCTGGACTATTTGAACATTTATTTAGTATTGGTACACTACGAATGTCTACAATCGGATCTGAAACAACTTATACTTTTAAAAATGTCGACACGCCAACGGACGAGCTAGAAACTATTACTCATCTTGTGCATGTTGAAAAAGGCGAGGCATCGGATGCAGCTTGTCCTAATGAGAAAAGTAGTAACGAGGTTTCTTCTACGACCATCGAACCGATTTCTGCTCCACATAATAATATGGTAGACTCAACGCCAAATTCTAGTATCCATCCTGACATTACTAATCCGTCAGTAACAACTAACAACTCAACTTCATCAAACTCGATGAATGTAAATCAGGCTGGATTTGATACCTCAAGTTCAACATTTAATTCTCCGAAATTCCAATAAATACGTAAAGGTTATTAGGAATTATAAAAATAAGTAGGGAACCTGCTTATTTTTAACGGTTTTTGAGAGCTTGCCGAATTTTCTCTTCGGTTGATAAACTTGGATCAATTTTAGATAATGAAAAAGTTGCCTCTTTTAACGTGTAGCCCAGTGCCATAAGAGCATCAAGAGCCTCGTCATCTTCTTGCTTAGTTTGAGAGTTTATGGTTTCCGAATTTTTATAAGCAGTCGGCAAGCCTACTTTATCTTTTAAATCCACAATCACACGTTCGGCTGACTTTTTGCCGATTCCTGAGGCTTTACTAATAAAAACAACATCAGCATTAGCAATTGCATTACGAACCTCTTCAGGATTTGCTAAGGAGAGAATCGACATTGCCGCTTTTGGACCAATACTATTCACGGAAATGAGTAATTCAAAAATCTTTTTTGCCATTAAACTTGAAAAACCATAGAGATCTTCGGAGGTTTCGCGAATGGCATGATAGGTATAAAATTTTTTCTGTTCTCCGACATTGGTTGTTTCTGCATCGATTTTGGAAAGTCCTAGTTCATAGCCTACACCGTTTACATCAACAATGATTGAATTTAAGAATTTTTCAGACACTTTACCTTCGATATGCGCAATCATGAAGTCATTCTAACATAGTTTGTATTCTATTTCTCTAAAAATTAACTATAATAAAGCATAGGAAGTTATATGATTGAGCAGATTAGGCAAAATTACAACCAAGAGACTCAACATGAGAACCTTGACCCAGAGCTAGAGCTATTAGATATGGTGGCTTATAGCCTAGAAAAAAATATAGCGGAGCGTTTAGATGATCGAACGGAGAATGATTTAGATATTCAGACAGAAGATGATTGGAATGATGAGTCGGAAGATGATTTAGATGACCAAATAGAGGAGGAACCAGATTTTAATGAAACTGAGCGTATTGAATTTAGAGAAGATCATCTAAAGATTAATCGATATCCTTTAAATAATGAGATTAATGAACGTTTTCCTTTTCTTAAAGAACTACCAGAAGGTGTAGCAGTAATGGGTGGAGTGGCTCGAAGTATTGCGAGGCAAGTTCTCTCTGGCGATATTGAACCAATCAGAGATATCGATCTTGTGAATATTACTGATCGACAAGGTGTAGTGCCAATTGACATAGAAAAACGTACCGAGTTATCAAAAAAATATATGCCACAAGATTTTGCATATGGACATGGAATTCAGGACGACACTTTCGATCATTATTTTAAGACACGCGATTTTACAATAAACCAAAGTTTGATTCTAAATAATCAGTTATATGTTAGCGAATTGGCGCAAAATGACTTTATCGAGAATGTTATTCGACCAACATATTATGAACTACCTTGTATAGATGAAAGTTTGAGTAGTCGATTATTTCTAAAAGCTATGATGATGAAGACAGTATTGGCGGAAGTAACATCTTCAGTACCTTTA
Organism: uncultured Candidatus Saccharibacteria bacterium; assembly: GCA_963549315.1. Lineage (GTDB taxonomy): Bacteria > Patescibacteriota > Saccharimonadia > Saccharimonadales > Saccharimonadaceae > Nanosyncoccus. Next base: position 2,428 of record CAUUYE010000019.1, on the reverse strand, counting down.
GTCGAGGATATTGGTCAGGTCGGGGAAATTAAGACCTTTGATCTTGCATTGATGTTAAATAAAACCATCAGTCGAGGAGCTAGTATTGCTCGTGGTTTTACTGCAAATTTAGTTGATTGGGGGATTGTTGATGAAGAATATTTTGATCACCCACTTGCTTTAGCCAGAGACGTAAGAAAAGAACTTTCAAATTTTGTTTATTATCCATCTAGTTATGAAGATAAAAAAGAGAATGGAAGAGAAAATAAAAAAAGTTTATCTAAGAATAGACTAAAGTTGATAAATAATTATTTGCCACCAGATTCTATGTTTTCTTATCATGCTTCGGATCCTCAAATTAAACAAGCAATTTCCGAATACGAAGACATAGATCAGAATATAAATATTGAAGATGACCGAAGAAATATTTATGATGAACCTGAATATGGTCAGTATTCTGAATATGACTATGAATATATAAACGATGATGAAGAAGAATAAAAAAATCCCCAGATCAAAGATCTGGGGTGTAGAGGAAGTGGAGTTAAAGTTCTCTCCACTCTTCTGAGCTGACGAGGGGCGTGTCGCCATCGAACTCCAGAGAGAATGGCATGTCTATGCCAATCATCTCGTAAAGTTCTTCTACGTTAGACTGATCTGCGTAATACACAAGATCATGATGTACGACGTAGAAAGTTGCGGGATAGCCATATCTATAGCCACTCCACACAACACGAAAAACGTCATCTTCTTCCGCCTTGACTAGAACGACGTCCCAGTTGCCGATTCTGCCGGCATCGCCGTCGGCACCTATACCGCGAGCGATAACCTCAGTTCTTTGGTCAACCGGAACTTTGATTCTGCCACACCCTTTACGGGTGTAATCCTTCTCGGATGAAAGGATTAAATACATCCCTTCATTACCTTGGCAGATCTTTGGTCGTCCACTCCTTGAACAACCGATAGTCAAATGTCTTTCAAGACCTCCAATAGTCCCATTAAGGTCTACAGGAGTCGGCAGAAAAATCTCACGGCGACCACGGCCCAGTTCTCCAATCGTGATACCGGAGACTCGACCAAATGACATTTCCCTTGAAACTATTTCGTAGCCTCTGTTAATAAATAGCATATTCCCCCCTTTCAAAAATGTCGATGTCCAATATATATCGGATTAAAGGATTTTTAACTCACCTACATCGACGTATATACTACTAAGGCTAAAAACCTTATGTTAGTATTATACAATAAATATCTTATTTGTCAATCTAAACTCTGAACTAATACCTCAAGCGTAGTATAGTAAGTTTTAGACATAAAAAAAGACTCTCGAAAGAGAGTCTTCTACTAGTCTTAAACATAATTATTCCTGAAACTCCCTATCTTCGAACGGATCACTTTCGAAAGACACTCTTTTTAGTTCGAGATAAGGCACTACAAGTTTCCTAAAAATTGAATCAAAATCAATCGGTACCAACAAGAAACGTCCAGATTTTGTTGGACCATCAGAGTAAAATGACTTGTCATTATCATAAAATTTATCGATACGTAAAATACTGAGCCAATCGTATTTTTTACTCATACGATCTTCGTCATCCACCTCCACGTCGGTAACATAATATTCTTTTGACCAAGATGCTAACCCTTCAACATCTTGGAATGAAGCATAGTCTATATCATCATAACTCGTAAAATCATAATCTGGTTTACATGCAGATATCGCAATATTAGTAAGGTCGTAATCGCAATAGTAGTCGTCATATGATAAATGTTGACTGAATAACATCCTTAAAAAAATACCATTTTCAAACTTTACTCCATACATGATTCCTCGCTCATCTGCACCCAGATACCGTATTTCAGTTGCACCATAAGCGGTTAAATATCCTTCTAGATCGAATTCTATAAAAACCGGATACTTTTTCTCTGTATCTCCTTGTTGCCATACATATCTAAAGTAGTCATCAATTTTAACCTTAGGTTTTCTCTCGAAGAGTCTACCAAGATCAGGACCACTAGTAGTATCTTTGTTACTTCTGGACCTTGTTTTAGCACGAGAACCTAATTGTGACCCCTCGTTATCTTGGTAATCATTGTTACCTTGAGAATTGATTTCAGCTTCATCATTAATATCAGGGCTACTTGTTCTCTTATTACTTTTAGTCTTTCTATCGCTTCTGGATCTTGTTTCGGTGTAGGAATCAGACTGAAAATTTCCAGTTTTGTCCCCACATCCAGTTACAAGTACTATGGCAAGTGCTAAAGTAATGATTGCGAGATATAATTTTTTCATGAGAATACCCCCTATAAGACTATAAGACTAGAGATTTAAAGATCCCTAGTCGGTTGACTAGATACCCATATTATAACATATTATTACTTTTTGTATAGGAATGCCCCTAAATTAACATCTCAGGTGCAACACTAACCAACGAAAAGAGACATCAATCGT
>CAUUYE010000018.1:0-5546 GCA_963549315.1 uncultured Candidatus Saccharibacteria bacterium | reverse complement strand
CTTCGGATGCCTTCTTCCCATTTGCGGATAACGTGGAAGAAATCGCCAAAGCAGGCATTAAAGCCATCATCCAGCCAGGAGGATCTGTCCGTGACCAAGAATCTATCGAAGCAGCTGACAAATATGGCTTGACCATGGTCTTTACAGGCGTGAGACATTTTAGACATTGAGAAAGTAAAGGAAAGAAAACAGTTTCTTTCCTTTTTTTTGAAATGAAATAATAGATTAATAACAAATTATGAGAAGCGAATTTATTTGTAAATTAGAAAACATCATAGTTTTATCTGCAAGGTAATAAATAAAGTTATGATAAACTATGTTAGAAGTAAATATTTTTGATATAATGATGTTAGCAGAGCGCAATCAAGGAGGGGATTGATTTGGAAATTAAAAAAAATTATTTAATAAATAGATTTTTTTCCAGAAATACTATCAAAAATCTCGTACAAAATAAAAAAGATCCAGTTTTTGAGCGTGTTTCGCAACATTATAAATTAGAAAATAATTTGTCCACTATTCAAAATGTTTATAATAAACTATCTCGGTCGTATCGGAACGAATACTTCTATAAGAATACTCTTTTAAATAAACGTTTATTAGGAATACATAGTGTCAATACTACAACAGCTTTAACAGAGATACCTGTCGGTCGAGCAAAACCAGATTTTATTTTAATCAACGGAAAGGCGGTTGTGTATGAAATAAAAACAGAATTAGACAATTTTGACAGACTTGAAAATCAAATCAATGAATATTATAAAGCTTTTAACCATGTTGCCATTTTGACATACGAAAAGAACATAGAAATGGCGAAAAGAAAAATTGATGAGATTAATAAACCTATTGGTCTATATATTCTACAAAAAAACGTAAAAATTAAAACAGTGATGGAACCTAAGGAATACAATGATGATTTAGATAGAGATGTCATTTTCAGTATTCTTCGGAAACGCGAATATGAAAGTATTATTGAGAAGCGTTTTGGTTTTTTACCTCAGGTCTCTCAATTCGATTATTACGATGTTTGTAGGCAACTAACTGAAGATATTCGACTAGAGCAATTTTATTCAGATTTTTTAATTGAACTGAAAAAAAGAAATCCAATCAATAAAGAATTGTTTGCGGCGGTCCCATATGAACTCAAGTTTTTGGTGTATTTCATGAACTTTAAACCAAAGGATTATGATGCACTTGCACAATTTTTACAAAAATAGGAGGAGCAAAGTATGTATTTTCCATACCTAAGAGGTCGGCAATATGAATTAATAGCGCTCAGAGAGTTATTAGAAAATAATAAGTTAAGCAACAATGTTATTCCAATTATTGAACCAGTGAGATTATCCCCAACTCTGGTCAGTACTTTGGAAGCATTTGCAACGAAGAAGCAACCGTGTGCCCTCATCATGAATCCAGCAGTAGGGTTCTTTAATGAGGAATACAGCAAAAACGAAAAAAATCGAGCAAGCCACTTAGACAAAGTGATTGAGCAGAGTGAGCATTTGTACTTTGCCTCACTGATAAGCACAGATTATCAAAAAGCTGATAATTTCAAGCAGAATGATGACATGAGTAGGCAAATCACAATATGTAAAGATCCTGATGATTTAAATGGATACGAAGATAATTATAATACAGAACTAACAGCCTACAATATTATTGGGGAAGACAGTAAGTTAAACAGAGAGGTTAGCGGGAGCAAAGTCAAAATTAGTGACAGATTTAAGAAAGCGCCAAGAAATGTAGATTATGCTAAAAAAACAGATGAATTTTTCTCAGAAGATCATAAATATTTTTTAAAGGATGGGTATAAGGGATTTTCGGATTACTCTATTGTTGGCGAGAGCTACAGTGATTCAGGATTTGCCCCCACTGCTATAGCTATTCATATCGTTTATTTTAACGAAAAACAAGATTTAAGAATTCATCATTTTGTATCTAATACAAATGAAAAGCAGAGAAACCAAGCGGGTAAGTTTGAGGAGGCTCTCGAAAAGTTAATCAATGCTATTGAAGAAGGTAAAATATCACAGACAATGGCGATCAAAGAGTTTCAACGATTATCCGATACCAAAACATATCCAGGACTTGGCACCATTAAAAAATTAACCATGATGCATCATATTGAATTGGTTGGTAAATATCTTGATCAAATAAATGGAGACAGATAGTTAATGAAGTTTTGTCAAAAATGCTTTGCAGATGAAATTCTTAAATCTCAAGTAATCATAGCTGGAAGACAGTCTAGCTGTGATTTATGTAGTAATGCGAATGACTTTGTTTATGATACACAGAAAGATAAATATTTAATTGATTATTTTAGTTCATTTATTTCTATTTTTTCTCCAATAGAAAAAATAGAAAATTTCCAATCTGGGCAAGAGATGCTATTAAAAACTGAAGTAGCAACAAATTGGAACATATTTACTACTAATGATGAGTATAAGGTTTATCAAATGCTTTCAGAAATTTGTAAAGAACTGTTTGAAGAAATTCCAAACTTGTTAAACTCACCTGTTGGGGTAGATAAAATGTATGATCCTATCTATTTACAGGAGCATTCGTTATTCAGTAAGGGTTGGGAATGTTTTGTTGAAGATATTAAATATAATAATCGTTTTCATTCTAACCAGATTAATAAAGGTATTTTAGCAAAGTATTGTGAAGCTATCCAAAAGACTTATTCAAGAGGAGAGCAATTCTTTAGATGTAGAATTTCAAAAGATAGAAAACAATTTGAGCCGAAAGAAATAGGTGCACCTCCTAAAGGTAAATCTGCTGATGGAAGAGCGAATGCAAGAGGGATTGTGACGTTATATTTGGGTGATACAGAAAAAACAGCAATACATGAAACTAGAACAGGTTTATATGACCATGTCTGCATTGGGACTTTTGAATTAAAGTCTCCTATAACAGTTATTGATTTTAAAAAAATCAATGAAATTAGTCCCTTTCTAGATGGGATTATTGATGATATTGCTGAGTTGGCAATTAATAAAAAGCATCTAAAACAAATTGATTATGAGATGGGGAGAGTAATGAGAAAGTCTGATGATGTTTTAGATTATCTCCCAACTCAATATATAGCTGATTTTGTCAGATCTATAGTCTCAGAAGAATATCCTGAACAATATGCCTTTCAAGGAATTGAATTCCGTAGTGTTATGAATCCAGAAGGTTTCAATTTAGCTATATTCACACCAGAGTGTTTTGATGTAATTGATATAAAAATGAAACGAATAAATCAGATTTCCTATGTCTGGTAGATATAAAACTTGGCTACATACTTTAGAGATACTCCGCACTTAATGAGCTTGGGACAAAAGTCTAGCTTTAAATATAAAAAGCGAACAAAGATAGTTTTCTGACAATCAGAATTTTTTCTTATTCGCTTTTTTATTTCATTTACCAAGTCTAAGAATTTATCGTATAGGACTCCTAAAGCTAAAATTTTTTTGTCCCAGCCTCATTAAGTGTTTAAAGATTTAAAAAATGGACTAGCTTCAGTAAGTTTACTCTATGTTGTATTTTTCTACTTGTAGATATAATTAGAATAAAACGAACGTTTGTGATATAATATTAGTAAATAATTCGCAAAAGAGGTTAAGAGATGAAGCTATTAGTTGTCGGTTCGGGTGGTCGTGAACATGCGATTGCTAAGAAGTTGCTTGAATCAAAAGACGTTGAAAAAGTCTTTGTGGCTCCTGGAAATGATGGGATGACTTTGGATGGGCTGGAATTAGTGAATATCTCTATTTCCGAACATTCTAAGCTGGTTGACTTTGCAAAAGCTAATGATATTGCTTGGACCTTCATTGGGCCGGATGATGCCCTTGCTGCTGGTATCGTGGATGATTTTAACAAAGCTGGGCTCAAGGCTTTTGGTCCGACTAGGGCTGCAGCGGAGCTGGAGTGGTCCAAGGATTTTGCTAAGGAAATCATGGTCAAATACGACGTTCCGACAGCAGCCTATGGCACATTTTCAGACTTTGAGGAAGCTAAGGCTTATATCAAGGAGCAAGGCGCTCCAATCGTAGTCAAGGCAGACGGTTTGGCCCTTGGAAAGGGCGTTGTCGTTGCGGAGACGGTTGAGCAAGCCGTCGAAGCTGCTCATGAGATGCTTTTGGACAACAAATTTGGCGATTCAGGTGCGCGTGTGGTCATCGAGGAATTCCTTGATGGGGAAGAGTTCTCTCTCTTTGCATTTGTCAATGGGGACAAGTTCTACATCATGCCAACAGCACAGGACCACAAACGTGCTTATGATGGCGACAAGGGTCCTAACACTGGTGGGATGGGTGCCTATGCGCCAGTTCCTCACTTGCCACAGAGCGTGGTTGACACAGCGGTTGACACCATTGTCAAGCCAGTCCTTGAAGGGATGATCAAAGAAGGTCGTCCGTATCTTGGTGTCCTTTACGCAGGGCTTATCTTGACTGCTGACGGTCCGAAGGTTATAGAGTTTAACGCTCGATTTGGAGATCCCGAAACTCAGATTATCTTGCCACGATTGACGTCTGACTTTGCACAAAATATTACGGATATTCTCGATGGCAAGGAGCCGAAGATCACGTGGACGGATAAGGGTGTGACGCTAGGCGTGGTTGTCGCTTCCAAGGGCTACCCGCTAGACTATGAAAAAGGTGTCAAGTTGCCAGCCAAGACAGAAGGCGATATCATCACCTACTATGCAGGTGCTAAATTCGCTGAAAATGAGCAAGACCTTCTTTCAAATGGCGGACGTGTCTATATGCTTGTCACCACAGCAGATACCGTCAAAGAAGCCCAAGAAACCATCTACCAAGAACTCTCCCAACAAAAAACAGAAGGCCTCTTTTACCGAACAGATATCGGAAGCAAGGCAATTAAGTAAAGATATAAGAATAACTCGACGAAGTCGCTAAACCCGATAATGGTCGCCTTGGTGAAAAGACCAGAACAGAACTTGTTCTGGTCGGGGGAAACTTTGAGACCTTAGGCTCAAAGTTTAGGAATGAAACCGAAGGTTTGCTTCCGTCCCCACCACCTAAGACCATTATCAAAAAAGGAAGAAAAAGGAGAAGAAATGAAACCAGTAATTTCCATTATCATGGGCTCAAAATCCGACTGGGCTACTATGCAAAAAACAGCAGAAGTCCTGGACCGCTTCGGTATAGCTTACGAAAAGAAAGTTGTCTCTGCCCACCGTACTCCAGACCTCATGTTCAGACATGCGGAGGAAGCTCGTAGTCGCGGTATCAAGGTCATTATCGCAGGTGCAGGTGGCGCAGCCCATTTGCCAGGAATGGTCGCAGCCAAAACAACCCTTCCTGTCATCGGTGTACCTGTCAAATCGCGTGCTCTTAGTGGCGTGGACTCACTCTACTCTATCGTACAGATGCCAGGTGGTGTGCCTGTTGCGACGATGGCTATCGGTGAAGCAGGAGCGACAAATGCGGCCCTCTTTGCCCTCCGTCTCCTTTCAGTAGAGGACCAGGCTATTGCGACAGCATTAGCAGATTTCGCAGAAGAGCAAGGAAAAATCGCAGAGGAGTCTACAAATGAGCTCA
>CAUUYE010000017.1:0-5574 GCA_963549315.1 uncultured Candidatus Saccharibacteria bacterium | reverse complement strand
GATTGATGTCTCTTTTCGTTGGTTAGTGTTGCACCTGAGATGTTAATTTAGGGATTTTTGTAGATTTTTATGGAAATTATGTTATAATAGTAGATCAGAGCTCAGAATTGGCTGAGTTTGTACTTTTGGAGGATGAAAAAATGGAAAAGAGCTTTGAACTTGAAGAACTGAAGAAGAAGATGCAGGACGCTTTTCAGGAAAAACAAGAGAAACTGCATGAGTATCTGCTTGCAAAGAGCAGAACTAAGGTAGCATGGGACGTTCGACAATCGGTTCAAAAAGAGCGTATTGCCGCGAAAGAGAAGATGCTCAGTGAGTATGAAAAGTTGAAGGAACATGATGAAGAAATGAATTCTGTCTGGAATGAATATAGGAGGTTGTATGAAGAGCATAATCTAAGAATCGGCGACATACAGGTGTCGTCGAACGAAAATCACCAATTTATGGTGAAGGCTTTCGAGGGATCAAGAGCTGCTTATGAAAGTGGAGACAAGGACAAGGCACGTGAGCTTGCGTCGATGGCGCGATACTACAAAGGACTGCGTGACGATCTGAATCGTTCTGCTCAAAGATTGATTCAGGAAATTAAGGACGCTAAAGAGAGTGCTCAATGGCGTACTTCCGTTAACTGTTCGTCGTATAAAACGAGTAAGGCGATCTTTGATGAAGTACGTGATCGCTATTGCTCGGTGAAAGAGGAATTTTATCGTTTAAAAGCTGAACAGGACGAGAAGAAGGAAGCTTTTTACGAATCGCGTGAGAAGTTTTATTACCTGAGGTCGTTATTTCAGAGTAAATTGAAAGATCTTAGGACCGCAGAGACAGAAAAATGTAGATTAGATCTTGCACAAGCTGGTGTTGAACAGCAAAATGCAAAGATCGTTATAAAAAAAGGTAGACAGATTCAAGTCTACTATGGCGGTTTAGGCAAGAGTGATGGATTTGGACACGGTCATATTGTGGTTGAATCTGGACGTAAGGTTTATGAGCGTCCGGCTCTTACTGATGCTAAGTAAAATAGATCTAGGAATTTTATTTTTCCATATTGTTTTTCATTCTAGAGCCGATCGATATTTATCGGCTCTTTTTTATGAAGAATATTAACTAGATTGCCTTGATGATAGCTTAAAACGATAAAAATATGTTATGATATATTTTACGTAAGATTCAATTTGGTTGGATTTTTTGTACATTTATAGGAGGAATTATTATGAATATGAATCATGAGTAAAATATGCATTTGATTGAAGTTTGATGGTATCTTTTTTGCTTAAAAGGGGGTGTCTTATGCAAGATAGTTTTGTAATTGCTGCAATGGAAGAGAAGGAACGAGCGGCGTTTCTACGAAGGCAAAAAATATTTAAAATGTATGCTGAAACTAGAGATCTCGTGAATGATCTATCTCAGAGTTTGGAACTTGTTTCATTTGCGGCTTCTCAAACGCGATTTAAGATGGAACGTGCTTGGGATGATTTGAGACCAGATCTCACTTATAATGATCATATTTGGGCTGAATGTAGACAAAAACGACATGAGCTTTACCTTAGAATCAATAAGCTTCTGCATAAATCAAATAACGAACAGCAGATGGCGCTTCGGTGTGCAAAAAAAGAACGCAAGAAATTTGCTAGTGGAAAAAAGATTGCGGCAAGTAAACACGCTATGGATCGCAAGATACACGTGAAGCGTCGAGAAAGAAGGAATGCTGAGATAGAAGAACTGATTTTAGAAAGACGGGAAGTCTATGAGGAGGCGAAGCGTAAGGAGATTGTGATCGACTATTCGATTTTCAATCGATTAAAGAGAATCTATGAGGATGCCGTTTTTTTAAAAAAAGCTTTAAATTTGAAACTTGTTTATTTGCGGCAAAAAAGAGACTCTCTGCATGATGAATTTGTAAAGTTGCGTACTGAACATGAGAAAATTCGAGAGTCTCTTGAGCAGATGAGAGGGTAGTGATAATAATTCAACTAAAAAAAGGCTAACTTTATGTTAGCCTATTTTTTGGTAGTAAAGCCCAGACAATTTGTCTCTAGCTAGTGGAGTTGGCTAATGAGAAGCTTCAAATGTATATATGGTGAAGTCTCTCCAACTGTTTTTCGGTTAAAATACTGGAATCGGTGGCGATTCCAAGCCTATGGAGAGTTCTTGAGACTGGATAGTCCATACCTTTTTTGTTGATATAGACTACATTCCCTTCTGTGTCCTTCAACTTGAAAATCTCAGTTATGATGAACCTGTGGTCCATGACTTTTTCGACGGAAAGTAACTTTTTGAAGGTTACCTTTTCTCTTTCCTGTTTTCCGGTGTTGTCGCCGATGATCGTTCCGGTAATATTAACCGGAACAAATAGCTGCATTTCTGTAGTTTCTTCGTCGCCGAAAAGCTTAGAGAACTCCCGAATTATGTTCTCTTCGTCTTTCTCGTTTTGGAATTCAAAACTCCAATTGAGGAGTTGCGGTTCATACCCGCAACTAAGAAGAACCGTTTCATTGATTGCCATATGTTTCTCCTTTTCTAATGTACTCGTTTTTTGATGAAGAAAAAATTATTTTCTTAAATAAAAATAATCACATTCTTCATCAAGTGATTCGTGTTGCTTAATTATATCATGATATTATATTTTGTCAAATTTAGCGTGAAGTTTATGTTTAATAGTTGTTAGTTATTTAACTATTTATAATGATAAATGGGAAATATCTGTTATACTCTTGCTAAGGGAATGGTCTTTAAAAGGAGGTGATCATATGCGTCTTCGTCTAATTGCTGATGTAGTTGTTTATAGAGACCGTCTTGGCGAATTTAAGTATACTTTGGCAGGATTCAACTGTAGGTTTAAAGATTTATCTGATGATGGCTCTGAATATAACTTGGAGATTGAATTTGACGGTGATCTTGACGTTGGTTCGATGGTCATGGATTTAATTGAAAAACGTCCACACCAATACATCTTAGCTTGCACTAAAGACGGTATTAAAACTGTTCCGCTTATGGAAAAGTTCCTTACTACATCCTAGTACTTTTAGCCCCTACATTTTAGGGGCTTTAATTTTTAAAAAAACTGCTCAAGATAATTTGAGCAGTTTTGATGGAGAAAAAATGAGAAAAACGGGCATGGAACAGTTCTTTGATTTACGAAACGAACAGTATCGTTCCCTTCTTTTTCTTTGTGTCGTAGTATGCTATGTATTTGTAACATACGGGTCTTGCTGATACTGAACGTGATTCGGTCAGATCTGCCTTCATCGTTCCGTGGATGTTAAGCTTCGTACCGGACCCATCTTCGTGTTCAATACCGATAACTTTGACGTCTGAAATTTGCATCTTGTAGTACTTCAGGTTGTCTTCGGTATATTTTAAGGCTATGTCGAAGTGTATATTGATTTTGCTTTCATCGTATGCGTACTTGCACGCATCAAATAGAGCTTCTCTACTTGGTCCGCACTGGATGTCGAAACATTTGTTATTGTCCATAATTCCTCCTTTTAAAGTACTAGTCATGCTTTCTGTGAGACTTAGTGTTTTTTGCAAAAATGCAAATATATGATGTATTATAATTTGTTTTTTAGATTATGTCAAATTTAACTCTGGACGAAGCAAAAATATTATATAATTTGGCTCATGAAGAATATTGTATATATTGATGGTCAGAATTTCTTATATAAGGCTTCCGAAATTTTAATGAAGCATGAATTAATTACATACAGGTCAATGATTTTCTCTGGACGATCTCACTAAGCATCATGATGGAGATTTGATTCCTATATTTATATTATAATATTAAATATGAATAAAATAAACGTGTTGATCACTCACGCTAACGGAAATCTAGATAGCAAAGTAGAAACTATAGTAAAAGCTGTCAAAGAAGCTGAGTGTTATGTCTTTCCAAAATTAAAAATAGATTGGGATATTGATTTGCTTGTGACAAATCGTCTATATGATATTATCATCCCTGAAGATGGAGTTGGCGGACGCACTAGAACTTCCGACTTTATCGAATTTGCGATAGATGAAGAAAAAGCAACTGAAAACCTGATTTCCGAGATGGTTGCCCATGAGCTCTGTCACGCAGCTCGCTGGGGCAAAAACGACGAGTGGATCAATTCGCTATTTGACGGAGTGATCAGCGAAGGCATTGCAACTTATTTTGAGGCAGAATTCGTTAAGGATCGCACCGAAAAAACAGTATTCATTAAAACTATTTTGGAACGAAGCGATGAGGAAAATGAAGAGATTCTTGAAAAACTTCGTAGCCAGCTGGATTCAAATTATTACGATTATGACACGATCTTCTTTAATGGAAGTAATGAACTTCCCCGCTGGTCTGGTTATTCACTCGGATATTATTTAGTTAGAAAATATCTTAAGAAAACTGGTAAGAAAATCGAAGACGCTTTTGCCGATAAATATGCCGATTTTAAAGCAGTGGTATTGTAAATGAAAAAGCACGGAGTGTTCCGTTTTTTGTTAGAATTCATAGAACGTATCCAGGTCGTATTTCGCTTCCTGAATTGATTTTAGGATAGTGTCCTTAAACTTTGACTTATTGATTGTTGTCGTAGCACCGCTAATAAAATATGGATATCCATGAGTTATAGAGAGTGGATGAGGGACGTGCGATTTAATCCGAATGTGGAGCCAAGTTGAGTATTGACGATTATGTCGTAGATGTCTGTGGGGGTGTTGCATTTTGTGATATAGTTAGATAGTGAGTAATAAAACCCAACGCGGAAAAGTAATTATTCCTGCCGGTCGCCGACCGTGGCTGCATGAACTTCGCATTGCGGATATTCTTGCTCTTGCCGGTCACAGCGTCGAATTTCTCGAAGAAACTAATATTAAGACCGCCGATATTCTACTTGACGGAGTCGAATTTGAGATTAAATCTCCAATCACAAATAAACCAGACAAGCTAGAACGCAACATTAAGCGTGCTCTTAAACAGGCTAAAAATGTGATTATCGATTCGTCTCGGATTAAAAATATGAAAGACGATAATTTGCGTAGGTTTCTAGTTGAAAAAGCTAGAAACCAGAAACAGATTGGCGAGTTAATTTTGATCACAAAACGCGGTCAAATTATTGACATTTCTGCATTAGTTTGATATAGTTAAGTCGACGAAGTTCTTGCACGGGGCAGTATGCTCCTACCGCAGGAGCTTCTTTTTCTTATATAAAATAAAGACTGCGATGTGTTAAAAACATAAAATCGTCCCCATTCGGCTAGTTTCGGCCAATCGTAGTAATCGGGCTGATTTTTTGTGCAGTTTATAACATAATTTTAATAGTTAAACAGGACTCGTTATGGACGAAAAACTTGGAAGAAGTGAGGTAATTGAATCGACATCTGATAATACTGAAACTACTTGGGATGATCTTAGAAAAATACCTTTTGTGCAAGAAACTAAAAACTCCTATTTTTACACAGGAGTTCTGTTAACTCCTTGCGGAGTCATCTTTCGCAGTCAACTTGGTACTTAACATTATAGCATAAGGTTTAAAAAAATACAAATCTACCGTATTAACTCACAACCTTTGCAACATAGAATGGTAAAGTTATTGCCATCAAAAA
>CAUUYE010000016.1:0-6142 GCA_963549315.1 uncultured Candidatus Saccharibacteria bacterium | reverse complement strand
ATAGCCAGTGGAATTTAGTCCTACACACGACTTGTCCTGTGGCTTATTTCCCATGTCCGGAAAGAGATTTTTTTGAGGTTGTTATGCACTATTATAACAAAATCAGGCAGAAATGAAATTTCAAACTGCCTGATTTTAGGGATTTTTTAAAGCTAGGTAGAATTTACCTCTGCACTGGAATTTACTTTTTCAATTTAGCATTTTTTCTAAAAATCGGATATTCCCATATTCTCCCAAAAGTGCTTTGACTGACAGTTCCTTATCTTCAAAAAGTTTGAAAATATGTTGCGGAGGTTTTGCGAAATACGCTCTTATGGATAAAGACCGTGTTTTTGTAAAACCTCAAAATCTAAGCTTTGAACAAGCGTCTGCTATTCCTATTTCTTTTGAAACTGCATTAGGGGCACTTCGTAAAGGGAATGTAAAAGCAGGTCAGAAAGTTATGATTTACGGTTCTTCGGGTGGCGTTGGTTTATATGCAGTACAATTAGCTAAAATCATGGGAGCAACTGTTACAGGTGTATGTAGTACCCGTAATCTTGAGCTAGCAAAACAAATGGGGTGTGATTACGTAATTGACTATAAAAAAGAAGATTTTACGAAAGTGCGGACAAAGTTTGATGTAATCATAGGTGTGAATGGCTGTAATTCCATGAAAGACTATAAACAGATTTTGAAACCAAATGGAATTTTTATAGGTGTAGGAAATGTAAAACAAGTAACTAAAGCACTTTTTCGTTCGTTTACATCAAGGAATTTTTCTTATTTTGCTGGTCCTATGATGTCCCAAAAAGATTATTTATCTTATGCAAAAGAACTGGCAGAAACGGGTAAATTGATACCTTATATAGACAAAATCTATTCTGTCAAGGATACAAAAGAAGCCATTCGTTATATTATAACTTCTCACGCACAAGGGAAAGTCGTTGTTTCTATGGATTTTGAATAACGGGAAAACTCCTAAAAATCTGAACAAGAGAAACAGTAATAATTATCAAAATAACAATTATATCGTCATAAGAGGTTCGTACAAACATTTTGTTTGATACGAGCCTTTTGTTTTTTATCAACTTATATAAACATCATTTTTTATGTTGTTTATATAAGTTAGCTTTCAGCAGAAAGGAGGTGAAATCATGGAAGCATCTTCTTTTGAGAAAGCTGTCTGTTTACAGTTTAATGCTTTAATGATGATTGTGATTAAAGGTACATTGTCAAGTCATAGAAGACAAAGTGCAAGACGTTCTAAACATGAAGTCTTGTTTTGTGAATTGTCTGAAATGAAACGTATGGAAAATGGTACAAATGATGAATATTTTTCCGATTTTGTATCGTTTCAAGTTATGAATTTTACAATCCGTGTATCTGATGAAGAACTAGGTGCAGCTTTACAAGAATTGACCGAAAAACAGCGTACTGCTATCTTGTTGCATTTCTTTCAAGGCATGAACGACAGAGAAATTTCAGAATTGTATCATGTATCACGTTCCACTATCAATAGCAGACGGGATAGAGGGCTAAAGAAATTACAAAAATTATTGAGCGAAAGGAAGTAGAACGAATGAAAAAAGATTATGCTTATCCCTCTTATGAACTCATTTGCAGAGCGACTAGCGGAGAGGAAAAGGCAGTCAAAGAAATATTAGATTTTTATAACGCCTATATCTTCAAAGTATGCTTACGACCATGCTATCATGCAAATGGTACTGTGCATATGCAAGTTGATGAAGAACTAAAGGGAGAAATCCATGCGTAAATGATGAAAGCTTGAAGTTTGAAATCAGAGTAAAGTAGTCATTTAGCATGAACAAAGGGAGATACACAGCTTTTCATGTGCTATCTCCCTTATCGGTTTTATTGTCATATCAAGGCTCATTCAATCGTGGTAAATGCATGGTAAAATGAATGTCTTTGCAATTATGAAATTGCTTATAGATGTAGTGTTTATGCAGATAATTCAAAAACTCATATAAAAGGACATATAAAATTTCAGACTCTCTATTTTTGCTTAGTTCGGCGTTGTTTTTTGCGCTGTTTCTGAAGTGCCAGCGCTTCTTTAGCAATAATACCAAGGCTGAGGCTGACAATACCTAGTCCCAAAAGACCGTAGATCATGGTAAAAATCTTTCCCAAGGCGGTCTTGGGCGTAAAATCCCCATAGCCAATGGTGGTCAAGGTCGTAAAGGATAAATAAAGGGAGTCCAGCACGGCTAACTTTTCCACCATCGTATAGAAAACCGTACCCAAAACCAAGAGGGAGGCTAAACTGGCTAAAATCGCCTGCCCCTCTTCGCTTTGAAAAACCTGACGGATGATTCGAAATAAATGTTTAAAACCAAAGATGAGCGAAAACATGGAGACCCTTTCTACAAATGATGTTAGCTGATAATCCTCCCGAACCTTAGTAGGATGTTTTTCTTCATAAATCCAGTTATAAAGATTCTGTCTAGTAGGATATCCCAATATCCTTACTGTCTCTGATACAGATTCTGTCTGATGATGTAGTTTAAGTGCGATTTCTTTTTGTTGTTTTGAATACACAGATAGGCTCCTTTCGGAGCCCTATGGTAATCCAAGCTTGTATGTCTGCAATATTTCTGTTTAGGTACACATAAGCATACAAACTCTCCCAGCATAAATTAAATGCCAAGGCAACAATAGGCATCGCATAAGTTCTTCCTTATTCATTGCACAGACACCTTATTTCGTTTCATTATACCATTTTTATTTGCATTTGATAGCCTTTCCCATCTCTCCGGCCGCCTTAAATCCCTGACGGGCTAAGAAAACAGCTATAATTTCATTAATGACTGCCGCAGCCGCAATTGTACCTCGAACAATGTTTCCATATTGTTCGAAATCTCCCGTTAATGCCGAAATAGCAATACCTGTCATGACAAGAGATACGCCGGAATGAGGCAAAATGACCAGCCCGAGATATTTTTTTACCGTAGCAGGGGCGTGCGAAAGCTGTGCACCGAGAGCCGCTCCGCCTATTTTTCCTGCTGCGCGGGCAATAATGTATACTGCTGTAAAAATTCCTGCCCCTAAAATGAGATGATAATCCAGCGGAGCACCCAGATTCAGAACAATCAATGCAAAGCAAGCGCTGATGCTCGGAGTGCAATATTTCATAATATCTTCCAGCTTTTTTTCATCCAGGATATTTGCAAAGGTTGCGGAATAAACCATACCGCTCAGCATAAAATTAAGGACTGGAACAGGCATAAGGTAATGGTTGGCAAGTGCGGTCATAGCCGCTGTAACAAGCACACCGGCAAACACCGTGATTGCACAGACTTTTTCTGACCTGATTTTTTTCATAATAAAGGCTGTGATGCCTCCGGTTATAAGACCAATCAAAACCGGGAAAATAACGATCAGTATAATCAGATATTTTGGTACAGAGCCTCCCGAGGTAATCGGAAGGATGAAACTCATAACAAGCAAAAATACGCAGATTGCCAACACATCGTCAATTACCGCCAAAGGTATCAGTGTCCTTGTAACAGGTCCGTCTGTTTTATATTCTGACACAATGGATAACGCCGGTGCAGGTGCGGTAGCTAAGGCAATACCGCCAAAAATCAAGCCAAGGAAAACAGGGATATCCATAAAATAAAAAATAGCAGAAAACGCAAGACTGACAACAGCAAAAGTCATGAGTGACTGCGCCAAAGTAATCACAACAATCTGTTTACCGGAAGAACGCATCTTTCGCCAGATCATTTCACTGCCCAGCATCAGCCCCATACCGCATTCCATGAGCTCAATCAGTGTATGATACATCGAGTTATCTAAAATATCTTGTGTCAGCAGATTTACTGCATAGGGCCCTAAGAGCATTCCCGCAATTAAAAAACCTAAAACAGCGGGCATTTTAAATTTTGCTGCCACCTTCCCGGCGATTACTGCCAATAGCACAACCGTCAATAAACGAATTAACATTTCAAACATTTAAATAGTCTCCTTCTTCACAACGCCAAACAAAAAAATATCCATAATCACAGCTTCACAGAAAATTTTCTGATACAGCGGATTTTCATGAAAGAATATCATTCTGGTCTTATAGTACTGTGAAAGACATTCCTTCAAAGAGCTTGATTCTGTTTCAATGAATATATGATTTTGGATGTATTCTTTTAACTGTTCAAAGCATTCCTCCACACAAGCAAGGAACAACTCATCTTTTGATTTGAAATAATGATAGATCAGTCCCTTTGAAATTCCCTGTTCAGAATCATAAATGTTGTTCACAGAGCTTGCACTATATCCTCGTGTAGCAAATTCAAGCAACGCATTGTCCATAATTTTTCTTCTTGCTTGTATTTTTCTTTCTTCCTGTCTCATCTCATACCTCAATAATTGACCATCAAGTCAATTATATAAATTGATGACCACAGAGTTAATAATTTGTTTGTGAATCCTATCTTCCAGACCATTTTTAGGACCTTTTAGAGGGATCCGGATAAGATCATTAATGCACTTGAACTTCCCTACTCAAACGCAAAACTTGAGGCCACAAATAACCTCATCAAAGTCATTAAGCAAAATGCTTTTGGCTTCCGGAACTTTGAAAATTTTAAAACGAGAATTCTCATTGCTTTGCACATCAAAAAGGAGAGAACCAATTTGGTGCTCTCCTTTTTGTAAGTTTTTATCAACCCATTACAGTTATTAAAGAGCCTTTTTTCTTATTTAATCTTGAAGAATTGAACAATCGACACAATACCTTGATAAATAAAGACAAAGGCAATGGTGTAACTAACGAAGAGACCGGTCATCAATGGGTGTCCCATCATGATTAAACCTGCTACGATTCCTAAAATCCCCATCCAAACTAGAGGAGTACCTACCGATTTATCCGTCTTACGAACCTTGAAACCAACGATAGTTTTTGTAATACCATTTGTCAATGCCCAGAAAGAAATGATAAATGGCACAAAAGTTACCATGTCAATAAAGCTACCTGAGAACAAGGAAAGAGCGAGGATGAGGGTAACAATTCCTCCAAATAAATTCCAGCCATGCTTTTCTTCTGATTTGAAGTATTGTACAATCTCAGAAATCCCTTGAACTGCAAATACAAGTGCAAACAAGAAAGTCATGGAAGCCAAAGTAGCAACAGGATGTGCAAGCATTTTAAAACCTACAAAAACTGCAAAAATACCCGCAATTAGTAACAACCACTTCCCAATTTTCGACATTATTTTTCTCCTTTTTTAGAGGAATCTTCCTCTAGTATTCCATAAATCATCATATCCAAAACCTGTGATAATTGACGTTCATATCCTGAAACCAAGTCAGGCAAACTGCTATCTGATGAAACAGTTAAATAATAGGAACGAAACATATTCTGAATCAATCGCAGATAGGCCATAGCTCGCTTCTCATCAATATGCTCTTTCAGTTTGGATTCTGATATAAGTTTTTGACAAACTTGTTCATTCAAGTCCAAAAAATAGCTTTCTGTGGTGCGATGTCTGCTTCCAATTCTTTTGGCGTCGCAATCATTGCCTCAAAGAAAATGTGGCTATGTTCCGGGTATTGCTGATAAAATTGGTGACGTCT
This sequence comes from uncultured Candidatus Saccharibacteria bacterium, assembly GCA_963549315.1. GTDB lineage: Bacteria > Patescibacteriota > Saccharimonadia > Saccharimonadales > Saccharimonadaceae > Nanosyncoccus. The sequence goes on along the minus strand of CAUUYE010000016.1, from coordinate 571 downwards.
TTCCATATAATCAGCTAAGGAGGGTACTTGACCTTCCACCCCCAGAAGCACTGCCAAAGCTTTCTCAAAACTCTCCTGAACACAAGTTAGATAGAGGTCTGATTTCCCTGAAAAATTATGATACAAAACTCCTTTGGAAATACCATCCACTTTACAAAGTTCATTGATGACAAAACCTTTATAGCCTTTTGTAGCAAATTCGAACAAAGCAGCGGTAATGATTTTCTCTCTTCGCAGTCTTGTTTTTTCTTCTTTTCTCATGTATGCACCTCTAGATTTTTAAATTATAAACCGTTTAGTCTAAAATGTCAATCAACTTTCTCGATAGAGTTTCTCCATAAATGTAGGATTACAATACATTTGTTACATCACAACTAAATAATAAAACGGAAGCACCTGTCTTGTGTTAAAGTTAGATCACCACAAAATAACAAACATAAGGAGGGCTTCCGCTGTAGCTACTATAACACAAGATATGCGCTTTAGACTATCACTCATTCATTATTAATAGAGTAATCAAAAATGAAAAACTAAATTCTACTCATTGACCTCTCGGTAGATTTTACTTCTG
>CAUUYE010000015.1:0-11088 GCA_963549315.1 uncultured Candidatus Saccharibacteria bacterium | reverse complement strand
AGCCATGAAACCAAAGTTTGTTGTGTATTTTTGTTAGACCGCTCATGGTTATATTCTAACATAATGTTGTAAAATTTTTCTACTAAGTTTTTCATTTTATGGATATATCACTGGGTATTTTAACCGTAGTGAAAAATTTTACTTCGATTCTATGAGCTAATACCATTAATTTCTGACTGTAGCTTCTGATATTTTATATAAGTCTTATTATATTCAGAGGCTCTTTTCTTATATTCTTCGGAGACATCAATCGGCAGGATAATAAACTTGAGTGGAGAGTTTTTTGCACCACAAATTTCCCTTTCTTTACCATAAGCTAGAGCACCTGGAATATCAACTTCGCGTACTCCACCAATTTTCATCCCCTTTATACCTTCAGACCAACCAGCGATTAGACTACGTGGATTTGTAACAGTGAGCGGAGCTTTGAGACTTTTTGGGTTCTTGGCGTCATCAAAAGAAGAATCAAAAATCGACTCATCTTTGCACCAACCAATGTAATAGGCATAATAGCTAGTAGTCGAAGCTGTAATTTCGGCTCCCGTACCAACTTTCAGATCAAAAGTTTTCAGACCAGCATCATCAACGGATGTAGCATTATAGGCTTTAACTTTATTACGATACTGGGCGAGCGTACTAAAATATTGCTTTGATAACTTTTCAGATGCTTTTTTCAGGTCTTCCTGTTTTGCCGTAAGATCTTTTGTGATACTCGACAATTCTTCTTTTTTTGCAGCGCTAGTTTCTTTATTCTTCTCGCCGTTTAAAACAATTAGTGCGTAGATTGCTATTGTTGAACATAGGAGCAAGATCGCAATAATCCCGATAACAATGCGCTGTCTTAAACTAGTCTTAATCTCTTTTTCCTGCATAAACCTCCTTCAAAAATAGTATTTCTCAGATTCTTGGTTCTCACTAATATTAAATAATTTCAGCACCAAGCTCTGCAATATTTTGTTCAATTTGTTTCATTATAACAGAGATTTCATCTACGCCCAGTGTTTTTTCAGAGCTTTTGAAGTTTAGATGAAAACTACAATTTCTACTGGTATCTTCTTTTGATTGACGATAAATAGAAACTGGTTCAATCGAAAAGATCAAATTGTTCTGCGATAATGCTTGTTCGATGTTTTGCTGCAATAATGAATATGATGCTTGATCAGGGGTTTTCACGGTAAGATCACGCGAAACCGACGGGAAACGGCTAATCTTTTGAGAAACACCGATGGTTGGCTTTACTTTTAGTAGGGGTGTAAGATCAAGTTCAAGAGCGGCGAGGTTTTTTAATTTCAGATTAAGAAGTGTTTGTTGATTAATCTCACCAAGAACTCCAATGACATTTTTAGATAACAGGATATTAACAGAATGAAGCGGTTCAAAATATGGAAAATTAGAATTTTTGAATTCGGTAAATTCAAACTCAAGTCCGAGACGATGTCCAATTTCCTGACAAATGGCTTTTATCTTATAGAAATCACCCTCAAGACAGATGGCAAGATGTGACTCAAGAAGTGGAGTTTGATCTTCTTGGAGTCCAAAAGAGCGTTTTGCAACTTGATTCATCTCATAGAGGATAAAATCTTTATATCCGGCTTTTTGGTTTTCATAGGTCTTTTCAAGTAAACTCGGAATAATCGACTGACGAAAACATTGAAGTTCAGGAGAAATAGAATTAATGATTTCATAGCTATCAGTAACATTTTCTCCGACTTTTTGCTGCAAAGTTTTTGAGACAAAACTATAAGTCAATAATTCATGTGCCCCAATTTCGTCAGAGAGAATATCGCGAATATGAGTTTTGAGTTGAAAGAGCGGATTTTTCATACTACCCCTAAACGGACGAAGTGGTAAAGTTTGTGGAATATTATCAAATCCTGTCAAACGACCAACTTCCTCATAAATATCTTCTTTGATATGTATATCCGTACGCCAGAGGGGAGCAATTACCTTAACGATATTTTCATCAAGATTCTGGACTAAAAAGCCAACATTTTCGAGAGTTTGTTTGATCTTTTCAAATGAGAACTTAGTACCAAGAGTTTGATTAAGATCGTCAAGAGAAAAAGTAATCGGAACCTGTTCTAATTTTGCAGAAAGCTGATCAGCAAATGATATTTTGGAATAGTCAATTAAGCCTAGTTTTCCTAAACAAAGTTTAAGGGCTGGAATGGTACCAAACGCAGGTTGCCCCTTCGTAAAACGAGTGATGGCTTCAGAGAAAATTCCGTGCGACATCTGTGTTTTACGTAGATTATAAAGACTGAAAGTTGCAGATTCCAGCAGAATACGTTTTGTATTTTCATCAATTTCAGTATTTTTACCACCCATGGCACCTGCGAGAGCTACTGGGACATTATTTGAGGTAATAATAATATCATCTTCATTTAGTTCAACCTCTGTATCATCAAGTAATGTTAGCTTTTCCCCTTTTTTGGCATTACGTATGATGATTTTTGGACGTTCGCTGCCCCCAATTGCGATAAATTTATCATAATCAAAAGCATGAAGAGGTTGTCCAGTTTCTAGCATGGTAATATTTGTGGCGTCAACAATCTGTGAAACAGGACGCATACCAGATTTATAGAGAAAGATCGAATCGCGAGTTATGGGACGATTATCTATATTTTCTGCTGGTGCCTCTTTTTGATAATTGGTTTGATCAAAGATTACACAAGAATAGCGTGGGCAAAGTTTAGGGTCAGCCACTTCAATAATCGGTTGAGGAGATTGAGAATTTATCTTTACTTGAGAAAAAAGCTGATCTTGAGATTTTTGTGTGCGATAAATAGCTGGTTCTGCAAAAGGAATACCCAAAATGCCTGCCACTTCCCTTGCAAAGCCGATAATACCAAAAGTGTCTGGTCGGTGAGTAAGCGATTTATTTTCAATATCAATAATTAAATCATTAAGATCAAAGACTTCCGAAAATAATGCTCCTGGCTTAGCTAAATCAAGTGCAATTTCTGCAATATATTTATGCTCAGTTCCGAATCCTAGCTCATCAGGACCTGCAATCATGCCATAGCTTTCATAACCTCGAAGTTTTCGAATAGACAACTTAAAATTCTCATTACCATAAGTTGAGGGTACGATTGCTCCTGGAGCTAGCCAAGCAACAAAAATTCCTGCACGAACGTTTGGTGCGCCGCAAACGACTTGAATTAATCCATCATTCAGTGCACTAAACTCTTTATTCATAACTCCCGCGTCAATTTCACAGAGGTGGAGATGGGTATCGGGAATAGCGGTACATTTTACAACTTTAGCAAGATAAATATTTTGGTACATTTCAGATAAAGACTTTGTACCTTCAACTTCAACAAGACGCGAACCAATTAGTTTAATTAATGCAGAATCCGAAATTGAATCAGGGATTTTGACGTAGCGTTTAATAGCATTAAGTGAAACAAGCATTAAAATTCCTCCAAGAAATTAAGTTTACCAGATTCAAAGAAACGAATATCATCGAGCTGATATTTTAGAATAACAAGTCGATCAATTCCACCGCCCCAGGCAAAACCTTTATAGGTGTTTGGGTCTATACCGGCGGTTTTAAGAACGTTTGGATGGATCATGCCACATCCCATCATTTCAAGCCAACCATCACCTTTTCCGCCAAGAGATTTTGGTTTTTCAATTTGAAATTCTAACGAAGGTTCAGTGAATGGAAAATAACCTGGCTGGGTTTTTGTACGAAGAGTTTGACCATAATAAGTTTCAAAAAAATTTCTTAAAACACCGAGCATCTGCCCCATAGAAGCAGTTTTTGACACAAAAACACCTTCACATTGATAAAAAGTATGTTCATGAGTAGCATCAACATCTTCGTTACGAAAAACTCGTCCTGGAATAACAACGACAATTTGACCTTCTTTTTCAAGCTGAGAACGATGCGAAGTGAGTGCGCGGAATTGCATAGTCGAGGTATGAGCAGGAGGAATAAAACCTTCTTTGGTACGAAAAGTATCATAACCGTCTCTCGCAGGATGACCTTCAGGGAAATTTAATGATTCAAACATGTGGAATTCGTCATCTAGTTGAGTAGATTCCATCACCTCGAATCCCATATTAGAATATATATCTATAACTTTGTCAAGTTCAATCATCAACGGATGTTTACTGCCACGTTTGATTTTATAAGGTTCACTATTCTCTGCCATGGGAGCGGTCAGGTCAATTGGTTCAATTACGACTGTTTGAAGACGCATTTCTTCAGCCTTGATTTTTGCAAGCAATTCAGTTTTTTTACGGTTTATTGCCTGTCCAAAAGCTTTACGCTCTGCTTGTGGAAGCGTTTTAATTTTGCTATATTCGAGGCTTAAATCCTTCAAAGCCTGTTTTAAGTCTGTAAGTTTCATATCTATAGACTATTATACCCTGTTTTTTAGAATAGAGTACGAAATATTAGATTATGACAATTAATACTAGAGCGAGGATGGCGAGTCCCACCAAAATTAACCAAAACCAGCTGTAACGACCTGTAGTTTTTGAATTTGCTAAATAATCAGATTCATCTACAAGGTCGGGGCTTGAAGCCGACTGTTCAGCCTTGATTTTTAAATCAGCTGCAATTTTGCGGCTTAATTCTGTATTCCTTTCCTGTTCTTTATGAACGATTACTCCCATCCTATACCTTTCTTTTTTATTAAACTTTAAGTATTTTACCATAGATGTGGTATAATTTTTTCAATATTACTTAAGGAGGTATAATGGCAACAAGTAAGTCCAAAAAGGCTAAAAAGTCTACGGAAAAGCCAAAAAATACTAATAAAAAGCCCGAAGTTACCGTCGTTGAAGAAGTTGTGACTGTAGCTGAGCCAGTGGCGTTTATAACTGAAAAAGAAAACATAGCTTCAAAAAAGTCTAAAGGTGTGTTTGCTGGTTTCTTTGCAAGAAAAGGCGATCCAGACGAAAATATTCTGACAATTTTTAAATCACCAAGAATTTGGGGTGCAGTGATCGGAGAGTTGGTTGGAACAATGTTCCTCACTATGCTACTTTTGACATTAGGAATTTATCAACCACTTTATGTGCTATTTGGTGTGATTGGGATCACGATGGCAGTTTATTCTCTGTCCGGTGCCCATCTTAACCCTGCACTAACTGCCGGAATGATGGCAACTCGTCGAATTTCAGCAATCCGTGGCGTGCTTTATATGGTTGCTCAAGTCGTTGGAGCATGGCTTGGTCTAATAATTATCAATGCCTTCCGTATGGCGGGTGAGACTAAAGTTGATCTACCTGCATTAACTGCAGTAGAAGCATCGACACTTTGGCGAACTTTTGCAATTGAATTTCTTGGTGTATTCACTTTGGCATTCTTCTTTAACCGTGCCCAAGAATACAAGACTCGCCGCAGTGCATTCACTTATGCAGCTATCATTGGCGGTGGAGTAACCTTAGCAGTATTGTTTGCAATAGTTATTTCAAGCAATTTCTTTAAGATTTCAAATAACTTTATCTTAAATCCTGCAGTAGCAATTATGTATCAAATTTTCCCAACTTCTGCTGAGAACTTTGGAACTTTAATTAACAAAGTGGGGCTCGAACTTTTGGTTTATATTTTCGCCCCAGTAATTGCAGGTATCTTAGCTTTCTTCGTCGGTGATATTGCTACGACACTCGCAGATGAGGGTTGCTATGAAGGTAATTGCAAAGATCATTGCTGCAAAGAAGATTGCTGCAAGAATCACGGTTCAAAATAATATATTGCTTTCCGTAAAAAATAGCCCAAGTTGGGCTATTTTTTTATTCATGTTCACCTGTCTTATATTTATTTATTATTTAATAAATAATGATAGATGATTAAGAATTAAATATTTAATTAGTTAAATAACTATCCATTAGCAATTTATCGATTACTAATTATTTTATTGTTAATTTATTAATTTATTAATCTTTTGGAAATAATGGAGTTTCTGGAGGAACGATTTCTCCATCACCAGCGAAGAGCTGTTCAACACGGTCAGCGACTGGTAGGAATGGTTTAAGATGATAATTTGCGACGAGTAATTCATAAACAAGATTTTCGAGAATCACCTTTGCTTCATCCCGATCAGTTTTTGCGACTTGCCAAGGTTTTTGTTCTTCGATATGTCGGTTGATATCTTGAATTTTTTCCCAAGCAAAGTTGATGGCGCTCGTAAATTCGAAATGGTCCATAAGGTCAACAAAAGCAGAATTAAATTCTTTCTCAAAAGTAATTTTTGAAACTTGATTTTTTTGACAAAGGACTGACAAGCGCTGAACGAGGTTACCATAGTCATTGGCAAGCTCATTTCGATATGCTTCTTCGAATTTTTCCCATGTAAAATCTGAATCTAAAAATGTATCAACGTGTCTTGTAAAATAATAACGAAAAGCATCAAGTCCGTGTCGATCTAATACTGCGATCGGATCAATTGAATTACCTAGGCTTTTACTGATTTTTTGTCCATCAACCTGAATAAAACCGTGTGAAAGAAGTGTTTTTGGAAGCGGCAGACCTAGACCAAGTAAAATTGCTGGCCACAAAATAGCATGAAAACGTAAGATATCCTTGCCAACAATCTGAACATCTGCTGGCCAAAAATCAGAAATATCTTTTTCTGGATAACCTAATACGGTAATATAATTTGTCAGGGCGTCCATCCAGACATACATCACCTGTGAATCGTCATTTGGAACCGGAATACCCCATTTTAAATGCGTAACAGGTCGAGAAATCGAAACGTCCGGTGTATCCTCCAAGAGTTTAAGAATTTCATTCTTGCGAAATTCAGGAAGAATTTGCATCGTACCGTGATTTATAGCATTAATAATTTGATCTTTAAAATCAGAAACTCTGAAATAATAATTTGATTCAGTTAGATGCTCATATGGAGCCTGATGATCTGGGCAAACTCCATGGTGTTCATCATACTCTTTTTGAGTAACAAATCGTTCACACCCCACGCAATACCAACCGTCATAGCTTGAAGAGTAAATGTGTTTTTCAAGACGCTGCCAGATCGCCTGCACACGTCTCATATGATCAGGATTTGTAGTGCGAATAAAATCCGTATATTTTATATTGAATTTCTCAAGAAAATCTCGAAATTTTTGTGAATTTTGATCGACGTATTCTTGAATATCAAGATGAGAATCAAGGGCTTTTCTTTCAATTTTATTCCCATGTTCATCGGTTCCAGCCTGAAGGCGTACTTGGTGCCCCTGAATAGTTTTGTAGCGAAAGTAAATATCTGCAAGGAGATAATCCTCGGCATGACCGATATGAGGAGTTCCGTTTACATATGGGATAGCTGTCGTGATATAAACTTTTTGAGACATGAGGTTCCTTATTAATATATTTCCTTAATTATACTACAAAAAGCCCATACCGTCTGGTATGGAGCCTTTTATAGATAGTCTTAAACTATTCAACAGTAGAACACGAAAGACCGGTTTGGTTTTCTGCAGCTAGAAAACTATTTAGGTCGCGACTGGTAACCGAGCTAAGTTCTGACAGATTTTTTAGATAATCATCTAGTTTATCAGAAGGGATTGTACTAGTCTTTTTTAACTGATTGACATTTACTGTGGTTGTGAATTGCGTGTTATTTGTGGATTTAAGAGTATTATCTAGATTTGTTTTAGCAGAAGTTGCTGCATCGGCGTTATCAAACTGATAGATATAGTTTTCGTTAATATTATCCAGATTACCGTCTTTAAAGATAAAATGTCTCTCAAAATTTCCATAGCCTGCACCGACTTCAGCAGTCTCATTAGTGGTTAGAGGTCTAACACAGGTTAGGGTCTTGGTAGTAGCCTGTACAACATTATTTTTACCGCTCGCCTCAGTTGGAGCTTTCTTTGGGTTGTTAAGGAAAATGAATGCGACTACGATGCCAGTGATAACTAATAACATAACAATGATGATAATTAAGATGGTTGTTCTGGTGAATTTAAATTTTGGCTTATTCTGATTTTTGGCTTCCTTCAAGGCTTCTTCAGCTTGTTTCTTCTCAACGTCTGAATAAGAAACTGCACTACCAATAGATCCTGGGACCGGTGCAGCAGCAGTGATAGGTTGATCTTCAGAGTCATCGTCTGTGTTTTGAGCAGGAGCTTGGTTATCCGTAGTGTTTGTCGAAGTCTGATCATCTGCATCTATGGATGAAGGTGTCATATCAAGTGGCGTAGAAACTGCAGAATCTTCGGCTGAACCAAAAGCAGGTTGGCTAGCTGTCGAATTATTCGTATTAGCAAGAGGGCTAGATAAATTATCTGTACTGCCCAGATTATTTGTGCTTCCAAAATTATTCGTACTCTCAGAATTTACTGGATTGTTTAAATCTGTTGTTTTATTCTCCGTAGAAACACTAGGATCGTTTTCAGGTTGATAATTATTTAATTCATTCATCAAATTATCTAGTTCAGGGCTTGTCGAATTAGTGGAAGTTTGATTCATAGAAGTTTGATCAGAAGCTATATTAGCAGAGGCTTGATCGGCAGAGGTCGAATTGGCAGAGGAAGACAAATTGGTTGCGGTTTGATCAGTAGAATTTGAATCAACGGAGGAGGTCAGGTCGGTGGAAGGCTGATCAGAAGAAGTTGAACTAATAGAAGAGGTCTCATCTGTAGAAGTTGGGTCGGCGGAAATTGTGTCTTTAGAAAATGTATTTGCAGAAGTCGAGCCTGACAAAGAAGATCCGGCAGCAGAAGCAGAATTTATCTGATCCATGTCTTCTTCCATTGATGTATTAGATATAGTGTTTGAGGCTGAGGTATTTGTTGTAGCAAACGAACCAGTAGAAGATGTTGATGTTGCTTCTGCTGAATCTTTTGTAGTGGAAGCTACATCAGAATTATTAGCTAGATTATTTGAATCTTGCGATTGATTAGTAAGATTTAGATCATCATTTTGGTTTTGAGACTGAGAAGTTGGATCCATTTTTTTCCTTTTAATTAGATAAACGTTTATGTTTATCTTAGCATAAACGAGTAAAATCAACAATGTTGTTCAAGATAGAGTCAATGTAGGCTGTTTGGACCTTTTATTTTAGGATAAAAATTACAAAGTTAATTAGTTAAGATGAATTTTAGGGTGAGTAGATAAAAAATGTAGAAATTAATAATAATTAATTAATTCGTCATAGAGATTTTGCCAATCAGAAAAAACAAGATCCGCTGGTCGAAAATTTTCATTTAAATCTAAAGATTGATAAATCTTTGATATTTGTTCACGAGATTTTTGGGTAATTTGTGGAAGACAAGTGATTAGTTTTTTTCGAGGATTTCGAAAGCATTGTTTAATAAAATTCATCGTAGCTTGATTCAAAATCGGTTTTATCCTCGGCTCCAAAATCACTGAGGCTGAATCAACTTTTGGCGGGGGTGTAAAAAAGTTACGGCTGACAAAAATACCTGGATAAACGTTGGCAAAATTTTTAACTAAGAGTGTAAGATATGTGTACTTACCTTTTTCAAGCAATAAGCGCTCAGCAACTTCTTTTTGCATGAGTAGGACAATTTTTTGAGGAGGATTTTCTGCAGAAATGAGTTTTTGAATAATTGGACTGGTGATGTAATAAGGAATATTTCCAGCCACCACATACGGTTCTTTAATCTGATTAAGATTAAACTGGAGAAAATCTTGATGAATTACTTGAAGATTCTTACCTGGAAATGATTTTGGTAAATTATTTGCTAATTTTTCATCAAATTCAACCGCAATTACCTTTGGAAAACGCCTAAGCAAAGAACTAGTCAAGGTGCCGAGTCCCGGTCCGATCTCTAGGCAAAGAGGCTGTGTCCCACTGGGATTTTGATTTAGTAACATGACACTTTCGGCAAGCTCTTCTAGAATTGCACGATCCTTTAGCCAATTTTGTCCTAATGATTTTTTATTTTGTATCATAGCTATGAATTAATTAGTTTTTTAGAGAAAAGCATAAATTAGTACCAACGATGAGATTGCCAAAAGCTCCATGCCTGCTGCCAACCTCCGTAACGACCGGTAACATAGCCACTCATCCAACGGATCTGTGTTACAGGGTTAGTTCGCCAGTCTGCACCCGCACTGGACATTTTACTACCTGGAAGCGCTTGTGGAATTCCGTAAGCACCACTGGCATTGGAAGCATCAAAACGACAACCTGATTCTCGATAAATCAGTGTTAATGCAGCATAAATGTCAGCTTCCGAAACACCAGCAGCACGTGCATAAGAGGCACAAGCTTCCCATTCTGGAGGGACGGATTTTTTCATGCCAACGGCAGTTACGCGGTCTACTGGATTTTTAATAATATTTGTACTAACTAGAGTTCTTGAGGCTTCCTTACCATCGATGAAATTAACTTGGTAAACCGTCGATTTACGTCCAAGCTCACCAACTTGTCGAAGATTTGTTTGACCGGTCGGAAGAGTTGTATCATTAACTGTTTTCTCTTGGTATGGAATATCTTCTTCAACAGTGATAGTACGACCACCATTACGAATTAACTGATAGACTGTGGCAACACCTGATTCGAGAATATTGCTTGAGACAGGTTTTAGCTCGTCGCCGTCATAAATTGTCATACCGGCATCCTCCGCCATTTCTTTTGGGTCAAGACTAGCAGACATCACGAATTTACGTGTGGTACCAGATTTTATAATTACAGGGCGGGAACGATAGATGTTTATGTGAAAATTATCTGAATTGATTTCCTCATTAAGTGCAGGTTCAACACGGTCTGAAGGATTATAGTGAATCTTGGCACGTTCTAAAGCCTCCTTAACTGTTTTTGCGTTAGTTTTAATGGTGAGAGATTTAGAATCATCATGAAAAGTCACGAAATGTGAATCAGAAACAATGCCGTTATCTGTATTATTAGATTCTGCATATGTCGGGCGAACACTCAAAATAACGCCAAATAACAGGCTAAGAATAAATACACTGATACTTAGACTACAGAATAACCTGTAGAAAAGTGATGTTTTTAATTTCATCTTTTTTATTATAACATAAAAGGTATCAAAAATAAAGATTTCGTTAAGGTCCAGGACCTTTGCAATATAAAATGGTAAGATTATTGCCAATAAAAATAGGTAGATCCATACTTAAGAATAACAACAAACGTAAATAGG
>CAUUYE010000014.1:0-15820 GCA_963549315.1 uncultured Candidatus Saccharibacteria bacterium | reverse complement strand
CTCATTTTAATACCGGAAAAGTTAAAAATATGCAAGGTATGTTTGCTGGTAGTCCTTTTAAAAATTTAGATTTATCAAAATGGGGTACAAGGAATGTTATTGATATGTCGTCTATGTTTAGTGGTATGCCGGAATTAACCTCTATTGATATCTCGAATTTTGATACTAGTAATGTAACCAATATGTCAGCTATGTTTGCAGGAGATTGGAACCTTACTAATTTAGATGTTACTAGTTTTAATACTAGCAATGTAACCGATATGTCGTCTATGTTTAGTGGAATTGGAAAACTTAATTCTCTAAACCTTTCACATTTTAATACTAGCAAAGTGACAAATATGCATCATATGTTCAGTAAAAGCACGAGTATAGTAAATTTAGATTTATCCGGTTTTAATACTAGCAATGTTACGAATATGAGCTATATGTTTAATGAGATGGAAAAACTACAGAATTTAAATCTTAGTTCGTTTAATACAGCTAATGTATGGAATATGTCTGGTATGTTTGCATCAGCCATGACGAATCCTGGAAATAGTACATTGGATTTATCTACTTTTAATACACCAAGTCTTACTAGTGCTTACAATATGTTCTCAGACTCCAAAGTCAAGACGATTTACGCATCGGTAAATTTTGATACTACTCATATTCCTAATTATAACCAACTCTTTAAGGACAATACCAACCTTGTTGGCGGTAACGGAACGGTCTTTAGTCCATCAAATCCAACAGATAAGACCTATGCCCGTATCGATGCGCCAGGTACTCCAGGTTATTTCACCAAGAAACCATAATTTATAAGAAAACTAATGCACTAAAACAATTGTCAAAAAGTAAAAATAGCAGTATAATACAAAAGATACTTGGGTCGGTAGCTCAGTAGGTTAGAGCACGGGCCTTTTAAGCCCGGTGTCGAGGGTTCGAACCCCTCCCGACTCACCAACAAAAGATGTGTGACTGTCTATAGTTATAATAAGTTTTTAAATAATAGGTTCCAGACGGGGCTTATTTTTTTGCGTCAAGAAGAAGTTTTGAGACATATTTTGATTTTAGGACCTTATATTTTTTGCGGTCGAAATTAGCTTTTTTAGCAAATTCATATTTTTTTTCAAGATATTCCTTTGCTCTACATGGATTAGCAATCAAAAAATCACGAAAAATAATAAAATCTTTATAGGAATCACTTGAAGCTAAACAAATATGTATATGAAAATCACCTTCCTTAGTTTCTTCTTCTCGACTTGCTAAAAATATTCTATTATCATGACTATCATTCCCCTCATGATAGTCATTTTTAATCAAAATATCACGGATATTCCTCATCTCTGTCTTGTTAGAAACTCCGATCAAAATATCGACAATATTTTTCCCACCGATCCCAACTGCGCTACTTCCCACGTGCTCAATTGTGATGTTATTTGGTATCAAAGATTTGATGCGATTTTTCTCATTAACAAAGCGTTGTTTTAGAATATCTGAGTATTCATCTATACTTACCATTGTAAGTGTATTTTAGCATATCATTTTTATCTGCATTGTTTATCATATTTGACTCATTTAAATAATCCAAAGAGGATTAATAAATAAAAAAGAACAAATCCTAAGAATTCCGCTTATCCTATCGGAAAATACCAAAATATGCTATGATAAGACAAATTAAATAATAAAATTCTTATCACAAAACTAAATATACCAGTTTTTTGTGGTAATAAAGGCGAACCTATGGAGAATAAAGAACAAATCCGCAATGTTGCCATTATTGCGCACGTTGATCACGGCAAAACAACCCTTGTTGACGCATTACTAAAGCAATCAAATACTTTTCGCAATAATCAAGCTGAAATGAGCCAGACCTTGATTATGGATTCTGGCGACCAAGAGCATGAACGCGGAATCACAATCACAGCAAAACAAACCGCAGTACACTACAAAGGCTTTAAAATCAATATTATTGATACACCAGGACACGCGGATTTTTCTGGCGAAGTTGAGCGTACTCTCAACATGGCAGATGGCGTGCTTTTAATCGTCGACGCTCAAGAAGGACCGATGCCACAAACCAAATTTGTGCTTAAAAAGGCTCTTGATTTAAAACTCAAGCCAGTTGTAATTATTAATAAAATTGATAAACCGGCTGCTCGTATTGACGAAGTGAAAGATGAAATTTCTGATCTCTTTCTAGAGCTAGCTACTGATGAATCGCAGCTTAACTATCCAATTTACTACGCTATCGCGCGCGACGGTCGAGCTGGCAAAACCACAAATCTTGACGACGATCTTCATGTGATTTTTGATTCAATTATCAACGATATTCCTTCGCCAAAAATTGATGAAGCAGAAGATAAGGGTCTGCAACTGCTAGTTGCTTCGCTTGCAGCCGATAATTATCTTGGCAAATATGCAATTGGTAAGATCTTTCGCGGCAAAATTAAGCACGGACAATCTGTAAAAGTTCTTAAAACAACTTTTGAAAATGGACAACCAAAAATCACTACAGAGAATGCTAAGATAGATCGTTTGTTTGTCTATCGTGGACTAGGTAAGGAAGAAGAAACGGAAGCCTTTGCTGGCGACATTGTGGCGGTAACAGGGATTGCTGACGCTAATATCGGTGATACAATCGCCACAGGTGATAATCCTGAAGCCCTGCCGACTATCGAGCTTGAGCCACCAACTCTCAGTATTTATATCGGACCAAACACTAGCCCATTAAAAGGTAAAGAAGGCGAATTTACGACTTCAAGACAAATTTCTGATCGCTTACATAAAGAACTAGAAACAAATATTGCTCTAAAAATCGCGCAGGACGGACTGGGATATAAAGTATCTGGACGAGGAGAGCTCCATCTCTCTGTGTTAATTGAAACTATGCGCCGTGAAGGCTATGAGCTAGAAGCTGGACGCCCTGAAGTGGTTTATAAAGAGATTAATGGTAAAAAATGTGAACCATTCGAGGAACTCACTATTGAAGTTGCGCCTGAATATGTTGGCGCAGTCTCACAAGAATTAGGAATCAGAAAAGCAGAACTAAAAAGTCAGGAACTCACCTCGACCGGCGCTACTCGTTTTACATATGAAATTTCAACTGCTGCCCTAATCGGACTTCGTAACCAATTAATGACCGCCTCAAAAGGTACTGTTTTAATGTCTTCAATCCCTCAAGGATATCGTGAGATTGAAGGGAAATATAAACCCGAGCGTAATGGTGTTCTTATTTCTTTTGAAACCGGCACCTCGACTGCTTATGCTCTTGATATGGCGCAAGCCCGTGGCATCCTCTTTATTCCTCCCCAAGTGCCTGTTTATCAGGGAATGATTGTTGGATTGTCCAACAAAAAAGATGACATTGATATTAATGTCTGCCGTGAAAAGCAGCTAACTAACATGCGTACTCACGCATCTGATGGAGCTATTCAGCTTACTCCATACACGAATTTAAGTCTTGAGCAATGTCTCGATTTTCTACTTGATGATGAACTTCTTGAGGTTACACCAAAGAGTCTACGTCTAAGAAAACGTCAGCTTGATCCAGTTAAACGTAAACGTGAAGCTAGGAATTAATAATTAAGATGGATTCTCGTCCCTACTTGATCGATTCACACTGTCATTTGCATGATCAAGAGTTTTTCGATCAAAAACAGCAGGTTAAATTGTTAGAAAAAGCTACAGCAAATCATGTTAAGAAAATTGTCTGTATTGGGACTAGCCATCAGGATTCTCTGAACGCTAAATCTTTTGTTGATAGTCAAAAATTTCAATTACAATTATTTTGGACCTATGGCATTCATCCTTCAGAGCTTCAAACACCAAAACAAGCAGTAGGTTTTTCAAAATTCAAAAATAAACCAGTTGCGATCGGTGAAGTCGGATTAGACTATCATTACGGTGAATCTGATCGGCAAGCACAGATTAAATTATTTGAGGAAATGCTAGATCTTGCAATCCGCTTTAATCTACCACTCGTTTTTCACATCCGTGAAGCTTTTGACGATTTTTTCGCTGTTTTAGATAATTTTAGCTCAAACGAAATTCGTGGCGTCGTTCACTCCTTCACTGATAATAAAAAGAATCTCAATAAATCACTAAGCCGTAACTTTTTTATTGGCGTAAACGGTCTTGCAACTTATTCGACTTTACCAATGCCACCACTTGACCACATTATGTTAGAAACTGATGCACCATTTCTTGCACCTGCCCCATATAGAGGACAGACCAATGATCCGTCCCATATCAAGGATATTGCTTATTGGCTTTCACAAAAACTGCAAGTCGAAGAAGACGAGATTGCGCGAGTGACGACCAAAAATACCGAGACTTTATTTAGAATCTAAAGAGCAAAATTACATTAAACCAAAGTAATATAAAATACATAAAAGAAGGATTGGTAAGTGAAAGAAACTAAACAAGTCTATCTAGATTATGCGGCGGCTACACCAGTAGATGCGAGGGTTTTGTCGGCTATGCAACCATACTTCTCTGAAAAATTTTATAATCCATCAGCCTCATATTTACCAGCCAAGCATCTTCGTGCTGAATATGAAGAAAAAAAGGCGATTCTTGCAAACTCAATTGGTGCAAAATCACCTGACCTTATTGTTACTGCGGGTGCTACAGAATCGATTAACTTAGCTTTCACTGTTCTAAAAATTCCAAATTCACATTGTCTAATTTTAAAAACTGAGCATGCCGCCGTACGTGAGTCAGCCAAAAATCTCGCCTCGTCTTATAGTGAGGTGGCGGTTGATCGGACTGGTATGATTGATCTAACTGATTTGCGTAATAAAATTAGAGAAAATACAGTCCTTATTTCTGTTGCCATTGCTAATAATGAACTTGGAGTAATCCAGCCACTTGCAGAAATTAGTCAAATTATTCATGAAATCAGAGAAGAACGTCTCAAAAGTAAGAATTTTACGCCGCTTTATCTACATTCTGATGCTTCACAAGCCTTGCATTTAGTAGATATTTCAGTTGCGAGACTTGGGGTCGATCTTTTGACGATTAACGCTGCGAAAATTTACGGACCTAAAGGGATCGGAGCGCTTTACGCTGCACGTGGTATAAAATTATCACCAATTATTTTTGGTGGCGGACAAGAAATGGGCTTGCGTTCAGGCACTGAAAATGTCCCAGCACTTATTGGTTTTTCGGTAGCCTTCGAATTGGCAAAAAAACACCTTATAAGCAGTCGAAGACAGTATCAAGAACTTGCTAAAATTTTTCGAAAAATCATCACAGATGGTTCAAAAATTCCTCCATTATGGTTGGGAAATATAAAACATCAACTCTCAAATTTTATTCCAGTATGCTTTAAAGGCTTAGATGCGGAGCGATTAATTTTTAAATTAGAAGATCAAGGAATTTATGTTTCAACAGGTGCTGCCTGTGCCGCCTCCAAGGGGCAAAAATCGCACGTTCTTTTAGCGATCGGTTTATCGGACGAAGAAATTGCAGGATCTTTGCGTATCACGATGGGGAAGGATACAACAAAAGAGGATATTGAATATGCTGCAAGAAAACTCGTCGCCGTCGTTAATAATGAAGCTTATAGACTAAAATTAATTAAATAAAGATAAGAAATATTCAAAAACCGAGAATTAGAAAATGCAAACGCAAGATCAACGAAGTAAAATACAGACTTTAGTCACAGAAGGAGAATGTAAAAAAACTGAACAAACTGTTTTTGTCGGAATGTCTGGTGGTGTAGATTCTTCACTTTCTGCGTTGCTTCTGAAAAATGCAGGATACAATGTTGTAGGTGTTTATATGAAAAATTGGTCAAGAGATCTTCCAGGGATGAAATGTCCGTGGGCGGAAGATCTTGTTGATGCAAAACGTGTTGCCACAAAACTTGACATTGATTTTCGTATCTTTGATTTTGAGGATGAATATCGTCAAAAGGTGGTTGATTATATGCTAACTGAGTTTAAAAAAGGCAATACTCCAAATCCAGATATTATGTGCAATCAAGAAATAAAATTTAAACTTTTTTATGATGTGGCTAGGACACAGGGTGCAGATCTTATTGCAACTGGACACTACGCAAATACTGATGGAAGAAATCTCAAAAAGGCTGTTGACCAGAATAAAGACCAAACCTATTTTCTCTATCGCATTTCTGAAGAGGCAATTCAGCACACTTTGTTTCCTCTTGGCAATCTATATAAAACTGACGTAAAAAGAATAGCGGCTGAAGCAGGGCTAGATAACGCTTATAAAAAGGAATCAATGGGAGTATGTTTTGTTGGCGAAGTCGGGATCCGAGATTTTTTGAAGGAATATTTTAAAATCAATCCAGGCGCCATCATTGATCGTGAAACTGGTCAGACACTTGGCACTCACGAAGGTGCAATTTTCTACACAATTGGTCAAAGACATGGATTATATCTTGGTGGTGGATTGCCTTATTATATTGTTGATAAAGATATGACAAAAAATATCGTTTATGTCTCCAAAAATCTTAATGATTCTGCACTTTGGACTAAAAAATTGTCACTTAAAGATGTTTTTTTACGACCAGAGTATCAGTCTAATGAAGCCATCTTCACGCCTCCTGAAGATATTGATGTGCGTATTCGTCATCGTGCTGCTCTCCAAAAAGCTAAGTTAAAAATAGAAAATAACAACCTAGCAACACTTGAGTTTACGACGGAATTTAAATGTCCTGCTTCAGGACAGTCCGCCGTCTTTTATCATGGAGACGTTTGTCTTGGTGGCGGAATTATCAAGTAATCTACCCAAAATTGATACTATATGTCAAGCTATTTTTTGTAGTCTTATTTTTTAAAACAAGTTCCACCATGATTTATTTCAAAATCATGCGTAAATGATTCGATAAATTTATCGACGCCTAATTTTTCAACCTTTTCATCGATTCCATCGATTTCATAGTTCTTATCATTTTTATTAGTTACTGAAACTACGGAATTATCTGTCGGATTTAGTTTTATTGTAATGGTAGTTTGACCGTTCCGACAAATTAGTTTTACCGTATTATCTCCGATAATAGCTTTTTGAATTGATATAATCGCAATAATTCCAAGTACGCCAATTATAAATAAAATAATTAATTTTTTCATTCTGCTCCCCTTTTCTTGGAATTACATTTTATTAAATACTTAGCTTCACCATAGCATATAGAAACGGTTATGTCTATATGGTGTAAAATAAACATAAAGAGTTTGACATATTATCAGATAATTTATAACATCTATATAGGAATTGAAGAAAATGGATATCATACAACTTAATGGCGTTTCAAAAAGTTTTAAAAACAAAGTTATTCTTCGTGATATCAATTTAAATATCAAAAAAGGCGATTTTGTTGTAATTATGGGGGAAAGTGGTTGTGGTAAGACGACACTTTTAAATATGATAGCCATGCTCGAACCGGTTAGCTCCGGTGAAATAATTATAGACACAAAGAATATTAATCATCTGAAAAAAAGTGAGAAGGTCGATTTTTATCGTAATGCTTTAGGTGTAATCTTCCAAGGATCACTTTTACAACCGCACCTATCTATTGCCGAGAATATTGCTCTTCCAGGTATCTTTGCAAAAATTCCGAAAGATAAAAGAGAGCAGCGCGTTCTACAACTATCTAATGAATTGGGGATTTCTGAAAAATTGAAAGAATTACCAAGTGAAGCTTCTGGCGGACAAGTTGAAAGAGCGTGTATAGCACGTGCTCTTTTTTTGAACCCAAAAATTATTATCGCTGACGAACCAACTAGTAGTTTAGATGAAGAAAATACAAATAATGTTCTGCATCTATTAGATCAAATTCGAGTTCAGTATAACATAACGATCATTGTTTCTAGCCATAATCGTCTAACTGCAAATTTCGCAACGCAACTTCTATATATTAAGGATCAATCGATCTATGATGTCAGAAATTCTTAACTTATCAATCAAAGAGTTTCGCTCAAATCATAAAAGAAATTTTTTAGTTTCACTTTCTGCTGATATTCTTTTTGTACTAATTCTCTTAATTGTTATAATGTCGTACGGAGTCGATAAGGCAATTTCATTTTATGCAAAGGGAGAAAATCAAGGTAAAATCTATCTTCTGACAAGATATATTGGTGAAGAAGATGAAAACGATTTATATCGACGAATTATTCTTCAACGTGCAGCAAAATACCAAGGTAAAGTTGTCGATATTTCGAACATTCAGATTAAACAATCAGGTCAAGAAATTGAACCGACCGATATTATCTTAGAATTTAATTCATATATTATGGCAGAAAAATATTTCAGCCAAACAGATAAAAGAGAATTTGGATATAATAAAGACGATCTTATAATAACAGAACTCTTTAATAAGCAGATAAAAGCACACCAGGAATTAAAAAGAATAAAAGAAAAAAATATAACTCCAGTCATCATTATTCTAACTTTCACCTCTATTATAATCTTTAGTTCCGTCTTTTCACATGTTATACGTAGTAGCGATGGAAATATTATCTTATATCACATAGCCGGAGCTAAAAATATACAAATCATCAGTCTATATTTTTTGTACATCCTTCAGATTTGCTGTGTAATATTATGTTTTATTATAATATCATCAGTACTATTAGTGTTTCCTGCTAGTTTGATTTTGCAAAAATATATCAATGAATGGATACTTGCATATTTCCCAAATTCAACACAGGTCTACAGGACCTTTATAGGATTTGGACTAGATTATATAAAGGTAATCTTATGCTTATTCCTTTCGATTTTGACATCATTTGTACTATGTCTAGATCAATTTTCGTACAAAAGAACTGTTGAGAGGATGAAAAAGGCTTAAAATGTTCATTTCAGATCTTTTCAAAATTAATTTGAAGAAAATATTCTTCAATAAAAAGAGAACAATAAACGTAATTGTCGCCTTTGGATCGATATTTGTACTAATTTTTACTATTAATTTCTTCATTGATGGGCTGATCGGATCATATATTGAAAAAGTTGAAGCTGGTACAAACGGTGGTGTGGTTATTTCTGCAAAACAGAAAGATGTTTCAAATCAAGATAATTCCAATGATGCGGCAGCTAAGCAGAAAATAATTAATGACATTAAGAAACATGATGGAAAGATCTTAAAAAATGTAAAAACTATTGGATTTTTCCAACTCCCAGTGATCGAACAAGAAATTGCTAAAAATCTAATTGAAATAAGTATAGAAAATCTACCAAAAGATACGATCCCAATTATTGCTTCAACTTCATTCGGTGAACAGTTACTTGGCGAACATAATGAAAGAATAGAAAAAGCCAAAAAGGTTAGTGATTATCAAAAATTTCGAGAGAAATTAGTTGGGAAAACTTTTGTTGATGGATATGGTGCAAAATATTTTATCGCAGGTTTAAATCGTGGAGGATACCACACTGGGTCATTATCATTTGCTGAATTAGAAGGTATTGATACGACAATTTTTAATCTTTTTCTAGAAAAAATAAATGCACCAGAGGTTAGTACAATTGCGATTGATAATGGTAATACAGCGAGTTGGCAAATTAGTAAAAGTATTGAAAGTGTGTATTCTGGTATCTTAGGTGACAATTCTAAAAAAATAAAAAATAATACGCCAATATATGCATATTTTAGTAATAGAAGTTTGGCATACAATTTTTTCAAAAATAGTAACGGTGAATTTTCCGAGATGTCTTCTCAAGATAATAACAAATACCTAGTAAATCTTATTCTAGGTCTCTCTCCAGTCCAGATTTTTCTTTTTAATATTTTAAGAACTATCATTAGAATTATTTCTATTATCCTTTTAGTTATTGCAAGTATCATTATTATATCTACAAATACTCGTTTAATCCTCCAGGACAAAGAAGAGATCAGCTTATACTATAGCCTAGGCGCTAGTAGTCGACAAATCAAACAAATCTACATAATTAGATTTCTTATTTTAATTTTTATGTCGCTTCTTGCTGCCTTCATGATTACTTTATTAGGTTTATTTATATTTCACCTTTATAGAGGTAATTTGATCAATAATATCTATACTTTGAGTTTTTCCCTTAAACAAACACCTAATGTAAGTTGGTTGGGTTTTAGTTATTTTGATTTACTAGTCATTCTATTTACATTATTATTAGCACCACTGTCGGTTTACTTAAATTCCAAAAACCTATCTCGCCACGTGGTATAATACCAGATATGAATGCAAGCGAAATCCGACAAAAATTTCTTGAATATCAGCAAGGTCTTGGACATAAAATCATTGCTCCAGCACGTCTAGTTCTTGAAAATGACCCTACCACTCTTTTTACTGGCTCCGGTATGCAGCCGCTATTACCGTATTTACTTGGTCAGCCACACATAGATGGGAAACGTCTCGCTGACTCTCAGCCATGTTTGCGTTTACAAGATATTGAGGATGTTGGCGATCCGAGACACACTACAGTGTTTGAAATGCTTGGTAATTGGTCACTTGGTGATTATTTTAAAGAACAACAAATTCCTGCTTTTTTCAATTTTCTAACGGAGATTGTCGGTCTTGACCCTGAAAAAATTTACGTTACTTGTTTTATCGGTAATCAAAAATATGGTATTCCAAAAGATACCGAGTCGGCAAAAATTTGGCAAACTGTCTTTAAAAAAGCCGGTATTGATGCAAAAATAGCTGAAATCGGCACAGCAGAGCAAGGTGCCGAGAGAGGAATTAAAGAAGGTGAACATATCTTCTTTTATGACGATCACGAAAACTGGTGGAGCCGCGGCGGTGGGGTCGAGACTACGCCAATTGGCGATCCTTGTGGTCCAGATTCCGAAGTTTTCTATGATTTTGGTGAGGATAAACAGGATGTTGCGGAATATGGTAAATCGCATCCTGCTTCCGACGGCGCGCGCTTTATGGAAATTGGAAACCAAGTCTTTATGCAATATAAACGCAATGAGGATGGTAGCTTTTCTGAATTGAAGCATAAAAATATTGATTTTGGTGGTGGACTTGAACGTATTGCGGCTGCGGCCATTAACTCATTTGATGTATTTGAAACGTCCATGTTTAAACCTCTTATTCAAAAGCTTGAAGAGATTTCTGGCAAACGATATAAAGAAAATACTAGCGATATGCGGATTATCGCAGACCATCTTCGTGGCGCATACTTATTATCAGCACAAGGACTTGTTCCAAGCAATCGTAAGCAAGGTTATGCTCTGCGTCGCTTAATTCGACGTGCAATTTTAAAGGCTCAAAATCTTGGTATTGAACAAGATTTTCTAGCACAGATTATTCCACTAATAGAAAAAAATTATGCTGATCTCTCTGACAGTATTCTTGATACTAGAAAAGAAGTCCTCCCAGTTCTTACAAGGGAAGAACAGGCCTTCCGTAAAACTCTAAAACGTGGACTAAAAGAACTTCATAAACTTAAAGAATCTGGTCTTACTGGTAAAGAACTTTTTATGTTACAAGATACCTATGGTTTTCCCCTCGAGCTTTCGATGGAAGAATCAAAAAGAGCAAGTATTAGTTTAAGCCAAAACTGGCGTGAAGAGTTTGATCAATGTTTAGCGGCACAACGAGAACGTTCAAAAACTGCTTCAAAAGGTATGTTTAAAGGCGGTCTGGAAGACCACAGTGAAATCTCGACAAAATATCATACTGCAACCCATCTATTATTAGCTGCCTTACAGAAGCTGATTGATCCCAAAATTGGACAAGCTGGCTCAAATATTACGTCGGAACGCATGCGGTTTGATTTTAATCTAGCTAGAAAACTAGAAAAAGAAGAGGTTAAGGAACTTGAGGAGCAGGTTAATATCTGGATTTCTGAAGACCACCCTGTAGTTTTTGCCGAATACGATAAAGAATATGCCAAAAATACTCTCCACGCCCATGGGCAATTCTGGGAGAAGTACCCCAGCAAAGTCAAGGTTTACACGATTGGTGATTTTGAACATCCGATCTCACGCGAAATCTGTGGTGGACCCCATGTTGAACATACTGGTTTACTTGGTAAATTTAAAATTAAAAAAGAAGAATCTTCTTCTGCCGGTGTTCGACGTATTAAAGCAGTTCTAGAAGATTAATTTGTATAAAATTAATCATTTTAAATAAAGGACACCGTCCGTTATAGTTTTTTCTTTTGTTGGCGTATAATAAAACACATAAAGAGTGGAGATATATGGAACGATTAATTAATTATTTTATCCCTGAAAATTATAATTTAGAGCTTCGTATTAATAAACAAACTGAAGCAGTACAGGGTCATGTCATTATTTCTGGCAAGCTTCAATCTGATTCCCTAAAACTGCATGCTCGTGATTTACGAATTTCCAAGGTCCAAGTCAATGAACAAGAAGCTGTTTTTAAGTTTGATTCAGAAAAACAACTTCTTAATATTACCCTTCCAAAGCTTGATCAGATCCAGCACCTTGATCAAATAAAAGACTCTACAATAATTGATATTCATTACAGTTTTAAACTTAGCCACAGCATGATCGGCATGTACCTTTCGACTTATCAATATCAGGGAAAAGAAGAACGTATTGTTTCAACTCAGTTTGAATCACATTATGCACGGATGATGTTTCCATGTATTGATGAGCCAGAGGCAAAGGCGACTTTTGATCTTAAAATTATTGATACTGATATTGAAGATATAGTCCTTAGTAATATGCCAGTCAAATCTGAAAGAATTTTGACCTATAACTCTGTTAATGCCGATCTAAATCCCAAAGAAGACGCCTCTGCTCTCAATTTAAATACCAAGGTTTCAAGAAAAATTGTTATCTTTGAGACCACCCCAAAAATGTCAACTTATCTTCTAGCAATTTGTATTGGTAAATTTAATAAAATATCTGGAAAAAATCAGCATCATGTCGAAGTAACGACCTATGCAGCACTTAATCAACCAATAGAGCGGCTAAAATTCGCTAATCAAATCGCGATGTCTACACTCGATTTTTACGACCAACTATTTGATTTTCCGTATCCATTACCAAAACTTGACCAAGTTGCTATTCCAGATTTTGATGCAGGGGCCATGGAGAACTGGGGACTCGTTACTTATAGAGAATCTTGTCTCTTGGCTGATCAAAATACCCCAAAAACTACTAAGGAATATATTGCAACCGTTATAACACATGAGTTGTCGCATCAGTGGTTTGGTAATCTTGTCACCATGAAATGGTGGGATAATCTCTGGCTTAACGAAAGTTTTGCCAATATGATGCAATTTTATGCCGCAGATCATCTATATCCCGATTGGCAAATCTGGCAGGATTATTTTACAGAAGATTGTCTCTATGCTTTTCGTCGAGACTCTCTTCAAAATGTGCAATCAGTTCAGCAAACAGTTTCTGATCCAGCCGAAATTGATAGTCTTTTTGATGGCGCAATTGTTTACGCCAAAGGATCACACTTGATTTTTATGCTCATGCGAGCAATTGGTGAACAGAATTTTTTCAAAGGCTTAAAAGACTATTTTCAGAAATTTCAATATAAGAACACAACTGGCGATGACCTTTGGGCTTGTTTACAAAAATATGCTGAATTTGACGTGAAAAAGTTGATGGATTCTTGGATTTTACAATCTGGTTTTCCAATCATTAACGGAAATCATCAACAACGTTTTCTGGCTGATGGATCAACGGATAAGACTACTTGGATTTTACCTAAAATATCGGATGATATGTCAGGACACTATATTATTCAGCTCTCTGATTCAGAATTTGCTCGAGAAATTGCTAATTTTAAATATCTCAAGTTTGAACAGAAACTTCGATTATTAATTGACCGTAGTCTTTTAATGCGAACCTCGTATATAAAAACTAGTAGTGTTCTTGATCTGCTTTTGCAATTTAAAGAGGAGAAGCTGGAATCAATCTGGCAAATTATCCTTGTCATGGTCTCAAACCTTAAAATTTTCTTTCCTCCCGATTCAGAGAATTTTAAACTATTCCAAAAATATATCACCTTACTCACTGCGGATAATCTTTCGCGCTTGACCATAAATCCGTTACCGGAGGATACTCAAGATGATCTTAAACTTCGTCCACTAATCTTAAACTTTACAATTTATGCTGAAAATCAAGATGTTATGCGATCACTTTCCGAGAATTATCGCCAAAAAATTGGTGATAAAATGGATTTTACTGCTGTTTCTCCAGAGCTCCTAGATTCAATTATCGCAGCTGAATTCAGATTTGATAAGGAAAAATATTTCGATAAGTTATTAGATCGTTATAAGACTGAAGCAAACCCAGTATATAAATCAGTAATTCTTGACACTATCACTGATAGTCGTGATCCTAAACATATAGCACAGTTAATTCATCTGCTAGAGGACCAGAATACGGTGCGTTTACAGGATCATCTTTTCTTGCTCTCCGCATTACTTTCAAATTTTTGGTCTAAAAAAGATGCTTTTGCGTGGTTTTATAAACATTGGGACTACATCAAGAAAATTACAGATAATAAATCTATTGATGACTATATAAGAATTGTTGGCGCACGTGTTAGTAATGAAGAAGAAGCGAAAGTTTTCTTTGCTTTTTGTCAAAATGAAAAAAAGAATCCAGCTGTCGCTCGTGCCATTAAGATTGCAGAATATGGTATTAAGATCACATTAGAATGGAAGAAACGGGAAGCTCAAGGAGTATATAATAAAATCAGTAAGATTATCCAATAGTTTGGAGTATAAGGTATGGTTTTTTTGGGGGGATACTATAGCCAATTAATTTTGTAGCACGAAACGATTACAGAGAGTATATAACGTATATATATAAATAAATAAAATCTATTTAGCAATTTTCAAAAATCTCAAAAAATCTTCCAAAAAACTCTTGCGATTTTTGAAGACCTGTACTACAATACTAACCAAGTTCAACAAGTCAATAAGTTGACCACTGTTATGAAGAGAAAACTGCGAGGTAATCTCCTGGACAAAACCAGCGAAGATTTCTAAGGATTATTTATAAAATAGTCCACATATTGCAAGGTTTTCATTTAACAATTTGGACAACGATGAAAAAATAGACTTGCATCGTATTTATCTAAATAAATACCTTCTCGGATTTAGGAAGATAGATACAGAACTAGCAATCGAACTTCGATTACTAGTTAAGTCAATGCATAAAAAGGTAAATAAGGGCACTAATAGTGGATGCCTTGACAATCAATACCGATGAAGGACGTAGAACTCTGCGATAAGTCTTGGGGAGCTGAGAGCAAGCTTTGATCCAGGAATTTCCGAATGGGGCAACCTAATACGAGTCATGTCGTATTGCAATTATCTGAACACATAGGATAATTAGACGGGAACCAGCCGAACTGAATCATCTTAGTAGGTTGAGGAAAAGAGAATAAACAATGATTCCGAAAGTAGTGGCGAGCGAAATTGGAACAGCCCAAACCTTAACATAGCCATACGGTTTAACGGCCAGAGTTATGAAAGGGGTTGAGAAATTAGATAATTTTTATGCTGAGTTATTGGAATTATAGCTGCTTGGCTTATATTTGTTTCTGAGACCATATGCTTGGCCGAACGGCCTTGAGTGCGTCGAAGGAATAAATATAAGCCAAGTACTACCAGTATTCAGCATAAAAACCAACATCGTTAAATGAGTGGATAATGACACAATCCTTTAGATCATAGCCGAAGTGTTTGAATGGCACACCAAAGAAGGTGAGAGTCCTGTAAGCGAAATGGTCTTAGGCATTATATATCTTTTTTCAAGTAGGACGGGGCACGAGAAACCCTGTTTGAATCCGGCAGGACCACCTGCCAAGGCTAAATATATTGATTGATCGATAGCGAACTAGTACAGTGATGGAAAGGTGAAAAGAACCCCGGGAGGGGAGTGAAATAG
>CAUUYE010000013.1:0-17940 GCA_963549315.1 uncultured Candidatus Saccharibacteria bacterium | reverse complement strand
CGATTGATGTCTCTTTTCGTTGGTTAGTGTTGCACCTGAGATGTTAATTTAGGGTTGTACTTGAAAAATCCGTAATATATTATATAATATAACTATGAGTAACCTATCACTGGAAGAAAAGAAGGATCTTCAAAAGAAAGCCAAAAAAGCAAAGAAGACCTTGCGGGCTAACCGATTTTGGAAATTTTGGCATAATAAAGACAAGGAAGCCAAAAATGAAGCCAAACAAATTATAAAAGAGTATAAAAAGTCTCAAAATATTCTATTAAAAACTCTACGTTTAGCTAGAAACTTTTTCTTGTTTATTATTATATTTTATAGTGTTATACTCATCGAGTATTTCATTAACTCATTCTATCTTTTCAGCGATACAAATAAATTCTTGTGTCATAAACAAGGCGATCCAATCCCAGCTCAGTACCAATATGTAGAAGATAAAAATTTAGCTGAGGGTGAACAAAAGATTATTAAAGAAAGGGAAGCTGGCGTGCAGCGAAGATGCTATGCTATATTAGCTCCATCGTATATGATTAGGGAGAAAGAACCAGTTAATGGGATTATTGCTTACAGAAAGAAAGAACAGAGAAATGACGCTATTGCGCAAGACATCCAATCGACTTTAATTACCCATCAAATAAGTACACACGATGGACATTGTTATGAAAAAAGACTTCCCTACAAAACAAATATAATTTATAAAGTGGGTCTATTTGATAATGATTATACTAGTCAAGGCTTTGATGGATGGGAATATATATGTAACGGAAAAGTTATATCCCACATGCCTCCGATGGATGCAATTAGAGAGATAACGATAAAAAAAGAAAGCGAACAAACACGCTACCAATCAATGTATCATGGAACAACAAAACCGAAAGAAAAAGAACTAGATTTAGAACTAAAATTACAGCAGATGAAAAAACGTACTTGTTTATTAAATGCGATTAAGTTTCATACAGATAAAAAACTTTGTTATTAAATTTAATGAAACCAAATCTCAATAATTCTGCAAAATAAAAAAGATAATGGATGACATTTTTATAAGTCATAACAAAAACTTCAGCGTAGAGTAGATAATAATAATTACAGTAATTAAATTTATCTCTATTTCGTTAATAATTAACTATTTTATGGTATACTAAAAGCGGCAACACCCGATCCATCGGGTGTTTGACCCGTGTTTTAGTTATTCAAAATTTCTACTATCGTAGATTGTTGGTGTAAGGTAATTTTTGTATTTTAAGCAGATAAATTTAGATTCATGACAATTTTTATTATTTATAATATAGTAAAAATCATTTTTTAAAGTTTTAATCAATAGTAATCCTTACACCTCTACCTCAAACTCTGCACCCTTTCCCACAGTGCTTCTCAAAGTAATCCTATATCCTTGTCTCTCGGCTAAATTCTTTACAATCGCCAGACCCAGTCCGTGTCCTGGACCGTCACCCTTAGTTCTCGTTCTCGCTTCGTCAATTTGGTAAAACCGCTCAAAAATCCTTTTCTGATTTTCTTTTTTTATACCGATCCCGTTATCCTTCACACTAAAAAACAAATTCTTTCCACGTCTCATTGCTCGTAAATAAATCATCCCATCTTCAGAATATTTAATCGCATTATCTATGAATATTGTTAAAATCTGTTCTAAAGTTTTCTTTGCTAATTTTTCATTTAAATCTTTCCCAAGCATTATTTCAGTTTTTATTAGTAGACCCCGACTTTTTGCTAGTGGTTCCATCTTTTCTCGCAAATTTTCGATCAATTCAGAGACCGCCACTTCACTCTCTATTTCTTTCTCGCCATTCTCGCACGCCATATCAAGCATCGATCCTGTCAGCTCCTTCATCTTCAAAATCTCTTCGATATTTTTCTCGATCACCTCGCGTGCCTTCTCCTCCGGCAAACTCTTCTTCCTCAGCGCTACTTCATTCCGGATCAGCATCGCCGTTAACGGTGTTTTTAATTCATGGCTTGCGTCAGAAATAAATTGCATTTGCTTCATCATTGCTCGCTCAATTGGCGCCAAAGTCAATTTCGCTAAGCTCCGGCTTACAAAAATACCGATCAGAAAAATCCCGATATTAAAACCAACCAAGGAATAAACAATTGTCGTGCGAGTAGTATTATCACGCCTTTCCAGTCTCTTTCGGAAAGTATTTTCAAAAGAGTGTTCCTCAAATTCGGGTGTTTCCACATTTACACTTGAGCTTTCTCCCTCGCTTGGTAGCAACAGTCGGTTCAAGCTCGCTGTCGAAAGTAAATAAATGATCCCTGTAAAAATCAAAGACAGCGTCATAATTACTGAAAGATAGCTCAGGGTCAATCGATTTACTTCAGATTTTTTCATTACTTTTATTTTATCTTATTTTCCAAAATTATTCAGCTCGCCGTCACATTACACTAAGGTAATCGCATTACACTAAAATCAGCGCGATAGTTACTTTTACTTCCCACCCACAATCTTATAGCCAAATCCAGGTACCGTCTGGATCAGTTTTTGTTTGTAAGGTTTATCAATTTTCTTACGCAGAAACATAATAAATAATTCCACATTGTTCGGCAATACGTCTGCATCGAAATCCCAGACATTCGAAATAATTTTTTCTTTTGACAAAACCTTGCCCTCATTTCGCATTAAATATTCCAGTACCGCATATTCTTTTGTAGTTAGTTTGATCTCATCTCCCGCTCTCAACACTTGTTTTGAACTTGGATTAAGTACCAAATCTCCTACTCGCAACACTTCTTCCAGTTTCTGTGACGGCCTTCTTAAAATTGCTCGCATATGCGCCAGCAAAACATCAAAGTTGAATGGTTTTGGCAAATAATCGTCCGCCCCAAAATCGAGCCCCCTTATCACATCCTGTGATTGTCCTCTCGCGGTCAACATCAGAATCGGTGTGGTATTCTTCTCGGCTCGCAGTTTCTTACAAACCTCAAAACCATTCATTGAAGGTAACATCACGTCGAGAATAATCAAATCATACTCATCTGCCGCCGCTGTCCGGTATCCTTCTTCTCCATCAAGGCAGGTATCTACTGCGTAGGATTCATCTTCTAGCCCCTCTCTTAGTGCCTCGCTAATTTCTTTATCATCTTCAATAATTAAAATTTTCATAAACTTAATCTACGTTCATTATTTGAAAGAACTACTCCTCCAATTACCTTTCTGGCTAGCTCTTGATTCTTTTATCGGTCGCACATTTATTTACTAGGGAATTAGTAAGCTAAGGCTACAGCCTCTGGCCACATTGCGTGAACTAATTTTTTGCCTTGACTAGTTACGCTTACTAAAATTCTACCATATGCGTGCTGAATTATGGTTAATAGCCCCTTCGATTTTAATCCTGATAGAATATTCATCGTAATTTTTTTTGGCATCCCCGTCTGATCCACGATATTATCCACCTCATCTTCTCCCTCTTCAAACACCTGTTGCAAAATAAGAGCCTCGTTCACCGATAAATCCACTTGGTGTTTTTTGGATTTTTTAGTTCGTAAGCTCTTATTTTTACGCATTTCTTTTCTCTCCATATAAACATCCTCCAAACCATCTTGATCATCATAACTATTTAGTTCATACTTATTATTTGAAAAACTATCATCATTTTTTAGTTCAATATTTTTCATATATTTCCTTTCGTTTATAATGCTTATAGCTTACAAAGATGTTCTTTAAAAATGCTTTAAATTTCTATTTCTCAATTTTGCATATTTTGTTTTGGACTATTCATATTTTTTGAATTACTTTGTCCGCCCCTCCAATTCATTTCGGGTTGACTGTTATTTCTATTTCTCTCTGATTGATCGCTAGTCCCATTTGTCGTCCCAACTCCATTTTGCGCACCAGCTCCATTTTGTCCAGTCTGATTCGGACTAGCTCCATTCATCTCAGGCTGATTTGAGTTAGTTCTGTTCATTCCAGTTTGGTTAGAACCAGCCCCATTCTCAGGTTGTCTTGAGTTATTCTGCCCGCCTTGTGTATTTCCACCTTGTCCATTGGAATTAATTTGTCCATCTTGTCCTCCACTTTGTCCATTTTGGCTATTCTGTCCATTTTGACCGTTAGCTCTAGGCGGTGTACTCATCTGCCCATTCATTCCAGGTGGCGTACCCATCTGTCTATTATTTTTATTGCCACCTGCCACTTGTGTCCCAACAAAGAAGCAGAGGGCTGCGATCGTAATTCCGCCTGCCGCAATACCCGCAATTGTCCCTGCACGTGGTTCTTTTTTATTTAGATTTTCTCCTGAAAAATTATTCATTTCTTGTTTATGATTTTCTTCCATTTTCTCCTTTCATTTTTTAACTTCAAAAGTATATAGACTCTGTCTTTAAAATTGCTTTAGATCCCTAGTTTATACTTGATTTAAACCTTCAGACTAGTTTTTACGGGATTAATTCACTAAAAATATACGAAACATCTAAGCTGTTAGTTGATAAACCGTATATTCATTACCTCCGTAATTTACTACTGAACAAGTTTGTTTAATCCAGCTGATAATCTCGCTACTCCCTCCAGGACCGCCACCTATCCCGTGCTTATTCATTACGTAATATTTAATTTTTCCAGTTGCTATATATTCCTTAAACTTAGATAAAGTTAGGACGGGATCGCTTCCGTTAAATCCTCCAAGTGCCATGACTGGCTTATCGGTTGAAATTTGGATCGCTGCTGATTCGTTGGCGCTATTTGTTGCTGCCACCCAAGTAGTATCTACGTTATTTTCTAATAAAAACTTCACCAAAATCTGCTCTGCTTCGGCATTTTCGTTGTTACTTCCAATTAAAGCCGTACTGTTCGGACCTGCTGTTGGAATACTTCCTATATGAGATTGACTTACCGTAGCTACAGTATAATAAACAGGGGTTATTAATATCGCTATTATGGTTACTAAATAACTTAATTTTGTTAACGATAAATTTATTGTTGCAGTCTTATTTAAAAATAGAGCCAATGAGCTAGCCACACCAAGTGCCAGCACTACCCACATTAATAGTTTATTTCCGCCCCCACTTAAAATTATCGCAGCAGTAAGACTGGTTACCATAACTGTAATAGGGAATAACCAGATATTTTGAGAACTTGTATAGTATCTAATTATTATTGGCAAACCAATTCCAACTAGCGCGGCAACTGCTGGTGCTAGTACCACGACGTAATATGGATGAATCGTACCAGATGTCATGCTAAAAATAAACACGTGTATGAGCAGCCAAATCAGCCAAAAGCTCGTAATACTAAATTGAATATTACTTCGCTCCTTGTTGCGTAATTTAACTAATATCGTTATTGCGCTAATTATTGCCAAAGGAATAAACCAAGCAATATTTGGTCCGAATTCACTATTAAACATTCGGAAAATTCCAGTTTCTCCTCCAAATCCAGATCTGCCTCCCCCTCCTCCACCATTGCCAGGACTATTTCCGAGCAATCGTCCAAATCCATTATAGCCAAAAATCAAACTCCAAATATTATTGTCATTAGTACTGCCAACCCAAGGTCTCATTGTTTCCGGTGTAAAATAGACTAAAAATGTCCAGCTCAAAGAACAGATCATAACCAAAATCGTGAAAAAACATAAATGTAAAATTCGCTTTTTTAAATTAGGTTTTGCAAAACATATATAGATTACATAAATTGCCGGCAATATCATTAATCCTTGTAACATTTTGGTATTAAATGCCAACCCAGAAAATAGGGCAGAAAATGCTAAATTTTTTAATGGGTGTTTTTCTAGTGACTTGATAAAATAGTAACCGCTTGCTGTTAGAAAGAACATTAGAATCGCGTCTGGATTATTGAAGCCGGACATTAGTGCCACAACCGGTGTAATGGCAAGAACTACTCCAGCGATCATGCCAGATTTAAAACCAAAATAACGCTTTATTATCCGATATACGAGATAGACTGTACCTACTCCCGCTAATACGCTGGGTAGCATCATCGAAAAATTGGAAAAGCCAAAAATTCGTGCCGACAAACCCATCATCATTGTCGCAAGCGGTGGTTTATCTACCGATACGAAATTTGCGGCGTCTAGTGAACCAAATAGCCATGCAGTAAAATTTTTCGTTGCTGCCTGTACTGCTGCTGCATAATAACTATTTGCCATGCCATTTTGCGCCGCACCGTACAAGTAGGTTACTCCAGTTGCTAATAACAAGATTCCAATAATAAATTTTTGAATTATCGGCGTCGTTCTTTTGGCTGGTTGTCTATTTTCTACATCGATCTGTGTCTTGCCGATTTTAGACACATTATCTAAATTTGTTAGTTCGTTTTCCTGTAATTTATTTTGGGTTTTATTAATCTCAGTATTGTTATTTAGATTAATGTCCGGATTATTTTTTCTTAATTTTAGCTCTTTTTTCACCCGTAAAAGTCCTTTGAGGTCTTCTACTACTGTTTTTACAATCTTTACTCGACTATCTGTATCCTCAACCCAAGTTACTGGCTGTTCGTGAATTGGTATACCAAACTTTTCTGCCTTCACTAAAAGCTCTGTATCAAAAAACCATTGTGTGTCAGAAACTTTCGGCAAGAGTTCTTCTGATATATCTTTTCGGATCGCTTTAAATCCACATTGCGCATCCGAGAACTTTGTTCTCATTAATATTTTTATGATTTTATTATAGGTTTTTGAAATGAAGTCGCGTTTAAATCCACGCGTTGTTTTTGATTTTTTATCCAATCTTGATCCAATCGCCACTCCCGCTTCACCACTTATTAAAGGTTTAATCATTGGCATAAAATCGTCGAGACTAGTTGAAAGATCGATGTCCATGTAAGATAAAATATCCGCATTACTATTCATCCAAGTCTGTTTTAATGCCCGACCGCGTCCTTTTTTCGCTAATCGCACCACTTGAATTCTGGTGTAATTTTTTGCAAGCTTTTCTGCGATTGTTGCTGTTTTATCCGTACTCCCGTTATCTGCAATGGTAATCTTAAAACGTAAACCATTTTGTTTTTCTAAGAATTGATACAACGTTTTAATATTTCGTTCTAAAGTTTGTTCTTCATTCAGAACAGGTACCACTACTTCAACCAGTGGATCATTAATTATCGGATAGACACGTTTGTGATAGATTTCGACTATTTCCGGTTTATCACGACAGCCCACTTTTATCTTTAGTGGCAGATTTAAATTTAATGTTGTTGCTTGATTCGTCTTGTTATAATTTTTTTCCATGCAACTTAGTTTATGCAGTTGCTCTTTAAAATAGCTTAAAGCCCTAAATCACCAAACTACCCTCCTATTTTTTTTCAAACCGATATTTTTAGACAGTCTAGTTTTTATTACCCTATAAAGATGTATAATTAAAACATGAAAAGACCAGAACAATCTAAAAAATCTAACTTTCTTTCAGCTATCATCCAGTTTTTGGCTATTGCTTCTTCTTTTGGTGCACTATATTTTCTTCATCAAACTCAGGTTCTCTCATCACACTGGTTTGCTCTAGTTGCGATTATCTATGTTCTTCTATCGGCACTCCTTATCTTACTCAGTAGACGTTTCGTACTGATGTCGATTTTTCTTTTTCTGCAGATTATATTAAACTTAGCTGTTGTCTTTGCTTGTTTTAAATATGATAATTATCTTTCACAACTTGGCAAACATGATAGCTATACTGAAAAATACAGTCTTGTCACAACGGCTGACTCTGAACTCACCAAGAATACAGATGGCGATATTACTAAGGTTGGCTTGTTGGCGAGTGATCCGTATAAGGAGACTGTTGAACAATATCTCACTCAGGAAAATCAGGGAACAGGACTGCTTTCAAAAAAACTTACCCGCCAAGATCTGGTTCAGTTTGACAATCTCTTATCGCTTACCTCTGCTTTATTAAATCAAACCGACACCACTAACTCTCCACAAAAAATCAAAACAATATTTCTCGGAAATTCTTTTTTGGATTCTCTCAAAGATAATAATCAAGACCTCTATTCTAAACTCTATGTCCTGCAGGTTGTAGAATTAGCTGTTTCGCCCAAAAATATCGAAACCGCCAAGAATACCTCTTTAGATACTCCTTTCACTATTTATCTCAGCGGTATTGACAATCGCGATCACACTATGCCGTATGCTGCTAGATCTGATGTTAATCTTATCTTGGTCGTTAATCCAGCCAAGCGTAAAATTCTCATCCTCAATACACCACGAGATTTTTACGTTCCACTCGCCATGAATGGTCAAAACGATAAATTAACTCACGCTGGCTTATATGGCGTCAATGAATCTATCCATACTTTGGAGAATTTTTATCAGATCAAAATCAATTACTACGCTCGTATCAATTTTGACGCCTTTTCTTCAGTTATTGATCAACTCGGTGGGGTTGATGTTACTATTCCATACACCGTTAACACCTATCATGGTGGACGTCATTACGCTCCAGGTAGCTATCATCTTAATGGTGATGAAGCCCTTGATTTTGCGAGAGAACGTGTATCAATCAGTTGGGCGGGCGGCGACCGTGAACGCGGTCGTAATCAAGAAAAAATTCTCTCTGCAGTTATCAAAAAACTACAAACTGATGCAATCACTTTAAGTAAATTTGATCAAATCTTTGCTTCCGTTGCTAAGAATATTCAAACCAATTTTACAAGTTCCGATATAAAATATTTAGTCCAAAAACAACTTGCCAATTTAACCAACTGGCAGATTGAGCTGATTGACGTTGATGGTAAAGCCGATATTACTTCAACTTATACCTATCCAGAACCCAAACATTTTGTTTGGCATCCATATCCAGATTCTGTCGAAAAAGCAAAGAACAAACTTCAGGAATATCAAAACAATCACCCATGAAACCGGTTCAATCGTCTAAAGTTTTTAAATCAAGATTTTTTAATAAAGATCGACTTCTGTTAGGATTGATAATCGTTCAAATGCTCTTTATTTTTACTATGTCTTCGTTTGGTCCAGATTCTTCAAACGCACAAAGTGGGCACATCGTTCAAGTTTTAACGCAAATTCTACCCAACACCAAAACTAATGATCTGGTCTTCATTGTCCGTAAAACTGCACATTTTTCCGAGTATGCCTTACTGGGTATTTTGTTTTATCTCCGTTTTTCTCGAACCAAAAACCATAACCACCTTTCCAGCCTGACTGCTCTAGCTCAGCAGAGTCTCGTTCAAGCTCCTATTTATCCTAAATTTTCCACCCCAATTTTACTTTCCGTCTTCACTAGTTTTATTTATGCCTGCACCGATGAAATCCATCAGTTATTTGTACCAGGTCGTAGCGGGCAGTTTTTCGATGTTTGTGTTGATACGCTTGGTGCATTTGTTGGTTGTTTGCTTATTTTTAGTTTAAGCTATATCAGAAAAGCTTGGCAAGTTCATCACCGTTCTGAATAATTGTTCTGTATTCATTGATTCCGATAAGCTTTATAATTTTTTTCTCAGCTTTTTCAAATTTTAAAAACAGGGAGCCATCAGCATGATGTAAATCAGTTCCAAGATAGCTAATTAAATGATTTTTTAAGAGATATTTTAGTGTTCTATTAGCCCTACTTCCATATTGTCCGACCATACTCCCAAAATTTCCCTGCAATTTCACCCCCAATTTTACAAGCTCAACCGCATATTCCTTTTTCTTTTGTAAGAATAAATAACGTTCTGGATGTGCCAAAATCGGTACAATATTTTTTGCCTTTAACTCAAAAATCATATCACGAAGATATGATACTTCGGCATAAAATGGAAGTTCAAACAAGATATAGGTTTTTCGCTTCCGACCTTCTTGATAATCTTCGCCAAGTGCGGAAGATTTTTTTTGTATCAAACTTTCCACCATTTTTGGATCAATGTATATTTCGTTTCCAGCAAGTAATTTAAAATTGATATTCGCTTTATTCAGTTCAGATTGTAATCTTTGTCGTAATTGGCGTTTTAGGTCATTATCAGCTGACTGCGTACTGTCCGCAATATAGTGCGAAGTGCAAAAACCTCCCTTGAAACCCAAATCTACCAGCTTTTTTGCCATTTCTATACTTTCAGAAAAATCCCTACTCCCATCATCAATACCAGGCAGAATGTGTAAATGTAAATCAAACATACGTTAATTATAAAATAATTTAACGGTAATATTTATTATAATAATCACCATGGTGGTCATCATTTGTGCGGTTGAGCACTACACCAGAAATCTTTACATCGATTGATTCGAGAGCTTTCTTTGAATTTTGTAGCTCATCGATCGTAGTTATATTTGCAGCACTTACAAGAACCACTCGATCGGCCCGTTTGGCAAGAATTAATGAATCAGATAACCCATCAATTGGCGTTCCATCGAGAATAATATAGTCGTAATTCTTCTTTGCCTCTTTAAGTAGTTCATCCATGTCTGTTGAGTCAAGTAGCTCGCTTGGATTTGGCGGCACAATTCCACGTGGGATTACAGATAATCCTTTGACGGTAGTTTTTTGTAAATATTTTTTATAATTCTTTGCATCGTTCTCAGCTAACAAATTAGATAAACCAGATTTATTTGACAATCCAAAAATCTCATGTTGACGACCTAGTCGCATATCACAATCAAGCAACAAAACTTTCTTCTGCGTTTTAGCGAATGCTATTGCTAGATTTGAAACAATAAAGCTTTTACCTTCATTTGGCGTTGAACTTGAAATTAGTACAGTATTTGATTCTTTATTATTCAACGAGAAATATAAACTTGTCCGGATCGTTCTGAAGTCTTCGCTAACCCTCGATTTTGGATTATCGCGCAATACTAGCTCTGAATCCTCATTGATTAATTCTTCTTCAGTTTCTTCCTCTTTTAACTCTTCGGCTTCTTTTTCGGCTGCAAATTTTTCTTGCAACGCCTTTTCTTCGGCAATGATCTTACGTCCAACCGCCTTGATCTCGACAACTGGTTTTACCGCCTTTTTTGTAGTAGTCTCTTCTTTAATTTCTTCGTTTTCTTTGAGATCCTCCATCTCATCCGCAATGTTTTTTGATTCCTCAACGGATTCAGCTGTTTTATTTTGTTTTTTAGCTAACTTCAAGGCTAATTTTGCTTCTTTCTTCATCACCTTTTCAGTCATTTTCTTACGTTTTAATTTCTGCTGTTCAGTTTCTAATTTTCTGACTTTACCAAAAATTGGTAACTTAAATAATTCTTCAATTTGTTCAGTAGTTTTGATTGTACGATCAAAATAGAACATCAGAAAGATAATTGCCATCGCAAGTACGATACCTGCAGCAAAATAAATTGCCCCCTGTTTTACAAGGTCAACATTATATGGTTTTTGTGGCTCAACTGCTCGATCTAGTACGCTGACACTTTTATCGTTATAAATTTGACTAATTTCTGATGTAAAAACTTCTGCAATGCTGTTAGCGAGCTCATAACTATGATAATGATTTGGGTCAACCACAGAAATGCTAATAATTTCAGTATCTTTGAGGGATGAAACAGAGATTTTCTTCACTAATTGCTCATAAGAATCATCAATTAGCATTTCTCGTTTCACACGGTCAAGGACTCGATGAGATTTTACGACTTCGGTATAAGTATCGATCAAGTTTTTATTTGCAGTGATTTCACTTTGTACGGTATTTTTTGATTTATCAGAGCTTAATATAATGGTTGCTTGCGCCTTATATTCTGGTTTCTGAATAAAAAACGTATAGCATGATCCTGCACTTATGACAAATGCTACAATAATTAAAAACATAATTAAATGCTTTTTAAAATAAACCAGCAGATCTCTCAAGTTAATCTCTTCCATATGTCTGACTATTATAACATAAAATACCGTATATTGTAAATAGCCACTATATAAAAAATTACAAAATGCAAAGAAAAAATCTTAATCTGATAATGTTAATTATAGACAAATACAGGATTATCATCACCCCTGTTAAACTTGCAATTTTCTAGTGTTTCTGCTAGAATCCATGGTATTGCTCTTTTCCCCAAGTCATTCTGTAGTTTTGACTTACGAGGTGGGTCGGTCGTGAGCAATAGAATTAAACGGAGTAAGAATTTTGCTTATGCGTAGACTTAAACGTGAATCTTCGCGCAAAAAGTCGAAAATTCCTCCTGCCCCTTGGCAAGAGTTTATTATTTACTAATCTGAAGGGTCAAACTTCAACAATGTCTTTAAGCGATTATTTCGCTAAGTAAGTTTATAAAACTTATAAAGCTAAAAATGATTAGCAAATAAGGAAAATACCGCTTCCTCGGAAGTGGTATTTTTTCATGCTATTATATACAATATAATGGATAAGCAATCTATTGAGAATGAAATTAACGATATTGCTAAATACTTTGCAAGTAAGCAGCCAGAAAATATTACGTTTATAGATGCAGATACATTCGGTTACAAAATGCTTATTCTATATAAAAAGTGGAATCAGCTAGTACCTAACGAGGAATTTGTTGATTGCTTTCCACGTATCGATGAACTTTGGGAGCTGTTGGCGAATTGGAAGCCAGATAATATAGAATCAATTCAAACTCAACGTCATATTGTTGAACTAGCGAAAAAACATTTGATGAAGACTATTAAGAAATAATAAATTTATGAAAAAGCAAGAAATATTAAATGGTATTAGTAAGGAATTAGAGGGTTTATCTTCGGAAAATCCCCGTGACTTTTATTATGCCGTAGATTGTTATGCGGACAATTATGATGAAGATAGTATTGGAGCCCTAATTTATAAATGGGAGCAACTCGGTTTTGGTGATTTTAAGAAAAAATTTCCAATAACATCAAGATTATTTGTTCAATTGGAAAATATGAATGATGGCATTGAAAGACCAAGAGAGGATTATGTCGCTATTATCTCTCTAGCAAAAGATGCTTTAGCCGAAATAGAAGGCTTTAAGGTATTTGATTGAGTCTAGAGTACTAGCAATCACG
Organism: uncultured Candidatus Saccharibacteria bacterium; assembly: GCA_963549315.1. Classification (GTDB taxonomy): domain Bacteria; phylum Patescibacteriota; class Saccharimonadia; order Saccharimonadales; family Saccharimonadaceae; genus Nanosyncoccus. The sequence goes on along the minus strand of CAUUYE010000013.1, from coordinate 5,052 downwards.
CCTTCTATTTTCCTCTATTCACCTAATGTGTGATATTATTTTCTATATGAGAACATTGTCTGGCGAATTGAAAAATAAATTAAATGAAACTGTGACCGTATCCGGCTGGGTGAATTCCCGTCGCGATCATGGTGGCTTGATTTTTATTGATCTCAGGGATCATCAGGGAATTATTCAGCTTGTAATCACTCCAGAAATTAAAGATGCTTTTGCTCTGGCTGAATCATTACGCGATGAATTCGTTATTTCTGCTACAGGCTTAATCCGCGAACGTGCTGCAGACCTAAAAAATCCTCATATTGAAACCGGTGATATTGAACTTGTTGTTGAGAGTATGGAGCTCCTAAATCGCTCAGATACTCCGCCGGTCAATACCCACGATGATGGACCTGAATCTAGTGAAGAGCTTCGTCTTAAATATCGTTACCTTGATTTGCGTCGTCCAAGTATGCAAAATACCTTGAAGCGTCGTGCAAAGTTTTATTCTTATCTTAGAAACTATATGGATCAACATGATTTTATTGAAGTAACCACTCCAATTCTCGCCAACTCCAGTCCCGAAGGTGCCCGTGATTTTCTTGTGCCTTCTCGTTTAAAACCAGGTCTCTTTTATGCTCTTCCTCAAGCTCCTCAGCAATTCAAACAGCTTCTTATGGTTGGCGGTCTCCCGCGCTATTATCAGATTGCTCCCTGTTTCCGTGATGAAGATCCTCGCGCTGATCGTCTTTATGGCGATTTCTACCAGCTCGACTGCGAAATGTCTTTTGTTGACAACGGAGAAACTGTCAGGCAAACCGTCGAGCCTCTTATTAAATCTCTTGTTACTGATTTTGCTGGTAAAATCCTTCTCACAGAAGAGATCCCACGTATTTCGTATCAAGAATCCATGGAAAAATACGGTGTTGACAAGCCAGATCTTCGCTATGGCATGGAGATGATCGAACTCACCGAAATTCTAAAAAATACTAACTTTAAAGTTTTTCAAAGTCCATGTGTTAAAGCTATCCGTGTTGAAAACGGCGCTTCGCTTACTCGTTCTCAAATTGATCAATTTACTGAAAAAGCCAAAAAACTTGGTGCTTCCGGACTTGCTTATATTATGTATGAAAACGGCACCGAAAAAAGCCCAATCGCTAAGTTCTTACAACCTGAAGAATTAGTCAAAATTAAAGAGGCTACTGGTGCCAAAGATGGCGACGCGGTTTTCTTCTGTTCTGACGATCGCACTAAAGTCAATAAAATTTTAGGACAACTCCGCATCGCCTTTGCTGATCACTTTAATTTGAAAGACGACTCAATCGTGGCACTTTGTTGGATTGTTGATTTTCCATTTTATGAGTGGAATGACGGCGAACAGAAAATAGATTTTGGACATAACCCATTTTCAATGCCAAAAGGTGGGTTAAAAGCTCTTGAAGATACAAAAACAGATGAAGAAAAACTTGCTATTGTTGCCGATCAATACGATATGGTGATGAATGGCTATGAAATTTGTTCAGGAGCAGTCAGGAATCATAATCCTGAAATTATGTACAAAGTTTTTGGAATTTTAGGTTATGACCATGAATATGTCGAAAAACGTTTCGGCGGTATGCTTAGCGCCTTCAAATTTGGCGCTCCACCTCATGCTGGCTGTGCATTTGGTATTGAGCGTATCTTTATGGTCTTAAATGATAATAAAAATATTCGTGATATTGTCGCCTTCCCAAAGAACGGTTCAGGAATTGATTTAATGATGAATTCACCTTCTTTAGTTGATGATTATCAACTCAAAGATACTCACATCAAGATTATCGAAGACAAAGAATAAAACAGAATATAAAGTCCAGGCGGTGTTTAAGAAAAACTCAAATGTCACGAAAAGTTAACAAAAAATCTACACGATTCTGTGTAGATTTTTTGTTGTCTAGGCAAATAGAACGATACTTAGCAAGATACAAGCCAAGATCACTCGGTAGTAGCCAAAAGTAGGGATTGAACTCTCTTTTTTGAAGAACTTCATCACAATCTTTAAAGCGATTAAGCCCGAAATAAAAGCCACAGCGTTTGACAGAAGCAACATTTGCCAGTTTGCACTAATATACGCTCGACTCGAGCTGGAGATTAGTGATTTACCACAAACCGCCAACATGATTGGCAGGGATGCTAAAAATGAATATTTTGCTGCCGATTCAGACTTCATTCCCATCACTCGTCCTGTGATAATTGTTGAACCAGAGCGTGAGACACCAGGAATTAAGGCAAAGACTTGCGCCAAGCCAATCACCAATGCTCTTTTATGTGGTAATTTCTTCTCGTCGGTCTCGGAAAGGTGTGGCAGACTATTAACGAAGACCATCAGAAGTCCTACGGTACCCATTGCGATCGCAATTGTGGTTAGACTTGAGAAGAAACTATGTTGCTCAATAAATTTGGATAATAGAAGCCCAATAATGCCGGCTGGAATTGATGTAATCAAAAGATTCAACGCCATATGAAGATCGTGTTTTACAAAAACCTGTTTCAAGATTCTAAAAATCTCCTTGCGATAATATATTAAAAGCGCTAATAAAGTACCAAAGTTGATCAGCTCCAAGAAGAAATGAAAATCTTCCGCACGGCTTCCTGCGCCTAATAATTTTTGTACAATTTCCAGGTGTCCGGATGAAGACACTGGGATGAATTCGGTCAGACCTTGCGTCAAACCTAATATAAGTGATTCTATTACATTCATACTAGCATTATAGCTAACAATCTGTTTTCTTTACAATCTTGAAATATCATGTATAATATGTCAAAAGAATATTATTAAAAATCACAGGGAATTAAATTAATGCCGATTATCAAATCTGCAAAAAAGGCAGCACGCCAAGCAGTTAAACGCACTGCGCAGAATCAACAAATCAAAAAGTTTATTAAAGCTGCATTGAAGGCTTTTAAGGCAGACCCAACTGCCAAGAACCTTTCTAAAGCGCAATCTGAATATGATAAGGCTGCAAAAAAAGGACTCATGAAGAAGAATACTGCTTCTCGTCGTAAGGCGAATCTAGTTAAAATTGCAAAAGCTGCAAAGAACGAGATCGCGGAAGTAGAGAAAAAAGTAGTCAAAAAAGCTGCACCAAAGAAAACTACCACAAAAAAGGCTACAGCAAAGAAAACTACCGCTAAAAAATCAACTGCAAAGAAGACTACTAAAACAACAACTAAAACTGCTAAAAAAGCTGCATAATAGACTTCGTATTCTGATTTATGCTTATCAAATAAAACTGTGTAAAAATTAACACAGTTTTATTTTTTACAATTGAAATTTTTAATAATTTGATAGTTCGACTAAGAAACTTTCCAAAACTGTCCAAGGGTATTTTGAAAAACTGGTCTGTTTTATCAACATATCAATTTTTGCGAGTTCCTTGAGGATTCTTTTTTCACGTTCAGAATTTGGATGAAGCACAAATAGATCAGTTGCTTTTTTTGTCCAAGACCCAATTGTTAAGTATGGACTATTATTTTTTTCCTCATTCTTTATTAGTCTCACGGCACGCGGTCCATCTGTTAAGGCAATATCAAACGCTCTAAACATTAAAAATCTGTCGATCTGCTCAGTTATTTTAAAATTTTCGATTTTAATTAAATTAGGTGAGTTTTTAGCAAAACCTAATAACTCTTTATAAACTGCACTTCGTTTATCAAATTTTTGTTCTAAAATCGCTATCTTGTGTTCAGTATCAATATATTTTGGTAATTCTTGAAACAATTCTTTTTTTAGACTTAAATCTTTAATTAAAATTTTACGATTTTCATTAAATAAGGTCGTACCTTGAAAAATTGACAATAAATCCGTTTTTCCTAAGCAGTCTGCATCAAAAACTTCATAATTCTTCCCAAGAAAGTTTTTTGCTGCCATTTCAGCTTTTTTACGATCATCTCCGTCAATTAAATAAATCATGATCAGAACTCAAGATTAAAACTTTTTTTGGCAATTTGGACATAAATGTGTTCCTCTTCCTGCCACTTTAATTTTTATGATTTCCGTACCACATCTATTGCAAGGCTCTCCTTCTCTTCGAAATACTTGGGCAAATTTCTGTAGATAGTCGCCACGAGTTCCGTCAGCTTTTACGTAGGTCGCCATCGTGCTACCCCCAGAATCAATAGATCTTTGCATCACGGTCTTTGCCGATTCAAGCAGCGTCTCAATCTCGTGATCCGTCAAAGTCGAAACAAGTCGTTCTGGGTGGATCTTCGCTAAGAACAATGCCTCATCTGCATAAATATTACCGAGTCCAGCGATTACAGTTTGGTCTAGTATGGTTGGTTTAACTTCGGCATTCTTATGATGTAGTAGATTTTTTTTAAATTCTTCTACAGAGATTTGCCAAGGTTCTTTTGCTAATTTTTTAATAAATTCATCCTGTAAAACTTCATCTGTTTCAATTATTTTACAAAAACCAAATTTTCTTTGATCGTTAAAATATAGAGTCCCTGATTCTATTTTTCGTTTAAGAGACCCACTGTGTGTCTTTTTAATCTCATCGACCGACCCAATCTCAAAAAATACCCGAGTTTGTTTATTTGGTAATTTACTAAAAAAACTATCCGTTGGATGTCCACCTGCAAAACTTTTTTCTGTATATAATGAAGTCTTAAAATCACTGGCTTGAATCATCTCGATATAATTTTTCCCTGATTCTTCACCGCAAGCTCGATATATTAACTGCCCTGTCATCCGTAAATGTACTAACATGGATACTTGGTTTTTAAAATCAAACACTAAAGCCTTTCCGAATCGACGAATAGCAATAATCTCTTGCTCTTCAATCAATTCTTTTGGACCAATGAAAGATTTGTCGCATAGGATTTTTACATTTACGATCTTTTTATTCAAAATAAAACGATTAAGCCCCCGACGAATTGTTTCAACTTCTGGTAATTCCGGCATATTTTTATTTTATCTCAAATTCATAAAACGCTCTAGAGTCTATTTATAATATAACTAGTCATTCTCTATTCCTCTTATCCCTTAGAGAGTTCAGCACCTTTGCAACATTTGGATAGGAGTCATTCTTAAGGTTG
>CAUUYE010000012.1:0-19509 GCA_963549315.1 uncultured Candidatus Saccharibacteria bacterium | reverse complement strand
CAACCTTAAGAATGACTCCTATCCAAATGTTGCAAAGGTGCTGAACTCTCTAAGATATACTAAAATATTAGTGAAATGTTAATGGGTTGTGAGAAATAATAATATAGTCTTAGGAAGCCGCCTTTTAGTATTTCTCAAACTATGATATTTGTCGGTCTCAAGGATTCTACTAAGAAGTAAAAACTTTTAGATAATTTATACTGAGTACTATTTTTAACCAAATGCTCTAATAAGAGAAAAGGATTATTATACTATTTTTCAAACTCACTTTGATCTGGCAAAATTTGCTCAAAGACCGATTCTAAAGCTTGTTTTGTTTGAGCAAGATCTTTTACTTGACCGTCATTGATACAGAGTAAGTGATATTTTTGTTGTTTGATGAATCTGACGATTTTTTGGTTTTCTTTTTCATCGTCGCTTAACATAGTATGATGCGAAAAGTAGGCGGAACGTGGAATAAAATTACCTTCAAGAAGTTGTGAATAATAAAATACGAGATGCGAAAGATCTTGATCAGTGCGAAACTGATGTTTGCAAGTTTCATCAAGTTTTTGTTCCTGTTTTTGCCAAATCTGTTTGAAAGTTGATTTTAGATAAGAGGTTGCACAATGCGGATCATAAATAAGAGAGAATTCGCTCCATGGCTGTAATAAAAGATTTCTTAAATTAAAAAGGCCATATTTGAAATTAAAAGCTTTGCTAAAATTATGTTTATAAAAAGAACGCTTGGAATACATCTGATTAATGACCGCCATATTATTCATCTGGATGTATGGAAATATATCACGTGATGGATTATTGATTAAAATATTTTCGGCAAAACTTGCTCGCGGAAGGATTTTTTGTCGTATGGCGACCTGAGATTTTTCTTGAAGAGAGGACTGAGTTTGCTTTTTATCTTTTATTTTTTTTTCAATAAAAAAATCAGTTGGTTGCGTTTTTTTCAAGAGATAAAAATCATCATTAAAATATACAAAATATTCAGAAAGATCTTTAATTCTATGCAAATTATTTTCGATGGTATGAGAATTGAAAGTTGGTAGGTACTTTTTAGGAATAAAATCACTGTGGCGAATAATTTTTAGCTTGGGATGATTGAGATTAAACCATTTTGGAAGGTGCCCAGAAGTAACAAAAAAGATCCGATGAACCCAAGGAGCGAATCTTTCTACTCCACGAAACCAAAATTTAAGAAAATCGAAATCATTACGAAAACGAAGTTCCGAACAGTCAAAATTGCAATGAGAAAATATTTGAGATTGTGAAGGTGTTGTAAGTTTTTCGATCTGTGGAGATTGTTCTATATGTTTTATTGATTTTGTGTCTAAACCAAGCCTCTCTATGGCTCTTTGTTTTTCTGCCAACCACTTAGGGTCGCTACCGTCCACCCAAGTGATGACAAAATCGATTTTGATCATTTTTTCGACTCAGTTCCTGCCTTTTTCAAAGCTTCATCAATCATTTTACGGAGATTTTTCTTAAAATCCGATTCTTTGACTGAGAGATCTCCCACTTTCTGATTATTCACAAGGATGGTCGGAGTTTCCGTAATTTTTACTAACTTAGAAAGTGCCATATCTGCTTTAACTTTTTTCTTCACTGCTTCGCTATTCATGTCAGCTAAGAATTGCTCAGCGTTACCCTTATGGTTGGAAGCTTCTTCAAAATATGACTTAAATTTTGCGTCGCGCGTATTACCACTAAGATCTTCCCATTCGGATTGATTCTTAAAGAGTAGAGTAGCAAAAGGTTGCCAATACCCTTGCATAGCTGCGGCATTAGCAGCATAAGCAGAGGCGGTGCCATTTTTATGATAAGTGAGGACAAAATTTCGGAAAATTAGACCAACTTGCCCCTTATATTCTTTTACTAATTCAGATAGAAACGGAAAAGTCGCTGCACATCCTGGACATTGAAAATCGGCATATTCAATAATAAGCACCTTAGCATCTTTATTCCCCTCAACATTATCGCCAATCTGACCATTTCTTTCATCTTTTTCAATATATTTTGTACGATCAAGCGAATCAATCCACTGATCAAATTTCTGATTTTGGCTATATGAATAAAAACAAAGAGATAAAAAGCCAATAACTAATACACTGATCGCGATGGCGGGTAACTTTCTCATAAACCTCCTTGCAAAATCTATCGATTATTTCTGTATTATTTTGTATAATGTAGATATTAGCATATTTTAGCGTGTTTGTGGGCGGTGCGACAAAAAAACGGAGGTAATAATGGGTGATCAAAATGCGGACCTTAATCAGTCGTCAGGTATCTTTGGTGAAGAGAGAAAAAGTTTTTGGAAAAGAGTTGGTGAAGGAGTAAACAATTTATTTTTGGGTATTAAAAAAGCACTGGCTAAGATTTTTATTCAAAAAAGTGTTGATGAGAAAAGCCAAAACGATTTGAAGGATATAGTGCAAAATACTTCACAAAATAGCGGAGAAGCTAATAAAAACACAGTCGAAGCGAACGAAAATTCGTTTGTTGGACCGATGAATTACAATATTTTTACGGACGAGAAAGAAGCGAAAAATCTGATACGACACGAGGCGGTGATGAGTGACGTAGCTCCGGAAATGAATGAATCCAACGAGAATGAACGAAGTGATTCCGGAGATTTTTCGAATGATGGAACAGAAAAAAATTTACTCCACTCTAGAGAAATAAATCGAGAAAGAAATTCAGCACAGGAACGTAATTTTTCCCAGATTACAGAACGAGAGACCGAGGCATTACCAGAGATTTTTTATCCAGAAACGGTAGAAGACTTGGTTTGGCTGATTAAGCGATTACCAGAGACCGTGCTAACCAAACAACAAAAACGAACACTGGCGGCGGCGATGTCTTTTGACAGCAAGCTTGTAAAAGAAGTGATGACGCCAAAAAGCGAAGTGATTATTATTCATGAAAATGATTTTATGGGGCCTCTGACTTTATCTAGATTATATCAATCTGGATTATCACATTTTCCAGTTGTTGGATTACATGGCGAAATTGTCGGGATTATCCATACGAAGACTTTATTTAGCTTGAGTGTGAAAGAGACTGATCGCGCATCTGCTTTCTTAGATAAAAATGTATATTATATGGGTGAAGGTTATACATTAAAAGATGCTTTGATGGCTTTCATCCGGACAAGTTGCTATTTCTTTATTGTGGTTGATAGACACGGAAAAGTCACGGGACTATTGAGTTTTAAAAAGTTAATTTCATTAATTGTGGGGGATTTACCAGAGACAGATTTTGATCAAGATCAAGATTTGATGTCTGTAGTAAAACACGCACGTGAATTACGTGAGAATACTGTTTAAAAGCTTGCTAGATCTGATGTGATCTGATGTTAAAAATTAGATTTAGTAAAATAGGGGTCTAAAGATTCATATTGAAATCAAGATGAGAAAGAAATTAAATGAGTTTAAATCCGATACATAAAACTAGGCGCGCAATAACAGCACTGATCTGTAGCGTAATTGTAATTCTGACAATCATTGCAAATCCAAATTCTTATCAGAAAAAAGCAGAGACGACGTCTTATCCAAATCAGACGGACGGAAAGAGCCAGAATAATAAAATTATAGACGATAAATCTGGCATAGATTCAAGGCAAAATCCTACAGACAATCATAATGACGCACAAGATAATGAGCATGAATCCGATAAGAAAACCACAGAATTAAAACCACTGGCAAAAGAAATTTTAGCAAAACTAGAGGTAAAGGGACGAGCGCCGAAGACCGGATATAAACGAACCGAGTTTTATAATGGTTGGCCGGAAGTTGAAGGTTGTAATTTAAGACAGCGGATTTTAAAACGAGACTTTGGCGATACGGCAAAGGTGGACGAAAAATGTAACGTAGTGGCTGGAAAATTCTACGAACCTTATACGGGCGAAGAAATGGAATTTAAAAACCGATCGGAAATTTCAAAAAAAGTGCAGATCGATCACGTGGTGGCGCTGTCGGACGCTTGGCAGAAAGGGGCGCAATATAAAACTGCTGATGAGAGATTTAAAATTGCAACCGATCCTTTGAATTTAATTGCAGTACAGGCGGCGGCAAACCAACAAAAATCAGATGGCGATGCGGCGACTTGGCTACCAAAAAATAAAAGTTTTCGTTGTCAATATGTGGCAAGACAAATTTCGGTGAAATACAAATACTTACTTTGGGTAACTGAGGCGGAAAAAGGAGCGATGGAACAAATTCTAGAGAAATGTCCAGAACAAAGGACATACTAGAATTGAAGCATATATAAAAAGATGCGCGATTTCGTTGTGATACAATTCTTTAGAAGATATTATGACTATCTATTCATTTTCTGAGTTTGCAAACTATACACATATTCATATGTATGTGTTTTTTGGAATTTTTACAAATGAGTTAAAAAAGAAAAAGCTCGAGGATTCAAATTACAAACTAGATGTGAGTATTGACGGGAATGTGGCTAAATGGATACTGGATACACCAGAAAGAAAGATTTCAAATATTTTTAAAAAAATAATAGACACGGCTATCTCAGAAATTGAACAGAAAAATGAATTTACATCAAAAATAAAAGACCTAGATTTATTAGAAAGAGAGATTGCTAATGTTTGTTTTACGAAAAAGAAACCTGAAATAAGCAACGATTCAATGTCATCGCCAGCGATTGATTTCTATAAATAATAAAGATATTGACTTTATATTAGCCTTTAATGATTCCTACATTTTGTACATTGCAAGTTCATGTTATAATCTACAAAAATAAATAGTATTTGGAGAGTTGTTTTGAATCTAAAAATTGGAATTGTGGGTTTACCTAATGTGGGAAAGTCGACGTTGTTTAATGCATTGACTAATGCACATGCTTTGGCAGCTAACTACCCATTTGCAACGATTGAGCCAAATGTGGGAATTGTGCCGGTACCAGATGAGCGTTTAGATGTTCTGGAAAAAATGTATAATGCGGAGAAAAAAATCCCAGCGACCGTGGAATTTGTGGATATTGCAGGCTTAGTTGAAGGGGCGTCAAAAGGCGAGGGGCTCGGTAATAAGTTCCTTGCGCATATTCGCGAATGCCAGATTATCTGTCATGTGGTGCGTGTTTTTAAAAACGATGATATTATGCACGTCTCAGCCAGCGCAAACATACCAGCGCCAGTTGATCCAAAAGCTGATATCGGAATTATTCAAACTGAACTAGAGCTAGCTGATCTTGAAACACGCGAAAAAGTTGAGGCAAAGCGCAAGAAAAGCAAAGATACGACTGAGGAAAAAATTCCATATTTGACAGAAAAACCAGTGATTTACATGTTTAATGTGGACGAAAACGAACTGACAAATGAAAATTTAAAAAATGAATTGCGTGAACTTGTGAAGCCGAACCACGCGGTGTTCGTAAATGCAAAGCTTGAGGAAGAAATGACCGGCATGAGTTTGCAGGAGAAAATGGAATTTTTGGAGAGCTATGGCGTGAAAGAGGATGCTTTAGGAGAACTTGTAAGGGCAGCCTATAACACTTTGGGGTTGCAATCTTTCTTAACTGCCGGAAAAAAAGAAGTGCGCGCGTGGACAATCAAAAAAGGTGCAACAGCTCCGGAGGCGGCCGGGACAATTCATACCGATTTTGAGCGTGGATTTATTGCAGCAGAGGTAATGAAGTATGATGATCTTGTGAAGTTAGGAAGCGAAGCAGCGGTAAAGGCAGCCGGAAAATTAGCAACCGTTGGTAAGACCTATATTATGCAAGATGGCGATATTGCAGAATTTCGTTTCAATGTTTCAAAATAAAGAAATGAGATATCTAAATATATTAAGGATTAAGGATGATATTCTTACTTGATTTATTAAAAACAAAATTAATGATATCTCCTTTTGTTTTAATATACCAATGATAGAAAATAGCAATATTTCCCTGCTATAATCAGACTATGATTCTTGGAATTGACGAGGTTGGTCGAGGTCCGTATGCAGGACCACTGGTGATTGGAGCTTGTATTTTGCCAGACGCAAAAATAATTGAGCAAGATCCGGAGAAATATGCTTGGATTTCTGAACTAACTGATTCAAAAAAATTATCTGCTAAAAAACGGGAAAATCTATATAAGAAAATAAAAGAGGGGGCGCTGGCTGTAGCGACTGGGTGGGTTAAAAGTTCCGAGATCGATGAATATGGTATTTCGGAAAGTTTAAAACTAGCCTGCCGGAGGGCTGTTAAGAAAATTCAAGATACTAAGGTGCCGTTTTCGGAAATTATAATTGACGGCACAGTGAATTTTTTAGTGGGAACATCTCTAGAAAAATATGTTTCAACTTTAAAGAAGGGTGATTTTTTGATTAAAGAAATTTCCGCAGCAAGCATAATTGCAAAAGTTGAGCGCGACCAATATATGATTCAGTTTGCAAAAATATACCCAGAGTATGGTTTTGAAAAGCATGTCGGGTATGGCACAAGACTTCACCAAATAGCAATGGAAAAATTTGGTTTAACACCGGAGCATCGAAAGTCTTTTCGTCCTGTACGTGCGATTTATGAAGAATTTCAACAAATAAAAACAGAAGAAACTTGTGCGAAGAATGAAGATGTGGTGGTTTTTGATGAAATTCACGGTTTGTTAAAAATGCAAGGTAAACATAAGTTTAGACGAGATATATTAAATTCTAAAGATGAGGCTGAACTCAATAATGAACTAAAATCTAGACAACAAAATGTATTAAGTTCGAAAGATATCGGCAATATTGGCGAGGATGTGGTTGTAAAATATCTGGAAAAACAAGGTCATAGAATTATTACACAGAATTTTAAAACTAATTTATTCGAGATTGATATTATTTCACAAAAGGATGATTTGTTATTTTTTACAGAGGTCAAATATAGAAAAAATGAAATATTTGGAAAACCGATAAGTTTTATTGACTCAAATAAGTATCGACAAATGAATTTTGCGATACAAGGATTTCTTACACTGTATCCTGAATATAAAATATTAGATTCGAAACTCGCCGTTGCGGGAGTAATTGGAGATAATTTTAAATTGCAAGAATGGTTGATTTTGGATGAATAGTATTTTGTGATAATTACAGATAATTATGTTTTTTATGACCATAAAAATGTAAACAAAGAATAAACCCTGTGAAGAAAAAATAGTTCCTATACTAGTAGAGGCACAAGAATAGATAAAAAATAAACCTCGTGAGAGGTTTATTTTAGGATATTTGAATTATTTATGCTGTAACTTCGACAGTTTCTTTGGTTTCTTTGTCTTCTTTAGTTTCTTTAACCTCAGCAGAATCTGCGGATGCCCCAGTTGGTTCTTCCTTCAAGGTATTTACTGCAACTCGGTCAAAATCCTTGGCAATAAGACGAGCTGATTTACCAGAACGATGACGGAGATAAGATAGATTATTACGACGAACTTTTGCGCGTTTGACAATTTCAATCTTTTCTACTAATGGGCTGTGCATCAAGAAAGATTTCTCAACACCAATACCTGATGCAATTTTGCGCACAACAATACGTGCAGTGTGAGACTCTTTACGATCTACACGAATTACAACACCTTCGAAAACCTGAAGACGAAACTTATCACCTTCTTTGATTTTCTGAGTTACCTTGACAGTATCACCAGATCGTACATCGACGATAGCTTTCTTTTTCTGGGCGTCACCAATTTTTTTCAACACTAGAAAACTCATATTTAACCTTATATTACTTAAAACTTGATTTATTTTAACATAGTTTTATAGAAAATGGAAGTACAGTATTTCTTAAAGAATTTAGAATATAGTTTTTTCAGAACCGGCTTGCGGATTGCCGTCTTTATAAGTAACACAAGAGTACTTCATGTTTGGATCGGGCTCGTATTTATTTAGAACAATAACGGCAGCCTTCATTTCTTCCGAAACGTCTTTACAAACGACCGCCCCCATACCATTTGCAGCATATACGCCAACATACTGCCAAGAACCACTAGGAAGCTTTCTAGTATAGACATTGGTTTGCACTGCCATACCATAATCAACATATCTTGGCATAGCAAGACCATTAGGATCTACTATCTTTTCCATTTTTGAAACTGTGAGTTTTGCAATAACTTTTGTGCCATCCTCGTTAGTGACAATTCGACCACCCGTGATACGATGATCGTCGCCTATCAAAGTCGTAAGTTGTGCAAAATTGATATTTAGATCGTTCCATTTGACAATTTGCTTATCAGTTTTCTGATCTTTCTTTTCATCGTTTTTTGTTTCTGTTTGATCTTTTGTATCAACAACTTTACTCTTTGTCGCCGATTCGTATTCCGCAATGACTGTTTTACTGTCGGTTAGTTCTTTTTGATAATGTTTGATCTGTTTTGTACCTTCTGCAATTTTCTGACTACTGTAAAAATACAAAAAACTAATTAGAATTAATAAAATTACAGTTACCACGGATAAAATAATACCAATAGTGCGCCAATTATTTTTTACCTTCTTCAGATCTTCTGAGTTATCAAAACTTGAATTATCAGCCGGAGCAACCTCATCAGTAGAGTCTTGCGGACTGTCTGAATTGTCTTCATCGATATTTCCAGACACTGACAAAGACTTAACCGCACCCAACATGTCAGCGGTTTCAGCAGTTTCAGCAACTTCATCAGCTTTTTCTAAAGCAGTATAAGGATCAGCCGGAGCAACCTCATCAAGGTTGGATTCCTTGGCTTCCATTTTTAAATTGGTGGTTTTTTTAGATAATTCGTTTTGGTTCATTTCTTTCTCTACCTTTGATTTAATCTAATTAAATTAAATAACTCTTGATATTTCGTCCAATGTGGTTTCACCACGGAGACAGGCAAAAATTCCTTTTTGCTCCAAAGTGATTAATCCTTCTTCCCTAGCAGTCTTTTCTATGGCATTTGTGTTGATATCTTCAATATCACCACGAATATATTTTTGGATCTCTTCAGTAACGCTAAGCTGCTCCATAATAACTTTACGACCCTTATAACCGAATGGATCATCTTGACCAGATGGCACGGCTTCATAAAGTGAAAAGTTTGTGGGATCTAAAGTAAAACCAAGTTGGGTGGATATTACTTCCTCTGATAAACCTTTGAGTTTTGATAAGACGAAGTGACGGGTTGTTTCATCAGGGGTGAATTCGCGTTTATTATCAGAAAGTACACGAACAAGTCGCTGTGCCATAACCATACGGATTGAGCTGGAAAAAATCGGGTTAGTGCCGATCAAGTCAATCATACGTGAAAAAGCCGCTGAAGTGGAATTAGCGTGGAAAGAACTGAGGACGAGGTGCCCAGTAATAGAAGCCTGAATAGCAGTTTTAGCAGTATCGGCATCACGAATCTCGCCAACCATCACGACATCAGGATCAAGACGTAAAATTGAACGAAGACCGTCAGCAAATGAACCACCTTCGGTGGTATTAACTGGAATTTGTGAAATACCAGAAATACCGTATTCAATCGGATCCTCAAGAGTGATAATTTTTCGGTCTGTGGTATTTAGAGCATTAATCATAGAATAGAGAGTGGTTGATTTACCAGAACCTGTCGGACCAACCATAAGAACGAGACCACGCGGATGAGAGATCACCTCTTGAATTTCAGAAAGTTCAGTTTTTGATAAGCCAAGAAGATCGAGATTAAGTAATGATTCATCAAAATTAAAGAGACGGAGAACGGCGTCTTGCCCATACATTGTAGGTACCGTTTCAACACGAATATTTAATAGATGCGAACTACCATCACGAATAATATCCTTTTGCATATGACCGGATTGAGGAGTAGTGGCAGCTGAAGAGATGCCAGCACGAGAGCCAAGTTCTCCCATGAAAACTCGATAACGATCACGCTCAATATTTGCAACCGGATGGAGCAAACCATCAACACGCATACGTATACGAATCGATTCACGCAAATTTTCAATATGAATATCCGAAGCGCCAAGTTTATCAGCTTGGTCTAAGAGAAAATCAAAAACCTTATCTGTACCGACAGAGTTTAATGTTTGAGAAACCGATGCGATTGTCTCCGAATCACCATCACTCGCAATGCGGATATCATCATAATGCACTTGTCTTGGCGGATCATAGCGTAGCATAATGACGTGAAACGCACTGTTTGAAATTAAGAAGAAATCAACACCATCGCCAGCAATATTAAACTTTTCACTCAGTTCCCTGATTGTACTACGCGGGGTTTGACTAGTTACCATAAATTGATATGGCTCGCCATTGCCTCCTTTTTGAAGAGGGAGTACATAATCACTATGCATTTTCTTAATATCAAGAATATTAAAAAGTAACGGCAGTGTTTCCTCGATGGGGCGCGTATCGAGGTATGGCAGACCGAGTGTTAACGCACGTGAGGAAGTAGCCTGTTCCTCATTCGATCGACGTTGCTCTTGGATTTGTTGCTCATTCATTGAGGATATTATAACATAAGCGAGATTATTGGAATTGCTAGGATTTATGAAAAATGTGATGAGAATGTTTTATGAGAAGGGGGGATAAAGCCAGGAAAATAATGAGCGCGCAGAAAATTATTATTGAACCCCAAAATTATTCAATAAAAAACGATCCCTTAGATATAAAGACCGTCTAAGACTAAGCTTAAGATTATTATGATAAGCGTTGCACGGAACGTCTTGATACAGTTTACGGTAGGAAAGTGCACCTCTGTGACGTGGTTGATTTGCTATTCGAGAACCCGTGTTACTATCCAAAGCCGCGAGTTATCCAAAAGGAGAAATATTCTGTTTTAGTAAATGTAACGTTCTAACTAGGAATGACAAGGAGATAAACATTGAACCAATGTAAAGGAATTACCTAATTTCTACAATGTCATTGGAAAACATTACCTATAACTTTACGTTTAAAATTACCTCAAACATTGATTTTTAACGTAAAGTTTAGTATAATAGAAGTATGATAAATCAAGTTACAAAAGATAGAATCAACAGCTTGTCCGAAGAATACCGCAAGCTAGCTACCAAACATAAAGAGGCTATAAAGGAATTCATTATTTCTGAACTTCCAGAAATGGTTTACAACTCCAATGCTATTGAGAATTCTACTCTTACACTTGAAGATACTGAAGACATCTTGATTCGCAACCAGATCCGTACAGATCATGAGATTCGTGAAATTTATGAAGCCAAAAATCTAGCTAGTATTATCGAGTATCTGATGGACAACCCAGAAAAAGAAATCTCTATTGAATTGATTTTAAAACTTCATAAAACCCTACTCACCAATATTCACGACGAAATCGCTGGGCGTTTCCGTTCTGGCAAAGAATGGGTACGTGTCGGCACGCATATTGGTGCTAATCCAGATTTTGTAAACGGTTTTATGTATGAACTAGTTGAAAAGTATAATTCCGATGCTGACGAATATTTCCTGGACAAAATCGCATACTTCCATGCTGAATTCGAAAATATCCATCCATTTGGCGATGGCAACGGTCGTATTGGGCGTTTACTTACGAACGAACAATTAGATATGCTGGACTTACCGCCGATAATTATCCCGAATAAGTCAAAGTTTGACGAATATTATCCTGCTCTTGATGAGTATACTAAGACCGGCAAAGTAGACAAGCTAACGGAGCTATTTGCAAACCTTTTGATCGAAGCGCTCTATCGTCGTATTGCTAAATTGACGGCTAAGAAGATTATTTCGGTTGCTGACTGGGCTAAAGATAACGGGATGAATCTTCAATCTGCTACAAATAAAGCCATTCGCGGCACTATTCCAGCGTTTAGGGCGAGGGGGCATTGGATGATTGATAAGGATTACCAAGGACAAGTTGATGACGACTAAGAAAACAAAGCACAGCGAAATCATAATAGACCTAATAAAGAATAAGGCTACTGTTTCTGATGCACTATACCAACTGAAATTACTAATTTTCGACCTAAATGACAAATCAATAATAAATTGGATAAATTCAGAGCTGGAAGGATACAAAGACGGTGATAATATACCGCCCTACAGAAACCTTAGATCCCCTCTTTATGGCGAAATCCAATACTATGGTGGCGGAAGTCTGATAAACCGCAGAATACAGATACCGGTAAAAACAAAACACCTTAATCTTCTAAAATACAAGATGAAGGATAATATATCCGTCATAGAAAAATGGACAAAAGAAGATTCATCTGATAAGAAAATGCCTTTCGACATAAGGTTAGCGACTCAGATAGCCGACATGAACCTGAGCGAGAGGTGTCAGATAATGGGCGCCTGGCTCCCTATAGCTTCTGCTAGTTTTTCTGAAATAACTAACTCCGTTAAGAACAAAATTCTCGACATATTAATGGAGCTCGAGAACAAGTATGGCAATTTAGATGGCTACACAATTGATTTTAAAGATAAAAAAGATAAGGACGCGACAAGCAGGACGATTATAAATATTATTTACAATGATAACAGTGTCAAGGTGGGGGACAAAAATAAAATCGATGACAGTATCTTAGGAGACAATAATGCGCATTAATATAGGCAGCAATAATAAGATAAACCGATCGACTATTGGCAACAACAATACGGAACAGAGAGACAAGAGTATCATTAAGGAAATAATAATAGCTATTATTGCAACTGTGATAGGTGGCATCATATTAGCGACTTGCCTGAACCTACTAAACCTACAGTCGTAAGAAATAGCCAAAAATAACACCGCTAGCACGTAAACGGTAAAAAAATTGAAATAACAGATACGGAGCGCGTTTCGGTCCACTTGTTTACAAATGAATGATTTTTATGAAAAATGACAGCAACGCACCGATTATTTACAATCGGCAAACGTTTAGTTATTACGTAATAATAATGAACATATCGCAAGCAAGTCTATTCATTTAAACGGTAGTGGATTCCCGGACTTTTCCGCGATTTTACCCTATTGAAAAATCTAAAGAATATGGCAGACTTTCGCGATATAATGGTTGCATAAATATCCGCCAGGTTAAAGAGTTCTTTGAGATAAGGAAGATACCCCCCTACCCACTAACCAAAAGGCTTATTAAAGCTGGGTATCAGCAAACTAGCGACGGATACGCTTCAAATGGGCCTTTTGGTCCGAAAGATATTTTTGAACCTTGAAATTGACCAATAAAAACGATTCTTTACAGTTATAAAGAACCGTTTCAAACTCTGATCTCAGGGTCAAATTGCGGCTAAATTTCATCTGGTGAGGGGGCGATCGGACATACTTACACGACTTTATGCAGTCGTGGACTGGGTATGAAATACCATGAATACACTGCCAAACTCAAGATCATACCTAAGAAAGACTACCCTGTGATAATGCCATGCGAGTTCTGAGGTATAAATATACAGGTAAAGAGATTCAAACTTTTGGGAGTTCCCACAGCAAATACGTCTATAGATCAAGATAA
This sequence comes from uncultured Candidatus Saccharibacteria bacterium, assembly GCA_963549315.1. GTDB lineage: Bacteria > Patescibacteriota > Saccharimonadia > Saccharimonadales > Saccharimonadaceae > Nanosyncoccus. The sequence continues at coordinate 6,124 of CAUUYE010000012.1, read as the reverse complement.
CATAAGCATTTTAGAAAATAATTAAATTACAATGTCAATGGTATAATAGTAGGTAAATATGATAATAGATAATAAAATATCAACCCTTAATAGAGCCATAAATCGGCACCTAGAACACATTTCTTCCTTAGGGAGAGGAGAAATGTCTCAGGATATTTTGTCCAAAACAAGAACTTTCATTGAGAACATTATATGTCGCTCTTACCAAAAGGAAAATGGACTCGATGAGTTGTATGACTACAATAGTCACTACAAAAAGATGATGTCATATGCTGCAAGCTCAAAAGATCCAGAAATCAGACGTCTAAAAAGATTTCATAAACTAATTGAAATCTCAGAGTCCCATTATATCGAAAACGAAGATGCTTCCGAGCGGCTTATGCTAAAATACTACGAATACTTTTTAAGATTAAAACAATACTTATACAAACAAGAACGCCTAGTAGTATTAGAAAATCTAAACAAGTTTCCTCTTAACCTTGATCGTGTTACGCAAGATTACTATGAAAAGATTTCCCAAAAGATAGATCAAAATAACACAACTAAACCGCTTCCACCAAAAGATAGGTATTATATTAGGAAAATAAAACCATTTTTCGTAAACAATAAAATCTATTATGAAGTCACTTTTCTTCCAACCGATGATAGATCCGACAAGTTCAATCGACTGATAGGTTTTACATCTATTGAAATGTCTGACATGTATGCCGTAAAACTGCACATAATAGAAGACACGATTAACATCTTTGGTAAAAATATTCCAATAAAGATTATTACGTCATGGCAAGTTGCTATACGCCCATGCGAAGCCGATAAATACGCATCAATTCTCAGTAATAATAACCCCATACAAAGCGAGACAAAAGAGCTGAAGAATATTAACGCATTTTTGACAGAAACTCTAATGAGCATTTCTGATATTTTATCAGACTACGATGATAAAAGATTCCTTGAATGGCTTAATAATGTAAGGGGTGGGGCTAAAAACGATAGTTTATTGTCTTCGGTTTGTATTGCAAGAAAAATAATCAGTCAAAATAGAGCAGGAAGCAACATAATCAGGTACCTTTCTTTCAGAATGAACAATATGATTCTCCGCAAACAAAAAAGTGGCGAGCCTAATGAAAAGCTTTCTGGCTTAAAATTACAGTACGGGTGTATACCATTTGATAAAATACCCTATGCGGCATCACTAATCAACCACAACCCCATGCTCAAAGATTTATATAGGACGATAGACTACACAAATAGAGACTGCGAATTGCTAGCAAGAACTATTAAAGATAATGCAGAAATCGGAAATACTCTTTTTACTCCGTTAAAAGATATCGAACGTTTTAGAGATGTTGATAATTTAATTAAAAAATATAATAGTCTATTATACTATAAACATAAGCCAGAAGCGGAGTTAGCCTGCGAAAACGGTCAGGTTTTTATAAAAGGTTACAGGTCAACTGTATCTAATATCGTACAAAAATTGAATAGTCTCGCAAGAATAGGAATTACTAATTACTCGTCATCGGTTTCTCATTGGCTCATGTCGGAACAAAGCCATGTTGATTCGGATGATAAGAAAGACATCCTAATACGACTATTCCAAAATACTACGGTAGCCGTAATTTATGGAGCGGCAGGAACTGGTAAAACTAAATTGATAGAGCATGTATCTGAATTTTTGTATTCACAGAATAAAATGTTCTTAGCAAATACTCACTCGGCAGTAAATAACTTAAGAAGACGCATACATACATCAAATAGTGAATTTTACACTATTGCAAAGATAGCATCAGCCGAAGAAAAACAAAATTGTGATATTCTAATCGTCGATGAATGTAGCACTATAAGCAACGAGGACATGTGGAAAGTCCTAGAACGAGTAGACTTTCGAGCAATAATACTAGTTGGAGATCCGCACCAAATTGAAGCTATTAAATTTGGAAACTGGTTTGATATAACACGAATATTATTACCCAAACAAGCCATTTTTAGCCTTGAAAAACCACACCGCACAAAAAACCTACAACTGCTAGAACTTTGGGATACTGTTCGCGAAAATGAAGACCATATAAGTGAATTTCTCGCGAAAGGCGGATATTCCAATAAGATAGACGACACTATATTCGATAAGAATAGTAAAGATGAAATAATACTCTGTCTTAACTATGACGGTCTTTATGGCATCAATAACATCAATAGAATTCTCCAGTCAAACAATCCAAACAAAGCCTTTTATCTGGGGCAAAATACATTCAAAGCAGAAGATCCTATCTTGTTTAATGATACCGAGAGATTCGGTCCGGCTATCTATAATAACTTAAAAGGGTCTATCAAGAAAATTACGCAATTGGAAAATGGAGAGATAGAGTTTGATGTAGAAGTAAATACTATTATCAGTGCTTTCGATGTATTTGGCTGCGAAATATTAGAAAGTGAGGATTTCAAAAAAACTATTATACGTTTTACAGTAAAACCACTAGAAAACACAGACGATGACGTCACATCGCCCGAATCAATCATTCCGTTCCAGATTGCCTACGCAACTTCTATACATAAGGCACAAGGTCTAGAATATGACTCAGTAAAAATTGTAATCGCAGATGAGATAGAAGAATCTGTTACTCATAATATCTTCTACACGGCGATAACTCGTACTCGAAATATTCTTAAAATATTTTGGTCACCAGAAACAGAAAAGAAGGTTCTTTCAAGATTGTTTATTAAGGACCGTAACAAAGATGCGAGCCTTATAAGGAAATACATTAAAGAACATCCATAAGCATACCGCCATATGGCGCACCTCTTAAAAAGAAAGATATCCTGAAAAAACTATGAAACGTTACTTGCCAGATTTACGTCTATTACAATCCCTGCACAACATCTGGCAATTTTCTGAAATAGTTTTTCCACCAAGATGCCAAGGAGTAATATGGTCTGCTTCCATTTCTGTTATTTCAAAATGTTTACCACAATTAGCACAAATCCCACCTTGCCCCTCGTACGTTTCTCTCTTCTGATTATCTGAAAAAGTACGAATATTCAAGTATCTTTCATCACGGGTTAGCACATATGAGTAGATACCCTTCTTGTTCGTAACATCCTCATCTGCCATTAAGGCGGCGATCTCTTCTTCTAATTTATTCGTGTCGAAAGTCTGTGTATGAAAATTGTCATAAAGAAGCCCCCAATCAATGCCTTTCATTTGGGAACGATAAGTAGTAAACGTATCTTTAGCCCATTCAATCACGTTGCGGAAATATGTCCACAATTCGTTAGCGTTTGAATCATGCTGATGAGCGGACATATATCCTTCTGGATTGCCTTTATTTATCCACTTCAACGCAGTTTCTAATATTTCTTGACGAATAGGTGAACCGTTTACGTATTTTTCTGCGAGTAGAAAAGCGGCACACCCACTCTTGCTAAACTTCAGTTTTGCATCTGAAAGCCACGGACCAGTATAGACAGCATTCCTCAACTCTTGGTCGGTTAATTTTTCGCCAGCGATGTTGATAACCTTGAACCAATCTAATTTTTCTTTATCATTGCCCTCGCAGAAATAGACCATTAATTCATAATCAAGAATTCTATCTTTTTCTGTTTCAGTAAGATTATGAAACGCTTTATTGTCCAATGAAAAATCACCATTTATATACTGGCAAAAACTTATTGTGCGTTGCTGTCCGTCAAGGACTTCATAGGTTCCATCTTCGTTCTTAACCCAATACATGACATTAAGAGGGAATCCCTTATTAATCGTGTCCATAACAGCATTACGTTTTGCCTCGTCATAGACAAACTCTCGCTGATATTTTGGGCGGATATCTAGTATACCGCTATAGCCCTTTACGCCCGCCTCGGCGTTATCTTCATAGCCCTCTGCCACCTCTCGGACTTTGACTGAATGCAATTCAATCTTCATCGGTCTATTTTCTCCTTATTAATATTCTAGCATAAATACTAGAATAAAGCACCCCTGTTTCCGAGTCTTTAAATGCTGGGTGTTTGTCTGTTTTTGGATTATATCTTTTATATAGAGTACCTTTCGCATTAAATGTAGTTCTACCAGTCGAATTACCGTCAGCGTCAAGAATGTCCATCTTTCTATTCGATGTAAAGTCACAACTACCAGTAATACCAAGTCCTATTATCTCAAATTGATCAGGGCTATATTTGTCTAAAAATGTTAATGGAACTCCCATAATACCATCGTAGTCATATGGTATTTCTGCAGTGACATCGACATTAATAGCATTATAATTTTCATAATTCGGATATTTCTCACTATTATATCTCTCAAATAAAACAAGCTCGTCATGACGTTGTTGATAATCCATATTAGTAAACCAACGGACGCCTTTTACCCTAATGTATTTTGTCCCGTCTTCATCTACTCTACATCCCGAAGCATCCAACGGATAAATATCCGGTACTCTAAACTCTCTATCTCCACTATGGATACTTGCACCTAGCCAAATTTGATTATTTTTAATGAGCTGAAAAATATCCTTATAACTAATTGCATTGACATTGCCAATTATAACAAACTTCTTCTCATATTCTATTAGTTTAGCAACATACTCTCGAAACAATGAGAAAGGTGGGTTTGTAACCACAATATCAGCTTCCCTTAATAATTCTAAGCACTCTTCGGAACGAAAGTCACCATCCCCCTTAAGTCTTGCGAGAGTGTTTTTCTTGTTTCTGCAAAGCCATTCTACATCTGCCAAATCAACAGCGCCATCTTTATTCTCATCATTTACTTCCGTAATAACAATCTTATGAGCATTACCAGTAGTCTTATCATCTATCGGTTCATTATCAAAGAGAGACAGTTGTCTATTAGCTATTGGAGAGCCGGCATAGCAAGTTGCAATAAGTTTTTTAAGCCCTAGAAAATTAAAGTTCATTGCGAAATATTTGAAGAAGTTGCTCTCGTAGGGGTCATCACAATTACAAAAAACGGTTTTACCTTTAAACTGGTCACGATAATGCTTCATCTCCAACTCAATGTCAACAAGCTGCGTATAGAACTCGTCAGCTTTGTTCCTTTTAGCATTATCCAACCTTTTATTCGCCATAAAGTATTACCTCTACTATTATTGTACACTCTTTATGACATAAGCACAATAAATCTGCATGGTTTGTTGGTATTCATAAATCCACCGAGCAAACATGCTCCAAGCAAAACTTTCGGCCCAAATCTCCCCACATAGAATCCGGCGCATCTTCACCTAAAGCGCGATAAAGCGCATAATCATAATTTACGAAAATTCTAGCAACATCGCGCGGATCCACCATGAGCTGACAATAATAGCCGGTCGTAGTTTCCCCCTCGACCATTATTGGATCCTTTTCTTCCATTTTCGTAATAGTTTCATACTTCACACGCAAATCGCGAATCTCTTTTTGTACGACCGCAACTGCATCATTTAATTTAATAGCCATAATAACTCCTAAAATATTTTGCGTATTTGACCATACTTTCGCATTAATTACAAGTTCGAACTCGCCAAATAACAGATACGCAAAGCACCAAACATATATCTCCCCACTCTACCAAAACGCTTATGCTTGGCTTTTTCGAACTCTTGTAATATACCTACGTTAATTGCGGCACAGGTTCTACGCCTTTCTCGAGTGAGAGGGGGTAGTACCTCATATTTAATGTGCGGACTTGCAAAATGATGTTGTAAATATCGACGAAAGAATCAAGCAGGTCGAGTCAAAATTGCCAATCCAGAAAAATTACGCTTGACCATCGAAAAGTTTTCGAACTCGCTAAATACACTAATTAACAGGTTAGAAAAAAAGAAATTTCGTTAAAAAGGACATTTTGGTCAGAAATATGGCTTCTAACCTCGAAATTGATGAACAAAAAAGGTGATTTACAGATATAAATCACCATTTAATTTCATCTTCGAACCTGAGTTTTTCCACAGGTTACCCTATTGGTGAGCCGGGTGGGACTTGAACCCACGACACCAAGCTTAAGAGGCTCGTGCTCTAACCAGCTGAGCTACCGGCCCGACTCCCAAGTATGTTACCATTTTTTTAAGATATTGTCCACAGTACCGTTAAGGTCCAGGACCTTTGCAACAAATATTAGCGAAATCTTGCCAATAAA
>CAUUYE010000011.1:0-28351 GCA_963549315.1 uncultured Candidatus Saccharibacteria bacterium | reverse complement strand
GATATAGTTGCTAAATAGAATATTTTATTTTATAATAAAGGCGATGCATTGAAACCTACATTGTACATTTAAAAGGGGGAGAATATGTCTAATCATAAATATGACGGCAAGCGTCACTACACAGTACAGACAATTGACACCTGCAAAGCCAACTCGGCTCGACCGACTATTTCTCAGATTGAAGTTGATACTTTTCGAGTTATTCAGAAAGGTGGTGAAGAAATCGGACACAAGAAGGCTGTTATTAGTTACTCAAAGTTATTTAGCAAAAAATCTATTCGTATTTGGTTAAGCTATGCTGCAGAAAGAGAAAAAGATTATACTCTACGTAGCGGTTTTCATCGCTACGGATGCTACGACGGAGAATACAAGCATCCATTTTTCTCAAGGAAAGAATCTATTACTGAACACACCATGGGTACAATTTCCATATTGAATTTAATTAATGAATTCTACCCAGAAAGCCTGTCGGATAAACTACTAAATCGTTGTCAAAAATTTATGAGATACCACGATTTGGGAGAAGTAGAAAATGGAGACATTCCTGACAATAGTAATAGAAAAACACAAGCAACTGACAACCAAGAGCTTGTCTGCTTAGCTGGGAAAATTTATTTTTTACCGGAAAAAACTAGGGAGAAGATCTTGCATGATTTTGAAATTTTCAATCAACCATACAAAAAATTGCATGGTAATGATAGAAAATTCCATTGTTTCTGCAAACTCGCCGACAAAACCGATGCAATTCTTCGAGGTCTTGTTTATGAAAAGAAAGGACATACCGGTTATTACAGTCAAGTCCCAGAAAATAATCGTTCTGCAGATGAAACGATCTATGCCGGTATTATGGGCGATTCGCTTGTTTCAGTATTTACAGGTAGCTTCATTAAGAAATACCATAGGTATGAATATTTCCCCATTTTCTTTGACATTATTCGTTCTGCAATCATTACGGTTCACGGCAAATGGTTTGATGAATGGGAAACCATTATTCATCAGCTTGGAGTATCAAAAAAATACTTTGAACTCTAAGATTCAGAAAGAATATAATCAATTATTAGATTACCTCAGCTTCATGCTGAGGTATTTTTTAAACATTATGCTATACTAAAGAAAAACGGAGGTATATGAGCAAATTTGATGAACAGTATTTGGAGTTGTGCCAAAAAATCCTTACAACTGGTGAAAAAATAACCACTGATCCTAAGGTTCTCAAACAAAAAACAAATCAAGATATACAATCAAATTTTCCTAACCATTTAGCACAAACTGTCACCCCCACGACCACTATTCGCTTGCCACATCAGATTTTACAGTTTGATCTATCTGAAGAATTTCCAATTCTCACAACTAAATTCGTCGCTTTTAAAACCGCAGTACTCGAAATGCTCTGGTTCTACCAAGCTCAAAGTAATGACGTCAGATGGCTACAGGAAAGAAATATCAAAATTTGGGATCAATGGGAAATTGATGCGGATGGAAACTATCAAGGTAAAGCCTTTGGCAAAGAATTCGCACATACTATTGGCACTGCATACGGTTGGATAGTAAATCGCTATAAACTAACGCAAGGTTTAATCGATACAATAAAACATGACCCAACAAACCGTCGCATGATTATGTCCTTGTGGCAGAATGAATGGATCAAAACTGCAGCACTGCCATCTTGTGTCTGGAATACTCAGTGGAGTGTATCAGATCATAATCAAAAACTTAACGTAATTGTAACAGTACGATCAAACGACGTTCCGCTCGGTCTGCCATTTAATGTTACGCAATATGCAGTGCTCTGTCATTTAATAGCTCAAGTTTGTCAACTAAAACCAGGTCTTATGACTTATGTTATAAACGACGCGCACATCTATGAAAATCAAATCGCTGGGATCAAGGAACAACTTCGCCGCAGAGACGAAAAATTGGCAAAAGATGGCGAGTTATTTAAAGCTCCAAGGTTATTCATCAATCCAGAAATAAAAGATTTCTTTAAATTTGATAATTCAAAAGAATTAAAAGATATTCAACTAATCGACTATAAACATCAAGGTCGCATTATGATGCCCGTAACAGAATAGGAGTATAAATGAGTTTTAATATAATTGCTGCCATTGGCAAAAATCACGAATTAGGGAAAAAGGGGGGGCTTGTGTTTCAAATTCCAGGAGACCTAAAATTTTTTAAACAAACTACTCTAGGCTATCCGGTCGTGATGGGTCGGACAACCTTCTTAAGCCTACCAAAATTATTACCAAACAGAAAACATTATGTATTATCACCTGACGAAGAGCCAACTTTTCCAAAAGAAGTAACCGTCCTTCATGATTTACAAAAATTTATTAAATTACACCAAAATACACCTGAGGAATTTTTCGTTATTGGTGGAGGTTCAATCTACCAACAATTTCTACCATATTGCGACAAATTATATTTGACAGAGGTAGATGGAGAAGATCAGGATGCTGATGTCTTTTTTCCAGATTTTAACCGTAAAGACTATACAGTAACAAAACTTGGTGAAAATCATGATATAGTTAATACAAAGAAAGGTTCGTATGATCTAAAATACACCCATAATTTATATCAGAAAATCAAATAAATAGGAAAAATTATGTCAAACAATACTGAAAAAACCACCATCGACCCAATCTTTGAATTAATACAACAAGAAGAAATTCGTCAAACCGAAGGTCTTGAATTAATTCCCAGTGAAAATTATGTTTCCGAAAATGTCTTAAAAGCTATGGGTTCAATCTTAACAAATAAATATTCAGAAGGTTATCCTTCTTTTGAAGGACTCAGTTGGCAGGAAGACGAAGTCAAAAAAAGAAATCCAGAAAAAAATTTTAACTGGGATGAAGCAAAAATTCAACATGAAGTTTTGCCAAATTATCGCTATTATGGAGGTCAAACAAATATCGATCGCATTGAGCGTCTAGCAATCTCTCGTGCCATGAAATTATTTCACGCTGATCACGCCAACGTTCAACCACATTCTGGCGCAAATGCCAATGAAGCAGTTTATTTTGCTTGGTGCAATCCAGGAGATAAAATCCTTGCTATGAATCTTGGTCATGGCGGACACTTAACTCATGGTTCTCCAGTCACCAGATCTGCAAAAATCTACAACTTTATCTCATATGGCACAACCGAATCTGGTGATCTGGATTATGATGAAATTGAACGTTTAGCAATAACAGAACAGCCAAAAATTATCCTCATCGGCTATTCAGCCTTCATGAAAATCCCTGACTTCGCACGTATCGCGAAGATTGGTAATAAAATCGGCGCATTACTTATGGCAGATATGGCTCATGTTGCAGGACTTATTGCTGGTGGAGTACACCCGAACCCGCTTGATTATGGTTTCCACGTCATGACAACTACTACACATAAAACTCTACGCGGTCCACGTGGTGGTCTAATTTTATCTAACGGTAATGTAGCGTCACCATTAAAGAAACCCGAACATACATTGGAGAATATACCAATTTTAATTGATCGTGCAGTTTTTCCAGGTACGCAAGGAGGTCCACTTGAACATATTATAGCCGCCAAAGCCGTCGCTTTCTCTGAAGCTCTCAAGCCAGAATTTAAAAATTATGCCAAACAAATTGTTAAAAATGCAAAAGCTCTTGCCGATGCTTTAATTAAACACGGTTTTAAATTACAGGGTAATGGAACCGAAAATCATCTAATTCTCATCAATGTCAAGGAAAGCTTTGGCGTTGATGGTAAATTCTTCGAACGTGCCTTAGATCTAGTAGGGCTAACTTTAAATGCTAATGCAGTACCAGGTGATAAGGGTGGCGCCTTTCGCCCATCTGGTGTTCGTCTTGGTACACCGGCCATTACCACGCGTGGAATGCAAGAAGCCGAGATGGTGCAGATTGCCGACTGGATTAAGCAAGTCCTTGATATCTGCAAAAAAGCCAAAAATGAAGCAGGATTATCAGACAAAAACATCAAACAAGAACTAGCTAAAATTCATCAAGCAGTCATTGATTTATCACGAAAATTTCCAGTCCCAGCAATAAAAAAATAAAACAATATAAAGGTATCAGATATGAAACTCGAACTTCAAAATATTAAAAAAGTTTTTGGCAAAAAAGAAGTCTTACACGGAATTTCTTTCACCGCAAAAAGTGGTCGTGCCTTTGGATTGCTCGGACGCAATGGCGCTGGTAAAACAACGACTATTCGTATACTAATGAATGTCTTCAAAGCAAGCGAAGGACAAATCTTACTCGATGAAGAGCCAATAGATTATAGTAAAGTCAGCTTTGGTTATTTACCTGAAGAACGTGGTCTTTATCCAAAAGAAAAAATCATTGACCAACTAGTTTATCTTGCAGAACTAAAAGGCATGCAAAGATCAGAAGCCACCAAATCAATCGATCACTGGTTAGATTTTCTCAACATGACAGAATTTCGAAATAAAAACCTAGACAATTTGTCAAAAGGAAATCAACAAAAGATACAATTAATATCAAGTATCGCACATCAACCTGACGTTATCGTATTTGATGAACCATTTACCGGTCTCGATCCTGTCAACGCTAAGCTTCTCGAGAGTGTCATCAAAGAACAAATCAAACAAAATAAAATTGTCATCTTCTCCAGCCACCAAATGAACTATATTGAACAATTTTGTGACGATATGATTATTCTTAAAAATGGTAAGATTATGCTTTCTGGCAATATCAAGCAAATTAAACAAAGTTATCCACAAAATAAGCTACTAGTAGAATCAAACGAAGCTAAAAAAATACATCAAACCTACAAAGAACAAACAATTTTACAGGATTCAGATTCTATTATCTACAAAATGGATAATCCAGATGAGAAAAAGAAAGTAATGCAAAAACTTATCAAAGAATTTGATATTAGAACTATTGGGATATTTGAACCAACACTTGGAGATATCTTTGTAGAATATGCTGGCGATGAACACGAAAAAGCAGAAATTAAGCAATTAGATCAAATGGAGAAAGGGAACTAAAATGAAACAATTTTTTATAATATTTAGGCATGAAATCTCAACATATTTTAAAAATAAGGTATTCATCTTCTCCACAATCTTTTTAGTACTTGCTGTGTCCGGTTTTTTATTTGCACCAAGAGTTATAGAATCCATTAAAAATTCGCAAAATAGCACAACAAAGGACGAGAAAAAAGATCAGATTCTCATAAAATCTGATAAAAAAGATATCGATAAATATGCAACATATTTTTCAGCAACTTTTCCACAATCAAATGTCAAAATTACAAATGATTCAATGGAACAAATCAAAGAACAACTCAAAAACCAATCTGCCACTGCTGCCTTTATCATTTCTTCTGATTTAAAATCCTACACCTATCTAAAAAACGTTGCGACCCTTCAAGATATGAATGTCGACATTATGGATAAACTTCTCAAAACTCTCTCCACAAATCTTTATCTCAAAAAACATGGACTTAGCGATCAGCAAATTGCAGAAGCACAAAATTTAACTATTACCCACAAAGTTGAAAATCTAAGCGAAGATGGTACTAAAAACTATTGGTATGCCTATATTATGACTTTTGTTTTATACATGGTAGTCATCATCTTTGGTCAAAAAGTCGCTATGAGTGTAGTTACAGAAAAAACTTCTCGCGCTATGGAAGTACTCATCACTAGCGCTAGTCCGATTGCCTTGATGTTTGGAAAAATATTAGCTTCATGTGCAGCAGGGTTAATCCAAATTATCACCATCTTTGGCTCAGCTTTTATTTCATATAACTTAAACAAAACCTTTTTTGAAAATAATCAGACAGTTAAAGCACTTTTCAACTTTCCAGCCTCACTACTAGGCTTCTTAGTCATCTTCTTCCTCTTAGGATTCTTAATCTATTCTTTCCTATACGGAGCCATGGGGTCAACCGTCTCCAAAGTTGAAGACCTCGCCTCTGCTATTATGCTCGTCCAAATTATATTTGTCGCAGGTTTTGTCTTTACAACTCTTGCTATGGCATCCGGAGAAATCAATACTCCATGGATGAAATTCCTCTCTATATTTCCTCTTACTTCTTCAATGGCAATGTTCACAAGACTTGCAATGGGAGAAGTATCCACAATCGAAGTTATTGCTTCCATCATACTATTAATCATCACAACTGGCGTCATCGGTATTATAGCTGCCAAGATTTACCGTGTTGGTGTCTTAATGTACGGAACACGTCCAACATTCAAGAGTATTATCAAAGCAATACGTGAAAACTAACAAAAAACTCTAAGAATTATAGTATACTGGATATAAGTGGGGCATTAGCTCAGTTGATAGAGCGCATCATTCGCATTGATGAGGTCAAGGGTTTAAGTCCCTTATGCTCCACCAAATCAGTATTCTAGTTAAGAAATTATAGAATTATGAAAACAATTCTCACTGGTATCCGCATTAATTCCGAAATTACTCTCGGTAACTTTCTTGGTGCACTTCTTCCCATGGTACGTCTTGCTAATAAATATTCCAAAACTCACCAATTCAATATTTTTATCCCTGACCTCCATTCCATTATTAGCGAAGTTGAAGGCGATCTCAAAAAGAACGCACTTCGCGAAATCAAATACTACCTTGCCGCTGGTCTAGAGCTCAATCAGAATATTCATATTTATCGTCAATCATATATTCCTGCCCACTCTGAACTTTGTTGGATTTTAGATTGCTACACCACTATGGGAGAAGCTCTTCGCATGACTCAATATAAAGAAAAAAGTCATGACAACAATTCTTCAACTAATGTTGGTATTTTCAATTACCCAATTCTCATGGCAGCTGACATTCTACTTTACGATGCAAACTATATCCCAATTGGTGAAGATCAATTCCAACATTTAGAATTAACTCGCAATATTGCTGAGCGTTTTAATAAAAAATTTGGGGATGTCTTCGTCATTCCGGAAAAAACCTCCGAACAAATCAAGTTTATGGAAACTCTAAGTAATACCTATGGCAACCAAGAAAAAAATACTCCATCCGGTCTACGAATTAGAGATCTACTAAATCCAGAAAAAAAGATGAGCAAATCCAGTATAGCGGAAAATAGTAAAATCATGATGTCGGATAACCCTGAGAAAGCTACCAAAAAGATCATGTCTGCTACCACCGATTCATATGCTAAAATACAATTTGACATGTTCAATCAACCAGGTATTTCTAATCTGCTTCAGATTGAGGCATTAATCAACAATGAGCCCTTACAGTCTACAATTTCCGCTTGGGCTGGCGAAACTCATTATGGCGAATTTAAGAAAAAAGTTGCTGCTTCTGTTGCAAATTTTCTAGCTAATTTTCAAGCTCAAATTCAAAAAATTCCAGATCAAAAAGTTTATCAATTACTTCAAGAAGGCGAGCTTTATGCCAACAATAAAGCTAACGCTAAACTTCAACAAGTCCAAAAAGCCATCGGGCTTAGATAAAATATAAAAATATATTATATAATATAAACAAATGCTTAGAACTGGTAAAAAATTTAGTAAACCTTCACTTTCTCGCGTCATTAATGGGGATGTAATTTTGTCCGAAAAAGCTGAGAAGAAACCTCGAATCCGTCTTGACCACGTTCTAGTCAAGTTATACCCTGAATATAACCGTAATACATTGCAAACCTTCATTAAACTAGGTTATGTTCTAGTTGATGATCAAAGTGTTTCAAAACCCAATACACCACTTACCGAAAATTCTAAAATACAACTCGTTTTACCGAAATCTCTAACCGATCCAACTACCAAAAAACAAGCAGCTACAAAAATTAAACTGCCAATCATTTACGAAGATGAAAACGTTCTAGTGATCAATAAACCTGCTGGATTATTGAGTATGGCAAAAGGAGACTATTGTTTAGAACCAACCCTCGAAGATTTCGGAATGCTCGTTCATCGTCTTGATCGAGACACCAGCGGAATCGTTATCCTAGCAAAGAATTCATCCATGCAAACTCTCTTGCGTAAACAATTCCAAGACAGAAAAGCACACAAGACTTATTTTGCCATCGTTGAAGGCAGACCAAAACTAGATACAGCCCTCATCGATCTGCCTATTGCAAGGAATTTGAAGCACCCTACGACTTTTATTGTTGAGGCAGGCGGAAAAGAGTCAAAAACTTACTATAAAATTATTCAAACTAAAAAGTTCACTAAACAAGACATACAGGCTTTACAACAACAGATTTCACAAAATAGTCAGTTCAGTGGCACAGAATTTAAAGAAGGTAAGACTTATTCACTTATTGAATTAAAGCCTACGACCGGTCGCACGCATCAATTACGTGTCCATCTTAAATATTTAGGAACGCCAATAGTTGGCGACCGTGTTTATGGTACTACAAAATCTGACTCTAATGACCGACTTTACCTACATGCCAAATCACTTGAAATCACCATACCTGATGGCAAACGAAGAATTTTTAACGCCCCGCTCCCTGCTGAGTTTGAGATTTTTTAATGTATTTTGACAACATTTCTCAAATTCCACGTCTTGTCCAAGCTTTTTCAACCACAATTTTTGTAATCGATCCTGACACGGAACTATCCGTAAAACCTCTTCTTTCAATTAAACCTGAAAGTCCAGAAAGCAATATTTCCATAGAAAATGTTCGAGAAATAATTAGTCTAACCGAGACAAAACAAACTGATAAACTTTTTATCATTGTTCGTCATGCAGAACTACTCACAGAAGGAGCCAGTAATGCTCTCTTAAAAACTATTGAAGAACCAGGTCAAAATATCCACATTATATTTTTTACAAAAAGTCCAAATCTATTACTCCCCACCATAAAATCTCGTGCTATGCAATTTTATCTTAAACAAATCAACTATCTAAATAATCCACCAAAGGTTACAGCAGATGTCATGAATCTGGCAAAAAGATTACTTGTCGTAGATAAAATGACGTTACCAGCATTAATAGAAGAAATCACTAAGAAAAGCACAAAGAACGCTACGAACAAACAAGAGAACGATAAGGCTTTCACTCTAAAAATCATCGAAACGACAATTGAGCTCACCTATAAATCGTATTTCAAGACACAAAATATTCTTTTCCTCAAAAAGATAGAAGGTCTGTCAACTGCATACCAGAATATTCAAAAAAATGGTAACAAAAAATTACAATTAATTGCTAATTTGATATAAAATCGCATAAATCCCTACTAATATGATAAAATAAAGCAATATGTTAGGCGCATTACTAATTTTAGGTTTTGCAATTTTTCTCGCATTCTTTGAGTCGGCTTTAGCCACAAAAAAGTTATCGTCAAAAGATCATAATAAGAAATATAATGCGGAAATCAAGAAACTCTGGACTATTGCAAAAGATAGTATGAATAGTCGTAAAACTTTACGCGCAGAAAAAGCCCTTCTAACCATTCTCAAGCTCGATGAAACGAACGCAGCCGCCTATAATCGTCTTGGAATTCTTTATGCCAAAGCACAAAATTACGATGAAGCAATTGAATGTTTCGAAATTGCACAATCTCTTGATAATAACCCAATGTCACTTCATAACGTTGGCCTAATTTACTTAGAAACCGGTTCCTACGAAAAAGCTACTATGGCATTTCAACAAGCTCTAAAACTAGATAATGGTATTCCAGCGCGCTTTCTTGCACTTGCAAAAGCTGAAGAGAAACTCGGTCACAAAAAAGCTGCAATTGAAGCTCTCGAATCTGCCTACAATCTCGATAAATCAACTACCACTTTAAGACAAATTCTCTCTATCTATGAGGAATCTGGCGATCAAGAAAATATTGACATCACCACTGCACGCATCGAACAACAAATTGCCGAAGACGCCTTAAAGAAAGCCGAGCTAGAAAAAGCTAAAAAACGTGAACATAAATTAAAAGAAGCGGCTCAGGTCCGTGCAACTCGTCCACAACCAAAAATCATTTATCCAAAATCGCATACGCCGATGAAAGCTTTAAGAAAAGCCGCAATTAAGACGCTTACAAAAACTAATCCCATAAAAAATAATCATATACAATTAAAGAATAAAGTAGCCACTACAGCTAATATTAGCAATACAACTTTGCGAAATAAAAAGCTTAGCACAACAACTTCCGTAAATAATCAACCAAATAAAAGACCCCGAATGATTCAATAGATTTTTTGCGAATCTAAATCAACCAGTATTAATAGACCAAACTCTATCTTTTACTAAAAATTTCAAGCTATAATATTCTTCAAGAATATAGATCGTCAATCAATGATTGTGCTTGCGAACGCTTTTTGTTTCTGGTAAAATAGTCAAGTAAGCCGTGTTAGCTCAGTTAGTAGAGCAGCCGCCTTGTAAGCGGCAGGTCGTCGGGGCAGAGCCGACACACGGCTCCATGAGTGAAAACTTATAGAAAAATTTATTTTTCTATAAGTTTGAGCGAATAGAGCAAAGTGTACATAGTACACACGGCTCCATGAGTGAAAAATGATAGATAGAACATTTATGTTCTATTTTTAATTTCAGGAACAAAAAAAGACAGTTGTATTAGTGTTAAAGACATCTGATTTTTTAGAATAGACAATTTGCATAAAAATTAAATACAATATAAAATAGCACTATGTTTAAGTGGGGGCAAAGAATAAGCACATTAGAAAGGTAGGTGGTATCCTATGAAGAAGTATTTATCATACATTACTTCAGTATTCCTTACTGTAGTAATATCATTATTACTGTCTCATATCGTCTTGGCGTCCGTCCATCAATCAGCGACAAACCAAAGCAACACACCTGAACTTAAATTCAGGCAAGCCATTGGTAATACTAAGATCCAGCAGATGGCACCTTGTGCTTCAAAAGAATATTATGTCAGCAACCATTATATAACCGTTGCAAATAACGACTGCGGGATTAATAGCGACGTAGTTATAACCGTCACGCAAGAAGGATATAATGGCTGGCTCTACCAAATGAATATTATCATGACAGATAAGTACGGCAACGTACTTCAACGTTTTGATAATGCTACTGGAGTAGCAGCAGATGGACATTGGTGGGCAGGATCAAGAGTTGCAAGAGTACAATTACAAATTGCGCCAAGAAACTGGTTTATTGAACCAAGAGGTTTCTGGGTCAGATGCAGTTCGTAAATAATAATTATTCAACAAGAATACAAGAAGTACTTCATAGCCCCCACACCAAAACATAAGCCTCAGTATATACTGGGGCTTTTACAAACTCATCACTTTATACTATTATAAGACCATGAAGGTTATCCTTAAATCAATTTCAAAAAGATACGGAAACAAAAATATATTGACAGATATTGATCTCGAAATCCCAGCCAATAGTTTTACTATATTAAAAGGAATTAGTGGTTCTGGAAAATCTACTCTTTTAAATATCATCGGTGGAATTGAAGATCCAACCAGTGGTAGTATTACAATCGACAATCAAAATATAAAGGAATTAAAAGGAAAAACCAGAGCAAATTTTTATCGTAAAAAAATTGGTTTTATTTTTCAAGGATTCTATCTTCAACCACAATTGACAATAAGAGATAATATTGCCTTAATGGCAATCTTCGCAGGTATTTCAAAGATAGAACGAGAGAGACGTGTATATGAATTATCTCAAAATCTTGGTATCACAGAAGTATTAAATCAATTACCATCCAAAATTTCTGGCGGTCAAGCAGAACGTGCCTGTATAGCTAGGGCATTATATATGTCTCCAGAAATAATTCTTGCAGATGAGCCCACAAATAATTTAGATCCTGAAAATGCTAGAAAGGTAATAGAAATCCTCAAAAGGATACAAATCGAAAAAGGAGCCACTATTATCATAGCAACTCATGATCCTCAAGTTGAAAAATACGCTACACAAATCCTAAATTTAGAAGACGGAAAAATCACAAAGGAAATTCAATAAAATGGGATTAAATTTTTCTGATGCTTTACATCTAAGTTATAGAAACCTCTTTCAACACAAAAAAAGAAGTATCACGGTAATTATTGTAGTATCTGTACTTTTTAGTTCAGTCCTTTCTTATAGTCTACTCACATCAGGAATAAAAAAGACTGCAATCAATGCCTCAATGAGCCAAACAAAAAATAAAATATACATAAGAGTACATAAACACGAAAACGAGCCTAAAGAAGAAAAAACTATATATACTAAAGAGAGAATAGTTGATATCGATTTAAGACCGCATAAGAATCATGATTTCATAAAAGACGTAGAGAATCGCACACGATTATTTAATGGAAAAATTATAGGATATTATCGATACTACCAGATAGACTTTCCTTATCAAATCGTTGATAAATCAGTAGCTGAAAGTTTCATTGATCCAAATTCTTGGGATAAAATTCCAGAAGACAAAATTCCAGTAGTTACACTAGACGGATGGAAATTACCAAGTTCAAAAGATTATGACGGACTACGTAGCAGATTAAAAAATACAATTTATAAGGTCGGATCTCTACCAAAAATAAACGAAGAAGACGTTTTATCAAACAATACAACCATTCTAACTCCAATACTTAGAAGCCTTCCCACTCCATCCGTCAATGGATCAATATGGTTTATTGATGATGGTACAGGGAAGATTGAAAATTTTATAAGACAACAAATCACAACATACCTCACAGAAGATAAAAACAAAAATTTCTATACAGTTACAAAGATTGAATCAGATCCCATAATTAGTTTTGAAAACCCTAAAGAGGCGACAGATTTTATCAATCCGGATCAAAAAATATTAGGATTAAATAGTTATCGAGAGCAGAAATATTCATACGAAAATCTATTCGGCACCACCATAGATCTGATTGCAAACTTTCGCTCAATCCAGTTTTTATATACTCTATTAATATTACTTCTATTAGTTATCACAGTCATTATTACTATAACAACAATGTCCCACATTATTGATGAAGATACTCCCACCATCGCCCTATATCGAGCCATGGGAGCAACCACTAAAAGTATATATTTTATCTATTTTCTATATTTATTAGAATTGTGCTTAGTGACATTAATTGCAATATTTTTTATTACTTTTGTCACAATCATAATCACATATCTAATGTCTGCAAGCACACTTTCAAATAATCTAATGAAATTCTATAATTTAAGCCAAGCACCAAAAATTTTCTATGTAACAGAAAATAATATTATTTCCTTAGTATTAATTACTATTCTACTAATTACACCTATATCATTACTGTTTTCCGCACACCAATTTTCAGCAAAAAATATTGCAAAAAAAATGAAGGAGGATTAGTGCAGCTATTAGAATATCTAAAATTAGGTAGTTCAGGAATCAGAATTCATAAAAAAAGAACTTTTCAAACAATCTTTATAACAGGTATTATTATTTGTATAAGTGCTACTTTAATTTTTGTATTACAAGGCATAGAAAATACTGTACTTGACAAAATGACATCATCAACCGATCATAAAATACTTGTCAAAACCTCAATTGAAAGTGAGGTCTGCAATGAAACGTGTAATATACATGCTGAAAGACAGCAAATTGAACAAAATATCAAAAAATACAATGGAAAAATTATAAGAACAAAAATATTTAATATCAATAATCATAAATTTTATGCTCTAAAAAATACAAAACTGCTAAATTCAGACCAAAATGATGCATCAGTACCATCAATTTCAGCTCCAATTGAAGTCATCGCGGATCTGATAAACCTTAAAACTCCAAATTATGACGAAAATCTTGATATTAAAATCAATTTCATAAAAAAAATATACAAAGATATTTTACATCAAAAAATTACTACAAAAACTGGCGAACAATACTATATATCAAATATTTTACCAAGTAGACTTTTTGCCCCTAATTTAGCGCTCTCTAATTTAAATATTAAGAATAGTCCGTTAGATATAATCTTTAGTCAATTAGATACTAGTGGTAGTATTAATATAATCGAGAAAGAAACAAAACAGTATATTAATCCAAACAAAAACAATAATGAAACAAAAAATTTAGAAGAAGATAGTGCTATTTTTGCCGAATTCGACAATATAGAATCCGCAGCAAAATATTATCATAACAAAGAAAACTATTGCACAAAAATAAATCATATTATAGGAAATTGTGACAAAGCCCACAAATATTACGTTGAAGCCGTCATTTCCGACCCATTATCTGTTTACGAAAAATTTCAGAATATCTGGTCCATACTCAAAGTCTCATCGATTATATTATCCACACTTCTAATAATCATTACAGTATGTACATACACTCGAATGATCACAAAAGAAGAAAAAGTTATTTCATTATATCAAGCGATGCGAGCAACAAAGGCACAAATAACTAAAATTTTTGCTGTACATTTGCTGTTACTGTGCATTACAACTACTATTTTATCTTTAATTTTAGCAATTCTCATCACAGTTTGTTTCAATATAATAAATAAAGATACGCTCCAAAAAACTCTTATGATAGGACTTTCGATTGAAGTTAATAATATATTTATCATAGGATGGAATTCAGTTATCTTAATACCAATTGTAAACCTAATACTCTCAGTATTTTTAACCATTATGATAAATAACCAAAGTTTTTCTTCTCACAAAATCGCTCAACAATTAAAAAACTAATTAACTAGATTACTTAAAAAAGTAAAGCATAGATTCATTAGATATAGAAATCATGACAAAACTATCTAGTCTATGCTAGAATAGTATAAATAATTGGAGGTGGTCATGAGTAGTAAGGATACTCAAAATAAACGGGTCGAAACAATATCAGATCTATCTTTAAAATTAAAACAACAAAAAGCAAAAGCTGCACATAATCATAAAATCCGAGTTCGCCTAACAAAATCTTTTAAACGACCAACCTATTTTACCGCACATTTTATGTTCTTTTTAGTGATATTAGTTTCTCTAGTTTTCAGTTTAACTTATTTTAGTAATCGTGACGAAAATACTGAATTAGCCGATGTTGAAAAAAGTATAATAACCAAACAAAAAACCTATGAAAAAGATTTTATATCATCAGGACACACCATAAAAAATCCAAACATTATCCTAAACCCCTATAAAAATTCGCCACTAACTGCCCTCATAATTTTTGAAACAGACGAAGAAGTTTCTCCAACAGTTACAATCTTAGGTAAAGACCAAAAAACAACACTAAAACATCAGTTTGTTAGCTCAAAAAAACACTATTTACCAATCTATGGTCTATATGCAAATACCGTTAATAAAATTAGAATATCCTATGAAACTCCAACAAAAGCTGAAACACACGACAATAATCAATCAATTGCAAGGAACGGAAATGTAGTTGATGAAAATAGCCCTGCAAAAAAATTAGAGCGTTTCGAATCAGAACATATCACGGATCACAACGGACAATTTGCGCCAATAAACCAAACCTTAAATAATGATATTAAAGAGCAAAATAATACCATTACAAGCGATATCGTCGAAACAGTTGATCGTGAATTCGACATTAAAACCGAACCACTACCTGAAAACATACCACAAGCAGACATACTTAAAGCCGACAAGAACTCTTTGAATTCAGACTTTTATTTTTACAGCCCAGCAACTAAGAATAATAAGATGGTTGCCTACGATATCAATGGTGATATAAGATGGTACTTAACAACCACTGCGCTATGGCAAAATACAAAATTAAATAACGGACATCTCCTAGTTAGTACTGAACGCTTAATCAATCCCCCATATTACATGACAGGACTTTATGAAATAGATTTACTTGGCAAAATCTATGCAGAATATTCATTACCAGGGGGCTATCATCATGATTATTTTGAGCTACCAAATGGTAATCTCGTTGTTGCCTCAAATAATTTTACAGAAAAAAATGATACCGTTGAGGATTATATTGTAGAACTTGATCGAAAAACTGGAAAAATCGTCAAACAAATTGATCTGAAAAAGATCTTAAAAACCGAAGATGGCAAAAGTGAAAACTGGAGTAGTTATGATTGGTTCCATAACAATTCAGTCTATTATGACAAAAATAGCGATTCGCTCATCCTCTCGGGAAGACATCAAGACGCCGTAGTTAGCATAAATTATCAAACAGAACAGATAAACTGGATTCTGGGAGACCCCACAAACTGGTCTAGTAAATATCAAAAATATTTCTTAAAGCCAATCGGTGATAATTTTGAATATCAATGGAGTCAACACGCTGCAAAAATCACGCCAGAAGGTTACCTCTCGCTCTTTGATAATGGTAATAACAAATCAAAAAATCCAAATCACTACACACCAGCCTCAAAATCATACTCACGCGGTGTACTTTATAAAATCGACCCTGCAGCAAAAACTGTACAACAAATCTGGCAATACGGCAAAGAACGTGGTAGTGATTTTTATTCGCCATACATCTCTGACGTTGATTATCTAGGCAAAAATCATTATCTGGTTCATTCCGGAGGCATTGTTAAAACAAATGGCGAACCATCAAATCAACCAGCAGGATTAACAAAAGGCAATAATATTAGTTTATTATCCGACACTGTTGAGATCCAAAATAATAAAGTAATTTTTGAATTACAAATCAATACGAATAATTATCGTGTAGAAAAAATAGATGCATATACCGGAGTGAACTATTCACAAGTTGCCGCAAAACGTATGGGGACGCTTGGAGCAACAGAAGTAAACGAAAAGAAACAAGGATTTATTACTGACACAGAAATAGACCAACAATTCCTCAATTCACATCAGATTACAATCAAAAACGAAGAAGATCGTATCGCTGTCTCCGGTTTCTTTAAACGCGAAGATCAAGTCCGCATTGGCTTATATCGAAATTTTTATACAAATTATTACAATGTTAGAATTAGTAAACGCCCATACACTGCCCTTTGTGTAGATATCTTCACCGAAGAAGAAAATCAAAATGGTATACAAATTACCAAATATATAAATAAAGATGGTCTTCGAGGAAACTATTCGATTTATCTCGAGTATAATGGTAAACTGTATAATACAGGTAAATATTTCAATGCAAAATAAAATACAAGTGAATCTCAATACACCATTTCCTCAAAAGACTAAAAAAAGAATTATCCTCTCTCTCATCAGTGTAATAATAATTATTCTCAGTGTGATTCTTTATTTCATGTCTTCGAGCATGAATCAAGTCAAAACTCATCAAGAAGAAAACAAACAAAATCAGACCTCAAAAAATGCTCAAGCAAATATCGAATTTTCAAAAATGACGGAAAAAGATATTAAGTCATCAAAGGATAGAGTGAATGTTTATGTTTTCTGGGGAGACGGTTGTCCACATTGTAAACATCTTGCGCAGTTCTTTGACTCAAATAAATCTGAATTAAAAGACAAGATGAATCTTTACGCTTTTGAAGTTTGGAAAAACTCAACAAACTTAAAATTTATGAAAGATTTTGGTAAATTCCTTGGCGAAACACCACAAGGCGTGCCCTATATGATCATTGGTAATAAAACTTTTTCAGGTTTTGCTGAATCAGACGAAAAAACAAAAGATGAAATCATTAATCTCATAAAACAAGGTTATCAAAATTCCTCAAAAATCGATAAATATCAAGAATATAAAGCAGCCAAACAGTAAAAAATAAACAAGCAAAAGGAAGTTAAAATATTTACACTATTAAAACTAAAAACCGTTAACTCAAAATTTACCCCAAAAAATGGTAAGAAATTATAAAATAGGTTCTTTATATAATTAAAAATCTTGCTAATGCATCTGAAAATTGCTATAATAGCTCCATTCGAAGTATGCTTGGCGCGAGCCAAATATTTCGGATGCGCTAGGACGGAGTGCGAACGACACCCTAGCATTGCTGGAGTAGTCTAGCGGCAATGACAAGAGACTGTAAATCTCTCGGGTTACACCTTCGTAGGTTCGAGTCCTACCTCCAGCACCAGTTTGATCATTAAAATCCCAACACTTTTTCAGATAGTGTTGGGATTTTTCTATGCCGCCTTAGCTCAGTGGTAGAGCACTTCCATGGTAAGGAAGGGGTCTCGAGTTCAAATCTCGAAGGCGGCTCCATGAGGAGAAATAAAAAAAGAAGAGTTCGAAGAACTCTATTTTTATTTTTAAAATTTAAAATTTAGAACTTGTTCTATAATTTTAGGTTTTAAAAATTAAAATACAGAGCGCAGCGTTTCTTTTTTATTTCGACGAATCAGACGACTGTATGCGAAGCATACTAGGCGGCTAATAAGAAAGCTAGACATACGTATTGTTTAGTCGTTGTTTTAAACTACAGAACACAGAAATTCCTATGTCTCTTCAGATCTACTATAGTGATTCATCGTTAGAGTATTAATTCAGGTACTAATGATTAATTTATACCAATTTGTGTTACGAATTTTAAAGAGATTAAGTTATTTTGAATATAATTTATTGCATATTTAATGTAGTTATCTGTGAGGCAAGTGTTAAATTCTTGTAATTCGTTAATTTTTACAAGTTGATACCCAGCGTGCTCGTTGCTTAAAATAATAGCAAGATCACTGAGGCTAATTACTTCATTTATATAAAAATCATACGTGATATCCTCTTCTTTTGTTTTTACTTGATGTCGAAAAATTTTTTTTACGGGTGCCCGTAGGGTAATACCAGTTTCTTCATACGTTTCTCTCACACATGCTTCGAGTGCGGTCTCGGAATCATGTATATTCACAAGTCCTCCAGGAAAATCTATTTGACCACCATAGAGAGGATGAGACTTTGACCGAAATAACAATAAACACCGTTTCTCCGCATCGATAATAAGTACTTTTACGACATGTTTTCTTAAGTAATTCATGGTTTATATTTTATCACTAGAATGGTACAATATGTCTTATAAAGGAATGGTTGATATGAATGAAAAAGAAGTTCAATTATTACTTGAAGAGTTAGAATTCACAAAAAAAGGCATAGAAAATACAATCAATGAGAATGGATATATTCGTTTTCCAAACGATTTTACGGTATTTGAATATGGAAAAAATGGAGAATTAAATAATGAATTTCTGTGCTATACACCAAATTTACCTTCAATTTTAAAAAATAAAAAAGAAGACATTGCCATAGTAAGCGGTATTGGCGCAACAAATGCACCTACAATGGGCACGATGTCTGAAATACTAAAAATTCTCGATGCGCAGAAGAAAACTGGTATCTATACCTATTTTATAATTAACGATTTTGGCTCTATAAACGCGAGAAGCATGAGCGTTAAAAGGATCCTCTTGTTAACTGAACGCTATAAAAAATTCATACGAAAATTGGGTTTTGATGAAAAAGCCGGTAGGATTTGCTTACATAACAATATTGATCATGCGCGTACTTTTTCTTTGATTTCGAGAATGATCAAATTACAGGATTTTTCCAATAATACTGAAGCAACAGACACGACCTATGACAGACTCAAGTTGCGCGGCAGTGATTTTTCAGTTCTATTAGACCATGTGTATACAGCAACTGATGTCCTTCTGCCAATAATAAAGGATCGCAAAAAGGGAATCGTTGTTATTTGCGGATTAGACGAATTTTATCATGCAAATATTGGTGGAATTGCCTTGGAACGAATGAAGGAAGATCCTGATCTTAAGTCACTCATCTCTGAAAATGTTAGTGTCGGTGCAATTTATAGTCGTATCGTGAGCGGACTACATCCATACTTTAAGCAATCAAAAAGTATCCCTGACTCATCTATAAACCTCGGTCAAAGTGAAGAAACTATTTCAAAACTCATACTACAGACAAGCGAAATCAACGAGATCGTCATTCTCGAAATGATACAGTTAGCATCTGGGTGGCCAATTGAAGCAATTAAAAAAGCAGAAAAGGCATTTAAAAAACGTCAAACCTCGTCAGCTGAGTGGGTGGAATCTAAGAAGAAGTATCTTGAAACAGTTTTAAGTATGAAAAGAGTTTGGGATAGTTCTGAGTTCAAAGATTCAGATATACACGATTTAATTTTTAAGGATAGTAATGATGAGTAAAATTATACTTACTGGAGACCGTCCAACAGGTAGACTGCATATTGGACACTATGTGGGGAGTCTAAAAAAGCGTATAGAACTTCAGAATAAGGCCGAATATGACGCATTTTATATTATGATTGCCGATGCTCAGGCTTTAACAGATAATGCAGATAATCCTCAAAAAATTCAGAACAGCATTATGGAGGTGATGCTTGATTATTTAGCTGTTGGGTTAGACCCGAAAAAGGTTACATTCTTTATACAATCAGGAATTCCGGCGCTTCCTGAACTCACTGCATACTATATGAATCTTGTATCCTACACTCGCTTAATCCGTAATCCGACAGTAAAAAGTGAAATAGCATCAAAACATTTTTCTTCTGTCCCAATTGGTTTTGTTAATTATCCAATTAGCCAGGCGGCAGATATTACAGCCTTTAAGGCATCCATTATTCCCGTCGGCGAAGATCAAGAACCAATGATCGAGCAAACACGAGAGATCGTTAGATCGTTTAATCGCATCTACCAGAAAAACGTGCTTGTTGAATGCAAGACTATTCTCGCGACAAATGAAGCGTCAAAGCGCCTACCAGGCATAGACGGCAATGAAAAAATGAGCAAGTCTCTTAATAATGGAATTTATTTGTCGGACAATCAGGAGACTATAAGAAAAAAAATAAACGATATTGTAACTTTCCCACGAGCATTAAGTGATCCTGGAATAACTGAAGGGAATGTATTATTCACCTATTTGGATGCATTTAGTACCGATGAATCATTTAATAATTATTATCCAGAATTCAAGAATCTTTCGGAGCTGAAAAATAGCTATGCTACTGGTGGAATTGGAGACAGAAGAATAAAAGATTTTTTATACGACGTCATCGACAACGAACTAGCCCCTATTCGTCAGCGTCGTGAAGAATGGCGACAAAAAACAGAAGACATAAAACAAATACTACGAGACGGTACCCACACGGCGAATGGGATTGCCAACACAACACTCAGTGAAGTAAAAGCAGCGATGGGTATTGATTACTTTAATAATATGCTCGCCATATCATGAATTTATAGTTTTTCTAGCATGGCTTGAATGGGCACTAACTCGGTCGTTTTGTTCGCGGACGCGTAGTAATTAACACTTGCCAGTGATTCATTAACTAGACCGAGTTCTGCTTTTAGTGTTGCCGTATTGACAACGAGCTGTATATTATTTTGTAATCTGTAAGAATGCAACGTCAAATTGAATGCGTCCATTAGTCTGCTCTGGTCCTTAGAACTCAAAGTTGTTCTCAAAAATTGTCCAGCAAAGAAAACATGAAATGGTATTTCAGATTCTTTTTTAAGATTTTGGAGTATCTCACAGATATTCATGGCGATGTTTTTTAAAGCTAATTCTGTGTCTAAAACGAGCGCTTCTGGTGCTTCACGCATAGAGTCTAATAGCAGTCGCAACTCTAAAGCACTCGGGTTAAATACTGATACATCGAATCTGTCAGTATTTATGCGTGCGTAATGTGAAAATAAACTGTAGTAACATGCTGAATTAAACTCACCCTTTTGTTTTAACCGTTGCGTTCGTTCATCGACACAACTCAGCATAACAACCTGAGAAACTGCTTCATAATATATATAAGCAAAAAACATGTCTCTCTTCGCTAGCATAGAGATTGCATTAAGAATACTTGTATAATCACTCGCGTCTCGAAGTAATCTTTTTAGATATTCTGATTTTAGAATCTCATCTGTCATCTTTTTTGCACCCTCTAGTGGAAGATTTAAATTCTCTGCCAGAAAAAATAAAAGCGGCCCAGCACGTAGATAATTAGTCCCCCATATGTATCCATCGGTTTGCGCAGAAAGACTTACAATAAGTTCTTTCACTTGCGGAGAATTTGGGTGCTGTTGTTGATGAGATAACACAAGTTCAAAAAAGTTATCTCTTCGTATGACGTTATCAGAAAGTATATAGTTTGGCGTTACATAAAGTACTTTTCCTAAACAACCCCATCCTCTTTTTATAATCTTACCTTCAAGTATGTCAGGAATATGCTTGGTTTGATGTGACAAAAATATTTGTTCTTTTGCTAATGACCGAAATATTGCATTATTTTTGAGTAATACACTATTAGGAAGACTATCACAAACAGTGTAGTACTGAAATCCATCGGCAAGTTTTATCTTCTGATGAAGAAGTTCTACCGCCTTCATACATCCTTTATTATTCGGCTTTACCAAGATATCGATTGACTCCGTCTCTTATTTGATCAAAGGAGTTTTCGGTACTAATAATAAATCCATACATCGTTCCCTTAAACCCAATCTTTGTTCCGTTTAGATCTGTATACTTACCACCAGCCTCTTGCATAAGAAGCATAACCGCTGCGGCTTCGTGATTTTTCCCGGTAAGCCTTCCGCCGAACAGAGTAGCAGTGAGAACACCTTCAACGACCAGACATGCTGAATATACTACTGATCCTAAGTGAATAGGATACAAACTATACTCATGACTTAATCCATGAACTATCTTACCAATGTCATATACAGCATCCGGCCACCACTCTTCATCTATGCACATAAATTTCTCAAGCTTCTGGTGGTTGGTTTTAAGTCGAACACCATTCTTTGTCACGCCACAACTTTCTACTGCAAGGTACATATCATTCATAAATGGCTGGTATATTGCAGCAATAATTGGAGTACCATTATGAACTAATGTCATAGATATAACACAAGACGTAAGACCTTTATAATACACAAAGGCTCCATCTAGAGGGTCGCAAATCCATTCATATTCAATTTCTCCAATATCATGGCTACCTTTTGTATATAGATTGTGATTTGGATATACCTCTTTCAGTCTTTCAAAGATATGATCACTAACATATTTCGAAACAGCCTCATTAAGATACAATCCCTCAATTGGAGATGGTTTACCTCGCCACTTTAAGATTATTTGACCACATTCACGCAGTACTTCATCTGCAAAATTGACATATTCTTTATACTTAGTGTTATTGTCATCTTTCATAATTCTATTATAACACTCATATGACGTCCAGTGATGAACGGATTTTCAATTACTATACTAGCCAGACGGTTTAGAGGGTCGCTTTTAAACTGTCTATATAGTGTATCTTAGTCAAATAGTCGAGAGTTAGTTGCCCTGAAGATCCATCGACCAATCTACAGAGGCAACAAAAAATCGCCTAGTACCTAGTTATCAATTATTTTCACAATTAAATCATATTAATGATTTTTCTTCTTCGGTCGTGTCATCAGGGAATTGAGATTGAAAATCTAATTTAAACATATCACCATCCCTAACATAAACTTCACCAATTTTTCCATCTAAAATATTCAAAATATCCTTATCGTAATTACAGATAGTATTTATCTCAAAGGTATTAAAATTATCAGATTTGTTTAGATATTCTTCGTTTTCATCTCCAGCGAGAAATCTCCATCCACTGTCATTCAGAAAATTAGAATCGGGCTTTTCGCGGTAAGCATAGCCTACTTTTTGCCCATCAACGGTAATTTTATCTGACGCAAGACAACCACCCTTGAGGTCGGTCAGAGTTTTAAGTTCATTTGGTGACAATTTAAATGTTTTCATATCTACATTCCCATTTCCATTTCATCTTCTTGTTCTTCTTCGGGGAGATTTTCGATATTTTGATGATAAGAGTTTTTAACTCTCTCTCGTTGTTCTAGCAAAATCCTTTGACGTTCAGCTTCAGCTTCCGCTCGTTCATTCTGAACTCGCTCTTGTTCTTCGCGTTGACTCTGTTCGTTCGCTCGCTTTTCGACCCAATAAGCTTCCATTCTGGCTTGCATTTCGTTATCAATTTTTACTCGACCAGCTTTTTCGCGCTCGATCTGTTCCTCAGATTTACCTGCTGGCATTTCTTCCATCTTTATACTATCGCCACCATCACGCTCAAAAACAGTATCTATAGTTTCTTTTCTAATATATGGTCGATTTATGGTTGGGGTTTTAACCCCATTATCATTTTTCGTGGATTTAAACCTATCTAACAAATCCTCTGCGATAGTATATGCACGATATAGTTCTTTGGCATGCGGATTAAATCTCCCGTGTTCATTTTCATAATTTTGCCATTCCACCATTTTATCGTCAACCATGAATGCTATTACATCAGTAAGAGAGGAGTCTGTATCTCCATATTCTTCTGGGTCGTTAAGCTTATTATATGCTTCAACTAGCATATCCATTTGGTTGCTTAATGCGTCGCCATGAAGATCAATGCGTAAATCTTCGTGATTTAAAGATCCACCATACTTTTTAATGTCGCCAGTCTGTAAATATTCTTTATGTTCAGCATTGAGCGTCTTAAATAACTTATCTATAGCGTCATCATCGGATAATTCAGTGACTTTTTCAGTTTTATTGACAGGTCGATATGCACTATTGAATGGCGGAACTTTGTCCATTGCCTTTCGCCAAATATCATAATTTCCGTTAGAATTTTCTGACCTTTTTTCGTTATTTTCGGGTGAACATCCCATTTTGCTCATTTTAGTCCTTTCTTTTCGGTCATCACATACCGACCGGCTTCTTGATATTATTTTGTAGCATTATTGCCATTCTTCATCCCAATCTACATTATCCCAGTCTGTATTCGAAAAATCGCCAAAACCATCATCCATGCTAGGCTCTTGTTTTTCCGAATTCATTGTTCTCGATAATTCTACTAATTGCTCGTATGATTGTCCTAGTATCGAAGAATTTATCTCGATATTATTTAACCTGCATAGTTGAGCTTTTCTACGCAATTCGTGCGGTGGTTGCACCATGATATTCTAAGTAGGCTCAATATCATATTCTTGGCAAATTTGTGCACTCTCTTCTAAATTATACGATATGATACCTAACGTTTCTTCACTTATTCGTACTCCATATTGTTTGCAGATATCAACTCTCTTTTGCAATTCTGCTGATCTATTTCGCAAAAGACTTTCAACTGGAGTTAGACCATTTTCGTCGCATATCTCATAGCATGCCTTGCGTTGTAAATAATCGTCGAACCCCTCACCATTTTGAGGCCTCACAGTGACACCTATCAACTCTTGCTCGTATAAGCTAATTTTATCTTGTAAATTTGGGTTTTTGCGTACAAGGTTAACCATAAAATCACTCGATAGAACCTTCTTTTTTGCATTCAACACCATAAGACCATCGAATAATTTTTGCTCATCTTCTTCGGAGGCTATAGAGAATTGTTGCTCGATAAAAGATTCTAATACATTTGTTCCGTCTTGATTTGTCGGAAAATATTTATCGACTAGCTCGCCAATATCATCAGTAGTTTGACGAAGTGCATTATTGGAGTATTCCTGCATAATTTGCATAACCTTATCTACGCCCCATTCTTGCTGTAGATCTTGCACTTTTTCGCCTATATGGCGATTTTTCTCTGACAAGGTTTTTTCTGCATCAACTAAAACAATAGGTATCCCGAAGTCAGCAGCAGCTCTTTTTGATTGTTCATACCTCGGATCATCATGATACTTTTCCGAGGTTTTAATGTAAACGACATAATCAGGCTGTCGACGTTTTTCCTGATCATTCTCATCTATATAGAATCTGGACATTACGGTTTCGGTGTGTAAAGCAGAACTACTATCATCGATCATGTCGTCGAAACTCATAAAACGCTGTCCACATCCATCATATGTAGTTGGCGAAACTCCTCGGTAGTCGTTATAGCTACTAACATCTAGAGTGCGTTTTCTTCTATGTATAGTTGCGTCATCCCCGAGAGAATTTTCTACAACAGCGTCATCATCGATATTTGAAAAACCATATGTAATAGTTGGGTTTTCTGCCGATGCCTCACTGATACCATAGTAAAATAAGTGGTCGGCAGAGATTAACGACGTGGAAAATGACAGCGTAGCACGAGACGGCCTATTCCATTGCTCCGCATAATTTATAGATTTATCCTGACCTCGATCAGAAAAAGCACCATTCGATCTTACGATCATCTTAAAATCAGTCCCGGCATCGATAATCTTGACTCCGTCTTCTAGAATTGCTTTTTTGCCATCGGCACTAAATAATTCTTGTTTGTAACTATCGGAATATAATCGTTGAGCTCCTATTTGGAAATCCGGATATCTAGATAAGGTTGTGTCCGGAGATTTTTCTAAAGTTGACTCAAAATCATTAATGGTATTAGTAGTTACGAGCTGTTTTAATCCGACCAAGAAGTTTTTAGTGTCCGTATATTTCTCGGTTGGCACATTTTCGACTTTATAGCCATATTTTTGTACTAGTATCTTTGCCTCATCGAGCGAGAGATTATATTTCTTCAAGAGCGAATAATTTTCGAAAGATTTAGTATCATTATTTTCTCTAGCCTCATTGATTTTTTCGTCTATAATGGAGTCTATTTTTTCTAAATCTTCTACGCTCGATAAGCCTAAATAATTATCTTTGTGCATGATAATCTTACTGAAAGCTTCTATGGCTATCGGGTGCTCAGATGTCGAAACTGAATGTATTAAGTCTGAAAAATTTTCATTACCAAAGCTAGTTAAGGTAGCCATAAAATACGGTCGCCAATTTTCGCTGGAAGAATACGAATTAACAACATCTGCAAAAAGTTGCCTTGATTCCTCTGGTATTTTTAGTAGCTGCTCTTGGACTGGTTTGATTGAAGTAATATCTATGTTTTTCTCTCCAAGCATACCAAAGATTTCACTATTAGCATATTCTTCTATGAGTGTACCATCGACATCTCGGTTCAATTCACGGATTCGATCAATGCTCAATCCTACTGCGTCTTCGTCGTCTGTTAGCACTTCTTTGGTATCCGTTCTCTCCGCTGGAGAAGTTTCTTGTGCAAACGGCACTGATTTAAGGTCGTCCCAAGTTATTCCAGTATCGTCGGATGCTGCTTCTATTACCTCGCTTTTATTCAAAGTCTCGCCCATAATGAGTCCTATTCAATTACTACAATTGTACCACAAAACGCTTGCAATTTAAGGGCGTTCGCTGGTATAACTATGCACCTCTTGATATACTTAAACGTATGGCTAAATACGACTCCAACGGATATATCATCAAGCTCGACGAGAACGAAATCTTCGTCTTCGGTAGCAACGGCCAAGGTGCGCACTTTGGGGGTGCGGACGCTACTGCCGCTCATAAATTCGGCGCCAAAATAGGTCAAGGCGAAGGCTTGCAAGGCCAAAGCTACGCTATCGACACTATGGACGGCGACGACGAAATGTTTGTCTGGATTGACCGTTTCCTAAAGTTCGCCAAAGACCACCCAGAATTGAAGTTTCTAGTTACTGAAATTGGTTGCGATATTGCCGGCTACGCACCGGAGCAAATCGCTCCATATTTCAGAGACCATACCGATCTTTATAGATCATAGCATATACCATTCTGGTATACAGATCTATTACTGTGTAAATATAACGTTTTTTAGTGCCGTCCTTGATTTTCTAATAATTATCGGTATATCTGACACCTGGGTGATGCCTACTTGACCGATAATATTATAATTATCGGCCGGATTCGTTGAAACTATTTTTTAACCCACTTCATCAACTCCTTGATAGCAGTCTCTTGATAGACCGGCTCCTTTTTACTATTCCTATAACTATGGTCCGCATCTAAGATTTCAATGACCTCAACCAAACTACCGACATTCTTTTTAACTTCAATTGGAGATGCAAAGCGATCATTTGTGCCCTGGATGACTAGTTTTAAGTTGTTCGAAATAGCTCTTTGTTTAATCTCACTCGGGATGTATCCAAGGATTAAAAGCTCTATTTGACTATCTGGATATTGCTCGAAATAATAACTAGCAATAACACCACCGAGTGATTTTGCGACAATTATAATTTTACTAAACCCCTCAAGATAAGCAAAATCGACAGCTCGCTTGAGTGCATCTATCTCCTCTTTTAATTCTGGTCCACTCGAAGCCTCTTCTTCTCTCTCGCAATACGGAAAGTTAAAACATAGTACACTGTTTTTAGTGGCTGCAATGGCATCAAATATAGATGATATAAAATCGGTCTCTACTCCAACTGGTCCGCCGCCATGTAGAATTATATAAACTATTTTGGACCCCTTTTTTCTATAATATTTATATGTAAGCTCTTGCATATCTAAATTCACGAGTCTCTAATTCTTTCTTCTCTAATTCGACTATAACTTTTATAGTGGTATCGTATTCCTTTTGGAGAAAAAGCGCTGGCGCATAAACTCTACGAGCATGCGGTCCGCAACCAACTAGCATAACATTCTGACTCATATTTTTATGATGCACCATTTTACTTAAAATGTCAGTTTAGTCGTATTAGCTCAGAACCTTAATGGGCTACTCTAACCCCTCAAGTGCAACACTTTGAGATCCATAGACCTCGAGTGGAGT
>CAUUYE010000010.1:0-32058 GCA_963549315.1 uncultured Candidatus Saccharibacteria bacterium | reverse complement strand
AAGTGCTCATCAGGGGTAATCCCCTGTAGTTGCCGCGATTCTATAATATAGTTAGTAGAAAGTCAAGGATAAGAGGGATAGGGGATAATTGACTATGCTATAAAACTGTGAATTATCACTTTGTTTGTAAGGGTAGGACGATTGTGGACGGGGATTGATTATGAACTATGTTATAATTCTGGTGTTGCCATTGTAGCTCAGTTGGTAGAGCAGCTCATTCGTAACGAGCAGGTCGCAGGTTCGATCCCTGTCAATGGCTCCATTTTTTAAGATAAAATTTGTAATTGTATTATTAGGTGCTACCCAGTTTTTTACTTAACCTTTTATTAGTTCTATTTTTAAGATAGAAATTTGATTGCAGAAGTGGCGGCAATGGCACCATCACTGGTTGCTGTTACTAGTTGTCTAACTGATTTAGAGCGACAATCTCCAGCAGCAAAAAACCCAGGTAATTTGGTTTTGCAATCTAAATCTGTGATTATAAAGTTTGAAGAATCGAAGTCGATTTGATGATTTAAGGTAAGGTTTTTTAAAATAGCAGTACTTGGGAAAATACGACCGATTTCAATAAAGAGGGCATTAACGTCGAGGGTGCGGTTTGCTGCGTGATAGGTATTTTGAGGGGTGGCTGTGAGGTTCTGCTTACTTAAGGTTGAGTGGTATAAGTAATCCAACTTATTTTTAAGAGTGATACTGGATAATACTTCATTAGTGGAATTAAGTGAAGTGATTTCGTTATCAGGAATAATGTATATGTTGGGATGTGATGATAATTTTTGTAATAAAAGATTTTCCGCACGAAAATGGGATGAATGGTGAATTAAAAAAACGTTTTGACAAAGTTCGGACAAATAGAGGGTTGATAGGATGGCTGAGTTGCCACCACCGACGACGGCAACATTTTGATCCTTATAGAGTGGACCATCACAAGTGGCACAATATGCAACACCTTTACCAATTAACTGATCTTCATTTGGTAAGTTTAGTTTGCGGCTAACTGTTCCGGTAGCAAGAATAATGGTTTTGGATTGATAGATCTGATTTTTGGTTTGTATCTGATATAGTGAATTTTGATATAGAATATTA
Source organism: uncultured Candidatus Saccharibacteria bacterium (assembly GCA_963549315.1). Taxonomy (GTDB): domain Bacteria; phylum Patescibacteriota; class Saccharimonadia; order Saccharimonadales; family Saccharimonadaceae; genus Nanosyncoccus. Next base: position 30,972 of record CAUUYE010000010.1, on the reverse strand, counting down.
AGAACTGTTTGGTAAGTAATTTTTTGTCCGAGAGATTGAATTTGGCTATGTAAATTGGATGAGAATTTTTCACCAGAAATATTAGGGAGGGCTGGATAATTTTCAACTAATGGGGTTTGCAAAATTTGCCCACCAAAAGTAGTTGATTCTAAGAGTAAAATTTTTTTATTAGCACGGAGTGCGTATAGGGCTGCTGTCATACCAGCAGAACCAGCACCAATAATTGCAATGTCGTAGGTCATGATTTAATTATAGCAAGTTCCGTTTTAAGGCGTGATATGATTATAAATAATGGTACAGCTTGGTGCAGATTTAGAGAAGAAAGGTTTGATAAATTCTATTAAAAGTTTTTTTCAGGTTAAGGAAAAAGAATGGGATACAATAAGGATTCGTTATAATAAAGAGCGAATGAAGCAGATTTTCTTTGAGGCAATATATCAATATAATTTGATGGTCTCTGAACGTGAAACTGTTGATAAAAATGGTGTTCATATTGCGGAGCGGTTGATTGTGCCAAATGAATATCGATTAATAACTGGCTATCATAGTACGAATATTAACGATAAGATACAAACTATTAATGAGGATGGGGGAGAATTTGAAGAGAACATAAATACAACTGTATACGTTAATCTGTTGATTGGTTATGATTGGCAGACAATGACAATAGTAATTATTCAAATTGATGCCGAGCTATCTGGTTATTCTAAAATTTTTGTATTTACAAAACAAGATATTTTAAAAGCAAAATATAGTTGGTTTTCTGATACGTTTCAAATTTATGATAAGAGCGATAGTTTGATAAAAAATATATTGACATTTTTAAGTTCTAAGAATCGAACAATTTTTGTGATCAATGCAGAGTCGGATACAACTTTAACAGATAACGAGGGAAAGTTAATTTTAGTGTACATGAAGCAGACTGAGGAAAAAGAGGATTTTGTGAAATTTTTTAAGGAATTTGCAAAATAGAAAGATGTAGGACGAGATGTTATACTATAAAAAGAGTAGAGATAAAGGGAACTATAGAGATGAATGAAAATGATATTAAAATTTTAGCAATTGTGGGGATGAGTGGATCAGGTAAGTCTGTGGTAGTCGATTATTTGACTGAAAAGGGATATCCAAAGGTTTATTTCGGTGGGATGATTTATAAAGAAATGAATCGTCGTGGAATTGAGAGAACGGTGGATGGTGAAAGCGAAAAACGTTTTCGAGAGATGATACGCGAGACAGAAGGGAAAGATTGGGTTGTCAAACAGGTAATTGATGAAACAAAAAACTTGATAAAAGCTGGACAAAAAAGAATTGTGTTAGATGGATTATATTCTTGGACTGAATATAAGGCGCTTAAACGTGAATTTCCTGGTCAATTGACAGTACTTGCAGTGGTGGTTCCAAAGGCATTGAGACATTTTCGAGTTGGAAAACGTCCAGAAAGACCATTTAATACGAAGGAGATTCAAGAGCGTGATCGTTCAGAAATTGAGAATTTGGAAAAAGGTGGACCAATTGCAATGGCTGATTTTTATGTATTGAATGATGATACGGTTGCAAAATTGCATGATGATGTGGATAAGATTTTGAAGCGAATTGAGTTCTAATTATAAAGTAAAGACAAAATATGAAGACACTGGTGATTATTGACGGGAAGAGTGTATTTTATAGGGGATATTATGCGATGGGTAATCTGTCAACTGCCGATGGTGTGCCAACATCTGGTGTCTATGGTTTTGCAACTATTGCAATGGAGATTGTAAAAAAACTAAATCCAAACAAAGTAGTAGTTGCTTGGGATAAAGCTCATACATCTATAGCAAAGAGATTAGAGATCTATCCTGAATATAAGGCAGGTAGAGTAAAACCGCCAGAAGATTTTTATGCACAGATTCCATATCTAAAAAAGCTAATATTAGCACTTGGATGGGATTTTATTGAGGCGGACGAATACGAAGCAGATGATATTATTGGTACATTGGCAAGACAGGCGGATGAAGAACAGGATTATATGACATATATTGTGTCTTCTGATCTTGATATGCTGCAAATTGTTGATGAAAATACTAAGATGTATAGGTTATTAAAGGGTTTTTCTGATATTGAAGAAATGGACATTCATGCAATAGAGGAAAAATATGGTATTTTGAAATGCCAATTTTTAGATTTAAAAGCTTTGAAGGGAGATAGTTCTGATAATATTCCTGGAGTACCTGGGATAGGTGAAAAGACAGCTGTAAAATTACTTAACCAATATGGTAGTCTTGATGAGATATATTGTCATCTTGATACGATTTCAGGTGCTGTAAAAGAGAAATTGGTCAATGGTGAACAATCTGCAAGGATGTCATATAAATTAGCAAAAATTATGACTGATGCCCCAGTTGATCTAGGGAAAGTACCAGATCTGGTGATAAATCCGGAAAAGATAATTGCAGTATTAAAAGAACTAGAGTTTTATTCATTGATAAGAAAATTTAACAAAGAATTAACTGGGATTAGATCGGGAGACGGGAAAGATAAAAAGGAGGACGGATCTAACGAGAAAGAACTGGTTTTGAGATATCCAATCCCTAAAGAATTGATTGTAGCAAAAGACATTAAGGAGAAAATGCATTTTTCTGATGCTTTAGCTAATGTGATTTTAAATAAACAGATGAAGATTTGGGATTTTAATCAGGCGAGTTTTTTGCTTAATCCGCTAAGAAGAATAGATGAAGATAAACAGATTAATCTTTTGGTTGATGAAGACTGTAAGCGAATACTTGATCATAATTATAATGATAAAGAGAAGATTGAATATGCAGAACAGAGAGACCAATTTGCCTTACAACCAAAGCTTTTGAAGATATTGACTGATTTTGATTTACCATTAATTCCAGTATTATTTAAGATGGAAAAGAGGGGTGTGGCAATTGACAAACATTATTTTAAACAACTGGAAAAAGAGTTTACTGAGAGAGTAGAAGATCTTGAACAAAAAATTTATTCAGTTGCTGGAGTTGTGTTTAATATTAATTCTCCGATTCAGTTGTCAAAAGTGTTGTTTGAGGATTTAAATTTACCAAATAGAGGGATAAAAAAAACAACAAGAGGTTATTCTACTGGAGCTAGTGAACTAGAAAAGCTTGATGGAGTGCATCCAATTATTGAATTAATCAAAACCTATCGAGAAAATACAAAATTATTATCCACTTATATACTACCGTTGCCTGAGTTGGCGGATGAGAAAGAGAGGATTCACACTACGTTTACACAGGACGTTACTGCAACTGGAAGACTTTCAAGTGTAAATCCAAATCTTCAGAATATCCCAGTAAGATCAGAGGACGGTAGAAGGATTCGTACAGGTTTTATTGCAAGTGAGAATAAGGTATTGGTATCAGCTGACTATGCACAGTTTGAACTTCGATTAGCAGCTGTACTGGCTGGTGACATGAAATTAATAGATGCTTTTTTAAATAATGTTGATATTCACACAAAGACTGCTGCTGAGGTTTTTGGGATTCCGATGGAACAAGTGACTAAACTACAGAGGAGAGCAGCAAAGATAATTAATTTTGGAGTGATGTATGGTATGAGCCCAAAGGGATTATCGGACGCTACAGGAATGAGTTTTGGCGAAGCAAAGAAGTTTATAAGTGATTATTTTGAAATTAGACGACCAATAAAAAATTATCTAGATAAAACATTAGATCAAGCAAGAAAAGAAGGTTATGTGGAAACTTTCTTTGGAAGAAGACGTCCAACTCCAGATGTAAAATCATCAAATTACATTATAAGATCAGCAGCTGAAAGAGCTGCACAGAATATGCCGATTCAAGGTACGGAGGCAGATTTAATGAAGCGTGCAATGATTCAAGTGGATGAAATGTTGGATAATAGATTTAAGGGGCAGGCAGATTTGATTTTGCAAATTCATGATTCATTGATTATTGAATGTGATAGACAAGTAAAAGAGGCGGTTGCGACCGAGCTTGTAAAAATTATGGAAAGTGTTGCTCCGGAATTGCCAGTAAAATTAAAAGCTGATGTTTCGATAGGAGAGAACTGGGGTGAATTATAAATTAGGTATTTATCAAGCACCAGAAGGTGGTATTGTTTTTGATATTGATGTGGAATCAGAAACGATTTGGGCGACACAAACTCAAATTGCACAACTTTTTGGGGTAGATAAAACAGTAATTTCGAGACATTTGAGAAATATATATCAAGAAGAAGAATTGGAAGAAGCAAAGACTTGCCAGAAACGAAATGAATTTCGTAGGGAGGGGAATAGACAAGTTCAGCGAGAGGTTAAAAGATATAACTTGGATGCAATTATTTCTGTGGGATACCGAGTGAATTCGATGAAAGCTACAAAATTTCGAGTTTGGTCGAATAAGATTTTGAAAGAATATATTACTAATGGATTTGTTATAAATAAGACGCAGCTTGAAAGAACTTCTGAACAAGAAGCGATTAAAAAATTAGATGAAATAAAAGGGGCGATGGCGATTATTGAGAGGTTGGTCCATCAAAACGAGTTATCTGATACGCAGGCGAATGGTGTAATTGAAATTATGTCAAAATACACAAGAAGCTTTCAGGCGATCAGTGATTATATAAAAGGTCGATTTATATTAACAAGTAAAAAAGCATCAAGACATGAATTTTCAGGTTTAGAGATTGAAAACTTAATCATTGATTTAAGAGAGAAAATGGGAGAAGAGGAAAGGTTTGGCGCCTTGGTCAATAGTTTTGCAAGTTATGAAGAGGTGATAAATAGGATAAAAGAAGAATATTTAACTACAGATTCAGTTTCTAAAAAGGCTGCAAAATTACTTTATTTTATTGTTAAAAATGAACCGTTTAAAAGTGGTAATCAACAAATTGGTGGTTTTTTATTCGTAGTTTATTTAACTGTTAATCAAATCCAGCTTAGTAATTTAGGAGAAACTAAGATATCAGATAGGGCGTTAACCGCATTGGTATTATTGATTTCAGAAAGTGTAAATAGTGAAAAAGACTTGATGATTGGTCTAATTTGTAAATTACTTGATAATTAGATGGATTTTGCGATTATATTGATGTTTGATAGGGAAACTTTTTGGATGTTAATCTTGGCAAGATTTTTTCTAACAAAAAAATGATATAATGATTTGGATGAGAGGTCTAATAAAAGATCTAAAGGAAGTTTACGATAAACATCGAACGTTGTTTACTTTGATGGTGGTGTCGTTTGTTTTGTCGATGTTGCTATTTATTTACTCATTAGTAAATTTACACCCGAATGCCTCAGTCGTAAAAGTAAGCTATGGCGATATCGGTCGTTATCAGGGTGGCGAATGGTCGTCAATGTCTAATTCAGGTGGTTATCATGATGGGTCTTGGCAAGCAATGCTTGTGTATCCATTGTTTGCAGTAATTTTTGGATTTTTACACAGTGTGATAGCGCTGAGGATTTTTCGAAAGAAAGGTGAGGAGGTAGCTAGTCTTTTTGTTGTAGTGACGATGTTTTTGATTTTATTTACACTTTTGATCCTTTGGCGTTTACTAGGTGAAGGTTAAATAAAGATGTTGAGCAAAAAGAAGAAATACAAAAATAATAAACATTCAGACTGGGATAGTTTAGAGATTCCTCTTGGGAAACGAACTCGAAAATATAGATTTTTTGAGATTTTACCTGGTGCACTTTCCTATACAATGTTTATTTTGTTGTTCGTCCTTTCTTTACTGAGTCCAACAATTGGTTCGTATTATTTATTGTTGATCATTGCAGTAACTTTAGTTAAAGCTGTGGGTATCGTATATCGTACAGTACAAGGATATAATGCGGCAAAACGAGCTGAGAAAGTCGATTGGCATAAGAGATTGCAGGAATTAAAAAATCCACATAAAAATTATGAGAGATTAATGTTGACTAAAAGTCATGAATTTGAGTTCGATGAGCATGTTGAAAATTTGAAGATGTTGTCTGTCGGTAAAGATCTTGTGGTTTCTGAGAAAGATTTGGATGAATATGGCAAGACTTTTAAAGTTGATTTTCCCGAACCTGACGAGATTTTTCATGCAGTAATTATGGTGGCTTATAATGAAGGTTTGGATACTTTAATCCCAACGGTTGAAGCAGTAAAGAAAAGTAGTTTTGAGAATAAGAGAATAATTTTTGTATTCGGATATGAAGAACGTGGGGGAGAAGAGATGGCGAAAAATGCTAAGTTTTTGGCTGAAAAGTATAAAGATGTCTTTTATAAATTTATTCCAGTAATGCACCCGAAGGATTTAAAAGACGAGATTCAGGGGAAAGGACCAAATCTTGACTATGCAGCAGATGAACTAGTGAAATTTGTGAAGAAGCAACATATTTTATTTAAGAATGTAGTTGTAACGTCTTTAGATTCTGATAATAGAATGAGTAAGTGGTATTTGGATTATGTTGCGTATCAATTTATTGTTCATCCAAATAGGCAACATTTAAGTTATCAACCAGTATCACTGTTTACAAATAATATTTGGGACGCACCTGCGCCGATGAGAATAATCGCAATTTCTAATTCATTTTTTAATATTATTTCATCGATGCGTTCGCATACTTTAAAGAATTTTGCATCACACTCCCAGCCTTTACTGGCACTTTCTGAAATGGGGTTTTGGAGTAAAAAAACAATTGTTGAGGATGGTCATCAGTATTGGAGATCACTCTTTTTCTTTCACGGAGATTACGAAGTGCTACCAATTCATGTTGCAATCTATCAGGATGCTGTAATGGAAGAAACTTTATTGAAAACCTTGAAAGCGCAGTTTATACAATTGAGACGGTGGGATTATGGAGCTTCTGACGTTGCTTACGTTGGAGTGAGATTGTTCTCGAAAGACCGAAAAGAAAAAGGTAGAATGTCTTTTTTGCCTTTGTTTGCGAAATTTATGCGACTATTAGAAGGACATGTAACACTGGCTGCAATTTCACCTATGGTAGCATTTGGTGGTTGGGTACCAAAATTATTAAATTCAAGATCAAAAGATCTGTTGGCTTTTAATCTACCTAATACAATTAGTTTGATTCAGATTTTTGCTTCAGCGGGTTTAATGACGACAATTTTGTTTTCATTAAAAATGTTACCACCTCGACCTAAACATATTAAGAAGCCAAAAATTATAATGATTTTACAATGGATTCTGATGCCGGTGGTTGCTATTATTTACCAGTCTTTTACAGCATTTTATTCTCAAACAAGGTTGATGTTAGGGAAATATATGGAAAAATTTGATGTTACAAAAAAAGTTAGAAAAGTAAAATAAAAATATTTGAGGATATATAAAAAAATTAAAAAAGAAATATAGATTAAAAAAGCGCCAAATGGGCGATTTTTTGTGGTGGGTCGCGAGGGATTCGAACCCCCGACTTCCTCCGTGTAAAGGAGACACTCTAGCCAACTGAGTTAGCGACCCTAGTTTCAGTGATTTTAACACAAAATATGGTAGAATAAAAGAGTTAAGAGGAAAGGGAATGTCATGAGTAGTACAGAGAATTTAGAGGCAGAGCAAGAAAATCGCATGCGACATACATTGAGCCATGTGATGGCGGCTGCACTGACGGAAATGTATCCTGGTATCCAATTTGGGATTGGTCCTGCAATTAAAGATGGATTTTATTACGATGTTGATCTTTCAAAAGTTAAGAACGCTGATGGAGTAGTAAAAATATCAGATAGCGATTTATCTAAGATAGAAAAAGAAATGCGAAAGATTATTGCAAGTGGTTTTAAGATGCGATCTTTTGAAAAAACTCGAGAAGAAGCACTTGCATGGGCAAGGGATAATGGTCAAGGATATAAGGTTGAACTGATTAATGAGCTGCCGAAAGATGAAGTGATTTCATTTTATCAATTAAATGATTTTGTAGATCTTTGTAAGGGTCCACATGTAAAAGACTCAAAAGAGATTGGTGCATTTAAATTAATGAGAGTGGCAGGTGCCTATTGGCGGGGAGATGAGAAAAAGTCAATGCTAACTCGAATTTATGGTGTAGCGTTTAAGACGGAAGCAGAACTGAAAAAGTATTTAAATCGTTTAGAGGAAGCTCGATTAAGAGATCACCGAAAACTCGGGAAAGAGTTGGATTTGTTTTGTTTTTCAGATCTAGTGGGGGCAGGTTTGCCATTGTTTTCACCGCGTGGGACTATTCTAAGGGATGTGATGGCAAATTATTCTTTATCCCTTCGTGGACGATCAGGATTTGAACGAGTTTGGACGCCACATATTACTAAACTTGATCTATATAAGGCTTCAGGGCATTATGCAAAATTTGGTGCAGAGCTGTTTATGGTGCATTCGCAAGTTAATGGCGAAGATTTTGCCTTAAAACCTATGAACTGCCCACATCATGCACAAATTTTTGCATCAAGACCCCGAACTTATAAAGAGATGCCAGTGCGTTATATGGAAGCGACTACTGATTATCGTGATGAGAAATCTGGTGAATTAGGCGGTCTCTCACGAGTGAGATCTTTGACGCAAGATGATACACATGTGTTTTGTCGTAAAACTCAAATTGAAGATGAAATTAAAAATTTGGTTGGAATTGTACGTGAACTTTATTCTACCGTGGGTATGAGCAAGCTGAGAGCTCGACTGTCTTACCGTTCTGATGAAGATAAATATCTTGGTGATTTAGAATTATGGGAGATGGCACAGTCTCAGATTAAGAACGCAGCGACTTTGAACGGACTAGACTTTTTTGAAGCGGAAGGGGAGGCTGCATTTTATGGTCCAAAAATTGATTTTATGGCTGAAGATGCAATTGGGCGAGAGCATCAAGTTGCAACTATTCAGCTTGATTTTGTGCAACCAGAGCGTTTTGATTTAAATTTTGTGAATGAAAAAGGCGAAAAAGAACGTCCGGTTATGATCCATCATGCAACGTTAGGATCGATTGAGCGATTTTTGTCAGTATTTATAGAACATACTGCTGGATGGTTCCCATTTTGGTGTGCACCTGAACAAGTTCGTATAGTTACCGTAAATGACACAGTAATGGAATATGTCTCGAAGATAAAAGATATACTTAGTGAAATTACATTGGAGAAACCTTTGAGACATAACGATTTAAGGTTTTCAGTTGATCAATCGGATGAGTCTCTTGGTAAGAAAATTCGCCGAGCAACGACAATGAAAATTCCGGTGATCATAGTAGTTGGTCCGAAAGATGTCGAGGCACAGACGGTTAGCTTGCGATTAAAGGATACTGAAAAAACTATAGGATTAGTTGAACTTGCTAAGTTCTTGGAAAATCTAAAATAGTTTAATGAAAAATCCTGTAATCGTTATTGTAGGACCAACGGCATCTGGTAAAACAGAGGTGGCTATTAAATTAGCAGAGAAGATTAATGGAGAGATTATTGCGGCTGATTCTAGGACCATATTTAGGGGGATGGATGTCGGTACCGCAAAACCAAATATAGAGGACCGTAATAAAGTTGTTCATTACGGACTTGATTTAGTGGAACCTGATGAACGATTTACGGTTTATGATTGGAAATGTTATGCGGAGAAAACAATTAGCCAGATAATGGCTCATGGGAAAAATCCGATTGTTGTTGGGGGAACCGGACTATATGTGGATGCGTTGATATATAATTATCAGTTTGGTGAAAATAAAAGAAGTCAGGTGGATCGTCTAAAAATGAAAGACGATTATTTAGTGTATGGTATTAAATGGGATACTGAACAATTAAAAAAAAGAATTGAAAGACGTGAACAACAAATGTTTAACTCTGATCAGTTAATAGATGAAACGCATAAATTAATAGAGAAATATAGTTGGGATTTGCAATCAATGAGAAGCAATATTTATCAGTACGTTTGGAAGATGATGAAGGGCGAGCTGTCAAAAGAAGAGGCGATAAGATTAGGGGTGCTTGATGATTTTCATCTTGCAAAACGCCAGATGACTTGGTTTAAGCGAAATCCAGAAATTAAATGGTGCAAGATGGATGAAACTATATCGGTAATCTTGGATGATTTGAAAAAAATTGTTCAAAAATAGATTCTGATAAAAAGTTTATGATGTGGTAGAATAGAGTTAAGATGAGCAAAGAAAAAAATACTCCATTAGAAAAATTATTTGGATCAAAAACAAGAACAAAATTATTAAGTCTATTTTTCGGAAATCCTGAACGTTCGTATTATGTGCGTGAGATGACTAGAGTGATTGATGAGCAGATTAATTCAGTAAGACGAGAGTTATTGAATTTGGAGAGTATTGGCATTATCAAGAATGAAACTTATGATAATAAGATTTATTATTCAGCAAACAGCAAACATCCATATGCAAGACCTCTTGTGATGTTATTCTCGAATCGTACTGATGTAACAGTTGAAGCAGTAGTAAAACCAAATGTCTGGGAAGAATATGTACGATCTGTGAAGAATTATTTAGACTGTTTAATTGTAACCAATCGATTACCTGGACAGGAAGGAGTGGATTTACTGATTGTTGGTGATGATCGTACAAAGAAATTAACACATTGGGCGGAAGTAGTGGAGAAAAAGGAGGGTAAGCCATTAAACTATGTGATTATGTCAAGAGATGATTTTCTATACCGTTTAAATGTGAAGGATCGTTTTGTGTCTGAAGTACTGGAAATGTCGATTTTAGAGAAGATTGATCCGGAAGGTATGTTAGCAAAGAAATAAATTTTCATCTATAGATAAAAGGAAAGAAGAGTTTTTTATGTTCGAGATAGAGAGTAAGAACCCAAACGAAATTTCAATTAAAACTGCAACTAAAACAATTGTAATTGGTTTTATGTCAGGAGTGATAATGGCTGATTTACCGGTAGGTGATATAGAGGGTCCTGGTGAGTTTGAGATTGGAGAATCAACTATAAGGGGGATTAGTGTGGCGAACCATGCTAAAACGATTTATGACGTTGAGGTTTCTGGTATACACATTGGTATTATTGGTGATTTTGATGAGAATCTTGATGAACTAGGGATTCCGGATATACTATGCACGAGTTCAACGAAGGCAGTGAAGGAGATTAGTCCAAAATTGGTGATTGCAACAGGGAATGTTGATGGAATGGTGGCTGAGTTGAAATTGTCTGCAAGGACAGAGAAGAAAATAAAAATAAAAAGAATAGAAGATTTACCAAGTGTACAAGAAGTAGTTGTGTTGAACTAATTTAGTATATCAGATTGATAATAGGTCTAAAAGAGAGACCTATTTTTTATTTTGTAAATAAAAGATATATAAAATAATATTTATTGTTCAAAATATAAAAGAAAGTTATACAAGGTTTTGAAGTTATTTTTTGCTAAATTTTTATTGAATAAAAAAATTGTTCAGTAGTTAAAGTTGTCAGTCTGATTTTGTGAAGGTAAAATATGATATAATTTTTAGTATGGGATTTGACTTTATTGCAATTTTGATAGTTTTTGTGATTATCCTTTTTTCTATGGTGTTGCACGAGATGGCACATGCCTATACTGCTTTTTTTCTTGGTGATACGACCGCAAAAGAAGAAGGTAGGCTTTCGGTAAATCCTTTGAAACATATTGACCCCTTTTTATCTATTATGATTCCTTTATTATTATTTATACTTGGTGGTCCAATTTTTGGAGGTGCAAAACCTGTACCAATTGCACAGAAGAAATTAAAGGGCGGTGAATGGGGCATGGCTTTAGTTGCTTTTGCTGGTCCATTTACGAATTTTTTGATTGCTTTTTTGGGCTTCTTAATTGGTTATTATAGTGGACTAATTAATAGTGGCGGATATATTGGATTGTTTTTTAAACAGTTAGTGCTTGCTAACCTTGGCTTTATGATTTTTAATCTTATTCCAACTCCTCCACTTGATGGCTCAAGAATACTATATGCGATAGCGCCTGATGTAATTAGGGATTTTTTAACCAAGATTGAAAATAATTTAGGAGTGTTTTTAATACTAGTTTTGATATATATATTTGGAAATTATCTTTCTATATTTACATCAAATATAATGGTTGCAATTCTGAAATTCTTTTATTTTATCGTTGGTAAGTAAATGGACGTGTTACTTCTTGTTATGATATAATCAAATTACCCTAGTGGCGGCATGATTTTCCTGAATAGTCATGTTTTAGGGGTTTCGTGGCGTTATCTCCGTGGAGATATGCATAAGATTCTACCCACCTGTATTTATTACAGGGAAAAACGGGTCACTAGGGTTTATGTTTTTTGGGCGAGCGTAGATGAAGCAGAAGGTTAGAGTAACAGGGATGATTCGAAAGGCGGATCATTTTTTGGTGTTGAAAAGAAGCCATGGAAGGATAGACGAGCTTCCAACTTGGGAATTACCGTCAAGTAAAATACAATTTGGTGAACAACCAGAGGAAGCCATGGCTAGATTAGTAGATGAAGAGTTGTCTTTATCTATAAAAAAGATGAGATTAAGAGATGTGATCACATTTACAGAATATATTGACTCTACAAAAATCTATAATCTTTATATCATATATGATATTGAAATTGAAGAGAATAAGGAAGAAAAACTACAACTTGGAGAAAAATATTCAGCATATAAATTTTTGGGTTTTAGTGAGGATATATTTGCAAATTTGAATTTTGGTGGAGCCTCAGCTTCTGTGCTAGAGATTGAACTAGGAAGGATAAACAATATACAGCATGGTGAGGTAACGATTGGATTAAGGGGTGCAATAAATGGTCCGACAATTTATACGGATGGTGGTTCAAGAGGTAATCCTGGACCGTCGGGTATTGGATATGTAATATATGATGAAAATGGTCGAGAGATAAAGCGCGGCGGTGAATTTATTGGGTTTGCAACTTCGAGAGTGGCGGAATATTTTGGGTTAAAAGAAGGGTGTGAACAGGCTATTGAACTAGGTTTTAAAACTGTAAGATTTGTGTCTGATAATCTAATGATGGTTAATCAGATGAATGGGGTTTATAAAGTGAAAAATAGTGATATTTTGCAAATCTATAATGATATAAATAATTTAATTCAGAAATTTGATGTGGTGGCTTTTACTCACGTGAAGCGCGAACAAAATTCGATTGCAGATAGTGAAGTGAATAAGGCAATTGACGCTCATTTTAAAAGACCAAGATGTGCCGCTAATGAGAGTTTACATTGAACCATGCACTTTATTTTGGTTTTGGCTGAAACTAGATTTTAAGAGGTTATTGTGCTAGGATAGTGATGAGTCAGAAAGACAATCGCTTGGAGTAACCAAGAGGAAAGTCCGGGCAACACAGAACACAGTAGTCGTTAACGGCGACCGTTCGAACGTTTAGAAATATAGAAATATATCAAAAAATCTAAGGATAGGGAAAGTACCACAGAGACAATACCGCCTTCGGGTAAGGGTGAAAAGTGTGAGGTAAGAGCTCACGGCGGACTATGGTGACATAGACGATGGCAAACCCTACTGGTTGCAAGGAGTGCTAGAGAACCTTTGTTCGAGGATGCACGTTCACCGCTTGAGTGTCTTGGCAACAAGACATCTAGATAGATGATTGTCGATTTATCTAAGGCTACTTCTATTATGGTTTATCTTGTGATAGGAGAGTGGCTGAACATAAATTACAGAACCCGGCTTATTGACGACTTAAAAAATAGACTGAAATAGTCTATTTTTTTAGGGATTTTTTCATTAAACTTAGAAAATTATTTGAGAAATCCTTTTTTCTTAAGAGTGCGCATAGCGGCAGTACTCACATTAAGACGGATTTTCTTACCATCAATGGTCAAAGTCTTTTTCTGGATATTTGGTTTAAAAATTTTTCTGGTTTTATGCTGAGAAAAGGAAACATTATGTCCATACATCTTGCCTTTACCAGTAATTTCACAAATTGCCATTATTTGTTCTCCTGTTTAACTTGTTCAACAATTGCCTTGAAGGTATTTGGTTGGTTAACAGCAAGATCAGCTAAAATTTTGCGATCGAGAGCGATATGTTGTTTTTTCATAAGGTTGATTAATTGAGAATAATTTAATCCGAACTCTCTTGAGGCATTATTAATACGTGTAATCCATAATGCACGAAGATCGCGTTTACGGTTGCGACGGTCGCGATAAGCGTAACGGAGAGCTTTAATCACACCTTGCTTAGCAAGACGGAAACTTCTGGTACGATAATGTTGCATACCCTTAGCGGCAGCTAGAATTTTTTTGTGTTTTGCGCGTGCAGCGACTCCTCTTTTGACTCTCATGATTAAACTCCCAATGCACTTTTAATGTTTTTTGCAATTTTACCTTCAACTGATCCAGCAGTCTTCATATTGCGTTTTCTTGCTTTAGATTTTTTGGCAAGAATATGATTACTAAAGGCACGTTCACGGATTAATTTACCAGTACCGGAAATTTTAATTCGTTTAGCGGTGCCTTTGTGAGTTTTTAATTTAGGCATAGGTTTTCCTTTTTAGTTATAGTTGATATAGATTCAAGTATTGAGCTTGATGAAAGAGCGATCAGGGAACCGTAAAAGTAGGAAATTACTTCTTCCGTACTCCGACTGATAAGTTACGTCCTGCAAATTGAGGTTTTCCTTCAACAATGGCAACTTCGGCAAGCTCGTTTAGGATTCGGTCGAGCAGACTAGTCCCAAGTTCTTTGTGTGCAAGTTCACGTCCACGGAAAGTGATTATGATTTTACAATGATCACCATCGTCTAAGAAACTCTTAATTTTACGGATTTTAATATTGAGGTCATTGTCGCTGATTTTAAGTCCAATTTTCATCTGTTTGAGCTCGGATTGTTTCTCACGAGCTTTTTTACGATTTTTGGCTTCTTCTTTCATTTTCTGGTATTGGAATTTACCCCAGTCAATGATGCGAACAACAGGAGGATTTGCGTTTCCAGCTATTTCAACTAGATCAACGCCATTTTCTCTTGCAAGGAGCTGAGCCTCTCGGCTTGACATGATGCCGAGCTGCTCGCCATTAGTTCCAATAACTCGTACAGATTCATAACGGATTTCACCATTGATTTTTGTACGTGAATTTTTGATACTAATGATAGTCCTTTCTCTTAACCTTAACGTTTTGAATTATAACAAAAATAACGGGGATAATCAAGTATTTATGGTTGATTAAAACCAATTGCTTCAGAGATATGTTGAACTTTGATTTCTGGTGACATATCAAGGTCTGCAATGGTTTGTGCGAGTCTAATAATTTTTAATAGTGAGCGCGCGGATAGATGAAGTTTTTCAGACGCTAATTCAAGGTGTTTTTTAACGACTGAGGAAAGTGGAATATAACTTGTGATTTGATTTGAGCTGAGTCGACCATTATATAAGTTATCATTTTTGTAGCGATTTTTCTGAATTTCGTAGGCCTGCTTGATTTTATCTTTGACAATTATTTGAGAATAATTCATAGCAGGATTTTTGTTTGTTAAATTTTGATTAGGCTGATTTGAATCGTTGTGGCTATTAAAGTTATTGATAATATTTTGATTTCCTAAGTATGGAACATGAATTTTAATATCGATACGATCAAGAATGGGCCCACTAATCTTTTTTTGGTATTTTTGTATTTCAGAATTAGTGCAATTGCATTCATGTATTTTACTACCATGGAATCCACAAGGGCATGGATTCATGGTTGCAACCAAGATAAAATTGGCTGGGAAAGTTATTTTTTCTTTGGCCCTAGAGATTGTAATTTGATAATCTTCAAGCGGTTGACGTAGAGATTCGAGTACTTGTCGAGAGAATTCGGGGAGTTCATCTAAAAATAAAACTCCATGATGAGCAAGAGAAATTTCACCTGGGATTATGGGGTTGCCGCCGCCAATAATGGCGCAGTTTGAACTGCTGTGATGCGGTGCGCGAAATGGACGGGAGAGGATTTTGATTGGATCATGAGATAGCTCGTTGATTTTAGCAATTGCTAATGCTTCTTGCGAAGAAGGTGGAGGCAATAATGAGGGAATTGTTTTGGCGAGAAGTGTTTTTCCACTACCTGGTGGACCAACTAGTAAGAGGTTATGGTGTCCGGAAAGTGCAAGTAGGATGGCGCGTTTTGCAAAATTTAATCCGTATACGTCATCAAAGGTGGGGGTGTAAGTTTTTGGTAAACAAGTATTATGGGATACAATTTGCTCGGGGTTATAAGGAGCAATGAGTTCTTGATGTTTTAGATGAAGGAAAAGTTGCTTAAGATTCTTGATCGGAAATAGTTTAACGTTATGAATAATTGCAGCTGAAGTTAAGTTTTTTGAAGGGAGGAAAATTTCAGTGAATCCGGCATCTCGAGCAGCTTCAATAATATTGATGATACCATAAACTGGTCGGATATCACCACTAAGTGAAAGTTCACCGATAAAGAGTTTTCCTTGAACATCTTGTGGTAAAATCTGTTTACTTGCTGTAAGGATTGAGATTGCAATTGACAAATCAAGGGTAGATCCAGTTTTTATTAAATTGGCGGGTGCGAGATTTACTGTCACTTTATGGACAGGAAACGTAAGATCTGAATTTCGAATGGCGTTTCTGACACGATCTTTGGATTCTGCAATAGTTTTATCTCCCATCCCAACAATATTAAAAAGTGGCAAACCGTTAATTAGACTGGTTTCAACTTCAATGATTTTTCCGTTATATCCGTAAGGGATGGCAGAATAAATTTTTGTAATCATAGTTTGACTATATAAGGAGAGTAATATAAAAGCAAAAAAATGACTAATATGATGGAGAATATGATGAATTTTTTACTAGAAAAACAGAGGTGGTGAAGATAGTTTGCTTATGTTTAATTTCTTGCTTATGCATAGTTTTTATTAATAAGTATGGCTTAAATATCAACCGTGAAGATAGAGATATTGGTAGAGATTAATTATTTGATGAGAAATGTGTTATAATAGCGATATCGGGGCTGACAAAGCTTAGACGGATTATTAACAGATATCAGGCATGACGAGTGATACCGTAAGTATTGAATAAGTGAAGAAAAAACTTCAAAACATGTGCTTTATGCACCTGTTTATGCCTAATTTTAGTAGGTCGGTTTAGATATATTTTTCCGTAAGATCTAAATTGTTATAAAGAAGGAAATATGGTTAGATAGTTGACGATATCTATCCAGAAAAAATAAGTCATGGAATCTAGTAGTTTTTGTTCTATTGCAGCTATTAGAAACAATCCGAGATAAAACAAGGAACTATGCATGTAGAATGATATCATGAAGATTTTTCGGACCCGGAGGCAGTATCCGGCAGCTCCACCAAATGAAATCCTGCTTTGGGATTTTTTTATTCAAAATATATTCCACATGTGGAAAAAAGATTTTATAAAAATTTTATTCAAAAATGTGTTGACATAAGCAGAATGGGGATGTAATATAGAGGTAGCTTTTGAATAAAAAAATTATTCAAAGCCAAAAACAAACAATATAGCCAAAAAACTCCACACTCTATGAGAAAAGTCAGTATTCCTCGCAGTTTGACTGACTTTTCTTTTTTTGAATATTTATTGATAGATTTTTAGACGTGAAGAGAAGTTAACTACGCGTCTTTTTTGTATTTTTAGTGTAGTATTTAAAGAATGCATTTTTTATTTTTTCGGGATTATAAAAATGAATTCATAAATGATTTTTAACACGTAGCCATGCTGGCACTGCTATCAGATTATAAAAATGAATTTATAAATGATTTTTTGATAAATGTTGATTTGCGAAAAATGATGATGCTGATTTATTGAAACTGAGTTTTTGAATATTAAATTTTCTGAATTTTATTTAAATAAATTTTAGAAGATTCTTGTTGATTTTTGATTTAAAAAGCTGCATATTCCAAAAGTATTATTATAATTAGATTTTTAAATAGTGATTTTATGACTTTCTACAAAAAATAATTTTAAAAATACTAAATAAAGAATAGTGAAAAATACATAACTTTTGATAGGGAATTTAAGCCTATGTATTGGTTTTGTTGAAGTTAAAATATTGAGTTGTTGTAAAAAATATGTGCATTTATTTTTACTTTTGTTGTAAAAAGTTTTAGTCTTTATTACAACATATTAAGGAAAATATAGTTTTTGTTGTAATAAATACATTTTGTTGATTTATTATTTAAATTCTATTTAATAGAGTAAATATAGACAATTTAAAAGTTTGTTGTATTAAAAACAATATTTTTTATAAAAAATTCCTTGCTTTAAAATATAACTCGTGTTAGTATTGAAATGTCGAAAGACAAATATAAAAATCAACAAATAAAAAGATTGTGAGAATCTATGTAAATTAAAAAGTTGGTTTAAAAAAACAAGTCTACAATATTATATGTAACGTATAACAGACTTGTTTAAAGGTTCTGAATTTTTGGTGGGGAGCGGAACCTGGCGGATGCCCCACTATACGTGGAGCGGTCATTAGTCTAGGTGGTGATGGTTGCGGTTAATATTTATTTTTTAGTACCGGATAACCACCCACCTGGATTTAGGGGAGTGTACCTTATTTCTTGTGGTAAAAGTTTGAGGTGTTTTACTTATTTACGGGTTATTAATATCTAAGATATTATCTTAGTCGAGACTTGTTTTATCCGAACTCCCGTTATCTGGCTTATTAATATCTAAGATATTATCTTTAGTTAGAACAAGTTTGGTAATCAGGCTAGATAGCCTATTATATATCTAAATATTATCTTAACCAGAGAACGTAATAGGGATAAATTATATGTTTATAAGTGAGCATCGACCCCTTATTTGCTAAAGATAACCACGTGAAAGACTGTTGATTTGTAATAGAAACAGATCTTTTGTACTTTTTTTGAAGAGATTATCCTAAAGTTAGTGCTTTATAGCACTTATATTTTAGGATATTTTTTATTTGAAATAGCGTATAATATTTTTATGGTTAATCGCTTTATCTTTATTTTATCGTTAGTTGTTTTAGCGATCATCTTAGTGTTTTTGTTTTTTACTTCACCGACAAATATTGGTCCATTAGGAATTTTATTCTTTTTTGTAATGGTCTATTTCTTGTCATTTGGTGTGGTAACTTTTTTTATGACTTTTTTTGTGCGTATTTTCTTTTCTCGAAAAGAAATGATAAAAAAAGACTATATTTGTGCAGGAATCGTAGCGATTTTACCAATTACTGTTTTAGTGTTAATCGCTTCGGGAGTAAGGAACTTAGTAATTTTAGTTGCTGGACCAGTGTTTTTGGTCGGGTTAAATGTTTTTCTTTTTGGAAAAATTAGTGAGACATAGCATATCAGATTTAAAATGGATATGGTAAAATAATGTCATGGATAATGGAAATGTTGGGCCAGGTCAGATGATGGGGCAATGGAGTAATTTTGAGGCTCCTGAGTATAATCCAAATCAAAAAAATGTTGATCCATTATTAGTAGATGATTCAATAGAGAAGAAAATTGAACAAAAAGTTGAACAGCTTCCAGATAATATGAATAGAGTGAATGAGGGGGGATCTTTATCATATGATAAAACTGGTGTTTTGGGCGGTGCTGGGCTGAATGCAACTGATTTTTTGGGAGAGCAGGAGGTAAAGGAACAGACTCCACTTGGAGAAGTTATAACAATTGATAATATTTCTTATGACAAGCAGGGTAGGTTACTGGGAACAGATTTACCTAAAGCTAAAGATATCGATGGATTGGAACCAGAATTTATAAAGGCGGTTGATCAAGTGGTTAAGATGAAGGATCCAGAAGAGAAATATAGAAAGAAACGAGAATTGTCTGCTAAGTTGTTATTAGATCGATATGGAAGAATTTTGGGTCAGGGAAATGAATAGAAAGTTGAGACGGGTGAATTATCAACAAAATGATTTTTTGCTTACTATGGAGATGAATGGAAGATCGAAATGAGTAATAGGGTTGAGGAATTATTCCAGAGTGAGAATCGCCAGTCAAAGGGAAGCTCTAAGGAAAATGAACAAAAAAAGTCTACAGGTTTGGGTGGAGACAAACAGACTCAGTCAACTTCATCTTACGATGTGCTAACGAAGAAGTGGGATGCTGGAGTTTTAGTTGGAATAACTTTTTTTCTAATAGTAGTCATAGTAGCTTTGTTTGCTGTAATAAGAATACTAAAACAAAAACGTAAAGCTAAAGAATACGAAAGAGCATTGAAACTGATACCAATGTTGATTCATTTACCGCCGTCTACTGATGATATCCAGAGTGGTGGAAGAGATGAGCGAGATGTAAATGACGAAGCAATCTCGCAGGCTACAATTATGTATACAATTATCTCTTCGACAATAAAAAAAGCAGGGTTGAAGACACATATTTATGGACAGAAATATTTTTCGTTTGAGATTGTTGCAGTAGATGGTTTTGTTAAATATTATGCTGTGGTACCTGCAGTATTAACGGAAACGGTGAAACAAGCCATTTTGACCTCTTATCCAACTGCTAGACTTGAAGAAACTGAAGTGGAGGATATCTTTAGCAAAAGTGGAATGGATTCTGATGATACCAAAAATATTATTGGACAAGCTTTGAAGGTTGAGGATACTATTTCTGGTGGTGAATTAATCATGAAAAAAGATGTTGAGTATCCGATTATGACATTTCAGGATATGAAATGGGATGCTCAATTAGCGTTGTTGAACGCATTTTCGAAGGTGAGAAGCGGTGAGGGGTTAGGATTACAGGTAATGTTTCGACCATTATCGTCAAGCTGGTCAAAAAATGCGGAACAAAAAATAAAAAATATAAAAGCAGGTAAAAAAGGTTTTGGCAGTCGTGGGTCTAGCTTGCCAACTCGAATACTTTATTTATTGATGGATATTATCAGAGCCCCCTTTGAAGTGCCTGATGAACACAAAAAAGATAAGGATGAACAAAAAAATCCTGAATTATCACAAAGAAAACAGGATGAGATTCAAGCAATAGAAAATAAAATAAAATTTCCAGTCTTTGAATGTTTGATCCGGATTGTTGCACATTCGGATTCAAAGGTAAGAAGTGAAGGGTTGGTTGGTGGCGTTGTTGCGGCGTTTTCTCAGTTTGATTCACCAAATTCGAATGGCTTTAAGTATGATTTGAATAAAAAAATAGATCAACTAGTTACAGATTATATTTTTCGTTTTTTCCCAGTAACGAATAAAAAAGTTGTTCTAAATACTCTTGAACTAGCGTCGATTTTTCATTTACCATCACAGATGTCAATCCCTTCGAGTGGTGTTGAACGACAGATGACGAAACAAGTTGATGGTCCTGCAACTTTGATTAAGGATGGAGTATTGATTGGAAGAAATGTATACCGTGGTGCAACTAAGGAAATTAGATTAAGTACCAATGATCGACGACGTCATATGTATGTAATCGGTGCATCTGGTATGGGTAAATCTGTGTTTTTAAAAAATATTGCTTATCAAGATATGTTGGATGGTAAAGGTTTTTGTTTTATTGATCCACATGGTGATGTAACAGAAGAATTGCTATCTATGGTTCCAGAGAATCGAATAGATGATGTGATTTATTTTGATCCATCAGATATGGAATACCCGATTGGTATGAATATGTTGGAAGCAAAAACGCCAGAAGAAAAAGACTTTATCGTGCAGGAAGGTATCAATATGTTGTATTCGTTATATGATCCTGGGCATACTGGTATTTTTGGACCGCGAGGTGAACAAATGTTTAGGAATGCGGCACTGCTTTTGATGAGTGACCCAAAGGGAGCAACTTTTTTGGATATCCCGAGTCCTTTTATAAATAAAGATTTAGTGATAGATAAATTGAAATATGTTACAGATAGAGATCTATATGATTATTGGACGAAGGAATTTCCAGCTTCTCAAAAATCAAATGATGCAGGCGAAGTAATTACGTGGTTTGCATCAAAATGGAGTCCGTTTAAACAAAATACAATGATGAAACGAGTATTAGGGCAAGTAAAATCTGGATTTAATATTCGTGAGATTATGGATCAACAGAAGATATTGTTGGTTAATTTGTCAAAAGGTAAATTGGGGGAATTAAATTCAAAACTGTTAGGTATGATTTTTGTGATGAAGTTTCAAACTGCAGCAATGTCGCGTGTAGATACTCCAGAGAGTGAGCGTAAGGATTTTTGTCTATTTGTGGATGAATTTCAGAATTTCTCAACAGATTCTTTTGAATCGATTTTATCAGAAGCAAGAAAGTTCCGACTTAACTTAATTGTGGCAAACCAGTTTATGACACAGCTTACAGATAAGATACGTGAAGGAGTGCTAGGCAACGTTGGTACCATCGTGGCAGGACGCGTGGGTGTAACGGATGCTGAAATGCTTGAGAAGGTGTTTACACCAGTGTTTAAAGCGGAGGATTTGCATAAACAGCCTAATCATCATGCAATCACAACAGTCCTAATGAATGGTATGCCATCAGCGCCGTTTACGATGGAACTACCTGCTCCAATGGGGAAAGAGGATCGAAAAATATTTGAATCATTGAGGGAATATTCATCTAAAAAATATGGTCGACCTGGATTAGAGGTCGAGAAGGAAATTAACGATCGATTAAACGTTTCTGGGGAAGGTGACACTATACCTTCAAGTCAAAGTGGTGAGACGAATGGAGATTTCTTGTCTAGGATAGGAGTAAAGAAAGATAATCAGGGAATTGATCTTGGCGTAGCTAAGGTACCAGCCGATCGAGCGATTCCTGGTTCACCAGAAGCAAGACAAATAATTGGACAGTATAAGAAAACAAAAGATGAGTCAGATAAAAAAGAATTAACTCTTGAGGAGATCGATGCAGAATTAGCAAAGCTAACTCAAGAGACAAATGATGAACAGATTGGTGAAAAAAATGAGATATTGGAGCAAGATTCTAGTGAACAGGATGCGAAGTCTTCAATAGCTAAAGAAAAAATGAAAAATAAAAAAGAAATAGATCAGGTTGCCAGAGAAAATACAGGGAAGATGCAGTCAGGAGATGTAATCAAATTACATTAAGTAAATTTCTATAAAAAGAGATTATATTGCTTCTAAAGCAGTGTAGGCGTGTTTAAGCTAAAGTTGCTGTATTTTAGGTGGAAATACTAATAAAATGAGATATGGCTTTTAGAAAGCTTTAGAATGCTTTAGAATGGTGTTTTATCTTGACAGTTTAAGGATTACAGGTTATACTGAATACAGATATCAAGTGAGGTGAACGATCGAGGATTGTTCTTGAGTTTTGAGTTTTGACTTTAATCAAGAAATAGAAAGAAATGATCGAGTTACAGAGAGTCTTAGGTATCAGCGTAAAAACTTAATGAGGTAATTTGTTTGATGGCTGAAAAACTGAAAGCTGAGGAATATGACAGCTCCGAAATTCAAGTTCTAGAGGGATTGGAGCCAGTCCGTGTGCGTCCTGGGATGTATATTGGATCGACTGGTTATGATGGGCTACATCATTTAATTAAGGAAATTGCTGATAACTCAATCGATGAGGCAATTGCTGGTTATGCAACAAAGGTTTTGATTACGTTACAGAAGGATGGTGGAGTAAAAGTCGAAGATAATGGACGTGGTATTCCGGTGGATATTCATCCAAAAACGCATAAGTCAACACTAGAAACAGTATTAACAGTACTACATGCTGGTGGAAAATTTGGTGGTGGGGGATATAAGGTTTCTTCTGGATTACACGGAGTAGGTTCTTCAGTGGTGAACGCATTATCAACGAAGATGATTGCGGAAGTTTACCGAGATAAGAAGGTACATCATATTGAGTTTGAGACTGGTAAAACAATTATGCAGTTAGATGACTCAAAGAAAACTAATAAACAGGGAACCTGTATTGTCTTTTACCCTGATCCAACAATTTTTAAGGAAACAACAACTTTTGATTATGATTGGGTATCACATTATGCAAGACATCAAGCATATTTGACAAAAGGGGTTTTGATTTCTGTATTTGATGAGCGAAGTGGGGAGAGGGAGTCGTTTTATTTTGAGGGGGGGATTAAGAGTTATGTGAAGCGTCTTAATGAAAGTAAGGAAGTTTTATCTGATGATATTTTTTATGTTGATAAACAGATTGAAGACGCGGAAGTCGAAATTGCAGTACAGTATAATGATACCTATACAGAGACAATGAAGCCTTTTGCAAATAACGTGTTAACACCGGAAGGTGGAACTCATGTGGTGGGCTTTAGGACGGCTTTAAATCGAACTATTAACGATTACGCAAGAAAGAATAATCTCTTAAAAGAGAAGGAAGATAATTTAACTGGGGATGATATTAAAGAGGGGTTGACTGCGGTTATTTCAGTGAAGATTCCCAATCCAGAATTTGAGGGACAGACGAAAAATAAACTGGGTAACCCGGAGGTGAGGGGATATGTGGACAAAGTAATGTCGGAATACTTTGGCTACTACTTAGAGGAAAATCCGGCGATTGCAAAGAAGATTGTAGGAAAAGCTACACTGGCGGCGCGAGCACGTAAGGCAGCGAGGGCGGCACGAGATAACGTAATCCGTAAGGGTGCATTTGAGGGGCTTAATCTACCTTCGAAGTTAGCGGATTGTTCTTCAAGAGATCGAACAGAGTGTGAACTCTTCATCGTAGAGGGTAACTCGGCAGCGGGATCGGCGAAAGAAGGGCGTAATTCTAAGATTCAGGCAATTTTACCGCTCCGAGGTAAGGTTTTGAATACTGAAAGAGCAAGACTCGATAAGATGTATGCTAATGCGGAGTTAGTATCCTTGATTAAAGCGTTAGGAGTAGGAATTGGTGACCAGTTTGACCTTTCTGGATTACGTTACTATAAAATTGTATTTATGACCGATGCTGATGTGGATGGAGCACATATTTCTACTCTGCTTTTAACTTTCTTTTTCCGTTATATGCCAGAGGTGGTAAAGGGAGGACATGTTTATTTGGCAAAACCGCCACTGTTTGGGTTAATTAAGGGAACTGGCTCTGCTAGAAAAATTGATTATATTTATGACGAGGATGCGCTAGAAGCAAAAATTGCAAAACGTATTGAGGAGCGTAAAAAAGAGGGACTCAAGATTAATGCTGATGATGAACGATTTAAACAGGCAGGTTATACAGCCCAACAACGCTTTAAGGGGCTTGGTGAGATGAATGCTCAGCAATTATGGGATACAACGATGAACCCAGAAAATCGGGTATTGATTAGAGTGAATATTGAGGATGCTGAGAAGGCAGATGCAATTTTTACGAAGTTGATGGGACAGGAAGTAGAGTTACGTAAGAATTTTATTCAATCAAGAGCTTCAACAGTTAAAATT
Source organism: uncultured Candidatus Saccharibacteria bacterium (assembly GCA_963549315.1). Lineage (GTDB taxonomy): Bacteria > Patescibacteriota > Saccharimonadia > Saccharimonadales > Saccharimonadaceae > Nanosyncoccus. The sequence continues at coordinate 5,782 of CAUUYE010000010.1, read as the reverse complement.
GATGATTTGGACTTCTAATCTAGAAAGGAATAATAATGCAGGACAATAAGAACAATTCAGAAAATCTAGATGAAGAACACGTAAGTAAGGTTGGCGGAGTGCCGGATGCTTCTGATGATAAGGGTGTGGACGAGACAATGGGAAAAACTTCTAAAAATGAGAAATTAAGTGATCCAGAAGCAGATGAAAAAGAATCAGTTGATTCTGAAGAGGCAATGGAAGATGTGCATGTAGGTAACCTGACGGCTAAAAGAGCAGAAGATGGTATTGAGGAGTTGACTGTAGAAAATGTGATGGAAGATTCTTTCCTTCGATATTCAATGTCAGTGATTATTGACCGTGCATTACCAGATGTAAGGGATGGATTAAAACCAGTACATCGACGAATTCTTTATGCAATGTATAAAAATGGATGGAAGGCACCACACGCAACAGTTAAATCAGCTCGTATTGTGGGTGAGGTGATGGGTAAGTATCACCCACATGGTGATTCGTCAATTTATGATGCAATGGTGAACTTGGCGCAGCCTTGGAAGATGCGATATACCTTGGTAGAAGGTCAAGGTAACTTTGGTTCGATGGATGGTGATGACCCAGCAGCATCTCGTTATACAGAAGCACGAATGGATAAGGTGGGCGCAGAGCTTTTATCAGACATTGAAAAAGAGACAGTAGATTTTCGTGATAATTTCGATGGAACAGAGAAAGAACCAGTAGTATTACCTGCAGCAGTACCAAATATTTTACTGAATGGACAGATGGGTATTGCAGTTGGTATGGCAACAAATATTCCACCACATAATTTATCAGAGGTGGTGGATGCAACAGTAGCTTTGATTGATAATCCAGAAGCGACTTTAGAGGACTTGATGAAGTATGTGAAGGGTCCAGATTTTCCAACTGGAGCGGAGGTGTATGGTGGTGCACCGATGAAACAGGCTTATGCGACTGGTAAAGGATCAGTAACAATTAGAGCGGTAGCAAATATTGAAGAGAGAAAGAACGGTCGATTCAATATTGTAGTAACTGAAGTACCATATGGCATGAGTAAGGAAGCATTTATCGAAAAGGTTAGACAGCTAGTCTTGGATAAAAAAATGACCCATATCGCAGATGCGAGAGATGAATCGGCGAGGGGTAAAATTCGAGTCGTAGTTGAACTAAAGAAAGATGCATATCCGAAGAAGATTTTGAACCAGCTATATAAATTAACTGATCTTCAAACTACTTTTCATTATAATGTTTTAGCATTAGTGAATGGGATTCAACCAAGAATTATGGGGTTGAAGGAGATTTTGACTGAATTTATTAAGCATCGTCAGAAAGTAATTCGTCGTCGTACTGAATATGATTTGAGAAAAGCAAAAGAACGAGCACATATCTTAGAAGGGTTAAAGATTGCGCTTGATAATATTGACGAAGTAATTAAGACGATTAGAGAATCCTATGATGACGCGGATAAGCGTTTGATGGAGCGATTTGGTCTTTCGGAGATTCAGGCAGCAGCGATCTTGGCAATGCAATTACGTCGTTTGCAGGGTCTTGAGCGCGATAAGATTGAAGCTGAACTCAAAGAACTGATGGCGATGATCGCAAAATACGAGGAGATTTTAGCTGATGAAGCAAAAGTTCTTGCTGTAGTGAAAGATGAACTTTTGATAATGAAAGAAAAATATGGCGATAAGAGGCGAAGTAAGATCTTTAATCATGAGCTTGGTAAATTTTCAGAGGAAGAATTAATCCCTGAAGAGGAAAGTGTGGTATTACTAACTGCTGAGAATTATATTAAGCGTGTTTCTCAGACTGATTTTCGTCGTCAGAATAGGGGTGGAAAAGGTAAGAGGGGAATGACTACGAAAGAGGAAGATGTGATCTCCCAGATTATTACAGCCAATTCACATGATTATCTTTATTTTTTCACTTCGCAAGGTCGAATTTTTAGGATGAAGGCTTATGAGGTGCCACAAGCTTCTTTGACGGCTAAAGGTACAGCAGCGGTGAATCTTTTGAATATGCATCCGGATGAAAAAATTACGGAGATTATAAAACATAATGATGGTATTGATCCTGAAACTGGTTTCCTTTTTATGGCTACAAAGAAAGGGACTATAAAGAAGACAGCAGTTAAAAATTATATGAATGTGCGTTCAAATGGATTGATTACGATTAAGCTTGATCCTGGAGATGAGCTAAAATGGGTAAAGGCGACAACTGGAAAGAATGATATTATTATCTCCACTTCTGCTGGACAGGCGATTCGATTTAATGAAGAGGATGTAAGAGCGATGGGACGTTCTGCTATGGGAGTGCGTGGAATAAGGTTACGTCCGAAAGATGAAGTTGTTGGGATGGATGTAGTAACGGATCCAAAACAAACGTTGATTGCAGTATCTGCTAATGGTTACGGTAAGGCAACTTTAGTTTCGAATTTCCCGACACATAAGCGTGGCGGTGTTGGAATAAAGGTAGCGTCAGTAACTACTAAGACTGGACCGATTGTGGCAGTACATACATTGGACCCTGATGCTTCAGAAGTGATTATGATGTCAAGTAATGGACAGGCAATTCGTGTAGCGGTGAAGGATATTCCTGTGCTGGGACGTGCTACACAAGGTGTGAGAATTATGAGACTTACTGAAGGTGATACGGTGGCTTCATTAGGAATTGTATTACCTGAAGAAAAAGAAGAAGATTAGTAGAAACTAGCACTTGAGTATAGATGATTAAAATACCCTTTTGGGTATTTTAATTTTGTTGGGTCATTTTGCTGATGCTAGATTATATCTTGCTTATAGTAAATGGAAAAAAATAAAAATTATCTCTGTTATTTTTAAAAAGATGATGGTTATGGTTGCCTATTCTTGAACTAGCATGCTAACGTGCGGTTAAAAGAAAAGTTAAGTGAGGAAAAAGATATGAATAAAAGACATATCAAAAAAATTAAAACAGGTGCAATCATGATGGTAATGAGTACTGCCATAGTGATGAATTTGGCTCCATCGACTTTTGCTCTAGGTGGGGACGCGAAGGGAACTGGGGCAACAGAGAATACAGATATAGATGATCGTGAACATCCAAATAAACCAGAAGGTAGTTGGAAAATTGAAAAACCTAAGATGTTACCACCTAGCTATGATGGGCATGTGCATGTACCAATTCCGTTTGTTGATGGAAAATTAGCCGTTAATATGGATCGTCTAGATAGGACGAATAGCCAAATCGAATTTTCAATAAATAAAAAATGGTTGGCTGGTCGTAAGATAAAAAGGATTGGTTTTGCATCGGTGAGGTGGTATGGTTTTGCAATTGATAATGCCGGACTGTATGAGGCGAACGTTTTTGACAACGAATGGACTACTAAGCTCTTTGCTACAAAAAATGATTATGAAGAGATAACGGATAGACATGAATCTACTGATAGATATTTTTGGATTAAACCAACTTTTGATTTATTTTATGAATGGTCAAACGATATAGTGTTCGTGTTACAACTCGATGATAATACATTTTACAATGGACGGGTCAGGTTTAAAACTGAATGTATGCTATATTGGTACCCCGGTAAGGATTGTCGAGTGAAATCATATGATGAATCGAAAACAACACTAAATGTGATCTATGAAGCGCATGAGGCACCAAAAAAGAAGTATGTGGAGGGGGAAAAGGTGAGAAAATCTGATGGATATGAGAGTGAAGATTTAAATATCGGAAAAATAGATGAAGAAAATAAGGAAGTACCTAAGCCTGTAGACCAACCTGAAAAAGAGCCTAAACAGAAGGAGGAAGAACCTCAAAAGGAGAATAATCAGGGGAAGCAGCAGGAAGATACTAAGCAGAAGGATGAAACTAAAAATACACCGAAACAAGAAAGTGAAACAAATAAGGAGTCTAAAGAAATAGCTTACGAAAAAGATGATGACAAGAGGCTAGATAATGGAGAAAAGGAAGTTGTTTCGAGCTATAAGAGTAAAAATATATTTGTTGCCAAGAGTACAGACAGTGAAGATAAGGATGGGAATACATCAACTGATAATGAAAACGATGAAGTTGAGGTTGAGGATACATCTGAGGAGACGGAGCAGAGAACTAATGATGATAGCTCATCAGAGAATGAAGATAAAACAGAACAAGATACAGTGAATGTACCAAAGTTAGGTGAAGCAAAAAAAGAAAGTAATATAATATTCAATTTATGGTGGGTGTGGTTTATAGCAGGCACAATTATGGGTGCCATATTATGTAAGATCTTCCTCTCAATTCATTCAAAAAAAGATGAAACTATTTCAGACTAAAAGAGAAGATTGGTGATAAACTCTCTCAAAAAAGAAAAAATCTCTCAATATTATCACCAAGAATTGAGATGAGGTGTACCTTAAAAATCTATATCCTACTATAGGTGTTAACCTATAATCTTTATAGATAAACTATGGCCGTCCGTTTTATTGTGGCGGCTATAGTTTTTTGAAAATGAAAGAAGTATGATAAAATGTAAGTATGGATAGCCTTTATGTTTTTTTGGCGTTTGTTCTGGGGTGGTTTGTTGCGCAAGTTTTGAAATTAATTTTTTTTGTGATTGGAAAACGAGGAAAAACTACATTACAAGATGTAATATATTATATGGTGAAATCTGGAGGAATGCCTTCTGGACATACCGCGAGTTTTACTGCGGCGACATTGACAATAGGGTATGTTAGCGGTTTAGATTCAACTATCTTTGCTTTGGCGGTTTGTACTACACTGATTATTATTTATGATGCGACAAATGTGCGCTATTCGGTTGGTGAACATGGAGAAATTCTGAATAAGATTATTGAAGAGAGAAATAAAAATAGTGCTTCAAAGATGAAGAAGTTGAGGGTTGTAGAAGGACATACTATATATGAGACAATTGCAGGTTTTTTGATCGGCGTTTTTATTGCTACGCTCATAAAGATTGTTTGTATGTAGGAGTATGAAAAAGAGTAAAAAAAGAAAAGTACAAAAAAGTTAAAAAAAGTCAGAAAAATGTATTGACAGTTTTACCTGATTAATCTATTATTAGGGCATACAAATGCTGCGAGTGAGTGTGTATCTCTATGCTTTTGAAATTTAACAATTCAGTTGTGCAATTTGAAATGGTTTATATGTGTGATTTTTATAGTCATGCGAATTTCCATTTCTTTCATCGTCAGTTTTATTTTTTTATTTGAGTTTTCAAATTTATAAGTTTTAGGTCATTGACCTTTAATGGAGAGTTTGATCCTGGCTCAGGATGAATGCTGGCGGCATGCCTAATACATGCAAGTCGAGCGGTAACATGGCTTCACCGTTCTCTTGACACACTTGGCTATTATGCGAGTGGAAAGATTCGAGGGAACTGTGAAGCTGATGACGAGCGGCGGACGGCTGAGTAACGCGTGAGAACATACCCCAAAGTGAGGGATAACTAGTCGAAAGATTAGCTAATACCGCATGTGATCTTTGGATTAAAGCATTTATGCGCTTTGGGAATGGCTTGCGTACGATTAGATAGTTGGTGAGGTAAAGGCTTACCAAGTCGACGATCGTTAGATGGTTTGAGAGGATGATCATCCAGACTGGGACTGAGACACGGCCCAGACTCCTACGGGAGGCAGCAGTAGGGAATCTTTCACAATGGGCGAAAGCCTGATGGAGCAATGCCGCGTGCAGGACGAAGGCCTTCGGGTTGTAAACTGCTTTTAAAGCCGAGAAATATGATGGTAAGCTTTGAATAAGGATCGGCTAACTACGTGCCAGCAGCCGCGGTCATACGTAGGATCCG
>CAUUYE010000009.1:0-32150 GCA_963549315.1 uncultured Candidatus Saccharibacteria bacterium | reverse complement strand
CAACCTTAAGAATGACTCCTATCCAAATGTTGCAAAGGTGCTGAACTCTCTAAGGATTTTCGTTAAGCTGATTACTTCTAGACAACTCGAAATCATCTTGGAAGAGTAAATCAGGTATCATTATAATGATGTTATTTTTAAAAAGAATCAAAGCTGTCTTGAAAGGGGTCAATCTCGTCATATTCGATATTATCATTAAAAGGATCGAAATTATGGATGGAAGTTTTTTGCTGATAATCTCGTTCAGATAAGAAACCTGAAGAGTTTGAATAAGGATTTGAGGAGTCGTAAGGATTGTAGCCTAATTCAATTAAAAACCGAGATGGCATATTATAACTTCGCTGTCCGTTACTATATCTTGACCCAGCATAAGTAAGAATAAGCAACTTTTTGGCTCTTGTCATACCAACATAGGCGAGTCGACGCTCTTCTTCGATGGATTCCTCATCATCAGAGCGCAGGCTGGGAAATAGCCCCTCTTCAAGTCCAACCAAAAAGACTACAGGGAACTCAAGACCTTTAGCCGCATGGATGGTCATAAGTGTAACAAAATTTGTTGAGGATTCTTCGTCGACAGAGGACATTAAACTAGCTTCCGCGAGAAAATCATCTAAAGATTCAAAATCGTGAGCATTTCCAATCATCGTGCTGAGATTTTCTGCGCGCTCGTTACCGCTTGGTGTACCATCTTGAACCATTTCTGCAAGATTAAAATAGCTGATAGCGTGTTCAATAATCTCTGATGGCTTCATATCCGTCGAAAGTCCACGTAAGAAATTTTGCAATCTGATAAAACTATTTTTTGCCTTGCCACTAAGGATATCGGATAGACCTATGTCAAGCAGAACATTATTCTTTCCTTGAATCATTTCGTCATAAGCCTCGGATTGATTTAAATAATTGTGAATTTTCTCTAGACTGGCAGCGCCAATACCAGAGAGAATATTCTGACAGATTCGATCTAAGCTAATACGATCGTGGAAATTAACAATTAATTTTAAAATGGCTAAGACATCTTTTATCTCTTTACGATCATAAAAACGCACTCCACCAATTATTTTGTAAGGGATTTGATGAGAAATAAAAGCTTTTTCAAGAGCATATGATTGTGCATTAGTGCGATATAAAACAGCAAAATCTGAATAGCTAGTATAGTCTTTGGTTAATTCACCATTTTGCATCTTTGTTTTGGCATTTGACAATAGATTAATGATTTTGAGTGCCACAAAATTAGCCTCTGCCGATTCATCAAGAAGCGACTGAATCTCGACTGGTTCCCCGTCGCCTGCGGTAGTAAATAGCTCTTTATCTGTACGTGTCTTATTTTGATTAATTATTTTTTGACTAGCTGTTAGGATATTGCCAGTACTACGATAGTTCTGTTCAAGTTTAATGGTCTTAGCCCCTGGAAAATCACGTTCAAAATTGAGGATATTCGTAAAATCGGCGCCACGCCATGAATAAATAGATTGCCAGTCATCCCCCACGACACAGATATTACGACTTTGGTTGACTAAGGCTTTGACAAGACGATACTGAATATGATTAGTATCCTGATATTCATCAATAAGAATATGTTCAAAACGGTTCTGCCATTTTTGACGTATTTCTTGATGTTGTTCAAATAAATTAGTTACCTCAAGCAATAAATCATCAAAATCTAGAGCAAACGATTCCCGCTTGAGCTTTTCATATCTTGCAAAGATTTTTGCGATTTTTACTTGATTCGGATAATACGCCTGTTCTTCATATTCTGCAGGTGTCTGTCCAATATTTTTACAATGGGAAATTGTGCTTTGGATTGATTTTGGACGTAAAGTTTTATCATCAATACGAAGATCTTTCATTGATTGCTTGATGAGTGAAATCTGGTCATCAGTATCATAAATTACAAAATTTTGATCTAATCCTGCTGCTTGATGTTCAATTCGCAGAATCCGGACACAGATGCCATGGAAAGTCCCCATATATGGCATAAAACTGCGAGGTGGATTTGTGAAACCATCATTATCTATGTCCGCCCCAAAATCTGAATCTGCCGCAAGAAGAGAAGTATTTTCCGTAATTACGTCATCAACTGGACTAGGAGTTAAAAGAGCATTCGACCTCGCTTGCTGTAACAAACGCCAAAGTCGCTCACGCATTTCTTTCGCTGCTTTATTCGTAAAAGTAACAGCAAGAATGCACTCTCCTGGAATACCATGAGCGATTAAATTAGCAATTCGGTGAGTCAAAGTCTTTGTTTTACCAGAGCCCGCTCCCGCTAAAATCAAAACCGGACCAGTTAGCGTTTCTACTGCTTCTTTTTGTGCAGGATTAAGACCCTCCGTAAAAATATTCATATTTAGATTATAACATTATTATTTTTCAACAAAATTTATCTGATTGTAAGTTAGATCAATATTTTGATTTGAAGCTGGAATCTGCAGCAGGAATGACATGAAGAAGAGGCAGAGGACAAAACAATAAACTATAATTTTTCCGATGACACTGGAATAGAAAAAATATCCCACAATGAGGAGGCATAGAAAGAGAAAGATTGGAGTATTAAGAATAAAAAAACGAAGAGTAGGATTGTTTTGATTTTGGTTGCTTTTTGAAAAACTAACAGAGATTAATTGATTATAGTAAGTATCAACTAAAGGAGTAATAAAAGTTCCTAAAATAATAGGGTCAATGGTAATGCGTTCTCTTGAAAGTATCTGATCGGCTTGCGCTGCAGTATTGTTCAAAATCTGGTTTTTGATATTGCCATAATTTGATTGATTAGCGAACCTGAAATCAAGGGCACGATTTAGTTGAATTTCGTAAGAATTTTGATTGATAACCTGTTCTAGAATTTCTGAAAAATATTCATTTAAGTATTTTAATTGCATAAAAACCACACCCTCTTTTTGATTTTGATTCGGATTTTGGTTTAAACTTGCATAAAAATTTGATTTGAAATGATCGGAAAAATCATCCTCTTGGCTTTGAGCTCCATAATATTTTTCGACAATTTGACGTCGTGTATACGACACCAAGTTACTGTAATAGCCCTTTTTACTAGCGAGATATTTTTTTACATAAGTGGCATTTTGCTCAGTTTGGTTGATTTGACAGCAGATCCCTGCAAAGATAGACGAAATAATAAGCAAACAACTGAAAACTACTTTCGAGATTTTGATATTAGAAATAATTTCCTCAAAATTCTTTGACTTAAACACCTGTAGCATATGCTGATTATAGCATAAGCAGATTTAGATACCGGAAAGTGGACAAATGTCGGCGCCAAGATGATTAAGACGTTTGGCAAAGTTTTGATAGCCACGATTGATGGAATAAACATTGCGTAAAATCGATATACCTGGGGCTGCAAGCATCGCAATTAAAACTACTACAGCAGGGCGTAAAGCTGGCGGAGCAACAAGTTCAGCCGAATGCCAGTTTGTGGGTCCCTCAACATAAACGCGATGTGCATCGAGTAACTCAATTTTTGCATTGAGGTTTGCGAGGTATGTCGAGTAAATGGCACGATTTTCAAAAACCCAGTCATGAATAAGAGTACGACCAGTGGCAGTAGCTGCAATAACGCTGAAAAATGGAAGGTTATCTATATTTAACCCTGGAAAAGGCATAGGATGAATTTTATCTGTCGGAGCCACGAGGTCGGCTCGATGAATGGTAAGGTCGACTAATCTGGTTTCACCATTATATGCCCGATATTCCTCTGATCGATCAATTTGTGCATGCATAGATCGTAAGACTTCTAACTCAATTTCTAGAAATTCTATAGGCGCCCGACTGATAGTAATCTCGGATTTAGTAACTAAGGCGGCAGCAATGAAAGACATTGCCTCGATAGGGTCTTCACTTGGATAATACTCAACATCATCATCAATCTTTTCTAGACCCTCAATCTCAAGAGTAGTAGAGCCAATTCCCTGAATTTTAACACCTAGTTTTTGCAAGAAAAAACAAACGTCTTGAACCATATAATTTGGCGAAGCCCCAATAATCGTAGTTTTTCCTGGAAAGAGTGCAGCTGCCATCAAAACATTCTCAGTTACAGTATCACCACGTTCAATAAGTACAATACGTTTATTCGACTTGTTACTTAGTGATGTTTGGTCAACAGTGGCTTCATAAAAACCTGCATTACATTTGGCGTCGACTTTAAGTCCAAAACTTGAAAGAGCACGAAGATGAGGATCGACGGTGCGAGTACCAAGAGAACAACCACCAGCATATGGTAATTTAAAATTTTGATATCGATGTAGAAGTGGTCCTAAGAACATAATGATAGAACGAGTTTTTCTTGCAGCTTCAAGATCAAGTTCGTCCATTTTTAATTCACGCGGAGTAATGATCTCTAAATCCTTACGTCGATTAAACCAACGACACCTAACGCCAATCGATTCTAATACTTCGATAATACGAAAAACTTCTTCAATGCGTGCAACATGGTGCAAAATTGTACGTCCACGGTTGAGAAGACTGGCACAAAGTAGACCAACTGCAGCATTTTTGGAGGTATTGATGGTGATTGTACCACTGAGAGTACGACCACCATTTACACGAAAAGACTGTGAGGAAGAATCATTAATCGAGAGGATCTGACCACCGAGCGCAGTGGAAATTTTTTTGATCATCTCGAGTGAAGTATTTTGATCACCTTTTTCGATACGATGAATTGCAGACTGAGAAGTCCCAATTAATTTCGCTAATTGCGACTGCGTCAGTCCCTTTTCGCGACGCATGTTTGAGACGACTAAACCAATTTCCTCTTGGTAAGTATGCGGTTTTGCCATAATCCTCCTCTTCTAAATATTCGTGGGGTGATATATTTATTTTGACTCTTTATAACCTGTTACAACGTTATTGGCGTGTACCCAACCATCAACCGAACCACCATCGAGATACTCGCCACTAGTCGGAGCAACTCGCATGACACCACCGGCTTTAATGTACTCATCAATCGGATCGGTAACTAAGTATTCTTGGTCGAGTGGACCAAAATCATGTGTTTTCACATATTTGACAATACGACGAAGCAAATCTTTTGACATGATATATTTACTGACGTTAATCATGTTAGATGGAGCTTCTTTTACGGTTGGTTTTTCAACTACGCCAACTAAACGATTATTCTTAATATTAAGAACACCATATTTTTCGACCTTCTCCTTTGGAATTTCTACGCCTAAGATTGCTGACTCGTCTTCGTTTTGCAGAGAATTGATGAGAGATTCGGCAGCAGATTCACCATCTGGATTCCAGACAAAATCATCACCCATAAAGACTAAAACTGGCTCATCAATTTTATATTCCTCAACAGCAAGAGCAATAGGAACTGCGGTGCCATAACGTCCTGCTGGATCCTGTGTAGTGTAATGAATCTTGACGTGATCTGGTAGAGTTTTGGCAAGAGTTAAACGATCTGATTTTCCCCTCTGAATAAGATATTCATTGAGGGCAAGATTATCTTTATAAAATTCCTTAACCTGACATGGTTCGACATTACTAATAACCATATAAATATCAGTGATGCCTGCTTTAATAAGTTCTTGCACTGAATAATCAACAAGAGGACGGTTACCGACTGGCAACATTGATTTCTCAATAATTTTTGTGATAGGAAGACGACGAGTACCCCAACCAGCTACAGGAATAATTGCTTTCGTAATCTTTTGCATAATAACTCCTTTATTTCTCCACCAATGTAATTTTCTAGCATGATTATATCACAGCGTGTATAATTTTCTAGATATTTTTATTAAACTAATGGTTTTCGCCAAGAACTTGGTAGGTCATGAATATTGAATAGCTTGGCAATTGTGGGCGCAACATTTGAAAGACCTGAATGCTCAATCTGATTGATTTGATAGAGGCTAGAATTCTGAGTGTTGTCATAAAACCAACAAGGGACTGGGTTTGTAGTATGAGAGGTTTTAGGTTGTTTAGTATTAGGATCATAGACTTCTTCCGCGTTGCCATGATCGGCGGTGATAATCATCATGCCACCGAGCTGGTCAACCACCTTAGCTAGACGATCTAATTGAAGATCGATTGCTTCCATAGCAACAATGGTCGGTTCGAGTTCACCAAAATGCCCCACCATATCACCACCAGCATAATTAATTCTGACGAATTGATACTTTGGCTTGCCATTAGGATCCGTTTCAGATATTTTTTCAAGCACAGCATCTGTAATTTCCGCAGCTTTCATCCATGGGCGTTCATCGAATGGACGTGTATCAGATTTAATCTCTAAGAATTCTTCTTTTTTAGCAGGTTCATAGCTATTACCGTTAAAATAATATGTAATATGTCCAAACTTAACCGTTTCGGCAACTGCCAATTGGCTAATATTATTTCTGCTTAAAATTTCGTGTAGCGTATTTGTAATTTTAATGGGAGCAACTAGACAATGAGCTGGGATATGTTGATCAGCATCATATTCTGTCATACCAGCAAAGTAGACATTAAGAAGACGATTGTTCTCGGTACCGCGATCAAAACCATGAAAATTTTGCTCCGTAAAGGCTTTAGTGATCTCAAGAGCACGATCAGCACGAAAGTCATAATAGATAAAACTGTCACCATCTTTAACCAAGCCAACCGGTTGAGAAGGATCTGGCAGATGATCGGAATCCTGTTCGACAATTACAAAGCTTGGAAAATATTGATCTTGCAGACTAGGTTCTTTTGCTCTCATTTCAGTGATTGCCTGCGTAGCATCGGTGAAGTAATGGTCAGCCTTACCATAAACTAAAGCATCCCAACCTTTTTTCACAATACTCCAATCTGATTCGTAACGATCCGCGATAAAAACCATACGTCCGCCACCACTGGCAATTCGATAATCAAGCGGAAAATCAGAAATGGTTTTGAGATACTGGATTTTATCTTCGAGAATATTAATGTATTGGTCAGCAGATTGAGGCGGAACATCACGACCATCAAGTACTAGATGAATCCGAACACGTTCAATACCTTCCTTTTGAGCTTGCTCAAGCATCTTGAGAAGTTGAGAAAGCGAACTATGTACTCCACCATCAGAAAAGATACCGGAAAAATGTAAAATAGAACTATACTCTTTGACGTTAGCAATGGCGCCTCGCCAAGCTGCAGATTGCCAAATAGTGCCAGTCTGAAAATCGTCTTCAATTTTAGCAATACCCTGTTTAATAATCTGTCCAGCACCAAGAGCGTTGTGTCCGACCTCGGAGTTCCCCATTTGACCTTTTAAAATCCCTACCGCCTCGCCAGATGCTTCAAGTGAAACCCAAGGGTATTTTTCAAAAAGCTGATCAATAAATTCAGTATGAGCTTGAAGTACAGCGTTACCATACCGATCTTGTCGCAAACCGACTCCGTCTAAAATTACTAACAAAATCGGTCCATCATAATGCAAGTTATCCATAAGATGAGTATAGCATAAGAAGTAAACTGGTGGACCTATATAGGCCCCTCTTTTCGATTTTTAATGCTGTATCTATTTTGTTCTAGTAGAATTATTACATAATCCTAGAGATAGCCTATGATATAATCTACCTATGCCCGAGTGGCGAAACTGGCAGACGCGCTAGCTTCAGGTGCTAGTCTAGCTTCTAGGTGCAGGTTCAAGTCCTGTCTCGGGCACCATTTTAGAGTAAAAATCCCAATCGTCACCTTTTGGGTGATTTTTTTACTCTAAATAATCGCTTGTTATGGGCGTTTTTTATTAATAGATTAAAACTAGGATTTTTTAATCATTTGATTGGCTGATAATTAAAGCGTTCTAATTCTGGCGCAATATCGTTATACGTCTTGCCAGCCAATAGCCCTCCGGCAATAAATTCCTCTTGAGTCACATCAGCTAATGCGATGTCTGGTATTTTAAATGTTGATTTTTCGTTCTCCGTGCTAAATTCAAAATCTATCAATACAAGACCCTTTAATTCATCTGTAAACACATCTATTTCAGCCATTTTACCTTCAATCGCTACATTATATCTATCTTTAACCACCCGTTTCTTACTACAACTAGATAATGCGATAAATTCTTCCTTTGTTAGCGGTATTGTCTGTTCAATTTGCTCAGAAGCATCTCCTTCTTTGACCGGCATTTTTTTAGTTATTTCATATTTCTCGCCTTTTTGACGCAATCTAAGATGTGAATGCTCCGGCATATCGGGGACATAAACGTCAACTATGCATGTTGGCTCTACCAACTTAATATTATCCGGCAATTCTTTCGCTAAAAAAGTTAGCTCTAGTTCTAATTCTTGGCTCATTTTCTCTTTATTAATGTTGCATTTCTATTATACTTTCATCACCATCTCTAAATTATGAGTTATAAACCCAATCTTCTTATAAAAACCTATAGCATTAGCGTTGTCCGATAAAACCAATAATTTGATACTAGTACAACCTTGGACTATGAAATAATCTTTCATTTTACCTAATAATTCTTGACCTATGCCGCTCCCTCTGTAGTCTGGCTTTACATATAGCAAACCAATCCACCCCTCTTTTGACGGATTATGAGACAAATCATAGACTTTGTCTTCTCCTTTTTTATGCTCAATAATAACACCCTGAATAAAACCAACGACAACGTTATTTTTTTCGGCAACAAATACTTTACCATTCATACTCTTTGTATCATCTATCATTTTTTGCATATAATAATGCGCATCATCAATACTTTGATATGACAAAGATTCACGGGTTTGGTCGAGCTCAGAAAAGAACTTCTGTAGTTCAAACTGCATCTCATCTATTTCATTACAGTCCTCAGGAATCATTTCTCTAATCATGTTTTTCCTCTATTTAGATAATAACATATGGCGGATTTTAAAAGAAAACTGAGAGACTTAAAAGGTCTTTTGTTTTTAGTATTTACTTTATGGAATAATTTGTTAAGCTTGAATTAAGTAAGCAGGGTCTTGCAAACTATAAGATATTAGGAGAACACCTTTGGTGTTCTTTTTTATTTTACTTAATTAAGTGGAGATTTAAGTTTTTAGACAGAAAGGAGGTGAAGAATGCGAAGCAAATTAGATTATAAGTTTATTGAAGGATATTCACTAGATAGACAACAGATAGAGAGTATCGAGAATGATTCACAGAATACCTTAGTGGTGGCTGGGGCGGGGACTGGCAAGACGACCACGATTATCGGAAAAATTAAATGGATTTTAAATAAGTGGCTAAAAAATAAAAGTGAAACTTTACCAAGAATCTTAGTAATATCTTTCACGCGTGCAACGAGAATGGAATTAGAAAAACGAATTTTGGCGGAAGTTTTAAAAAATGATGAGATTTTTAAAATATATCACCCTAGTGATTTTTTGAGAGTAGAAACCTTTCATAGTTTAGCTCTTAAAATTATGAGAAGTGCTAAACAAAATAAGCGAGCTGGACCAGAGAAAATTAAACTAAATGAAATAAGCTTTGAAGATTTTTTGAAACAAGCTCGATTCAATATCCCTGAGGAAGAAGCGGAAGTATATGATCGACTATATTATTTGATGCGAAATTACCATATTAAATATCAAGATTTGAAACAAACAAATAGCACAGAATACCCTTGGTTTTGGCAAAAAGAATTACGACTCAAAAACTTAAAACAAATCCAAAAAATGGAAGGACTTGAACGGGAATACATAAAAGAAATGGCTGACAGAGGTGAAGTTGATTTTGCCGGCTTTTTAGAGAAGGCAATAAAAAGTCTGATTAGTATAAAGAATGAAGCAAGACCAGAATGGTTTAAAACATTTTGCTTTGATTTTGTGATAATTGATGAGTATCAAGATATATCACCACTTGAATATGCTTTGATAAAAAATTTGAGAGAAAAACAGAATTTTAAACTATTCTGTGTGGGTGATGACTGGCAAACCATCTATCAATTTGCGGGAAGCGAGATAGACTTGATTTTAGGTTTCAAGAAATATTGGGGTGAAACCAAAGTATTTAAAATTGAACAAACTTATCGTTTTCCAGAGCAACTAGCAAAGCTGTCGGGGAGTTTCATCATGAAAAACAGAACACAACTAATTAAAAACATTCAAGGAATAGACTGTCGAGATCCGGATCAAATAGTTGAAATCAATGGACCATCCGAAAGAACCGACCTCAATTCCCTACGCTTCTTCTTTCTCAATTTGCCGAGAAATACGAGAGTCTTTCTGCTCGGGCGTTATAATTTTGATATCAAAAAAATTTCACACTGTGAATTCCTGAATTTTGATTATGAAACTAACGAACCAAGAATTTTAATGCCAGAAAGACCAGACCTCAATATCAAATTTTGTAGCGCACATAGATCCAAAGGGCTACAAGCCGACTATGTCTTCATTATTAACTGTCGGGATGCAACTTTAGGTTTTCCGAGTCAAGTAAAAGAAAAAGAACTGATAACGCTCGCAAGAAAAACTCTTCTTCGGAAGAATAGTCAAACGGAATTAGAAAATTCACAGAAAAGAAAGTTACTAAATACGATCTGGAAAAATTTAAGACTAACCAGAGATAATGGATTTGCAGAGGAGAGGAGGCTTTTCTATGTGGCGATGACGAGAGCGCGAAAGAAAATTTTCTTTTTATCTGTAAAGAATAAAGAATCCTCATTTATTTGTGAGCTTCGAAAATATAGTGAATTAATCACTTATGAATTAGATTAGGATTTTTTCTTTTCGTCTTTACTATCTTTTCCGCCAAGTGTTTTATTAAACTGTTGTTTTGCCTGTACTATCGTCTTTTTTGCAAGTCTGACTCGTCTTTCTGTCTCATGTTGTGCTTTTTTAATTTTCCTTTGCGCATTGCGCTTGGCTCTTTTGACCGTCCTACCTGCTTCACGTTGTGCTCTTTTCATGCGTCTTATAGCTTCTCGCGTAATCTTGCGACTCATTCTTGATGCTTTTTTGTAATAATTTAGACAAAGCTTTTTGATTTCTTCGGTAAGATCAACGCGCCCACCTTTTAAGGTGTCTTTAATACTGGCAGCTGCAACCGAAGATAAGACTAAATCGATAATAAAGATTATGAGCAAGATAATTGCGAAAACAACTAAAGTCGATAACGAAAAATGATTAAAAAAACTAATTATAATTGGATGGACAATATGTAAAACCAATAGTCCACCTGTCCCAAATCCAAGAGACGTAATCAGAGAAACACGACCATTTAGATTTAATTTAGTGCTATTTGTGTAATCCCACCATCTGACGTGAAAGATTTTTTCGAGAATAACAGACGTAAAATATTCAACAATACTACAAAATAGCATAATCAAGAAAAACTCGAGATACCAAGGGAGATTTAGCGGCGAAACCATTAATAGACAGATTAGTACACCTACTCCATAGATCGGACAAATTGGACCAAAGAGGTATCCACGGTTTTCTATTTTTTTCTTCTCATAAGAAACCCAAGAGCACTCAATGATCCAGCCCAAAAATGAGTAGATAATGAAAAAAAAGAAAAGATATACTAGATTAGCTACAATAGAAGACTCTTGCAGATGATTAACTGGGAAAATATTCATTATCGTAATTATATATTATTTGATAGTTTTTTAGTCTAGTTTTGATATGACAAATTCGATATAGACAATATAATAAAAGAGAAACTAAGTATCATCTTTTACTTTTGCCCATGATACTGAAAGTGTTTTTTATTTTGATCTCTAGAAATTGGTTTAAAAAACTAAAGTTAGTGATGAAATTTCCACTTTGTTTTTCTGCACAATATATTTGTTATATAAGTAGTGGGCTATTACGCTATCTTGTCAAATATAAATATTATGTTATAGTATAAGTGTCTATTCAAAAAACGACTAGAGTTCTTTAAGTTTCTAGTCTTATTCTTTTAGGAGGGGGTAACCACATGAAGAAACTGTACATGATACTCGTAATTCTAATACTTGCCGCAGCACTCATAACTGGCTGCGAGGATGATACCGAAACAGAGGACGTATACGCTCCTAATCCCCAAAATGGAGAATATCTCCCAGCTCCGTTTGTAAATAGGACGAGCTTACGAAAGGAATCAGAGATAAAACTGGAAGACTATGTTACTGCATATAGTTTAGATGATGGCTCTATACGATATAAGCTCTCTCTCCAGCAGTATCTCGATGATTATGGTGCAATGGAGACGCAGTTCTTCAATAATGATGAGCAGGAAGTCCGTTTTGCAGTAAGATTCGACAATGGCACTATATTGGGAATGTCCTTCCGTAATCAACCAGATGTTGCAGCGGACACTCGTGAGCTTACCGAAGTAGTAGTCACTGCGGGTAAACCTGATTACAAATTTACAAGCTATGAAGCACTGAAAAATGCCTCAAAATTAAAAAATAAAAAGCTGGCAAAATGGTCGAGGGAATTTACCTTCTATGGCTACAATGGCTCAATTGATGAGAGATATCTACATTGGGGAGATTCAGGAAGTGATCGTGCTCCATTCCTTGTGAATTTTAATGACCAATCACTCTATTTCTTCAATGACAAACCACTTTATCTACCGCTTGACTTTGATTACGTCTTTAAGAAGACAGTGGCTCCCTATCTGGATATGGCTCACGTCCCCTTGAGAAAAGATCCGTTCAAGGACAAAAAATTCAAGTAATTATTGAGACTAGGATTAAGACAAAAAAGACCCTCTATAGAGGGTCTTTTTAAATTGCCTATCTATTTTGTATGGTCTATCTTTTTTAACTCATATAATGAAAAGTTATTATACAAAAATCCAAAAACTGGATCATCTTTATCAGATTTTATCTCTAATGTATTAATTCTTCGTGGCACCATTTTTCCTAAACAATAGCCTAGATGCTCGTAATAGACTCTTTCCTTTAAAAAATCAACTCGAAAAATAGAGTTTGTAAGAAGGAACCTAATTGTATTGGCTTCATTTCTGATAACATAAACAAACTCATCAATATCTGGTTCATCGCTTGATACTATCATATACTTATCTTTTGGTATTTGAAATTTATAGAGAATATTTTTTAGTTGCTTTGGTTCTATATTTAACATAATAATGAGATTTCCCTCTTTGGATCCATTGTTTTTTTGACTTTAGCTATTTTCATTTATCAGAGTCTTCTTCGAAAGAGGAACTATAATCGTTAAGATATTTTTATTTTTATGAACAAATAAAACCCTAAACTTTATTAATGACTGGGATTACGATTGGTGTATGACCAGTTGCGTCGAAAAGGATGCGAGTAATATCTTCTTTGATTTCTTCTTTCAATACCTTGAGCTCTGGATCAGAAGAGATAGATTTTTCAGTTTTCAGTCTTAAATAATGTCGAATTTTACCGATTAGCTCCTCAGAATTATCAAGATAGATAAATGCACGAGAAACGATATCTGGAGTTTTAATCAGACGTCCAGTTTTCTTACTAAGAGTGAGAACGATCATAAAAATACCTTCGCGTGAAATGTGAATACGGTCTTTTACTACGGCTTCATGAACTGGTTTATCAGCATCATCGTAGAGTTTGTTGCCAACGTGAATGCGACCATTTTTCCTGATGGTATGATTAGGCATAAGTTCAATAATATCCCCATCATCAGCAATCAAGATATTATCATGGGGAATGCCAACCACATTTTCTGCCATCTCGGCGTTATGTTCCATCATGAAGAATTCACCATGGTAAGGTAAGTAATTCTTTGGCTGAAGGCGAGTAACAAAATCCACGTGGTCCTCATAATAAGCATGTCCGGAAAGATGAAGAGGACCAATGTTAGTGAGATGGGTTTTACCATTCTGAATCACTTGCGCACCTTCACGAAGAAGACCATCAACAGTATTCACCACATGAGGTTCATTACCTGGAATCGGATTAGAGGAAAAGACAATAGTATCAGAAGCCTTAATCTTAATAAACTTATGGGCGCCAGAAACCATACGATTAAGAACAGCATTTAATTCGCCTTGAGAACCAGTACAGACAATCGTAATTTTATCATCAGAAAGCTTGATAATATCTTCCATTTTCATCACAGTGTCCTTAGGGACCTTAATGCATTTTGATCGGAGTGCAACCTCGATATTATTAATCATTGAGAAACCAGCGAAAGCAACCTTGCGTCCACGCTGATAAGCTTGTTCCAAAATCATACCAATACGGTTGATCTGAGAGGAGAAACAAGAGATAATTACACGACCATTAGCATAGTGATCCATGACTTTACCAATATTATCGCCGACGTCATATTCAGAGTGTGGATGATGCCCTGGAGAGTCAATATTAGTTGACTCATTAAGCATCAGAGTGATTCCCTCATTTTTAACAATCTCATCAATGCGCTCGTAATCTGTTTGCCGTTCAATTGGATGAGTTTCAGCTCGCCAGTCACCTGAGAAATAGACTACACCGTTTGGCGTACGAATAATAATGGCACAGTTGCCTGGGATTGAGTGCAATGTATGAATAAACTCAACACTGAGATGTTCAGAAACCTGAAGCTTTTCATGTTTAAACGGATCAACGACTTGATAATTCATTTCTGGTACATCTTCTAATTCGCTCATCTGTTTTTTAATCATACCAATGGTAAAATCTGTGGCATAAATTGGAGTAAGTGGGCTAAATTTTGGCAAAAGATGACGACAGGCACCAATGTGATCAAGGTGGGCGTGAGTAAAGAGGATGGCTTTAATTTTATCCATATTATCTTCAAGATACTTAATGTCTGGCACCATATAATTAACACCTGGATAATCCTCACCGGCAAAAAGTACACCCATATCGATAACGATAATTTCACCTTTATACTCAATGGCGGTCATATTTTTACCGATACCGAATTCACCGACACCACCAATTGGAATAATACGCACCGCTTCAGGATCAGGTCGAGCAGATTTGAGTTGTGCGTTTGTAACTTGTGCGCCGTTATAGCCATTATAGCGAGACTTATTGACTGGAATACCGATGATATGCTGAGTAGCCTGCGCATTAACGTCTTGCGATAGCATCCTCTGATGATGGACCATATCACCACGTCTAGTAGAGACAGAAAGATTGACTTTACGATCCTCTATTTCGCTATTTTTGAGATTTTTTAGATTTTTGGAAGTTTTAGTTTTAGCTGTTTTCTTATTTTTTGGTTGATCAGCTGCAGCAGAGTAGTTGTCATTTAATTTTTCTGAAGCAGTAGTTTTCTTTTTAGTACGAGCAGCAAAATCTTTGCCACCTGGTTTAAAATTGCTATTAAAGTTACGCTTTTGAGCTTGTTCAAAAATTACTGCAGCTCCAGTTTCTATAGGAGCATATTCAGATTCACTAATTTTAGAACGGTTTTGATTTTCCTCAAATCGACGTTTGATTTCTGGCAAACGCTCGGCTTGCATTTTCATAAGTCTAGCGCGTCTTTCTTGTTCTTGTTTATTCATGATTTCCTTTTATTAAATAATAAGACTTACAGAGAATAACAAACAAAAAGGTGGTTGATGATTTTTCTCGTTTTGTTTGTAAAATAAGTAAGATTGACTGGTTTGATTATAACAAACTTCATACAAGCTTGCAAGTTTTAAAGGTCTTACATGATAAAAGAAGTTAAGCTAAAGACTAATACCAGCTGATTCTGATGATCATGACGCTACCTAATAGAGATGAAAAATTTTAATTAAAGAAAACCCAAAAGATTTGGTCAGATGAATTATCTATATTATAATTAACTTACAAATATCCGATGAATTTTTGAGCAAGTAAGGAAAAGAAATGATCTCTTTAGAGAAAGTAAGTAAAATATATAAAACCGGTGAAGTCGAATATCGGGCTCTAGATAAGATTAATCTTGAAATTAATCAGGGAGAGTTCGTAGTAATTCTGGGTCCATCAGGTGCTGGAAAGTCAACTCTTTTGAATCTACTCGGAGGGATGGACCGACCGACTAGTGGCAAAATTGTTGTCAATCAAGTTGATATTTCAAAATTTACAGATAGGCAACTAACTAAATTCCGTGCAGAACAAATTGGTTTTGTCTTTCAATCTTATAACATCTTACCAAGCCTAACTGTTGAAGAAAATGTATCAATTATGCGAGATATTATCAAACTAAAACAGAACCCCATCGAAGTATTAAAATCAGTGGGACTCGGCAGACATCTAAAGAAATTTCCAAGTGAGTTATCTGGCGGAGAACAACAACGAGTTTCAATCGCGCGTGCAGTAGTAAAAAAGCCGGCTATTTTACTGTGCGATGAACCGACTGGAGCCTTAGACTCTGATACTGGGGTGCAAATTTTGAAACTCTTAAAAGCGCAGACGGATAAAGATACCACGGTTATTATAGTGACACATAACGCATTAATTGCAGAAATTGCGGACCGAGTAATCCACCTAAAAAACGGTCAGATTGAAACTAATCGAAAAAACAGTCATAAAAAACAAATTGACGAAGTGGAGTGGTGATGTTGTTTTTGAAGATGGTGAGGGATATACAAAAGAATTTTACTCAGTTTTTGATGGTTTTTCTGATGGTGCTACTAAGTACTGCAGTATATAGTGGTATTGATGGCTACGTACAGGGGATGCAAACAAAAATTAATCAATTTTATGATGGAAGATTGCAGGACCTAAATATCCGAGGGTCGCTATCAGAAAAAGATATCGAAGCGGTAAAGAAAATAGAAAATGTCGAAACAGTGGAGGGAAAACTGACTCTCAAAGAACAGGTCTTGAATTTTAAAAGAAAAAATAAAGCTAGCAACCACACTGACGATAAAAAACAGAATCCAGATTTAATTGATTATAAACTTGAGGTAAATTTTATCAAGCAAAATAATCTATCAAAATTTGAAATTAAAACAGGTCAAGGATTTTCAAATACCAAAGACAAAGCTTGGGTGGATGCGTATTTTGCTAAAAGAAATAATCTAACAGTGGGAGATAAAATCGTCTTTTCTTTTAAAAATATCCCAAAAGAGGTAGAGATTGCTGGAATAATCTACATTCCTGACCATGTTTATATTTCAAAAAATGAGTCTGAGATTATTCCGGATTATGAAAAAAATGGTTATATCTATTTAGACTATGATAGTTTCTTTAAGGGATATAAGACAGGAGACGATTTATACAGCCAAATCATGGTAAAAACTAAAGATGTTAGTCGACTTGACCAGACAAAGGACGCAATTCAGAATCAATTCGGAAAAAGAGGGGTGGTCTCAAAAATGCGCGAAGAGCCTACAGTGAAAGTTTTTCAAGGCGAGATTGATGAAATGTCCAGTATTATTGGCTTATTTACTGGTTTCTTTGTGCTTATTGCAATCTTATCTGTTGCCACCACCATGACTAGGTTAATTATACGCGATCGTACAAAGATCGGAACCTTGAAAGCGTTAGGGTTTTCGGGCTGGCAGATTACTGGTCATTATATATCTTACGGCTTATTTTTGAGTTGTCTTGGTGGAGCTGTGGGGATGATTCTAGGACCGATGATAATTTCCAGATTTTTCCTAAACATTACAATGTCATCTTTTGAAGCTCCTATAAGCGAGCCAGTGAGGACTTTGAACAGTTTGTTTGTTTATTTGGCGATTATAGTAACTATAGGTTTTGTCTGTTTTATGGTGACTAAGAGAATGCTAAAGCAAAATGCGACAGAACTATTAAGAACTGAACAACCAAAAATGAGCAAAAAGAGTTTGAGTTTTACAACTAAACAGTTTTTCTCAAGAATTAGCTTTACAACGCGGTGGAATCTTAGAGATATGCTTAGAAATAGAGGACGAGTTATTACAACTCTGATTGGTATAGCAGGGGCGGTATCGCTAATTGTTATGTCGTTTGGACTATATACTTCTATGGCTAATTTTATAGATGTAGAAACAGATACGATAAATAGTTTTAATTATACGGCGACAATCAATAACGATAAACTCCAGACGCCTAATATTAGACAAAAAATTATACACGAAACAGAGGGACAGTTGAAGAAGAGTGCTGAGCAAGAAGCAATTGAGGTCCTAGATAGAGATAATAATACTTTACTAACTTCAAATTTATTTATAGATAATTCAAAAGAAGCAATTAAATATCTGGATATTGAAAGAAAACCAACAAAATTAACAGATGAAGGTGTCTATTTAGCAAGGAAACTAGCAGATCGTTACAACCTAAAAGTTGGTGATGAGGTTCACTGGAGAATGCTTGGCAGCGAAAAAGTCTATACCTCAAAAATCGTTGCCTATCTAGTAAAACAACAGAATCAAAATTTGACGGTTACTAAAGGGTATTATAAAAGTTTAGGACTAAAATATAAGCCGAGTATCTTCTATCTTGAAAAACGAGCAGAGATTAATGGTGAATTAATTGAATATTTAAATATTCAATCAAAGAAAACGATTGCTGACAATCTGAAAAAAATCTTAAATAACTTATTAACTGTAATTATTGGGGTTCTTGTCATAGCGATTATCTTAGGGATTGTAATTATCTACAATATGGGAGCTTTGAGTTTTCTTGAGCAAGAGATCCAGTTCGCTACGATGAAGGTGATTGGTTTTCCTAACCAGAAACTCGCAAAAATTTTTACTTGGCAAAATATCGAGATAACAATTATTTCCTGCGTATTAGGTCTGCCATTAGGATATCTTCTAACTGACTATATCTATAAAGTATCAGTGGACGATTCTTATGATATCCAAACGTTTATTCCAAATGTAATATTCGTAATATCGGCATGTGGGATTTTATTACTATCGATTTTAGTATCAAAAGTTGTGGCAACTAAAATTAAGAAAATTGATATGGTAAAAGTTCTGAAAACAGATGAATAATACAGGGTTCTCCCAGTCTATTTTTGTTTTTTCACCCTCCTAAAAAACAGAAAATAATATCAATTTAAATAATTTTGATTAGTATTTTGTTTTCTTAGCAATTTTTAAATAATAAAAGCGCTCTAGATTACCGTTTTTTCCTGCCAATAGGTTGTCTCGCTTGTTGATAATAATAAAACCATGACCCTTGAGCCAAGCTTCAAAATCCTTAATAATTCCCCGTCGGATCTTCTCATTTTTAACTATTCCATTTTTTAATTCATAAGGTCTTGCCTCAAATTGTGGCTTTAGCATAACAAGAAAATCTGTCTTATAGTAAGCTAAATGTTTTTTCGCATAGTCTAAAACTTTTTTCAATGAAACGAATGATACATCGGCGAGGATAGTATCGATTTTATTTTCGTCTTTTGATAGGGACTCGCGAGTTATCGAAAAAATATCTGTTTTTTCATACAAATTAATACGTTGATCAAAGCGTAATGGTGCTTTCATCTGTTTTGTCCCTTTTTCAACTGCGATAACTCTTTTTGCGCCATGATTTATCGCATATTCGGTAAATCCCCCCGTACTAGAGCCAATGTCAAGAACGAGCTTATCCCGAAAATCATAAGAAAAAGCCTGCGCCGCACCCGCAAGCTTATTCTCAGCCCTTGATACTGGTATAGTATGATTTACCGTAGCATGAGTCTGTAATTCTCTATTCTTATTTTTCTGCACAGAGAATCTCAAACTTTTTAAACTATTTTTGTCGTTCACGATAGGCATAAGTTTCCGTATCTACAGAGACAATATCACCTGTTTTAATAAAAGCTGGAACTTTAATGACTACACCAGTTTCAAGAGTGGCATCCTTCATTACTGAAGTGGATGTATCGCCCTTGACGGCATTTTCAGTATAAGTCACTTCAAGCCAAAGATTCTTAGGCAAGGTGAGATTGATGGCGGAACCGTTATAAAACTGAATTTCCATCTCATCACCGTCTTTCATAAAATCTTTTGAATCACCGACAAGATCGCTTGATAACTCGTATTGTTCAAAACTTACAGGATCCATGAAATAAAATTTTTCATCATCCCGATAAAGATACTGAACTTTCTTTGTAGTTACTTCAGCAGGTTCGATTTTCTCTTGCCCCTTAAAAGTTTTTGGGATAAGAGCTCCAGTAATTAAATTTTTTACACGTACATTTACAATTGATCCACCACGCCCCATGACTTTTTGTGAATAGTCAATGACTTTGTATGGCTGACCATCTAAGGTGATTAGTACGTTTTTCTTCAAATCAGTTGGACCGTACATTATTTTCCTCCTAAATTAGTTGGCAGACACAAATGGTAACAATGCAAGATGACGAGCACGCTTAATGGCAACAGCTAATTGCCTCTGTTGTTTAGCAGACAGACCTGTCTTTGAAATTGGCTCGATGCGTCCATAAGCATCAATATAGCGTTGCATTGTCTTTACATCGCGGTAATCGAAATAAAGATTTGGATCATTCTTAATTCTTTTCATTTTCTCTCAAAACTCTCTCTTAATTATTTTTAAAATGGAACCTCACTGAGGTCAATAGGCTCATCTGGAATATCATCTGGGATGATATCTGATACTTCATTATTACTTGAATTATTCGTTGCTCTTGAAGAAGAACCGTCACTATTATTGCCGCCGATAAAGTTAAAGTCCTCTACGACGATCTCAGTGGCTGAACGTTTTGCCCCAGTTTTGTCTTCAAAGGTACGCTGAGACAGGCGTCCTGAGACAAGAATACCTGTACCTTTTTTAGCATACTGAGCAATAACTTCGCCAGCTTTACCCCATGCTGAACAATTGATAAAAGAAACTTGTTCTTTCTTTTCGCCATTCTGCACATAATTGTAATTTACTGCTACAGAGAACGAACAGACCTGAGTACCACCAGAAGTAGCTCTAAGTTCAGGATCACGTACGATATTCCCCGTAATAATTGCCTTACTAAATCCCCGCGCCATAAAACCTCCTAAATTATTTATTCTGCTGATTCTTCGACATTCTTAGTCTTTTCTGCACGTGCTTTACGCTTAGCCTCAAACTTTGCCTTGCGCTCATCGACAGTGACCAAGAGATAACGTAGAACCTCATCGGTAATGTTTAAATTAGAAGAAATTTTAGCTGGAGCTTCTGCAGGGAGCTCAAGCTCGAAGAAGTAATAAACTGCATATTCTTGCTTATTAATAGCGTAAGCAAGGCGTTTTTTACCTTCATTGGTTTCTTTAATTATTTTACCGTTTTGCGACTCGATTATTTTCTTAATCTTGTCTAAGGCTGGTGTCAGATTCATCTCTAAGTCAGGATGAATCAGCACAGTAAGTTCATACTGTTTCACTTTGCACTCCTTTGGTTAAAGCAAGCGCACCTCTAGCCGCTTGCTGAGTTAATAACAGTTTGATTATACCAGATTAAGGATTCTTAGTAAAGTTTTTAACATACCTATGGTATGGTTATACACCAGCGAGTTGATCAAATTCATCCATACTTTTAATCATGACTTCACGAGGCTTGTTACCATTTGCGGGACCAATTACGCCAATTTCTTCGAGCCAAATAGCAAGACCGGAGACAAAACCATGACCCTTACCGAGATAAGTTTGAAGCATAGCCGTAGAAAACTTACCTTTGGAGAGTGTGATCTCAACAGCTTTACGAACTACTGGATCATTTGGATCATATTTTCGACCAAGATCGCCAAAACCTCCACCATCGGTAGGTCCAATACCCTTAAACTGTACGGCTTGAGAGATGACTTCATTATTATATTCAGGCGCACGTTGTTCGCGAAGGAAGTTAGTAAGCTTTTCGACATCACTATCGGAAGCGAAGGCGCCCTGAATACGACGAGGTTTACCCATCATTTCGGTAGTAAGCATTAGCATATCACCTTTACCAAGTAGCTTTTCAGCACCACCCATATCAAGCATAATACGCGAATCGGTGTTGTTATTGACAGCGAAAGCAATACGTCCTGGAACGTTAGCCTTAATGAGACCGGTAATAACTTTTACTTCAGGACGCTGAGTGGCAAGTACAAGATGAATGCCGGAAGCACGTCCTTTCTGCGCGATACGAACAATAAGTTGCTCAAGATCTTTGCCTGCCTGCATCATAAGATCCGCCATCTCATCAATCACGATGACGATGTATGGCATTTTACCACCATCATGTTGCTGTTCATGATTATCTTCATCAACAATTGTGGCGGACTTTTTCTGAAGTTTTTCATTGTAATCCTCGATTTTTTTAACTTTCTCTTCAGCCATCAAGGTATAGCGACGTTCCATTTCATTAACTGCCCATTTCATAGCAGAAAGGGTCTTCTCTGTAGTATTAATAATCGGAGTCAAAAGGTGCGGAATATCGTTATATTGCACCATCTCAACTTGTTTAGGGTCGACAATGATTAACTTCATATCACTTGGAGCATTACGATAGAGTAAGGAAGAAATGAGGGTGTTTGTCATTACAGATTTACCAGAACCAGTAGTACCTGCAATGAGGAGGTGTGGCATTTTGGCAAGATTAGCGATCACAGGATTGCCGGAAATATCTTTACCAACAGCAAAAGCTAGAGGATTTCTTTCTTTTTTCCATTCATTACTTTCAAGAATTGAACGTAAAGTTACGTCAGCAGGACGAACATTTGGAATCTCGATACCAACAAGACGGGTGCCTGGGATAGGTGCTTCAATACGAACTTTATCGACAGCAAGATTCAAGGCAAGTTCTTTATCACGTGCAGCGATTTTCGAAAGAACAACGCCGGTTGGTGGTTGAATTGTATACTGCGTTACCCGAGGACCAACGTTTGCACCATCAAGTTTAACTTCAATACCAAAATCGGCAAAAGTCGAGTTGATGATAAAAGCATTTTGCTGGATATTACCACCATCTGGTGGAGTTTGCTTTTTAGATAGTAGATCGGTTGATGGCATTTTCCAGTTTGGATCTGAAATAGCAATCAATGCACGTTCAGGCTCGGTTTCAACTGGTTTTTCTATAGGCTTTTTAACTTCGATCTTTGGTGTCGTTTTTAGTTCTTCGGCAGTTATTTCAACACCATTAGATTTAATTTTTAATGGTCCAAGCGCCCCTGCTTTTATCGCATCATCAGCTTGAGCGCGTCGAGCTACTCTAGCATTTTCGATATCTTCTTCACGCTTGCTTGTTTTGAAGATATTCGCAAGATCTTGAAAAACAGTGGCGGGGGAAATTTGCAAAATAAAGATACTGGTAATAAAAATCAAAACTAAATAAATAAAAGCAGCCACACTCGGATTAAGTATTTGTGTTGTCATACCGTTTAACCATGTACCAAGGATACCTCCAGTTTGAGCTGTGTTATTACCGTAGGTTGGCAGACCAAAGAGACCAGAGAGCCAAATAATCATCAAAAAAGACACAACCCAAACTACGGCAGGCAGCCGATTATCGGTTGTACGAAAAATCTTTACTGCAAGATACACTAAAATGATCGGAATTGAATAAGTTGTATAACCGATCAACCAAAAACCGAATTTATGAAAGTCATTAAGAAGTGTGCCGCCGCCGCCAAACCATGTCATAACAAGAACAATAGAAACTGCAACCATAAGCACTGCACATACTTGACGCCAAAAACCTCCTGGTAATTCATGTTCTGAGGTTATTTCCCTAGTTGATTTACGTCGACCTTTTTTACGTTTTACCATATTCAGATTATAGCATAATAATTATAGATAGAAACTAAGATGAAATTGTTTTGTTAAAAATGTATGAAAAAAATATATTTTTATTATGCTATAGTTAAATAAAGGAGATTTATGGAACAAGATGATGACAATAATATTATAAAAATAGACAATAACGATATTAAGGAAAATAAGAATCGTAGTAAGAGTAAATTGATCACTACGATTTTTTGTATTATAGCTATTACAACAATTAGCAGTCTGGCTTATCTTGCTATTAACATTAATAATCAAAAAAATAAGATTGAGAGTGAAGCTAAGACGTCAAAAGAACGACTAGAAAAGGCAAACGAGGTGATTGCAAAATACGAGCTTGCAACAGGAACAAAAGCTGTTGATGCAGATAAGGATAATACAAAGGTAAAAGAAATCGTAAAACCAATGGCAATTGATACAAAAATTAGTGACCTTATCTCTACATTGAACCGTAATTTTATCAAATCCACAGGTGAGAATGATGAAGGGCAAAAGATTAAGGATAGTTGGCCCATAACAACTTTTAAATCCATATTTACAAATCAAGACGCAACATATCTGTTTGCAGAGTTTGAAATGGGGTATATGAGAGAAGTAATTACAGATCCGGCACGTGGAGTAACTCGCGTTGAAAGCGGTAATGGTGGCTGGCATGCATCATATTATCGTGCTTTACCGGATGGAGAATGGAAAAAAGCATATGAAGGAAATGGTTTTGCAGATTGTAAAGAAGTTTCCGATGAGGCGAAAAAAGTTTATAAAGGCGTAAAAGATCCAAATGGAAAATCTATTTTATACTGTTTGGATAAGAATAAAAAAGATAATAACGGAATAGTTGATTTTTAAAAAAATTAAAAGAAGGCGAGATAGTTAATTATTAGAAAAAATAAAAAAGAGATCATTTGAGATCTCTTTTTTAAATCGTCAGATGGATATTAGCTATTGATAAAAACTTTAATTAAATTTTCCAAAAACTTATTGTTCAACATGGCGCATGCTGAGGGAAAGACGACCTTTATCGTCGATTGCTTCAAGTCGTACGTTTATTTCATCGCCAATATGTAATGCGTCCTCAACTTTAGCGAGACGCTTATCGGAAATTTGTGAGATATGAAGCATACCATCAATACCTGGTAAGATATTGACAAAGGCGCCAAAATCTTTAATACTCACGACCTTACCTTTATAAATTTTACCAACTTCTGGCTCTTCAACAAGACTCTTGATCCAATCAACTGCATGTTTGATTTTTTCGGGATCAGTACCAGAAACGGTAATTAAACCAGAATCATCAATATCAACTTCGGCACCAGTATCGGTGGTAATTTTATTAATCATCTCACCGCCTTTACCAATAACGGCACCAATCTTCTCTGGATTAACCATAATCTTCTCAATACGAGGAGCGTATGGCGAGATTTCAGGACGTGGAGCTGAGAGGACAGAAAGCATATGATTAAGAATAAACATACGACCTTCATGAGATTGATTGATAGCTTGTTCGAGAATATCAACTGATAAACCATGAACTTTCATATCCATTTGAAGAGCAGTGATTCCCTTCTTAGTACCAGTCACCTTGAAATCCATATCGCCGGCAAAATCTTCCGCGTCCATAAGATCGGTCAAAACGTGAGGAGTATCACCATCCAACATCAAACCCATAGCAACGCCGGAAACTGGACTCTTTAGAGGAACACCGGCGTCCATAAGAGCAAGACAGGACGAACAGGTGGCCGCCATAGAGGTGGAACCGTTTTGAGACATAATTTCTGTCACTGAACGAATAGCATAAGGAAAATCTTCTTTGGAAGGAAGAACTGGAAGAAGTGCACGCTCTGCAAGATAACCATGCCCAATCTCTCGACGTCCTGGAGAACCGATGCGACCAGTTTCACCAACAGTGTAACTTGGAGCATTATAGTGATGCATATAGCGACGTTCACCATCGGTAACTTCCATAGTGTCAACAACTTGTGCATATGAAAGTGGAGCAAGCGTAACGATATTCATTGCTTGAGTGAGTCCACGCGTAAAGAGTGAAGAGCCATGAACACGAGGTAAAATAGCAACTTGAGAACTTAAAGGACGAACCTCGTTGAGTTTACGACCATCAGGACGAACACCGTCTTCGACGATGGCACGACGGACTTCATGATGAATAGCTAGTTCGTAGGCGGCATGATATTCTGATTTTAATCGCTCATCGTAGTCTATAGTTTTCTCTTCGTCAGTTTCGCCTTGTCCAAGCTCGAGAGCAAACTCAGCATCCATTTGGTCTCGTAAGGTATCAGCAATCTGCTTACGTTCAAGAACATTTCCACGGATCTTAGTGCCGCGCTTCCCATCTTCACCCTTAAAGTGGGCAAGAGTCCAAGCTTCAACTTTTTGTGTAACCTCTTCATTCGGTAGACTTAATTCATAAGGTTTTTCAGTGACAGCTAGTTTATCTCTCAATTCTCGTTGTAAGGCGAGAGCTGGCTGTGCCTGTGCCACCGCCCAGCGCATTGCATCGATAATTACATTTTCAGGAACTTCGTTAGCCCCTGCTTCGACCATAACAACTTTTTGATCCTTGACGGCGACTACCAAATCAAGATCCGAGCTCTCACGTTCCTCTGGAGTAAGAAAAGCTTTAAATTGACCATTAATGCGACCAATACGAAGCCCTGCGACCGGTCCATCAAATGGCACACCGGCGTTAAGTAGAGCCGAAGAAGCGGCAATCATTGCAACAACATCGGGGCGGAAGCTTGGATCCATCGAAAGAACAGTGGCAACAACTTGCACTTCTTGACGATAACCTTTAGGGAAGAGCGGACGGATCGGACGGTCAATTAGGCGGCCAACCAAAATAGCTTCATCGGCGGGCTTACCTTCACGTTTGATAAACTTTGAACCTGAGATTTTGCCAGCAGCGTAATATTTTTCCTCATAATCGATGGAGAGTGGGAAGAAATCTTGTACAACAGGTTTTTCACTAACAACGACTGATCCCAAAATAGTAGTATCTCCGTACGAGACAAGAACAGAGGACGTAGTGCGAAAACCGACACGATTTACTTCGATTTTAAGTTCACGTCCGCAAAAATCGGTGGACACACTAAATGTGTGCTTACCGGTTGGATTAATAATTTCCATTTTTTCCTTTCCTGGGAAAACACCAGATAACTACTCTAGTAAGCCAAATGATAAACTAAAGAGATTCTCATATCTGAGGCTCTAGGGGACTTATCCGCCGTCTTCCCTTTTATTGTTATAGTTTATATTGTATCATGAAAAAACGACTTATACCTTAATAGAAGATGTATCTTATGTGAATATTTGCTGCAAAGGTTCTGAACCTTAACGATTGCTTTGTATAATCATATCTTTTATGTTATAATATATAGCGTGTTTAATGGTGTATTGATCAAATAAACTAATAGAAAGGGGGTAAATTACACCATGATTCATTAAAACATGAGCTATACTCAAGTACATTAAAAAATAAGGGGGTTAGTTTTGTGCTACAATTAGATAACGATTGTTTTTTTGATTATTCTGGACTTATTCCACCAATGGATATAGTTATCAGAATGAGGGGATTTGAGAAAAGTAATTCTAGAGAACAGACACAGGCAGAGGAAGAATTCTGTCATCGGTTGATAGAGGAGTTATTGGTACCATTAAGAAAACAGATAGAACTGGAGACTACTGTTGACTTAGTGGTGACTGTTACTACTGACAAGAGAAAAGATGAGAGGAGGATTTCTTTTTATCCAAACACGGCTAATGTAGAGTTTTTTAAAGACAAAAAGCTCTATCAAGTAATCGTACGAAGGGAAAAAGTCATCGGGAGTATCTACGATATACAAAATGACGCATCCCTCGTTAGGACGTACTATGTTCATAAGGAAATTTACGATGAATATGTAAAAAACATAGTACGTAAAGCAAAGAACGGAGTTTCCTTTGGTGACCCAAAAAAGAAAAGAAGGATCATCAGAGAGGTGGAACGTCCAACTATTCTCCAAATTAATCAGATAATCGCACAATCGGTGTTGCGATTTAGAGATGAGATTAATTCTTTCATCGATGACTATTTTGGAGATCAAGAAAAGCCACAGATTGTGGGAGTTTTTAACCGCGACTAAGGAAGCATGAATCTAAAAAAGCCCCATTATGGGGCTTTTTTCTTGTTAGGTTATTTCCTAAGTCCGAGTTTTGCGACAGTTCCCTTATAAAGGTCGAAGTCGGTCTTCTCAAGATACTTCAAAAGACGTTTGCGGCGACCAACCATCTGCATAAGTCCACGGCGAGCCATAAAATCATGTTTATTGGCTTTAACATGATCAGTAACTTCTTTGATACGTTCAGTTAAAATAGAAACCTGAACCTCAGGAGAACCAACATCCTTTTTATTACGGGCAGTAGCAGCAATTGCCTTAGTTTTATTCTCTTTTGTAATCATATTGTGTGGATTATAACACGCAAATTAAGTTTCTACAAGAGGCAAAACAGAGAGATTAGATTCTATGAAATATCAAAATCTGTCAGTTTTTTCGCATTATTGAGATCAAAATTACCTACTTTAGTGCGTCGTAATGCGGTTAGATATGCACCTACGCCAAGTGCTTGTCCAAGATCTTCTCCGAGTGTACGAATATATGTACCACTAGAAACATGAGTTCTGATAACAAGTTCAGGAAAATGATAGCTTAAAACCTCGAGTTCATAAATTTTAATTTCGCGGGTTGGCATTTCTACTTTTTGACCTTGGCGAGCTAATTGATATGCACGTTTTCCATTAATTTTGACTGCAGAAAAGATGGGCACAGTTTGTTTAATATTACCTAGAAAATCTGGCAAAATCTTCTCTATATCGGAGTATGAAGGCTGTCTATCGACGTTCAATTTCGTAATCACACCTTCCGGATCTCCAGTTGTACTAGTTTTTCCAAGACAGAGCGTTGCCTCATACCATTTATCTAATTTTAAAAATTGATTTGAAAGTTTTGTAGCTTTACCAGATAAAAGAATAAGTAAACCAGTGGCAAATGGATCTAAAGTCCCTGTGTGTCCGACTTTAATCTTTTTCCCTGCCTTTTGTGATAAATAACGTCTAACACGTGCGACCACACCAAAAGAACTGATACCAGCTGGTTTATCAATTAAAATTACGTCTCCATTAGAGATCGCATTAACTACCTGATTTTGATTCTCAAATATCACTTGTTGGAATAATAATTGAAATTTTTAGATCTGTCAAAAAGTTTAATAGTAACTATAAATTTAAAATGAGACGTCAATGGCTATAGGTGGAATTGCCTTTTATAAATTTTAGTAGCTACCTGGAATATGAAAGGCGGATGGGTCAGTTTGGACCGGATTTACTGGAACAGGTTGCGGTGAAACTTGGGTTTGAGATAGGGGCTGAGAACTATCCTGTGCTTCATATGAAGGAGAAGGTTGAGTTGGTGCGGAAGTTTGATCTAGTGGTTGAGATTGAGGTTGGTTGACTGGTTGTTGGAGGACTGGTGCTTGAAATTGATTATTGGATGGTTGCGGTTGAGACGAAGTTTGTTGAGATTGCTCGGGTTGCGGAGAAGTTAGTGGTGCTTGAGGCGGAAATAAAGAGGTTGAGTCAGGGGTTGCAGGTGGCGAAATTAGCGGAGCAGACTGATCAAGGACGACTGGATTTGGCGCAGGAGGAAGAAATGATTCAGGACGCAGATAATCAGGGATAGGCGTATTTGTGGCTGGCGGAGTTGTTTGAATAAAATCTTGAGCTGGCATAGTTTGTGTAGATGGGACGGCTTGTTGCGGCGCAGGAGCATTTTGTGTATCTACTGGATACGACTCTGTGAAATTAGTAGTCTGTATAGGTGATGGACTGGTTTGTTGATTCATAGTAGAATTTGGAGTTGCTGGGTTGGACTGCATATTTGGAACAGATTGTGTACTAGGCGGAATGATTGGCGACGGAGCTGGAGGCATCTGACTTGGATTATTTGGCAGCATTGGCATAGTTGGAGCTTGATAATTTGGAACAGTGTTTGTGTATTCAGGATTTGGATAATTTGGGTTCTGCTGTACCGACGGAATAGTAGGAGCTGAAATAGTTGCTAAATTTTGCCCTGGGACGTAGTCAACAATAGGCTGCTGCCCAACCGCCAATGGATAGTTCAGTTTCTCAGGAGATGGATTATTTTGTGCAAGTGATTGATTAATATAGTTTGACTGATTTATCATACTCTGATAACCAACCGGATTTTGGATCGGAGATGGCTCGGCAAGGGCTTCGTCCATCAGACGGCTCATATCTTGTTCAGGCTCAGTAACTGGTTCTGCAATTGTGTGTCCAAAAACTTCCGAATTTGAAGTTGGTTGAGCTTGTTCCCTGAAAGAAGATTGTTGAACTGGATTTGATTGCGAAGCATCAATAGATTGTGCGGATGGACTAGACAGAGGTTGCGAAGATGAATTAGGAATAGCCTGCGAAGATACATTGGAAGAAGGTTGTACTGATGGGGATGAGAGTTGGTCGGATGGATAGTTTTGAGCTTGAGGTGATTGATGATTTTGGGTAGGTTGATAATCAAATTGATTTGCTTGCACCGCCTGACTACTTGGCTGAGATTGATCAGCTGGCGGAAAATTTGTCTGGAACTGATTTTGTCCCATGGACGGTTGTGTTGATTGCGATAGAAATTGATTAAATTGCTGTGTTTGATATTGATCTACTGGCTGTTGTGAAACTGGTACTTGAAATTGATTATTGGATGATTGCGGTCCAGGCTGATCAAGTTGAGGAACAGTCTGATAATTGTTTGGCACAGTTTGAGGAGATTGAATTGACGAATCAAGAGAAGATTGCTGTGCTGAATTTAACTGAGAAGTTTCAGTAGACTGTGCAGATGGACTAAATAGAGGTTGCGCTGGTGAGGATAAAGGTTGTTTTGGCGGATAGTTTTGAGCTTGAGGTGATTGACAATTTTGAGCAGGTTGATAATCAAATTGATTTGCTTGTACTGTCTGATTATTAGGCTGTGATTGATTAGCTGGAGAATAAGGTTGGCTAGATGCAGGCTGGTAAGTTTGTTGTTGTGCAATTTGAGATTGTAGTTTCTGATGATTATTCATTAGATCATCAGTGGCACGAGCTAGATCATCCATTACATTAGTTGTAGGTGCCGTAAACGATGCCGGATTTGATGAATCTGGTGTTAGAGTATTAAAAGGTCCAGCTTGGTCTGTAACTTGATTTGGTGTTGCTTGGGTATTATTCATATTTTGATTAACCAGTTGTTCAAGTTCACGTTCGCCCGTATCAAGATCTTGGCTAGAGTTTAGATTATCAGTATTTTGAATATTGTAAGAGCTGGTTGTATTTAAAGTCTGGTTTTGATTTTTTACAGAGGCTTCGGCTGATGATGGCTCAGGTTTTAGAATATTAGATGAGATAAGTTGTTGATCAGCTCCCGCTTCCATCAACTTAGAGGCAACCGCCATAGTTGTTGGTTTGGTACGATTATTTGCAAAACGTTCAGTGGCTGAAAGAATACCTGTTAATAACGCAGTAGCAACTTCTTGTGAGATGCTGTCAATAGCAAGTACATTAATTAGATCGTAAACCATCTCACAGACGGATGATTTTGACGGATCACTCCATTCAAGATCTGCAAAATGTCCTGGCACGCCAGAAGTAATATTTATTGCCGTAGCATCATGCATGATACGTCCATATTCTGATAAGGCTGAATCAATTTCACTTCCGGCATTGACATTAAAAACAATCACTAAATCAACATTATAATCTCCATAGGAATATTCAAGATCTTCCTTTGTGACTTGTCTTTTATATGGAGTGATGAAAATTTTAACGTAATCACCATCAATCTGATAAGTAAGGTGATCAGCCTTTGATTTGTTAAGGGCGATAATAAAATCTTGTAGACTACTTGTATCTTTCTGAAAAGTCTCTTCAGGCTTTAAAAATTCTAGAGCATTTGGAGTTTTTCCAGAATAAATTGCGGTAACATGCTTTTTTTGCTGATCTAAGATAATGGCAAGGGCAATCGCGGCAGAAATTTCATCCAAATTTGGGTCTTTTGACAACGCAATGAGGATATTAGTGCCATGTTTAATTTTTTCTGCAACTTGATCAGTGATCTCTTGTGAGCCAACACCAAAATCAAGAGTATTATTTAAAGTCGTACTCTTTGGTGCATCATTATCTGTGACAGAGTCCACCGTTGTTGGAGTCTGCGTATCTTTTTTTTGATTATCTAAATCCATGTTTGTGTTGACCTAATCTGTTTTAAATTTAACATAAGAATTTTATTTTGGCAAGTTGAACACTTTAAGTAGAAATTTTTTCCACTTTTAAATATGTAATGTTGTAACAAAAATTATATTAAGTACTGAATTGTCTTTTTTATCATATTAATATCTTGGGGCGAGTTCGCGTTGGTAGACTACTTCAGCAATGCCAGTTCTTTGGGCTTGGCTGATACCCCAATAGTAGGCGTCAGAACGAAGATTAAAGATTTCGGCAGGGGCGATTGAACCATCATCGGAAGCGGCATAGTAGACTCCACCTGGAAGATGGCGATATGAGGTACCAAGTAAACGATCGGCAGCAGAAACACCATTAGAGT
>CAUUYE010000008.1:0-37852 GCA_963549315.1 uncultured Candidatus Saccharibacteria bacterium | reverse complement strand
TTTTTGATGGCAATAACTTTACCATTCTATGTTGCAAAGGTTGTGAGTTAATACGCAAGGGTTGACAGACGATAT
Source organism: uncultured Candidatus Saccharibacteria bacterium (assembly GCA_963549315.1). GTDB lineage: Bacteria > Patescibacteriota > Saccharimonadia > Saccharimonadales > Saccharimonadaceae > Nanosyncoccus. Next base: position 37,777 of record CAUUYE010000008.1, on the reverse strand, counting down.
TATTGCAATTATAATTGGGGTGTTCATCGCGGGGTAGAGCAGCCTGGTAGCTCGTTTGGCTCATAACCAAAAGGTCGTTGGTTCAAATCCAACCCCCGCCACCATATTAAAGATTATAGGGAGCATCGATGCTCTTTTTTGTTTTATTGTTATTCATACACTATCAGAAGCGACTATAGCCAGAACTCTCCTTGAAATCTGGACAAGTATCTTTAGTTCCATCAGTCACTGTCCAACAATTGATTGTGGTGTAGAAAGTTTTTCTGGTACTGCTATTTTTGTCGTCGTTTAACTGGATTGTAAATTCTGGATATGGGAAATAAGTATCTACTAATTCAACACGACTCTCTACACGACGATAAAGATCGTTGGCACGACCAGTGGAGTCGACTCTTGCTTGAACACCAGTGAAATTAATTGATTCACGTTTTGAATTGTATAAAGAAACAGAGAAATCAGTTTCTGGTGCGCCATAAGGGAGATTGAGTAAGAGGAAGGTAGTTGCAGGATTGCGGTCAGTACTGTTTCGATAAGTATTCGGAACTTCAAAAGTAACAGAACAGAAGAAAGTGCCTTCTTGACAATATACAGGAAAGAGGTGATTGTTATTTTTATCAAAGGTTTCAGCGACATCTTTTGCAGAAAACTCTGTTGCGTACTTTACACTATCTGTTGGCTTAAAGAAGAGCATGGCGCGGTTTGTACTATTTTCACTGCTGGCAATATTAAATTCACCAAGATTAAAATTACGATCAGACTGAAAAAAAGCAGCAGATATAAATGGCGGGGCCATAGAATGTTGTCCGCTTGGAAGATAATAATCGCTATTATCCCAAGACAGATGACCACCACTACGCAAGAGAGCCAGGTAGTTTGTGTCTGAAAACCATTTTATGGTTACGTATTTCAAATCTTGTATTTGGTCAGATCTCAAAGGAACAATTCGCGTCCTCGTATCGGAGCTTAGAGTTGAGCGATAATCGGCAAGATCTTCTTGCAGGGTAACACATGTATAAGCTTGTAATTTTGAGGCAGCGGAGCCACCATCTTGGCTAGAATCCTTCACTTCCTGAATAGTAACACCGTGCTGGTCATCAATGGTACGCCCGAGGACGTTTGATACAGTACTACAGTCTTGTTTACGAATACCATCTTGCATTGCTGAAATGATTTTGCCACATCTATCACCAGAGCTAGCAGTAAAACCTTTATTTAAACAATCATGATATTTTAGAAGTGCAACTTTTGCATCTTCGATACCAGCTAAAGCAGAATCATAAGCAGACTTCGAAAGATTAGTGTTGGTAGTTTGGTTGACCTCGGAAAGAATTAGACGAGTAAATCCCAAAGTAATGATACTGAAGAGAATAATTGTAAACATGGTAACAATCATAGACGTTGCACCTTTGCGGGTTTTTATTCCGGTTTTTGCTAGATCCGGATGAGCATTATGGTCTGTAATATTATTATCTATTTTTTGAGTACGTTTCAGGTTGTGAAGACGTTTAATTAAAAGAAATCGCATTATTCTCCTTTTCGATTTTGGCCAGTTGATCTTGCCGCAAAATTAAATTTATTAATTGCACAATAAGTAAAATCGGTGGTTAAACCATCGGAGGGTGGAGCCTTACAAAAATCTCCGATACCAGTAATATCGATACTGCCACGCTCAGTACCAAGAATGAAAGTGCCAGAATAGAATGAATGAAGAGTTACTGTATGTTGTGTTGGTGGAAATATAACAAAATCATAAAGGACGAGACGGTCATCAGATTTGTTGAGTAGTTCTATGATATTTGCATATTTCATATAGAAGTTACTCTTGTTATGGTCATATCCGTAGGTAGGTACGCCAGTAGTGTAACTTAAAGAATGTTGATAACAAAGTTCACGATTACTATCCTCAATTTTTAGTAATTTAAAATTATCGTTACTAAACATTCCCTCACTGGTTGCTGTTTCATAAGAAGCACGACTACCGGAAGTAATCTCGTAGTCCTCAGAATTTAGTGCATATCCAGTATTCCAGATATAACTATGTCTACCAGTACAGAATACTCCGTTGAGTGGAACATTATGCAAGAGAGCACCTGTAGACTTAATACGAACCGAACCATAATTTTGCTGATAGGTGAAAATTCTCGCATTATCCTTTAGACATTTCTGCATCTCATTTTTATCAGAAGCATACCACGTACGACAGATGTCCGATAAAGAACGTGCTGGGGCAGCAGCGATCGTGCGAGAAAGATCATCAACAATTAAACGCCCAGTGGAGTTGACTGAACGCACAACTAATCCTTTTTGGTAGGTAGTGGAAATATGAATAGTAACGATTGAAACCATAATCAATAAAGATGCAACGAAGGCAAGCCCTACAGAAAGTTCAATAAGTGTAAAACCGGAATGAGAGTTTAGATCTTTAGATTGTTTATTGTTCTTCTTAAATATGCTCATACTAATCCTTTTTTACATGTTCCGGATTATAAAGTCGAATAATGGTACTGATGGTGGACGGGATGTTGCGACCTGGACCATACCAACATGTACGAATATGAAAATCATAATATTCTGGAGGATTTTGATCAAGTGTAGCATTATCCATTGTTTTTGGATCGCCAATTCTAGTAACATCACGAGTACCAATCACCCAAATCCCCTCAATTCTATATGGAGTATTATAAAGTGGCGCAGTATACGCATTATCACCGGCATTTAATTCGTTGAGATTGCCAGAACTATCACTACCACTTGATTCTCCAACTCTTGTGGAATTTGAAAAAATAATTCGAGGATATAAAGTAGTTTCTTGAAAGAGGTCCGGTTTTTCCTTAGCAGAGATAATCGTTGATTCAGGATTACTCGGATCTAGTTTACGCGTATTAATAACAAACGCCTTATCCGTAAAGATATTGTGAACATCACCAGTGTTGTTACTGGGGTCATAATACTGCCTACAACTTGCTTCATTATACTTTGAAATATGTATTGGATTATTATTAAGTCCATTTTGTGTAAGTGATAAACGATTCCAGAGGTTACGATATTCCTGCCACTTGGTTGGGTCTATATTTTGATCACGAACTAATTCACGCTCGGAAAGAAAAGAGTTATGGATGAAGCGAATAGCTTCAGCTTGAGCTTCAATTTCATTGCGTGCCATGGAAACTTCTAAAGCTCCTTGCATAAGAGAGAGATTACGATTCATAAGACCAATAGAAATAATGGTGATAAGCGAAAAAATAGAAAAGCAAAAAATAATTTCTACTAGTGTGTCGCCGCGACGAGATTGTTTCTTCACCTTATTCCCTTTTTGTTTTAAAAATCTTAACATAACCATTATTATTATACGCCTTATTCGCAGGGATTATCAGGTCCATCTATATTCACTAACTCTATGGCTGATGAATTACTGCCATTTGCTTTAATACGAATCGGTCGACGATTTTTAGGTGCAAGCGGAATGTCTTCTGAAGACAGACAAAGATTAATGTCTTGCTTTTTCTGCATTTTAGAATTTTTTAATTCAGTATGCAGTGCAGACTGAGAGTTACCAAGTTCACCAAGAGCACTATATAGGAGAGAATCTGTTGCATATGGTCGGAATTGTTCAAGTTTAATAGATTCACAAGATTGATTAACAGCATTACGGTTTACATTTTCAATGAATTGTTGCACGTCAAAAGTTTGGTCAGGTTGGTCGTAAATGTATGTATGTACCGTACCGGAGAGTGGAGAACGTACAATCATGATGGCACCGCGAAAGAGTTGATGATCTTTTGGTTTCTCAATTCGTGCTTGCCACTGTGGAGTATAGGAAGACTCTTGACCTGCATAATTTACTCGACAAGTATTATTTTCACTTCTTAAAGTCACTACATTTGCTCTAACGGCTTTGAGTGAATTAAGCGCATTATCACCAAGTGAATTTTCGATATTCATTTGGCCTGTATAAACCTGCCCAATGATGTCATACATATGTACTTTGGTATTAGGAGCACCAGTTTTAAGATCTATTTCACCAAAAGTAATTAACTTGCCATAGATTGCACAACGACTACGACCTGGAAAATTATCAGTATCTGTATTAGTAGTAAGATGACCATTTTCATCCCAAAGTGAATTAATCGTACATGAATATCCGGTCTCCTCTGTATTGAGCCTTGGATTTTGAACGTTGATAGTAGACGAATAGGCACTACGTAAGTAATTTGCAAAATCCGTGTAAGAATCAATAAAACGACGGCGATAGATATTACCCATTATCGTACTAAGAATAGCCATAGCGAGTGCTGTAGAGATAGCCAAGACTAGAGTAACTTCAACAACTGTAAAACCTGAGCGTCGGCGAGAATCTTTTTGCATACCTTTATTATACATGAGCATTTTAAGTTTTTCCATGAATAACGAAGCTACAGAATAAAACTATCGTGATCCTGATTCATTAGGGATTGCATTATAAGCATCGAGAGCATTTTTTGCTTCTTCTTCGTTCCCTGTTGCCTGATAAAGTTCATAAAGTAGATGATAATAAACTGACTTTCCGCTATTATAAAGATTATCTGGATTATACTGATTAAGTTTGTCAGTTGCTTCATTGTAGCGTTCGGCGATGATGTAGGCTTTAATAGTGAAAAGTTTAAGGAGATTTTTTTGATCTTCATCGGTGATATTAGAAGATTCGATATTATCGTTCATGTTTTTTAGTACTTTATCTACATCTATATTACCCTCGGAATCTACTGCGTTATCGGAATAATTCACCCCAACGACATTATCAATGAAATTGGTGGTAGCAAATGGAGTGGCTGTTTTGGCGTCAAAGTTTTTAATGACTTCTTGTTCATGTTGTTCAGAGGCGGCATAGTCAGATTTAAGAGCATTATAACTATCGGAACCTTTTACACATTGGCAGTTAACAGAAATTGGATCGCTTGGGTCGATTAGCGCTTTTGTATTATCTTTTTGATGTGGTATTTTATGAATGAAATCTACAGCGAGTTTGCCCAAACCGAAGATTATAAGACCAACAATAAGAACTGCACAGATTGAAGAAATAGAAAAAATCAGACGATGCTGTTTTCGCCACTGTTTAAATTGTTGACGTTTGGCTTCCCTTTTTGCTTTTTTCTCATTTTTTTTGGCAGCTTTCTCTGCTTTTTTTTCTAAAATCCTAGTTCGTTTTTCTTGTCGTTTCTTGTCTTTTTCGGTTAAAGTAAAGGGGTCTGAAGTTGAACCTGCGAGTGTTTGTTTTGCAATATCACTACTGTGAAAAATATTTTTTTCAGCATCTTCCATATTGTTTATGATTATAGACTGCAGCAAGAAAAAAGACAAGAAAAAAGGCGATAGGCGCCTTTTAAGCTAATAAAGATTTTTACTTTTTGAAATAACTTGGTGGGGGCGGTTGGGTTCGAACCAACGACCAAGCGGTTATGAGCCGCCTGCTCTGACCCCTGAGCTACGCCCCCAAGTGGTTATTATTTTATCATAAACTGATATAATAAGGTATATGGGTGTGCGTTCCAAAAGAGAGCAGCTGCGAATCAGATTCAATAAATTTCGTTTTTGGTTAAAAACGGATGTTTTGAATTTTAATAACTTGTTATTGCTTTCAATCCCATTATTATTTACAGTACTCCTAATCGCTTCAGTAGGGTCGATTGTAAAAAACTGGGAATTACAGCAACAGATGAATGCTAAACAGACAGAAATGGAACTATTAATGCTCGATGTGAATAAAACTAAGTTAGAAAATCAATATTTCGCTTCTGATGAATATCAAGAACTGGAGGCGAGAAGGTTACTTGGTAAAAAATTACCTGGAGAAACAATGATAGATTTACCAAATAATAGTGAGATCGCAAAAAATAAGCATCCAAAATTGACTCTCGACGAGAGGATCGAAGCAAGAAAATTATCGAACTTTGAGCAATGGCTAGAGTTTTTATTTGGTACGATGAAGAATAATCAGACAAAATAAACAGATTAATTTAGTTGGTTGCTGAGATTGATGCAATAAGAGAAATTTTTATTGATAATAATTTTACTAATATTTGTTGCAAAGGTCCTGGACCTTAACGGGTTGCTTTACTTTTTGTGGTTAAAATGTTATAATATGTGTTGGTAATACGATCATAAAAAATGATCAATTTAGGTACTTTCAAAGGAGGATACTTATGTTTAAGAGACTTGGAGCACTAATTGTTTTATTGCTGATCACTGTCGGTTTTACTCCGACGCTTGCGTTTGCTACAGATTGTGGATGCTGCAAATGTACGTGTAGTTGCACATGTAACTGCGACGGAACAAAGGGAAAAGTGCAGCCGGCACCAGCCAGTACAGTAACGGAAGAATCAGTCAAGAAAGAGGCGGAGAGAGTTACGGACGCCCACATGTGGGAGGATAATCGAAAGCAGTATAACGGTTATCTTTTACAGCTTGCTGATGCTTTTGAGAGTTCAGCAAAAAACTCGGGTTTTTCGGTGAAGACCACTCACTGGAAGACTGACCAATGTGAGGTCGTTGAGCAGCAGTTTGTTAGAAACGGTTGGATGTTAAAGTTACAGTATTGCTTTAACAGCAACGGTTTCTTTGAAGATTGTCATCCGGTATGGATATATCATAACGACAACTTGATCAATTCTGGAAAGGATTGGAACGGTTGGTCGTGGAGCAGCTCGCAGACAATATACGAACTGCTGGATATGTTATCCAAGATATAAGACTAATTACATAGAGGAGGGGGGTGATAAATATTAGCAAAAAACATAATTCTATACTATCCTCAATGGGTCGGCTATTGCCGATCCCTTTTTTTATTAGAAATTTTTTTATGCTACAAAAATACCAGGAGAGATCCTGGTATTTTATGATTTATCACTTGATATTTTAGGGATATTCTAAAATAGGTAAATCTTTATACTACAAAACTATTTCTTCTTAGAAAGGGTAAGGAAACCGTTGCGTGGGTTTTCATTAACAACGCGATCTTCAGGGAGATCAACTGGTGTACCCTTTGGATTATTTTCAGTTTTAGTGAAAAAATAAATTGTCTGAGGCTTGCCACCGCGGAGGGTAACCTCAGATTTATGTAGATAATAAGTGATGCCTTTACTGTTCGTATGACTGTAGGCCATTTTTCCTCCTTTAATTGATATAGTCTTATCTTATGGTAGGGTAGAGAATCTGTCAAGAGGTTTTATAGAGATTTTATAGAGGTGAAAATTTTTATGTTTTATTTTAGAAAAATGATTGCGATTCGTATAACTAAAAAAATAAGAAAACGCCCGATAATAATTAGTGTCAAAAATATACATAATAAGATGGAGAAACCAGCAAGATCAGGTGCCCAAACTGGTGAGGAAAAATCATAGCGATAGAGGGAAGTGGGAGGGATTTTTGCAGTTAAAGAGGTAGTAATTTGATCGGTTGTAGGATAACTATTAATAATACTTGTCATACAGTTTAAATAACCTGGGCTATTCCATGCCCAGCCATTAGCGATAGCTTGTGGTTTACAAGATTCCATAGCTTTAGCAAAAACATTACCATTTGGATTGCTATCACCGGTCTCTTTTAATTTCTTCTCAGCTTCTGCTAGGGCTGCGGTGGCTTTGCGATTATATTGATTTTCAAGATAAAACGGTCCAGTACCAAAAACTAATGTATTTTGACCATTTTTTTCAATAAAATTCACAATGATATGTGAATCGGTATATTTTTTCAGATCACTAATAGTTTGTTTTAAATTATTATCAATCTCGTCTTGAGAAGTTACTTCTTTTCCATCAGTAGTTTTTCCCTGATCAGCTTGCAAAACTTTTGTTTTTAATTCATCCATTTTTAAATGGTCAAAACGCAAAAAAGTAGCAGTGAGAAAGAAAAGTGGAATGAGTGCTAAGAGAAGTTGCCAAGTTTTAATTTGCTTCAAAAGCTGAGAAAAACGACGTTTCTCCTCTTGGTGTTCCTTATTCCCAAATACGCCACCCATAAACGTTTTAATTATAACATAACAGTTTATATACCTTTAGATGGTGATTTACGCTTTTTATGATTCATCATTTTTCATTTTTATTTTCATTGTTTTTTAAATATGAGAGAAGCTTGCTACGAAACCAAGTATCTGCAGGACCAGCAGACATTAAAATAATTAAATAATTTTGTTGATAGAAGTTCTTTAAATTGGTCATGAGATTTTGGTCTAGATCAGCTGAGGAAGCGATCTCAGGGTGACTAAGAGAATTAATAAAGTCTTCTGGAGTGTAGATTTTAAGATGAGAATTTTCACGAGTGAGATAGGTCGGCAGCCAAAATAGATGATCGACACCTTGAAAAACATCTTTATAAAGATGAAAAACTTCATGCTGACGAGTGTTTTGGTGCGGCTGGTAGACTACAATGATACCACGCTTATGAAGATTTTTAGCTTCTTCTTTGGCAATTTCGCTAGTGGCCTTAATTTCTTCAGGGTGATGGGCGTAATCGGAATAAAGACCGTCAGTGAGGCGTTCAAAACGACGACCGACACCTGGGAATTGATTAAGAATATCTATGATTTGCTGATCAGAGATTTGGTCGAGATCAGGATGATCTGCAAGGACCTGTTTGATGGCATGAAAAACAAGATTAGCATCTTCACGACGAGCAGAGCCAGCGAGAATGAAGCGCGGATCTGGGATATTAAGAACTTGAAGAGGGTGGCCTGAAAGGATTGAAAAATTTGGAGGGGTGGCAGCTGGACTGGCAAAAATGAGAGATTGACTTTGTTTTTCAAATTGAAGGAAAGCCTGATGGTAATCAGCCTCGGAAGGATAGATGTCAGGATGATCGTAAGAAACAAAAGTGATAAGAGAAAGCCAAGGCTTGTAATGCAAGAAATTACGATCATATTCGTCGGCTTCATAGATAAAATATTGGTCATTTGTGTGGTAGGAACCGGATGGAGCAAAGCTAAGAGTGGAGCCCACGATATAGGCGGCAGGAAGCTGAAGTTTTTGTGTGACCCAAATCAGCATGGCCGTTGTGGTGGTTTTACCATGAGTACCAGCAATGGCAATCATTTTAAGACCGAGAGTTTTTACAAGATAAGCAGTCAACTCATCACGCTTCGAGATTTTAAGACCAAGGGATTTAGCGAGTTTTAATTCAGGATGATCTTCGGGAAGAGCGGAAGTATAGACAAACCAGTCGAGATGATGAGATTCATGAATTTGTTTAAGAAAGGAGCCGTCCTGATTACCAACTTCAAAAGGAATGTTTGCTTGGCCTAATTCATCAGAGATAGCCCCACGGTTTTGATCTGAACCAAAAACATTGTAGCCGGCATTCTTAGCCATGAGGGCGAGTGGACCCATACCGGTGCCGGAGATACCAGAAATATAGATATTCATAGGGATATTATAATGGAAAATAGAAAGTAAATGAGAATTTTGACAAGTTTACAAAAAGATAAATTAGTTATCTAACTTTTTGCGGAAGAAATTGGTATCATAATTTTTGGCACCATGAGATTTATAAAAAGCTTGGGCGGTTTCACGTCCATGGCCACAAGTAAATTCAAGATTTTTGCAGCCCTTTTCTTTCGCCCAATCTTCATAGGCTTGAAAGAGTAGACCACCAATACCTTTGCCGCGAGCAGCATTATCCACCACAAAGTCCTCAAGATAGGCATTTTTACCAATGCCAGCACCAAAAATAACAGAGACAGTAGCCATGCCGAGGATCTGATCGGCTGAAAACATGGCGTCTTGTTCTTTTACTGGAGTATCTTTTTCTGATGGACTTTTTAAAAACTCATCCTGATTAGCTACCTCAATTGCCAGAAGTAAGTCGTGCCAAGGAGAAGAGATAATCTGTTCAAACCATTCGCGAGGAATTTCGCCCTTATCTTTGCCGCTGCGAGAGAGCTGAATAAGAAGTGTACGGATTCTACTGGAAATAAATTCATCATATTCAGATAGTTTTATTATTTTGATCATAGTAAATATATAACAATAAACTAACTAAGCGTCAAACTAAAACTAAGATTTGAAGTACAGTATCATATTCCTCATTAATTGCGCCTAGGCGTGAAAAATTATATATACAAGACTGAGGCAAAATGAGCAAGCATAGATATTAAGACTAGCTATTCAGTATCTAGCTGATTCTCTAATTCTAGGAGACTTGAGGCAATCTCTGCAGCTTTTTGTGAGATTTTTCGAGGATCATCACCCCAGATTGTAATACGCACGAGTTCTTCTGTACCACTGGCTCTAATATTAAGACTCCAACCGAGTGATTCTAATTCGTTAGTTTCTTGAACAATAAAATCTTCAGCAATTTTTTGATGTTCTCGAAAAGCTTGTTTGAGGGAATGGCTGACTGGCTGATTTTTAATCGTTTGTGGGAGTTTTTTAAGACCAGAGCAAATTGAAGAGAGGGAAACATCAGAATCTTGCCTTAAAGAGTCTTCACGAGAAGCAGTAGATGATTGTTCTGACTTTACCTGCTTAGTTGTTTTTAAATTCTGTTCTGTCTTAGATTTCTGCATTTCTTCGTAGGCAATAAGAAGTTTATCTTCATTCAACTTTTTATTACGAGTTTCATTATAAATTTTAGTCATCACAAGCGCAGTAAGAACGCCATCGCCCATAGATTCACCTGGTAGAATGATGTGTCCACTTTGTTCACCACCAAGCAAGATGCCTTCCTCACGCATTGTAGCTGAAACATTTTGATCTCCGACATCGGTCATTACAAGCGCAATTCCGGTGTCTTTGGACCAACTAAGCAAGCCCTTATTCGCCATAATAGTAACTGCGACTTTTGGTAAACCGAGATAGCTAGCAATACAGGCGATCATATCATCACCATCAATGACAGTACCGTCTTTATCGACCATAAGGCAACGATCACCATCACCATCAAAGGCGGCACCAAAATCAAGTTGCTTATCCTTCACTAGTTGAATAAGACTCTCGAGATGAGTACTGCCACAATTCTGATTGATTTTCTCGCCATAGTTTGCCTCATCATGAATCACTTCGACTTGAGCACCAAAGTATTGAAAAATTTCTTTTGCAGTGACACTTGTAGCACCATTAGCACAATCAAGACCAATGTGAAGCGCAGAAAAATCTGGTTTTTGACGCTCTGACATGGTAGAAGGTCCAATATTTTTGAGATATTGTTTTAAATGTTCAAGATAACGATCTTTGGCGTCATCGTGAAGATTTTCGGCAAATTCAACCGCTCCAACATCAAAACCAGTTTCATTTTCTAAGGCATTTTCAATGGCATTGACACCAGCTTGACTTAACTTTATACCATAAGGATATTTTTTAAGCTGAGCAGAGAGGTCTTTGCCAGTAGAAGTAGTGCCGGTACCTTTAAAACCAACACCGCCTGGCATCACAGATTCAAGTCCGCCGATAGTATCACCGCGCTCGAAAATTTTAATACCGTTATCAGAGGCAGGATTATGAGAAGCAGTAACATCGATTGCAAGATCATAGCCCATTTCATAAAAAGCGTAGTTAATCGCTGGGGTCGGAAGCACGCCAACATTACCATGATCAATACCAACAGTTTCAAGAGCTTCTTCAAAATAACGTAAAATCCATTCCGTAGATTCCCTAGTATCGCCACCTAATAAAACCTTAGCTGGACGCTCCATACCATCTTCAGTTTCACGAGCATTACCAAGATAACGAACAATGCCAAGGGTGATAGCTTGAATAAAACCTGGAGTGAAAGCTTCTGCTTTTTGACGGATTCCGTCAGTACCAAAATATCTGATTTTGCCTGTCATAAAATCCTTTCTATAGAAAAAATAATAACACAGATTTATGAATTTCATGATATTATAAAGCCACATTAAAGAGGAGATTAAATGCTCTATATCGATACTGGATCATCAACTATTAAATTATATGAAAAAACGCGTGGAACTATAAAACTCTTGGAAACCAAGAGTTTTGATTTTAAAAAAGATTTTAATCCAGATTTTGGACTGACAGAACAAGCTGAACGAAATTTAATTAATTATTTTTTGGATATAAAAAATACACACCCAAATACAAAAATAAAAGTTTTTGCGACTGCTTTATTTAGAAGTATGTCAAAAACAGCGCTTCAAGAACTATCAGATAAAATTTTTCAAACAACAGGTCTGTATTTTAATGTAATTAGTCAGGAGCTTGAAGGTTTTTATCTAGAACAGGCTTTATCTGCAAAATACATTTCTAACGAGCCAATTTTATTAATTAATATCGGTGGTGGTTCCACTGAATTAATCATAAAGAAAGACAAAAAGATTGTAGAAAAAATATACTTAGAACTTGGAGTTAAGACGATTTTTGAGCATTTCCCTTACATAAATGATCAGATATCAAAACACTCTTTGGAGGAAGTTGTAAAATTTATTAAAACAAAGCTACCACAAATAAAGACTGCTGTGCCTACAGCCATTTATAATGGTGGCGAACTGACATATATGAAAGTAGCAGGTTATAACTTGCGAGAAAATAGTATTTTTAAAGATGTAGATCATCCAAAAATGATTAGCATAAATGATTTCCAATTAAGAAATCATGAGATTTTTCACACAGTACAAATTAGTGAATTAGAAAAATATATGCCCAATGATCCGTTATGGATGCATGGGGCGAGAGCTTGTTCAGCAATTGCTCAAGCAATTTGTGAGAAATTTCAAGTTAAAACGATTATACCTTCAGACTCTAATACGATTCATGGAATGGCTAGACAAGAATTTCGGACGGTTGTCCTATCTGGAAGTTTTAAAAAACATCTTGATTATATTTTAGATATCAAAAATAAATTAATAGAAAAGAAAATAGAAATCCTAAGTCCACGTTTTGATACTCCAAAAAACCCAGGAGCAGAATTCGTAATCTTTAATGGCGAAGAGAGTATGACTCCTCTTGAGCTTGAACGTTTTCATCTAAAGAAGATTAACGAGTGTGATGCAATAATAATTTGTAATAAAAATGGATATGTCGGTGCATCTTCTTTGATTGAGATTGGTTATGCTGTTGCACTCGGGAAAAGAATTATTTTCACCGAAAAACCTGGAGAGTTTCTACTTAGAACCTTGCCAGCTGAAATTGGACTTAATATCTAGAATTTTATTAAAGTAGTTACATCGTAATAGAACTATCATTTTAGATTTTCTAGCTCGCAAACTTAAAATTATTTAAAGCTAATTCAACTTCGATAACTGAAACAATGTCAAGGACGGTGCTACCCCGAGAAAGATCGGAGACGGGGGCATTAAATCCTTGGAGGATAGGACCGGCGGAAGTAAAATTGCCAAATTGTTCCATGGCTTTGTAAAGAATATTACCGGTATTCAGATCAGGTACAATAAGAACATTGGCGAAGCCAGCAACTTTGGATTTTGGTGCTTTTTTGGCGCCAATGCGAGGATTAATAGCAGCATCAAGTTGCAACTCACCGTCGATGAGGAGGTTGGGATAGTTTTCTTGAACCTTGGTGATGACTGACTGTTCAAGAGAGATAGTTTCATCTTTACCTCCAGAACCGAGAGTAGAGAAACTAAGTAAGGCTACACGAGGAGTAAGATAGTCTTCTAGGTTTTTTACTGGAGTTTCTTGAGAATTAAGAGTCTCAACGCGAGCCTCAGATAAAATAGGGTCTTTAGGGTTATCATCTTTTGCTTTTTGCTTTAGATAGTCGAGATATTTAGTGGCAGTATCTGTAGTTTGAAGAACAATATCGTAAAGTTGATCAAAATTCGGATGTTTGCAAGCGGCAGCATCACCTAAAATAAAAACTGAACGCCCGATGGGGCTACTTTTATCTGGCTTTGTAAAAATAAAACTAGCAGAGAAGGTTGGTTTTTCAAGCTTACGTGGATTTTTGACCCCGATAATATCGCGAGAAGCTAAAATAACATCACGAGAAGTATAATCAATACCCGCAATCATAGCATCGGCGACACCAGTTTTAACGGCAGCAGCGGCATGCTCTAAATTATCAGCACCAATGGCCTCGAAGTTAGGAAATTTTTCGGTAGCAATCTTAATAGCCTCTTGAATATAAGGATTGGTAAACTCCGGAAAAACGATTCTGGTTTTTGGCATTATTTAGCTCCTTCTTTTAATTTTCCAAAAAGAAATTCGTCGTAAATCTGGTTATTTTTAAAGAAGGAGTTTTTAGCGATACCTTCTCGAATAAAACCATTTTTCTCTAAAACTCGTTGAGAAGCAATATTCTCGACAAAAGTGTATGCTGAAATACGAACAATGTCTAGTTGCTTGAAAGAAAGTAGCAAAATTTGTCGAACGGCTTCGGTCATAATACCTCGAGAACAAAAATCTTTATCTAGATAATAACCTAGTTCAGAGTCTTTCTGTCGGATATCTTTCTTCTTAACAACTGATATATTACCAACTATTTTTCCGTCATTAAGAATAGCACGATAAATTCCAGTTTCTCTTTCACTCTGATTAGCCATTGCAATATATTCTTTGGCATCCTCAAGATGATATGGATTTGGGATAGTATCACTTAGGTAAGTGCGGTCTATATGGTTACAGAGGTGAACTAATTCTTCATAATCTTGATTAGTCCATGGACGAAGTTCAACTGACATTATTTCTCCTTTTAGAGTGATTATAACATTTAGAAATGCCGTGTGATGCCTTAGTATATTTAATGAATTAAAAAAATAATTAAAATAAAACCATTTAAAGAATAAACAAATTAACTTACTTCAAATATGAAATTCTATTATGCTAAGATAATGTAAAGAAGTAAATAGAAAGCAATAGAGAAATGTTATGGAAATTCAGCAAAAAGAATTGATGAAAATTATTAAATATTATCGGATACATAATAAGGTAAGTTTTATAGGTTTTCATGTGGTTGATCCAGATACAACTTGGTATTTTTTCCGCGCAAAAAATGATGATTTTTATATCCTAGAAGCATCAGATTATATCATATGGGTATGTGGAAATGGAGAACCACCTAAGTATTTGCAAGCAGATTATTATAAGGATTTTTCCTACTCATTTAAGGTGAAAAAGTGGCTAACAAGTCATAATGGTTTAGATAAAACAAATGAATCTGGCGATTATGAGGGATACCTTTATTGGGCTAGCAATAGCGATCGTTGTGTGATGGCAAAAATTAAAGGTAAATTTTCAGATTATAAAATTATGAACCTTGTCAGTAAAATTCCGCCACATAGCGAGCTCGAGCTTGCAATTTTTGAAAAGAGACGAATATCTTGCGAATCTGTTTCAGAAGTACCTCGTCCGACAGATCAAGACCTTAATATTTTAACAAAGCATATTCAAGAATTAGTCCAAAAAGAGGTATTAGAACTAGCACAAAAAATTATTAATACTGACCAAAAGAATTTATCAGAAGAGGATTTGTCTAAATGTAATTATGATCTATTTCAATATGCACAAATTTGGTCTGAAAATGATGGAGATAAATTCGAGGAAAATATTTTGATAGAGTTAAATAACCAAAGTTGGTTAGCATTGTGTGAAAAAAGAGATTTTCCCTCGTTATTTGAAGAGCGAAATGCTTTAGTATTTCTTTTCAAAAGGTACTGGAATTTGATTAAAAAAATACCTGGACCAAAGTTTCTACCAAGAAAAGTATTATATTTATTACTACAAAAATTTGAATTAAAGTCTAGCGGTGAATTGTCTTTTAAAACAATGAAGGGATATGCAGAAGATTGTAAAATTTATTTATTTAAAGATGAATTAGAATGTAACTTTTACTTAATCTGTCGAAATATTGAACAAACTAATATTGACCAAGAAAAAACTTTACTTCAACAAGACTTCAATATTAATATTGCACAGTTTTATCACTTAAAAAATGATTGTGAAAAATATTACTATATCTGCGATGCATCAGAGATAGTAGTTGATTCTAATAATATCGATAATGATGAAAAATATTATTTTTCAGTAGCTAGAGAAGAATTTTAAAGAAGAAAGAGAAGTGGGGTTAGAAGATAAATATGAAGAGCATTAGGGAGTCCCGAGAAAAAGCAGATGGTAAGAGCGAAAGAAAGAGTAAGCACGCATCCATAGATTGATGTTTTCTCATGGTTTTTGTTATGTAATTTATAAGTTAGAACGAATAAAATAGCGGTACAAATAACCATAATAACACCACAGATACCCTGTTCATAAAGGATGGCGAGGTATTCGTTTTGGATGATTTCTTTGGGACTGCCAAGTTCAGGAAATTCTTGATATAACGTTAGCCCAGTAGCACCAAGACCTACACCAACGAGTATTCGTCTAATTGAAGTTCGCCAGGAAGAGAGGGCGAGGCGGTTGAGATTTAGACGGATATTGGTTGATTCTTCAATATAGCCGGTGAACTGCGGAGATTTTTGAACTGAAGTAGTAGCGTTGGTTTTCAAGTCTGACAGATGTTTATTGGATTCGTGAGCTTCGTGATTTTCATTATTTTCTTTAGTTTTGTGGAACACTTTAGCGAGATCAATATGACCAAGGGAAAGCTGGCTGACGGAAGTAGAAACGCCATCAAAGAAGGTATGGCTGGTTGGACCGAGTTCAGTGAATAGACCTTGGGTCGACAACGTAAAGAAGAGTGGCAAAAAAACTACTACAGAAAAGATGAGTGGCTGTCGGAATAGAATCTCCCGCCTACAAGATTTTTGTTTGATGAGTTTAACGATTTGATAAATAAATAAAACAAAAATGCTGATCCAGAAAGAGAAAATAGCACCTCGAGAGAGAGTAAGATAGAGAGTGGCGATCAAAAAGAGGGGAAGACCGAGACGGAGAAAATTGCCAAATTTTGAAACTGGGTAGGGGTCGGAATTTAGTTCGTTGTAATGGTTTTTTGGTCTCTCAAAAAGATAAAAAAGACTAAGAAAAATTGGAGCGAGGAGGAGATTTGCCATAAACTGTGGCTCGATAGCAAAACCGTTTGGGTGGGGAAATCCAAAGACGGTTGAGATACAGCCTTTACACAAAAAAGTAGCTTCGCGAGGAACACCGGCGACGTCCAAGATTGATTGAAGCCAGCAAAAAGCTGAAGCAAAAACTCCGGCGACAAGAAGATTTTTCTTGATACTTTTCCCTATTTGAGTTTTATATTGTGAAATATTTTGAAGAATTGTCAATAGGGAAAGGCAGATACACCAGATGACGCCAGAGGTAAGAATGGCGCGCAAAAAATTAGGTGAGTCAATACTAATAACAGTAGTAAAGAATGGGTAAGCTAACGAAAAAAGGCGAAGAAAATGGGGGTAGAGTTTATCCGATTCATGACGAGAAAGGGGATGAGGTGGCTTGTTAACGGGATATTTGGTTTTAATGACGATTCTAAGAGAATAAACATAGAGGCGAAAATTTTCGGGGAGAGAGAGGATGACAAAAATTAGGAGCCAGAGTAATGGGAGGGATAATTCGAAATTGGTGGTAACTGTGGAAAGAATCGGGATGACGGGATGGTAAGAAAAAAATAAACAGAATGGTAAGCAGAGAAGCATGATTTGCTGGATTTTAGAAAGAGAGGAAGTGGCGGAAACTAAGGATTTTGAGTTGGTCATATTGGTAAGTTTTTTCGTCATCAAGATTACCTTTCTTGATTAGTATGTTTTTGCTGAAATTGTACTTTTGTCGATGAGACGATCTGTGCGAGATACTCTTCTAGTTGTTCCTTAAAATGATGGGTTGAGAATTTTTCAGCAGTTTTAGAAATTTCTAGAGGTGAAAGGAGGGAAGAGTGAGATGCGTGTTCTTGGGAGACAGTTTTTTTATTATTTACGTCTTCTAAATTTTCTGTTTTATAGTACAGATAATTAAATTTTTTGATGGCGGCAACAAGGGAATTAACGGATTGATGGTCAAAGAAAACGCCATTTTTTTCATCTAAAATATAATCCTTAGCGCCGCCTTTACTAAAGGCGATGACGGGACAGCCGGCAGCGAGTGCTTCGACTGGGGCAATACCAAAGGGCTCTTCTGACGGAAAAAGAAAAGCTTTGGCAGATTTTAAATATTCCTTAATCTCAGGTTGGGTAAGGGTGGGTAGAATAGTGATGAGGTCGGGATGTTTTTCGCTAAGACGAACAAGTTTCTGATGTTCGGGACCATCTCCTATTAAAACTAACTTTTGTTTTTCTAAAATGCAGGCTTTAATTGCAAGATCGAGCCGCTTCCAACTAACTTGTCTAGAAAAATTAATGAAGTAATCGTGAACTTTTGCAAAGTTTTCCACATTTTCAGCTTGACTACTCTCAATATTAATATCATGATATAAACTTTCTTTTATTTGCTTTTTATCTGTTTTGATTGTTTCGTATGCTTTTTTATCTATTTGACTTTTGTTATTTTTTGTTTCTTGATATTTTTTTTGTTCAATTTGCTTTTTTTCATTTTGATGTTTTTGTATTATTTGACAATTCCCTTGTATGGTGTCTTTATATTGTGCTACCTCTGAGAATTTCTCAATATTCACGGGAGGAAAAATAACTTCTGCTTCCCTTTTATAGTATTTTTTGATTTCTGATTTGGCATAACTTGAAATTGTAATGTAATAATCAGGTCGGCTAGCAGCTTCTAGATCTTTTTGTCGAAGTTTTGGTAGTAATAATCGGTAAATTGGACGGACAAAAATATTCAACCATCCAAAACCTGGGTCCTTCAGATATTCTTTGGTTTTTCCCCAATAATATTGTGTAGGAACATGACAGTAACAAAAATGAGTTCCCTGTTTAGTTTTGACGAATTTTGCGTCGCAACCTGAAACTGAGATAACTAGATCATAAGCTGAAAGATCAAGATGTTTAAAATAATTTTGACGAAGGGGAGCAATAAAACGTCTAGTAAAAACGGGTAGGATATTTAGCCAACCGGTTCTTACATCTGCACCTTTAAACCAATCAATTTTCCGAGGACGGTATTGAGAGGTATAAATTGGAGCTTTTGGAAATAATTGGTGGATCTCACGAAGAACCTGTTCAGCACCGCCGACAACGGTTAGCCAATCACAAACAAGCGCGACTTTTAAAGATTTGTGTTGTTTTGAGAGATCTGACAGTTTACTCGCTAGATGGTTATGATCTTCTTGAGAGTCTTCTATCATTTTGCACCTTTACGACCTAGTACGGCTTTAATAGTACGAAAGATGATTTGAAAGTCGAAGAAAATAGACCAGTTTTGAATATAATAGAGGTCAAGAGCGCGTCGTTCATCAAAACTAATTGAACGACGACCAGATACTTGAGCTAAACCAGTTAGACCTGACTTTACAGTGAGCAAAAGTGAGCGATCACCATAATTTCGTAATTCACCTGGAACGAGCGCGCGCGGTCCAACTAGTGAAATATCGCCCTTAATTACATTGACGAGCTGCGGTAATTCATCAAGCGATGTAGCACGAATATATCTACCAAGTTTAGTAATCCTTGGATCATGTTCAAGAAAATCACCATTATCCCGATACTGTTTAATAAGACTTTCTGCGTCTTTGATCTTCCCTTCTTTTTCCATCTTTTTGAAAGCTGCTTCAGGGCTCATACCCGAATATTCAATTTTCATACTACGAAACTTATGGATTTTTATTTTTTGATTATAGCGGCTAAGCCTTATTTCAGAATAAATAGCAGGAGCCTTTGGAGTAGAGAGCTTAATAATGAGCCAGATAATTAACATGATTGGTGAAGCAAGAATGAATAAGATTGTGCCGAGCACAATATCCATAAAACGTTTTGCAACCTTTGCACTGCCGACGAGAGGAGTGGCTTTAACCATGATAACTGGAGTGCTTCCGATTAATTCCAGCTCTCCCATAGAAGTCGAGAGAGTCATTTCAGAAGGTGTAAAGTAGTATTGTAAATGATGATTAATGGATTGACGATAGACATAATCCGTTTGATTTTCGTCTGTTTGAAAAATAACATCAGCATCACAATGTTTGAGAGCATCTTTTAGTGAGGAATATTGGAGATTTTTACGAAATTCTTTTGGGATATAGCGATTACCAGCTACAACGCCGACTAAACGATACCCTTCTTCAGGAAAATCAGTCATTTGACTGAGTAAGCGAGAGGTAGTTTTTGAGTTACCGATTATAATTGCTCTAAGCGTACCAATTTTTTGTTGCAAGATTTTACGTCTAATATATTTTAGGATAAAACGCATGATAGTTAGTGAGAAGAAACAGATTATCATGGCATAAAAAGCAATGAGGCGAACCGGAAAAAGATCACCTTCTGCAAAGAAATCAAAACTAATTAGGAACATAACACCGATGATTGATGCAGCAAGGAGACGTGAAACTTCTTTCCAACGAGAACGTGCTAAAATTATTTTTTTGTTATAAAGACCTAGAATAACTAAGATAATCAACCAAGCTGGGATCATAATAGCAATAGATAGAGTAAATTTTAGCGGATCAGAAACGAAATAATAAGGTCGACTATCGATTTTTGTACGAATCAGATAAGCAAATAAGAACGAAGCGATGATAGCCAAAGAATCACCGAACATCAGGCAGAAACGGAAAAAAACAACACTAGAATCTTTTTTCATCTACAGTTATTTTACTCTAGAAAAAGTAAAAGGTACAGAGTTTAGTTATTCAACGGTAACAGATTTTGCGAGGTTGCGAGGTTGATCAACATTGTTTCCTTTATCAACTGCAATATAATAAGCAAAAAGTTGACTTAATAGATTAAAGAGAATTGGGGTTAGGACTTTAAAATCTGTTTTAATTTTAATAATTGATTCAACTGGTAAATCGACGTCCGTATCGGTGAAAACGGCTACATGTCCACCACGGGCAAGGACTTCTTGGATGCCGGAAACGGATTTCTCATAGAGAAAACCGGATTGTAGCATAACGACTTCAAAGAAACGATCATCAATAAGAGCAATTGGACCATGTTTTAGTTCCCCTGTAGGATAAGCATTGGCGTCAATATAGGAGATCTCTTTAAGCTTTAGAGCACCCTCTAGAGCAATTGGGAAGTTAACATCGCGACCAAGATAAATTGCATGGTCATATTTATAATACTTTTTGGCTAATTTTTCCATTTCATAACTAGCTTCCTTGAGGATTCTTGAAATCTCATCAGGAAGCATGGCGAGCTCGTCAATAACGGGGGCGAGAAGTTGAGAATTGACACCTTTGGCTTCTGCAATAGTTAAGCCAAACATGAGAAGAGCGGCAACTTGAGAAGTAAATGCTTTGGTACTGGCTACAGAAATTTCAGGACCAGCATGTACATAAGTCCCGCCATCGACTTCACGAGCGATGGTCGAACCAATAGCGTTGACAATACCAATGGTCTTAGTGCCTTGAGCTTTAATTTCTCTGAGACATGCCAAGGTATCTGCAGTCTCTCCAGATTGAGAAACAATCAAAGCCACTGAATGATCAGGAATGTAGGCATGACGGTAGCGGTATTCAGAAGCAATAACTGGTTCGATAGTTACGTCTGGCAAAAATTGTTCAAGTAAGTAGGTGGCAGTTTTAGCTGCATAATATGCGGTGCCACAGCCTACCATGATAAGATGACGGATAGATTTAAGTTCTTTAACGGTTAAGTTTGGTCCGCCTAGATGAACGGTATGGGTTTGATGATTAATACGACCCCTGAGAGTTTCTTTGAGACTATCCGGTTGTTCCATAATTTCTTTTAAGAGAAAGTGATCGTAGCCACCTTTTTGGATGGCAGAAAGGTCGGTTAAGATTTCCTCGACTTGTGCCGAAACTGGCTGTAAATCAAGTGTTTTAACCTCAATATTATCCTTGGAAATAAGAGCAATTTCACCATCGTTAAGGTAAATAGCTTTTTTTGTATAACCAACAAGAGCCGAGGCATCAGAAGCGATTAAAGTCTCGTTCTTGCCAACACCTATAACAAGTGGAGAACCTGAACGCGCTACAACAAGATGCGCAGAGTCTTTTACGCTGAGAACAGCAATACCATAGGTGCCTTTAACTAATTTTAAAGCTTGCGTTACGGCATCTTCAAGAGTTAATTTACCATTTTGATAGAAACTATCAATAAGGGCAGCAAGGACTTCTGTATCCGTATCTGATTGAAAATCATACTGTTTGAGTTGTTCTTTTAGAATTTTATAATTTTCAATAATTCCATTGTGAACAAGAAAAATTGATCCTGCACGATGTGGGTGAGCATTTTTTTCTGAGGGATTACCATGAGTCGCCCAGCGAGTGTGACCAATACCGATATGATCTTTGGTGCGATGTTCCTTGATTTTGGCTTCTAGATTAATAATCTTCCCTACCGAACGAAGAAGTGTTGGGTGATTTTGTTGATCTAGAGTGACGATACCAGCCGAATCATAACCACGATATTCAAGACGTTTTAATCCCTGTAAGAGAAAGTCTTGGGCATCTTTTTCGCCAACATATCCTACAATTCCACACATAATATATACTCCTTAATGGTGGTATTATAACACTTTCGATTCTTGGCTAAGAAATATATTTATTCACTGTGGTATAAGTTTTATAGAGTTTTGGTGAGTTCGAGAGCGTTTTTGATTGTTATATCCATATCCCAATATTGGTAAGCTCCGAGACGTCCACCGAGAATAATCTGTGGATAACGCTCATGTAATAGCTTGAGATATTCTTGGTAGAGTTTTGCGGAATCTGGATTGTTGACAGGATAGTAGGCTTCTTTGCCTAATGTATAGTCATCTGGAAATTCTCGACAAAGATAAGACTTCTTTGAATGTAAGACCTCTGGCTGATGAATCTGATAATACTTATAATCGTGAGTCCTAGTGTATGGAACATCGGCGTCAGCCTCATTGATTACAGCATGCCCTAAATCTTCAGTTTCGGACCAACTTGATTCAAAACGCAAGCTACGATACGGTAAAATGCCAAGCTCATAATCTAAAAGTTCATCAACGGGACCAGTATAAATAGTTGGAAGCGTTTTGAGATCTATCGCTTTAGAATTTTGGTCGGAAGAAGAATCTAGTGCAAGATCCTTATAACGAGTGTTTAATCTAATTTCGATGTTGGAAGAGTCCAGCATTTTTTCAACAATTTTGGTGTATCCATTTTTAGGAATTCCCTGATGCTTAGCAGAGGCAAAATAGCGATCGTCATGATTAAAACGAACAGGAATACGCTTTAAGATTTCGGCACTAAGGTTTTTAGCACTGGTGCCCCATTGTTTTTCGGTATAGTTTTTAATAAAAGCGTTATAAAGTTTTTCACCAATCAGAGTGATTCCCTTTTCTTCAAAATTTTGAGGTTCTTTGATGTGGTACTTTGCGATATCTCTCGCAATCTCTGTGTTAATAAATTGTTTAGCTTCTTCGGGGCTAAA
Source organism: uncultured Candidatus Saccharibacteria bacterium (assembly GCA_963549315.1). Lineage (GTDB taxonomy): Bacteria > Patescibacteriota > Saccharimonadia > Saccharimonadales > Saccharimonadaceae > Nanosyncoccus. The sequence goes on along the minus strand of CAUUYE010000008.1, from coordinate 14,421 downwards.
ATTCTTTTCATAAAGAAGATTAATAGTATCTAAATTAATAGGCATCGGATAGAGTTTACCATGATGCCTAGTCGGAACAGTATGGACGTAGCTATTAAAATCAGTAAATTTTGTAATATAATTCCAGACTTCATCACTTTCCGTATGAAAAATATGAGAACCATACTGATGAATCTCAATACCAGTTTTTTGATCGGTATAAGAATAGGCGTTACCAGCAAGGTGAGGACGTCGGTCAATAATTAAAACCTTTTTCCCACGGCTCGCAAGACGCTCAGCAACGGTGGCACCAAAAAAACCTGCACCAACAATGAGAGAATCGTAATTCATATTTTGTTATTCCTTTCCTATTAAACTAACAAATTGATCATAATAACGTTGCATTTTAATTGGATCAACATCGATTTCTGTACCGCCAAAGAAGAAGCTACAAAACTCCTCTCTAGCATATAACAATTCTTTCAACTTACCGCTATCTTCTGGAAAGTTTTGACAAGCTGAAATAGAAGAATCAAAAAGTTCTAGAGCGCGATCAATAGCTGAATTCATACGTTTATCTTTATTTTTTTCTTTAGCAGAAAGAGCTCGCGAGACTTCACTACCAATATTGCCCATCTGTGAGGCAAATTCCATTTTTTGCCAACGTCCACTAGCAATGAGTTCGCCATGAATGGGAGAAACTGAAATACTTGACTGGTTGGACTTTGTGGATTGAGGCATTTTGAAATAATTATTTTATATATTGATTAATTAGTTTAGTAATTTGCTGACGAAGATCTGGATCTTCGACGCTACGGCTGCGATTGTTCTGACCTGGTCTTAGATTAATCATTGAATCAAACTCAATAAAATCCTCGTCTGATTCATCTTTATAGAGGTTAATCCCCCATAGATCTTGCTGACTAGAACCAGCTACTAATAAATTTTGTTCTAAATCTGCATGAAGTGGTGCATCTAAGGCGATTAGTTGTTTTTTCAAATCAACAACGCCTTTTACCATTTCATCATTAATTAAAAAAACTATTTTTTTAAAAAGTTCTTCTTTAGAGATTGGTTTATTAATTATAATCATAGATCTCGTTTCTAACTAAAAAGTTTAAGATAAGCATCGGCGACTTGATCGGGATTACCTTCTTTGATAATTTTTCCCTGTTCAATGAGAATGGCACGATCACAAAAGCGACGGACGTTTTCCATAGAATGGGTTACTAAAATAACAGTTTGGTCTTTACTTAGAGAGGCAAAATACTGATTACATTTTTCTTGAAAGGCAGCATCACCAACAGCGAGAATTTCGTCGAGGATAAGAATATCGCCGCGAGCACGAATAGCAATGGAAAACGCTAATCGGACCTGCATGCCAGATGAATAATTTTTTAATTTTTGGTCCATAAAAGGTTCAAGCTCAGCAAACCGTACAATATCATCGAACATTTGGTCCATTTCAGCGTTCGAAAAACCTAACATAGCACCATTCATATAAATGTTTTCGCGACCTGTTAACTCTGGATTAAAACCAACACCAAGTTCAATAAAGGGGACGAGCGAACGATAGGTGGTAATCGTACCTGAATCTGGGACATAGATGCCGGCAAGAATTTTAAGGAGGGTGGATTTACCAGAACCATTACGTCCGACGATACCTAAAAACTCACCTTTTCTGACGGTGAAACTAATATCTTTGAGAACTTCTTGCTTAGTATAACCCTTGATTCCTTTAAGACGATTAAAAATTGCTTGTTTTAAACCCCATGAACGTTCGGTAGGAAGTTTAAAACTTTTGGAAAGGTGTGAAACGACAATTGCATTCTCTTTTGAGGCTGAAACTTGACCTAGAACAGGCTGCTTGGCTGAGACGGATGACTTTGCAGTTTGAAGATTTTTTTTCTGAGATTTTTTACGTGCTGACATTAGGCTTCCTCCGCAAAATACTTTGAACGTTTACGAAAATACACACCGCCAAGAGCGAGAATAAATAAAACTATAATTAATGGAATGAAATGGAAAAAACGCTCGGGAAGATAGTTCCAAGTGGTAATAGTTTGATCGGTGATTAATAAGAAACGGACATCTTGGATGACTTGAGCGATGGGATTTAAAAGAAAGATTTTGGCAGCAGAAGGACTGGCTGCAGCGACCATGGTGATGGGGTAAATAATTGGAATGGCGTAAAAGAGAGCTTGCATAAAAACTTCCCAAATTGAAGAAATATCACGGAATTTAACATTAATGGCACCAAGAAAAAAGGCAATGCCAAGCGACAACAGATAAAGCTCAAGAACAACAAACGGGACGAGAAGCCAAGTAAGTCGAGGAGTTACACCATTTGCAAGGGCAAAGACAATAATTACACCAAGATTAATCAGAAAATTGATAAGTGCAGTGATAGTGGCGGAAACTACGATGATCCATTTAGGAAAGCTGATTTTACGAAGGAGATCACCCCTTGCAACGATGGCTTGGATTCCCTGATTAGTACATTCGGAAAAAAAACTCCAAAGCACTGTACCTGCCATTAGATAGACTGGGTAATGCGGAATGTCGCCACCCATTTTGAGAATTTTAGCAAAAACTACATAAAGAATGGCAAAAAGTAGCATAGGGCGTAAAACTGCCCATAAGTAACCGAGTACGGACCCCTGATATCGTAATTTAAAGTCAGTTTTGACTAATTCCTTGAGAAGAATACGGTTTTTACGATTCCAGATTTGAGGAAATTTCATGTCTTAAATTATACCATAAAAAGAGTAGTCTAAATGATACAATTAGTGTATGAGACAACCGTTAATTTCCGTAATAATACCGATTTATAATACTGGAGAAAAAGCAGTGAGGCTACTTAACCGGTTGGTGAGGGATAGTTATGATAATTTGGAACTGATTTGCATAAATGATGGTTCAACAGATGATAGTATTTTGTTATTGAAGGAATTTTGTCGGCAATATAAACTAAGCGAGAAAAAAACAGGGACTAGACAAAAAAAGATTATTCTAATTAGTCAAGAGAATGCAGGACCTGCAGCGGCAAGAAATGTAGCATTAGAAAAGGCGACGGGAAAGTATGTAGCATTTATTGATTCAGATGATGCGGTATCACCTAAATATTTAACAGAGATGAGTAAGCTATTATCGTCAGAAAAGGTACTACTTTCTGTTTCAGGGTTTTTATATAAAAGAATTCACCAAAAAACCGAAAAAGAAATGTTTACCAATGTATTACCAGAACGGGGAGAGACGGAAGACTTTAAATCATATGTCTTAAAAAATTTGGCTTCTGATGGACGATTATATGCGGCAGTAAATAAAATGTTTCGACTCGAGATAATTAAAAAATATAAGATTCAATTCCCTACGGGATGGAATTTTGCGGAGGACACAAATTTTGTATTAAGATATCTTGAAAGTGGGTTTTCTGAGGGATTTACTGAAATTAAATTTTTATCAAAGCCATATTATATTTATCATTATGGGACGGAAACAAGCACCGTGGCTGGATCTTCCCTGCCATGGCAAAATTGGCAAAAAAGTTTTAACTATTTAAAGGCTTGGGTGGGCAAAAATCCTACGAAAGAGCAGAAGTATTGGCTAATGAGAGTTTTGGTGCGTTGGCGAATTTCACATGCTTTAGCAGTGGCAAGAAGTAATCAAAAAATAACAGAAAAGTGGAAGTATTTAAATCCGGTATTTTTGCCATTAGCAAGCTTAGCAGCGAAGATACGAAAATAAGTTTTAGATAAAAATACGAGCCTTGGCTCGATATTTTTAGTTGTTTAATGGACAATTTAATGGTGATTTTTATTGAGAAAATTAATGGTATCTCGCATGGCATCAGCGACAGTGAGAGTAGTTTGCCAATTAAGTTCTTGTTTGGCTTTTTTCGGATCCGCATAAATTTCGGCAAGATCACCTGGGCGACGTGCAGCAATTTTATATGGGAGAGGTCTACCACTGGCAGTTTCAAAAGCTTTAATGATTTCGAGAACAGAAGAACCTTTGCCTGAACCAAGGTTATAAATTTTAGTACCTGGAGTATCCGTAGCTTTCAAGGCAGCTAAATGACCCTTAGCGAGATCAACGACATGAATGTAGTCGCGAACACAAGTGCCGTCTGGAGTATCGTAATCGTTACCATAGACTTGGAGCTCTTTGATCTTTCCTTCAGCGACACGCATAACGACAGGCATAAGATTATTTGGGATACCATTAGGATCTTCACCGAGAAGTCCAGAACTATGAGCGCCAACTGGATTAAAGTATCTTAACAAAACAACAGAGAGTTCCGAACGAGCTTGACTTTCAGCTTCAAGAATTTTTTCGATTACATGCTTTGTTTCACCATATGGGTTGGTGATACCGACGCCTGTAACCATTGATTCATCAAGCTTGCCGGAGTTAGTGTTACCATAGACGGTGGCTGAGGAAGAAAAAATAATTTTATTAACCTGAAATTCAGCCATGCATTTCAAGAGATTGAGAGTGCCAGTAACATTATTTTCGTAATAACGGAGTGGCTGTTCAATCGACTCTGCCACGGCTTTTAATCCAGCAAAATGAATAACTGCATCATATTTTGTACCAGCAAAAAGATCATGTACTTTTGGATAATCTAATAAATCGATCTGATAAAATACGGGAAACTTACCAGTAATTTCTTTAATCTTATCTAAAACTGTGATTTTACTATTAAAGAGATTATCAAGAATTTCGACTTCGTGTCCTTGATTTTGAAGCTCAACAACAGTGTGTGAGCCAATATAGCCTGTGCCGCCAGTAACGAGAATTTTCATATGTGCTCCTTTACTTTTTTTATTACTCTGACCTCTGCCATGTATCTTATACATTATACTCGTTTTAAGGTGATTTTGCGAAAAATCTGATAAAAGATACCTTGAGGTGAAGAAAGAAGTATAGAATAAAATCTAAGTTTTTTAGTGAGATACGAATTATTACGATTTTGTTTGAGGAGATTAAGGACTTTTTGGCGATAAATGAAAAAATATTTTTTATCAATATGAGAGGAAATAGAATTGTCAATAAAGGCAAAATAAGCCAAAAGAAGAGAAATTTCAGCAGCATATTTTAGATCGAGGGTTTTAAAATATTTTTGAGCTTCTATGGCCATTTGCTCCTTGACCTGAAGGCGTTTTAGAGTTTTCTCAGTAGAAGAAAAATCTTTAGTGATGCGAGAATTTTTTCGTTGATAAAAGTAAAGTATATCCTCAAGATACTGCACATTCTTTGCGACAGAATAAAGTTTATAGGTGGTAAGATTATCTTCGTGAATCTGACCAACTGGATATAAAATATCGTGATCGGTGAACAGAGATTTTTTATAAAGTTTATTCCAGGCAAGCACGTCAAAGTCACGTTGATTGAGTAGAAGATTTTTAGTAGCCTGAAAGCCAGTGAGGAGCTGAGGTTTAAGGGGATAGCTAGCTTGATGATCTTGATAAATTTCTTGATAACCACAAACAGTAATATCAATGTTTGGGAATTGAAAAAATGGAGTACTAAGTTTGGTGAGATAGTCAGAAGACACATAGTCATCACTATCAACAAAACAAATTAGATCGCCATTCGAAACGCTTATTCCTCGATTTCTAGCAGCAGAAAGACCAGTGTTTTCTTGAGAAAAAATTCGAATATTAGGATGTTGTCGATATTTATCCAGAATAGATAACGTATGATCTGTAGAACCATCGTTAATAATAATTATTTCATAGTTTATATATGTTTGAGCCAATAGCGAATGGATGCAGGTACTAATATATTTTTCAGTGTTATAAGCTGGTACGATAACTGAAATCAATGTTGAATTATTCATTATTTTTTCTCTTTTTAACCAACAACGGAATTAACTTTTTTTGAACAGTGTCTTCATAGTTGAACTCATTCTGAAATTTTATACGTGAATTTTTACTAAATTTTTCGATTAATTTTGGATGAGAAAGAAGAGTCAGCATAGCATATTCTAGGGCTTTTGGATTTTTTGGTGGCACTAATAATCCATTTATATTATTTTTTACAACTTCAGGATTACCATCAACATTAGTAGTGATAATAGCTTTGCCAAGCATAACTGCATCTATTAATGATAAGCTTAATCCTTCAATGTGAGATGGTAAAATAAAGATTTCGGAAGCCGCAATTTTTTCTAATGGCTGATTCGTAAAACTATGATAAACAACTTGTGGGTTAGTGTAATTTTTACAAAAATTAGAAAGTGAGCCTGAACCATAAATATGCAACTTTGCATGAGGAAAATCTGATGTAATTTGAGAAAATGATGTGACTAATTCTTTAATTCCCTTATATTCCTCAAGTCGCCCAAGATATATTAGTGATTGTTTTTCAGGTTTAATATTTTTATATTCATCGAATTGGTCAATGGTGCCGTTTTTAATAGTAATGATTTTCTTTATTATTTTTTTATATTGCGTTTTTTTAATTAATTTTTCGAAATAATTTCGTTCATAATCTGAAATAAATATAATTTGGTCAACTTGCTGTGCTGTCTGAAGTATTCTCTTACCAATAATATTTTTATATTTCTTTTCAACATTTTGTAAAACCCAACTGCGAAAATCCATGTGATCAAACCAGATGACTTGAATTTTTAATTTTCGTGCCGCTTTTGTTGCAGCTAAAAAATCATCTCGAGATTCAACAATGATGGATGATGGGTTAATTATTTTAAATTGTTTTTTATACCAAAAATAAAGATATTTTTGCCAGAAAAAATAGATTGGTAAAAGTAAGTTTCTTAATCCACTCCAGTTTTGACATTTAAAAAATGGCGCTTTTTTGCATGATATCTTATTTTTTATACTTTCTTGGTAGAGTTTATTAACTGAAGAAAAAATAATTGGAGTGAAATTATTCTGACTAAGAATTTTGGCAAGAGTAAGTTGATAGGTTTCCGCGCCGCCATAATAATCTGGGTTAGTATTACGAATCAAGATAATTTTAGATAATGATTTTTTTGTGTAATAGTTAGTAGAATACCTAGAAGGAACATTTACCTTATTATGTTTTTCCATGGGTCAATTATAACATTAGATACTCTATGCTATAATACAGTTTAGTATGAAGACTTATGATTTGACGGTGGCGATAACTGCACACAATGAGGGGTTAGTTGCTCACAAAACAATGCGGAGTATTCTGGAAGCAACAAGGAAACTTAGAGAAAAAAAAATTAGTTATGAAATATTAGTTCATATTGATAATGGCGACAAAGAAACAATTAAATATTTTGAAACTTATAAAAACATAGATTATATTTCTGTTTATAAAAATAATTTTGGAGATTTAGGTTCTTCAAGGAATTTTTTAGTAAAAGAAGCAGCTGGTAAATATATTTCTTTTCTTGATGCTGACGATTTAGTTTCTGACAATTGGTTATTTGCTGCTTATAAAACACTAAAAGAATCTAGTTCTGAAATAGTTGTTCATCCAGAAGCGGTTTTAAATTTTGGACTGAATGTACCTAGCGTCCTAACAATGCAAAAAGATTCAAGAGAAGAAAAAGAAGACGCTTTGGTAATGATCGGCGAAAACAGATGGTGTTCAGTGGTTATGGGAGAAAAGAATACTTTTCTACGTGTACCTTATCACAGGCTTGGTAATGGATATGGATATGAAGACTATATATTTAATGCCGAAACAACAAAATTAAGGATTTTACATAAAATTGCGAAAGGTACTGTCTTATTCTATAGACGATCAAATAACTCGATGTTATCGATTAATAATTTCAATAGTTTTGTCATTCCCTATGTGGATCTTTTTAACATAAAGAATCTTCAGAAAGCTTTTCCTAAAAATAATAGTGACCAGACGAAATTACCCTTAAAATCAAAAGGATATGCATTATATAAGAAAATACGAAATAATGATTTTTTAAATTTTTTTATCACACCACCAGCTAAATTGACACTCAAAATACTTGGAAGATACGAAAAAGTAAATAAGGTTGATTATCTACCAGCTTTTTTATTAGAACATTGGATTAAAATTAATCAGATCGATACACAACTTTACCCGTACAAAGACTTAGTAAAAAATACTTCTATATATAAACCAGAAATGCATATTGTAATTGGAAAGACATTTATCAAAATTACGTCTAAGATCAGAAACTATAATCCTAACTATGTTTTTGTTGTGCCATGGGTAGTAAGAGGTGGAGGTGATAAAGTACTCTTTAACATGATAAAAGCTTTAAAAGAGCTTCACCCGTCTTGGACTTTTTCGGTAATTAGTACATTACCATCAAATAATATTTGGGCAAAAAGATTACCAGAATATGTTGATTTTATTGATTTTGGAAATTCAAAGAATAACTTAACTGATCATGAATCTGATATTTTATTTTCGAGATTAATTACTCAACTAAATTGCAAAAATATACATATTATAAATTCTGAATTTGCATATTTATGGGCAATTAAACACAAAATGTTATTGCAGAAAAATTATAATTTGACTGCGTCTGTTTTTAATACTGTTTTTATTGAAGGAAGCAAAAACAGGGGGCGTTTTACTTATGTTAATCCATATATTTTTATGCTCCGTGATACGCTGAAAAAAGTCTATACAGATAATCAGACTGTTGTAGATGAATGTATCGAAGAGCATGCACTGAATCCAGAACTATTCAAAGTTCATTATCAGCCAATCGAAGAACAAATTACTCAACCGAAGATTCAGGATTCAGTAAAATTAAGAATTTTATGGGCTGGTAGGATTACATCTTTAAAATTACCAAATATTGTAAAAGATATAGGAAAAAGTTTACCTAAAGAAAAATTTTCAATTGATATTTATGGTGAGTTTTCACATGATATCAAACATAGCTATTTTGATGATATAGATTCAATTAAATATTGTGGGACCTTTGACGGCTTTAACAGTATTCCTACGGATCAATATGATATACTTCTCTATACGAGCGAAGCTGATGGGATTCCGAATATTATTCTAGAAGCAACGGCTGCTGGTCTGCCTGTGATAGCCAGTAACGATGGCGGAGTGCATGAATTTATCCAAAATAAGAAGACTGGTATTTTAATTAAAAATCCTTTTGATGTTCAAAATTATATAGATTCTTTAAAAGAAATACAGAAAAATAAAACTGTTTTAGTTAAATACGTGAATAATGCTCAAAAATTACTAGAGGAACGTCATTCATTTGCTTCATTTACTAAAGAAATGGAAAAAGATTTTAAAAATTAAGGAAGTATATGTCAAAAATAAGAGAACTACTGCAAAAAAATAAACATGATCTGTGTTATTTAGCTAAGCTATTTCTTCTAGTTTTTATATTTAACATAATATTGTTATTCTGCGTGAATATTCTATCAAATGGCATGGTAAATGATACTATCTTTAATGCTGATTCAATGCGAGCCTTTGATGATTTAACAAACTTTCGTGGTAATCACTATAGGACAAGAGTTCATCCATTATTTGTGATTTTTACACAACCATTTGTGCAATTCTTAAAACTCTTTTTAAGCTCCCCAAATGCAACTATCGTATTTCAATCATTTGTAGGCGCGCTTTGTATAATTTTGCTTTATCTTAATCTAAAAAAGATAAATTTAAGAAAATTCAATTTAAACTTAATACTAATACTTTTTGTGTTATCTTTTTCACAGGTAGTATTTATTTCAATATTTGAGACTTATATATATGCTGAGCTTGGATTACTTTTGATGTGGTTAATTGGACAACATCTTACTGATAAAAAATTAAATTATGTAGATATATTGTTGCTAATTTGTCTTGGCGTAATTGCAATTAGTATTACAATTACAAACTATTTTCAATTTATTATTCTACTAGGTTTTATAACAATTTTTAATAAAAACATAAAACATAGATTTTTGACCTTTTTATCAATTATTTTTCTATCATCTTCTGTAGCAGTAATGTTCGCTTGTTTACAGAATATTATTTGGCCATCTGCTAATAATTTTTTCACAGCGTCTATTGACGGATTTATTTTACATAAAAATTCCGAAGAATTTCTATACATAGATAAATCATTATCGATTAGGAATATCTTAATGCAGATTAAGGCTAGTACAGTATTCCAATTTAGCTTATTAGGTAATTTTAATTCAACACAATTTAATTTTTATAGCAATTTTATAATTAATATTCTTGCATGCTTTTTGTTTGGTGGATTAATCATAATTAATACTATATTCATTCTTCATAATAAGCATCATATTTTGAAACATAAATTTTATTTAAGTGTACTTGTTGCATATCTATTTAATTTTATACTTCATACTTTCTATGGACCTAACGAGAGCTTCTTATATACATTAAATTACATTTATTTACCACTGATTTTAGTTTTCTATATTTTGAATAATATGAAAAAATCTTATATTGATTTTATTCAAAAACACAAAAAAATCTTATACATGTTTTTTGCAGTTATTTTACTTATACAACTAGCAGGTTTAATACGCTACTTAGTCTCGGTGTTTATGATTTTTGGCTTTAATCATGTAGTACCAAAAAAATTATTTATCGTGACTGCAGCAGCAACAATATTATTAATTATAATATGTATAAAAAAGAAGACTGTTGCAATAATCGCATCTTTAAGCTTTACGATTCTTGCAGCATTAGGTGTAAAAATACTTAATACCTCATTAAGTTCAAGACCGATTCGAAATGAAGAAATGTTGATTACAGCAAATTCTGATTATAAGCATTTTTTAAATTCTAAAAAGAACGTTGAATTAATTTCAAGTCTTGCAAATTATTATTACGAGCTAAATATTAATTTAAATCGCGAACATTTTTATCTCAATAAGTTCGAAAAAACAAATAAACAGTATTCAAATTTTTTCTATTTTGGCATGGTTGATCGTGAAAAACTCTTATATAAAAATGGTCAGTTAATTAACGTGAAAACTAAAAAAATTGTTAGAGAGTTTCCACATAAATACGAAGTAATTATTCCAAACGAATATACTGTTTTATTATCCGATGATGATAATAATATTACAAAAATCTATGAGAATGAGGATGGTGTATTTTTAGAAAATAACGAAAAAGTCGAAACACTAACAAAAGGTAAACAAAAATTTAGTTTACCAAGGTTTGAGGATAAAAAGTATTCTAATATACTTAGAGTGCTTAATCAAGAAATTCTCTTTAATTTCGATGGGATACTTTTAAAACCAAATATTATTAGTTATAAAAATAGTAATAATGTTTGGTATAGAGACACGATGTTAGCTACTATGGTCTTTGAAGCTACAAATAATACCCATTTATTAGAACCTTGGATTAAAACAATAACTAGAGTTTACGATTGTCAACGTTCGCTAATAAACAATGACCATGGTTGCCAAATTAAAGAGGCTGATAATCCTGGCGAATTGCTATATATGCTTGGCGCCATCAAAAATAACCGTTCTGATTTAGTAAATGAAATTGTTGAGGAAGTAAAAAAGAAAGCTAAGGATGGAGCATTCTCTGGAATTGTTGATGGTGAGGTAATGAGTTTCTATCCAACGAGTTTACTACTACTGGGTGCAAAAAAGAATAATATTGATTTGAGTAAATATCTAAAAGCTCCAACAATACCAGACCATTATGCTAGTCTGACTTGGTGGGATAAAGATAATCCTAGACAAAATTTACCTGTAATTGAATCAAGATTATTTCCTTATCTTGAATGGGCATCCGCACACTATAAAGTGGGTAACTATGGAAAAGTTAATATACTTGATGAATACTATCCACTTTCTTATGAAGCTGGTCTTAATCAGACAATTGCAGATGACCAAAAGTTTGTATCAGAACATTATAGTGTTTTAGAAGGTCCAATTTTAACACATGTCTGGCATGCAGCAGAAATGTTTTTACTTTTGACGGAACTTAGTTAATAATAAAAAACACTATCGATGATAGTGTTTTTTATTTCCAGTCAGTTATTTGATTCTTTTTAACTAAATAAGCTATTACCGCGAGTTTTTTGAGTGGCGTATCACTTTCACTGTCGGAATAAAATTGATCGATTTGCTGGTCTTTATAGAGTTCCCTAAATCGTTTAACTTTTTCTTCACCTCGACAATTTTCACCTATTATCTTCCCCGTTCTTTGATTCATCTTAGTACTAATAAGCTTAACCTGAAGTCGTTTTGTTATTTCTTTCAAGATGAATTCTGGTGAAGCTGAGATAATTAGGTCATCAGGTTTCTTTTGATTAAAATACCATGTTTTAATTTTATCCTGATTTTGGTCCCAAAATCTTGTAAGATCTAAAGAATGTATAGATTTCAGAAAAATAAAAAAATGCTCCTTAAATTGTTTTCTATTAAGAATTTTAATTTTAAAAAGTACTGCAGAAAAAATTTGATAAGGTAAATATCTAATAAGCGTTGGTTGTTTTTTAATGGAAAATTTCCAGAAATCGAGTGAAGCATCTCCATCATAGATAGTTTTGTCAAAATCGTAAACATTCATATTATAACCGTATAATTATCATTAGATATGCAACAAAGACAATTCCCATTAGTGCTAGATGCTTATTTTTCATGATTACATCAGCTGGATCACCATATTTATCTTTTTCAGCTGTATAGATATAAGAAATGATAAGAATAATAAGAAGAGGAACACTAGCAAGGAGAAGATCACGGTGTTCTGGATAGGCATTACTACACCATTCAGTATAAAATACAATGATTAAAACCAAAAACATATTCATAATTGATTTTAGATAATCGATATTATATTTCTTTAGAACAGCACGGGTTTTGTTGCCGGTTTTAATAATTTCATTATAACGTTTTGAAATACCAAGATAGAAAGCACCTGACATTACGACGAGATACAAAAGAGCTGAAATCTCAATGTTAGTTAAGCTGCTTCCAAGAAAAAGACGAATTAGAAAACCTGATGCCAAAATAGTTATATCAATAATGGGAAGATTTTTTAACCCGAGCGAATAAAATAAATTTAAAATAAAATAAGTAGTTATGAGCAAAAGAGAAACCCAAGAAAAATGAAAAATAATCGAGGTGATGATAGCAAGAAGTAAAAGGATAACCAATGTAATTAATGCTTCATTTTTGGTAACTGCACCACTTGCTAAAGGTCGATATTTTTTAACTGGATGCAAGCGATCTTTTTCGATGTCCTTATAATCATTAATAATATAGATAGATGATGCAACAAAACAAAAAACAAAAAATCCAGCTACACTACTACGAAAATCCTGCAATGAAATGTGTTTTAGACCAAAAATTAGTGGCAAAAATATTAAGAGATTTTTAACAGAATGCTTTGGTCGTAATAATTTGATAATACTCTTGATTTTTTGCATATAAACCTTTTAATTACTAAAAATTTGATAAATCTTTTTTGCAAGGATTTTTGTTATATCAATAACATCAATTTTCTTTAGCTCTGATTTAAGAGTAAGCGTATTAGTAACTACTATTTGATCAATATCTTGATTAGCTAAATTATCATAGGCATTACCACTAAAAACTGGGTGCGTAGCCATAACAGAGACGTATTTTGCTCCACCTTGTTTAAGAGCAGTTGCAGCATGACAAATCGTACCAGCAGTGTCAATCATATCATCAATAATGATAATATTTTTATCCTTAGGATTACCTATTATATTCATGACTTTGCTTTTATTTTTCTTGTATCGATTCTTATCAATGATAATAACATCGTCGCAATGAACAAGATCAGCAATTTTCCTTGCACGTTTAACACCACCAGCATCTGGTGAAGCAATAGCAAAGGAATCTTTCTTAAAATTCTTTTCAATATATTCTGCAAACTGCTCTTCAAGAGTGATATTTTCAATTGTCATATCAAAGAAACCCTGTGTTTGAGCCGAATGAAGATCAACCGTAATAATATGATTAATTGATACAGAGTATAAGATATCAGCAATAACCTTTGAACTAATCGGAGTGTTTGGTTCTGCCATACGATCTTGTCTAGCATAACCAAAATATGGAATAACTAAGTTAATACTTTTTGCAAAGCCGCGCCTAGCTGCGTCTGCAAGTAGAAGGACTGGAAAAAGATGCTGATCAAGTGGAGGGTTTGTTGATTGAATAATGAATACATCTTTTCCTCTAATATCTTCTAGAATTTGTACATGTACTTCGCCGTCGCTAAAAGTGTCTGAAATACGATTTGTAAGTTTAAGTCCAAGATGACCAGCAATTTTTTGAGATAATTCTTGATCAGTCCCAGAGATGAGAACACAATTTTTTAAACAATCTTTTGCAATCTTATTCATGGCTTAATTATATCATGTAGAAAAAGATAAGAAAGAGTTAGAGATTTGATTGAAGAATCCAAATTTGAGCTTTATTATTATTCCCCCATCTACCCCATAGCTGTACTCGATTTTCATCA
>CAUUYE010000007.1:0-42213 GCA_963549315.1 uncultured Candidatus Saccharibacteria bacterium | reverse complement strand
CCACTCGAGGTCTATAGATCTCAAGGTGTTGCACTTGAGGGGTTAGAGTAGCACGTTAAAGCTCATCACCTATGCGACAAAAAATAATTTGTATTTAATAACAAAAATATCTTTTATTAAAAAAGTCGCAACAAAAAATAACGAATTGCTTCGTTAATTAGTATATCTGGTAGCACCAACTGGGATCGAACCAGTGACCTTAGGCTTATGAGTCCTACGCTCTAACCAGCTGAGCTATGGTGCCATATGGCGGAAGGGACAGGATTCGAACCTGCGAAGCGTTAACTTGCTGGTTTTCAAGACCAGTGCCATCAACCACTCGGCCACCCTTCCGTCGTCTATTTTAACAGATTACTAACCACTCGTAAACTAGTTCGTGTAAAAATATAAAAACAAAATACATTAATACAAAAATTTTAGTAATCTAAATAGTAAAAATCAGGCAATTTTTAAAAATTCTTTTCTTTATTCAGCATTAGTGAATACATTTGTAACATCATCGAGATCATCAACTGCATTTAATAATTTCTCGAGTTTCTCTCCGTCTTCTTCCGACACAGGAACTAAGTTATTGGCAATATAACGAAGTTCCGCATTCTCAACTGTTAAACCTGCATCAATCAAGGCTTGTCTCACCTTCATTAAGTTGGTTGGTTCGGTAATAATTTCAGTCCCCTCTTCATTCTCATTTACATCTTCTGCTCCACAATCAAGCGCCGTCAGTAGGACTTCTTCACCCTTTTCTTTGATTTCAATTACACCCTTTCGTGCAAACTGAAACATCACTGATCCAGGGTCAGCCATTCGTCCACCATTCTTGGATAATGTATTACGTACTTCTGGCATTGTGCGATTTTTATTATCAGTTGCAATTTCAATAATAATTCCTACTCCTGCTGGACCGTATGCCTCATAAGTCTCCTCAATCATCGCTGCTGCATTTTTATCAGCTGCCCTAGCAATAGCACGTTCAATATTTACTTTTGGCATATTTGCTTTACGTGCTTTTTCAAGTACCATTGCGAGGGTTGGATTCATCGCTGGATCGCTACCACCTCTTGCTGCAATTGCAATCTGATTTGCAATTTTTGTAAAAGCAGCACCACGTTTTGCATCAACAATAGCCTTTTGACGTTTTGTTGTCTCCCACTTACTATGTCCTGACATTTTCCGACCTTTCTTTTATTTCCTTCTCTTTATTATATCATTATAACGTTACAAAATCCCTACCAATCACAGCCATTTTATCCTTTGGCAAATTAAATTTTTTATTCGTTTTGTAGGTTTTTATTGCATAAATAAAATCATCTAATTGTGGTCGTGTCAAGGTTATAGACTTTTTTAAGCAAATATATCTTAAAATTTCTTCTAATACCACTTCGTCCTCTTTAATAAAAAAATCCTTTCTAAATTTTAAGCTACTCGACGAATCGACTTCTTGTTTATTATGTGTATCATTTATTAATAATCTGTTGCATATTTCAAAATTTAGCGATTCAATTTGCTCTCGTATTTCTCTTTGTTCTAAACATTTTTTTATAATCATCTTCCGCAGATCTAAACTACACTCTTTTAATCTCTCACGTATTCTATTTCTCAGATAATTATCAGAATAGTTAGTTGGATCTTGCCTAAATTTTATTTGATTAGCTGCTGCATAGCGTAAAATATCCTGCTTAAAATATCCTAATTCGACCAGAGGTCGTTTTATTTTTGAATTTCCAAAAGGTGTTAGCCCACGCCAGCCGGTGCCACGGATTAAATTAATCGCAACTGATTCAATCATATCATCAAGATGATGTGCAGTATAAATTATTCCATGATATTTATTCGCCACGTGATATAAAAACTCATATCGTTTTTGTCGTGCCTCTTCTTCAGAGACTCCCTCGCCAAGTATTAACTTAGAATATTCAAATGGGATTTTAAGATTTTTACATTTATTTTCTACAAAAGTCATATCAAGGTCTGCCGAATCGCGTGTTCCGTGATTAAAATGTGCCACCAAAATATTCTCTGGTTCTTTTTTATAGAAAATATCTAATAGAACCATAGAATCAATCCCCCCCGAAACCGCTAAGATCTTTTTCACACTTAAATTATATCAAAAATGATTTTTCTCAACATCTTGTATCTGTTATAATAGACACATGAATACGGACCATATTCGTAATTTTTGTATTATTGCTCACATTGACCATGGTAAGTCCACGCTTGCTGACCGCATGATGGAAATCACTGGCACGGTTGAGAAACGACAAATGAAATCTCAATTGCTCGATTCGATGGAACTTGAACGTGAAAAGGGAATCACCATCAAGCTTACTCCAGTTCAAATGCACTATAAAGGTTACGAATTAAATTTAATTGATACTCCAGGACATGTCGATTTTTCTTATGAAGTTTCGCGTTCTCTTCAGGCTGTCGAATCGGCAATCTTAGTAGTTGATGCAACGCAAGGTATTCAAGCTCAAACATTAGCCAATGTCTATCTTGTACTTGAACAAGATCTAACGATTATACCTGTCATCAATAAAATTGATCTCCCAGCAGCAGACGTTGAGAAAGTTTCCAGTGAGATCATCAACCTTCTAGGTTGTAAAAAAGAAGAAATTATTCCTGTTTCCGCTAAAACCGGATTAAATGTTGAAGCGGTTCTTGATGCAATTATTACTAAAGCACCAAGTCCTCAACCTCCAGTAGAACGACGTTCTAATGATTCGAAGACTGCCCAAAATCATCAAATACAGAATCCACAAGAAACAAGGGCATTGATCTTTGATTCCTATTTCGATGACTACCGAGGTGTTGTATTGTATGTTCGTATCTTTAACGGAATAATTAAGAAAAATGACAATATATATATGATGGCTTCAAAGATTCATGGTATTGCGCTTGAGATCGGTGTATTGACTCCAGGGATGCAGCCAAAAGAGCTTCTCGCCGAGGGTGAAGTTGGTTATATTGTTACGAATCTCAAAACCACTCGCGAAGCCAAAGTTGGTGATACAGTTACTCTTTCAAAACACCCAGCTCTAGCCCCATTACCAGGTTATAAAAATGTTCTTCCATTTGTCTACGCCGGCTTTTTTCCAATTAGCAATGACCAATATAAAGATCTTAAAGAAGCCATTGAAAAACTTGCGCTCAGTGATTCTGCTCTTCGTTTTGAACCTGAAAACAGCCCAGTCCTTGGCTTTGGACTTCGTATTGGCTTTTTGGGATTACTCCATATGGATATCATCAAAGAACGTTTAGAACGTGAATTTAAGCTTGATCTTGTCGTTACAAATCCATCGACCAACTATCAAGTTCGTCTAAATTCAGGTGAAGAACTTGAAATCAAATCTGCATCAAATCTCCCAGACATTAGTTCCATTGCTGAAATTCGTGAACCTTGGGTTAAAGGTGAAATTATTCTCCCAGTTTCGATGATCGGTAGTGTACTAACTTTAATCGTTGAAAAACGTGGTCTACAGAAAAATATTTCTTATCTTGAAGATCGTGCTGTTATTTACTTTGAAGCACCTATGGCTAATCTCCTTACTGATTTTTATGATCAACTAAAATCTCTAACCTCTGGTTATGCTAGTTTTAATTATGAAATTTCAGACTATCGACCCGAAGATCTTGTTCGTGTTGATTTTTTGGTCGGTGGCGAGCGCATTGATGCCTTAGCAATTATGTGTCATCGCTCAGAATCAGAAAGTATTGGTCGTACAATTACTAAGAAGTTAAAAGAAGTCATTCCTCGTCAAAATTTTGAGGTAGCCTTACAGGCAGCAATTGGCGCACGTATCATTGCTCGTGAGACCATTGGGGCTTTCCGTAAAGACGTTACAGTAAAAATCCATACTGGCGATCGTGATCGCAAGGCTAAACTTCTTGAAAAACAAAAACGAGGCAAAGCTAGAATGAAACGTTTTGGCAAAATTGACATTCCTTCGGAAGCTTTTACAGTCATGCTAAAACGTGATTAAAACAAACTTTTGTACAAATCAATTATTTATCTTTTTGAGACCATATGCTCGGGCGAACGCCCTTGAGTGTGTCGAGAAAAGATAAATAATTGATTATTACTACGTATAAAACCAAATTACCTTATCTTTTAAAGACCATAAGTTCTAATCAGCTACTGTCATTTTTGAGACCATATGCTTGGCCGAGCGGCCTTGAGCGTGTCGAAAAAAGACAGTAGCTGATTATTGTCCCTATATATAAAATCAAAACTTCATTATCTATTTTGTCATTTTTGAGACCATATGCTTGGGCGCTCGCCCCTTGGGACGCGCTTTTACGTCCTTGAGCGTGTCGAAAAAACAGTAGCTGACTATTCAAACTTATAAAGCTAACTGGAGTGAATTTGAGTGTGTCGAAAAAATATAATAATTGAATAATTCTACTTTTTCTTCTCTATAAAATCAGTCAATGCATTTACTACGGAATTGTAAACTTCTTCTCTTGATCCCATCGCTGATACTTTGATCAAAAGTCCAAGTTCTTCATAATGTTTAAGTACGGGCACAGTCTTTTCCTGAAATTCCTTGATTCTAATCTCAAAAATTTCCAAATTAGCGTCGTCAGCTCGTTCGCCTCGGTCGTTTAGTTCCTTAGCTGCTTCAAAACGTTTTTTAACCTCCATTTCGGACAAATCCAGTAAAATCACAGCTTTGATTTCATGCCCACCTCGTTTTGCTGCTTCCATAACTTTATCTTCTTCAGGAAACCAGCGTCCCACACTTGATAAAACAAGTGAATTTTTCTTCAGCTCGTCTCGAGAAAAATAAGGCAAAATTATATCATAAAAGACATTTGTTGGTATCAGCTGTCCATTCTCTGTCATGTGAGCATTTTGTTCCGCTTCGTATGCTCTAATAATTATCCCTGATGATAAAAATTTTGCTCCGAGATCTGTAGCTAAACGTTCGCCAACTGTGTCCTTTCCACTCATTGGCAGACCAAAAAAATTTATGCTAGATTTTCCTAGCCAGCCTTTTATTTTTGATATTTTATCTCTCAGATTTTGTTCTTCCATAATCAATTCTATCATATATTATTCATCAAGCTACAAGATATAAAATATGGTTCATCTAGATAGCTCAAAACAATTATTTTTAAGCAGCTAGCAACTTAGTTTTTACAGGATTACCCCTCAGAATTGCCCTTTTTTATCGATTTCTCCAGATTGTTCAAGTATACCATAAAATCTAGCACTCTTGTATTTTGAGTGCTAATGCAGTATAATTCCAAACAGTAAAGAATAAAAAATGGAAGCACAAAATCAATCTTATACTCGATTATCTGATCGCCAAAAGGCAATTCTTTTTGCTGTAATTGAAGAATATGCTGAGACAGCAGCCCCTGTTGGTAGCATTATGTTAGCGAAATTATTTAATGTTTCTAGTGCGACTATTAGATCAGAAATGGCTCGCTTGGAAGAACTTGGTTTAATTTCGTCTCCGCATACTTCGGCAGGTCGTATTCCGACCGACGCAGGCTATCGATTTTACGTCAACTCGCTTGTTGAGCGTGAAAATCATGAAACCGATTATTATGCTAACTCCGATTTATCGAAAAATAAACAAAACACTAACACAGATCTCTCAACTTATCTTGCAAACACTGTATATGATTTTTTTGAACGTCCATTTGTTTCAAATTTTTCATCAGACCATGCGTTATCTTCTGGACAGAACGATAAAAATCGTGGACTTCATGCTTTGGAAGTGCGTATTGGATCACAATCTCAAATCGAATTTGCTATTCGTACAGCAGTCGATATGTTAGTTGAGTTAACTGGTAATCTTGGTCTTGCCACCATCGGTAATCAACTTTACCTCTCAGGTATCTCTAAACTTTTTTCACAACCAGAATTTATGAACTACCAACGTATCCAGAATGTTTCAGAATTATTAGACAACCTTGAACCATGGCTAAAGGAAACCAAGCCAGGTGAGCCACTAAATATCTTTATTGGACGTGAAAATCCAATTGGTAAAGATTCTGACGTTTCATTAATCATCAGTAAGTTTCGTTCTCCTTTTTCTGATTCAAGTTACATTGGTGTCCTTGGTCCAACTCGTCAGAATTATGCACAGGTTATGAATCTTGTAAGTCATGCTGGTCAATATTTGGAACATATGAATTAAAGAAAGGAAACAAATGAATAATCCATTTTCTCATAACAACCAAACACAAACAAATCACTCAGGGAATCATCAAACTCACGATCAACAAAATCACGATCAACAAAATTCTAGCAAAAATTCTCAACAAGAGAGCCAGAATTTTCATCAAAAAGATAATCAACAAGTAGATCTAAAAGATCAAGCTAAACTTTCCGACCTCGCTCGTCAAAATGCTGAATTGATTGGCGACCTGCAACGTACTCGAGCCGATTTTGAAAATTACCGTAAACAAGTTGAAGCTCAAAAAGAGCAAGCAAAAATTGTTGCCAAACATGCAACCGTTAGTAAGTTTTTACCACTAATTGACGATATGTTTCGTGCTATAAAGGCTCACCCGGATCTCCTCGCTCCTGTGCAGAAAACTCTTGATAAAACTCTTAAATCTCTCAATCTTGAAGTGATTGATTCTAAGGTCGGTACTTTATTCAACCCTGAATTTCATAATGCTATTTCTATGGAAGATGACGATGGTGATAAAGAGGTTGTCGCCGAAGAACTTATTCCAGGTTATCTTTACGAAGGTAACGTTTTACGTGCTGCCATGGTTCGCGTAAAGCATCAGTAGAATTTCTTCATGCTATAATAAGCATATGAATTATCAATACAATGATGCAAAAATTTCTACGATCTTAAAACGAATTCGTGCTTGTAATTATCTCACTGTAACACAGCTATTTTTGAAAGATAATTTTTTACTTGACCGTCCTTTAGTATTTGATGACATTAAATCTCGACTACTTGGACACTGGGGAACTTGTCCAGGCATTAATTTAGTTTATTCTTGTATGCGCAATGTCTTTGCTGACCAGAAAGATCAAACTATTTTTATTCTAGGTCCAGGACATGGTTTTCCAGCTTTACAAGCAAATCTTTTTTATGATGGCGATCTTGCTACTGTCGATAAAACCTTATCACGTAATTATGCAGGTCTTGCCAAAATATCCGCCTTATTTTCACGGATTGGTGGTTTTCCTTCTCATGCCAGTCCTTCTGCTCCGGGAGTCATCTGTGAAGGTGGTGAACTTGGCTATTCACTTGCCACCGCATATGGTTATTGTTTAGGTCACCCAGAACGTACTGCCATCGTTCTAATTGGCGATGGTGAATTTGAAACTGCCACCACACTGGCTAGTCTTAATTTAAATGATATACTTGCGTCGCCAAACAACGGGAAAATCATCCCAATCTTGCATCTTAACGGCTACAAAATTTCAGGTCCAACTGTTGCCAGTCGTCGTTCGGCACATCAGCTCAATGAGCTAATCCGTGGTTTTGGTTATTGTCCGATTCGCATCGAAGAGCGTCTTAATTCTTCTAAAACACCAAACCCTTATGATATTTTAGATGTATCGCCAGAAGACATTTCTTCAGATTCATCGGAAGATTTTGACAGCAATGAAAACTCTTTTATTTCTTCCTTCGATCAAGTTGAACAATGCATTACCAAACTTATCCACGATGAACAAGATGATCACGATGATGATGCAGACTGTCGTACATTTGAGCAATCAAACGAACAGACAAAATTAATTCTGAAGAATCTGGTAGTCGATTTATATGATTGTCTTTTGGCTGCAAAGCGTAGTAAAAAATCAGCTTTTATTATTCTTGAGACAGAAAAAGGCTTGTCAGGACCACTTATCGTTGATAATACAAAAATTCGTGGTAATTTTAAGGCTCACCAAATCCCTCTTCCAAAGGCTAAATCTGACCCAAATGAGCTTAAACTTCTAGAAGCATGGCTTCGTTCGTATCATTTTGAAGAATTATTTAACCGAGAGAAAGGTTTCGTCAATGAATGATTTTATTCCAGGTACTACCAAGAAATCGACCGCTAAAGCGTTTGGTACCAAGTTAAAAGATTACGCAAAGCACCACTCATCTTTTTATTTCTTTAGTCCAGATGAAACAACTAGTAATAAGCTGGATGAGATCTTTAAGGTAACTAGTCGTGCTTGGAGTAATCTCTCTTATCGAAAATGGGATCTTCCCGAAGCCTCTGATGGTCGTATTGTTGAACTTCTCTCAGAAAACGTACTTTTTTCCGTCATGATTGGACATCTTCTTTCCAATGAGCCTGCCATGATGACTAGTTATGAATCATTTTTCACCATTATCCTCTCTCAAATTATTCAACATCTTAAATTTTTGGAACAATGCGAGGAGGTTTCATGGCGACCACATTACCCATCCGTAAATCTTCTAAGTACTAGTACTTGTTGGCGTCAAGATCATAATGGTTTCTCTCATCAATCGCCTATATTAATTTCTTCGCTCTTGGACCGTCCAAGCTCACATGTGAACTGTCTTTTTCCAGTTGACGCTACAAGTGTTGAGGCGTGCTTTAATTATCTAATCTCCTCGAAAGATCAGGTTAATTTAGTGACATTTAATAAAACCAATGAACCACTCTGGTTGACCGAAAAACAGGCAGCACAGAATTTTGAAGATGGTTGTAGTTTATTTGAATTTATCTCAAATAAAAATCAACAAGGTGAATTTGATTATGTATTCGCTACTGCTGGGGACATCGCTACTAGAGAAGCAATTTATGCAATTACTCTATTGCATGAAGATGCGCCGGAACTTCATTTGGGTCTTGTTAATGTATCTGCACTCACTTATGATGCCATCGGTTTTAGTCAAAAACCGTTAAATAAGGCTAAATTCGATGAATTATTTGGTAAAAAATCTCCAATAATTACAAATTTTCATGGTTATCCAAAAACTTTTGTAGACATCTTGAGCAATTATACAGATAAGAATCGTCTTATCGGGCATGGTTTTGAGGAACAGGGAAGTACAGTCACTCCGTTTGCGATGTTAACAATGAATCACGCCTCGAGATTCCACCTTGCATTAGATGTAGCTAACCTCGCAAAGCGTCCTGATCTAATTAAAAAATATCAAAATAAATTAGCTGAATACCAAGCTTATGCCATGGAAAATGGTATTGATCACCCAGATTTAGGTATTGATAATTAATTTAATCAAATATCTTCTTTCGGATACGACCTTTTGATGGTGTATTTGGTTTAAGTACCCCAACCGGCTTTGCAAACATCATCCGACCTGCACTGGTTTGCAAAAAACGCACAAATTCAATTTCAATAATTTTTCCAACCTTAGTGGAGGCATCATCCACTACGACCATCATCCCATCTGGTAGATATCCTATACCTTGTTTTGGGTTGCTGCCAGTACCGCTAATCTTAATTTTTAATCTTTCGCCAGGTAAGTAGTCTGCTCTTAATTCCATCACAAGATCATTAACGTTCAAAATATCAATCCCCATTGTTACTGCCACCTTACCAAGATTAAAATCGTTAGTTAAGATTAATCCATGGTTCTCCTTTGCTAATTGTATCAATCGGTCATCAACCGGCGTATGATCAAGCGGATCAGATAAAATAATCACATCTGTATGGACGACTCTCTCGAGTTCATTCACTATATCTAGACCAAATCTTGCTCTTGCGCGTTTTTCAGAATCTTTTCCATCCGCTAGAAGTTGCATTTCTCTCAAAACACTTCTAGGAATGATTAAAGTTCCTCCTAAAAAACCAGTTTTTGCAACTTTTAAAATACGTCCATCCATTAAACTAGAAGTATCAACATATATTTTCCTCTTCTGTCCATAATAATTAAAACTTTTTTTGAATAGTCGAATTGTTAAAAAAGTTGTTTCAATAAAAATCAAACTAAGTAAAATTAAAATAATCTCATTCATATGTAAATTATACATTAGTTCATTTATTGCCGGAACTGAAATACAAGTGTTATAATTAAACAAAATTGTTCAATAAAACGGAGGATGGGGTGGTTAATACTGCTAAAGAAAAAGAAAAAGCCGCTATGGAGAAACGAGGAAGAGTTAATAGCTCTAGATCTACAGGGTTAAATAGGGTAAATACAATAAACAGTATTAATCGAACCAGTAATGTACTAAATAACAGAGTAAATAGTATGTCTAATGTTAAAAAGAATAATGTTGTAAATAGCGTAAAAAAAGATAGTAGCGAGAAGAAAGATGCTGACAAAAAGCCTGCTCCGAAGCGTTCGCTTTTCCATAAAAAAGATCAAAAAATGAATCTTTATTCCTCCCTCATTTATCGATCTCGCGTTAAAAAAGAAGCAAAAGCCAGAAAAGCCGCAGAAGAATTGGCTAAACTTCCAAAAGAACCAGTCAAACGTTTTTTTGCCAAACTTCACCCAAAACGCGTTTTTCGTTTTATTTTTTCGAAAAAAGGTCTTTTCTTCTTTCTTAAAACTTGTGCAGTGATGTTCCTTCTTGCTGTTATTGCAATTGGCGGTCTTTTCCTGTATTACAAAAAAGATCTTGACGAGATACGTCTAGACCAGATGAAAGTCTCTGGTACTGTTAATACCTATCTTGATCGTAATGGACAGCTTCTCTGGGAGGACAAAGGTGATGGCGACTATCGACTAGTCGTCGATGGTGAACATATCGCCACGTATATGCGTCAAGCCACTGTTGCAATTGAAGACCGTGAATTCTATAACCATCCAGGGGTCAACTTCTTTGCTATCGTTCGTGCATTTCTCTCGTCCGTCTCAGGTCGCGGTGTTCAAGGTGGCTCAACACTTACTCAACAGCTAATCAAACAAGTTTATTTTTCAGACGAGGCTAGTAACCGAACTGTAACCGGTCTTCCACGTAAAATCAAAGAGATGATTTTGGCTCTTGAGCTAGAAAAGATGTACTCAAAAGAGCAAATTATTACCATGTATCTTAATGAATCACCATACGGTGGTCGTCGTAACGGTGTCGAAAGTGCTGCCCAAGCATACTTTAAGAAATCTGCTAAGGATCTTACTCTTGCTGAATCTGCCCTTTTAGCATCTATTCCGAATAACCCCTCTTATCTCAGCCCATACAATACTGCTGCAAATAAAGCACTCATTGCGAGACAGCACAAGACGATTGATGTTATGGAAAAAATGGGCTATATAACTGCGGAACAAGCAGCCGAAGCGAAAAAGGTCAATATCCTTGATGAAATCCAGCCAGAAACTAGTCGTTACACAAATATTAAAGCTCCACATTTTGTCCTTGAAGTAAAAAAGCAGCTTGAAAGTAAATACGGCGTAAAAACTATGCGTGCTGGTGGTTTCACGATTAAAACCTCTCTTGACCTGAGGGCTCAAGAATATGCCGAAGCAGCTGTCGCGAATGGCGCAAAACTAATGCGACGCAACGGCAGTGACAATATTTCACTTTCATCTGTTGATGTAGAAACTGGACAGGTTATTGCAATGGTTGGTTCAAGTGACTGGACTAAACCAGTATATGGTGAAGTTAATGCTGCAACAGCACTTCTCGAACCAGGTTCGACTATTAAGCCAATTCTCGATTATGCTCCACTATTTGCTCAGCGAGAAGGAGTAAATTATGGTGCCGGTTCAATTCTCAAAGATGAAAATATTGATAAATATTACTGCGCAGGGTTCACTGGAAGTTGTAGATTAAGGAACTACACTGGTGCCTTCTATGGTAATATTCCAATCAGAAAAGCCCTAGCCAACTCGTTGAATATCCCAGCAGTTAAAGCGCTCTACATTAATGGTATTGAGAAGAGTTTAAATGTTGCACATGAGCTAGGTGATTTATCTTACTGTACCGATACTTCAGCTGGTTTATCCATAGCTATTGGTTCTGGTTGTAACGTTCGCCCGATTGAACACGCCAATGCTTATGCCTCAATTGCTCGTGGAGGAGTTTATAAACCTCTTGCTTACATTATGGAAGTCAAGAATTCTTCAGGTGATATTGTTGAAAAATGGGAAGATACTGCTGGAAAACGCGTTCTAGATGCTCAAGCTGCCTATATGATCTCAGATATTCTAGGCGATGCTAATGCTCGTAATCTTGTCTGGGGCTCATTAGCTCGTTCTGCTGGTTTTGTCGTCCCAGGTGTCTGGACTGCATCAAAGACTGGTACTACTACTACATCAAATTCTGCCGTTACAAAGGATTCTCTCATGGCCTCTTTCTCTTCAGCTATCTCAACCGTAGTTTGGAATGGCAATCATGACGGTTCAGGTCTCTGGAGTAGTTCAAATGATATCGTTCGTACTGTAGTAAACGACTACATGGGTCCAGTTCATACGAAAGTTTATGCATCAGACGGTAAATGGAAATCTGGCGATAAGCCAACTCAACCTGCCGGCATGCAAACTCTCACTGTAAACGGTATCACTGATATTTGGCCGAGCTGGTTTAATAGTAAAAATAATGGGTTACAAAAGGAAACTATTAAATTCAATAAGTTTACTAAGAAAAAAGCAACCGACTGTACTCTCTCAAGCTTAGTTGTTGAAGTTGAAGTCAGCTACACGATTGATCCGATTTCCAAGAATAAGATTTATGCTACTGACCCGAATGGCTATGATCCAAATAAAGATGATGATTGTTCATATACACCGCCAGCTGTCTCCTTTAATACACATTCAATTTCCGCTTCGACAGCACTTAAATTTACGGTAACGGCTGGTTCATCCTCTCTAGCGAACTACACTCTTTCAGTGGACGGCACAACTGTTAAAACTGGCTCTGCTGCTTCCGGTCTTAATGATCCAAGCTACACTATGGCTGGTTCGGAATCAACAATCACGATCACTGTTACGGATGACAAAGGATTTGAAGTAACTGATACGATTACTGCACCATAAATAAATACAAAAAAGAAAGGATCCTAGAATCCTTTCTTTTTTATGAAATAGTAAATATAATATTTTAAGCTCTCGTGATCTTATTATAAAAATATTTTTTATGAAATAGTAAACAGATATAAATTCATCTATGTTAAAATTAAATCATGAAGTTATCCGAAGAACTAAGCTGGCGCGGTTTTGTTGCTGAAAATACGATTAAGCAATCTGAAGAATTAGACGAGCGATTACATAAAAAATTTTATTTTGGTGCCGACCCATCTGCCGATTCTCTCACTATTGGTAACCTCGCGGCACTTATGATGTGCGCCTGTTTTGTCCGACATGGCTATCAGCCCTATCTGCTAGTTGGCGGAGCGACCGGACAGATTGGTGATCCGAAGGAAAACAGTGAACGCGACCTAAAAACTCTTAAAGAAGTTGAACATAACAAAATTTGCATTCGACAGCAAATGGAATCTATTATCAGTCCAGAGGGTGCCGCAAACACCATTGGTGACGGCGATCCGACTAACGATCATTATGAACTCACCTTGGTTGATAACCTTGACTGGTTTAAAGACATTAATTATCTAGATTTTTTGCGTACTATTGGCAAAAACCTCTCTATGACTCAGTTGCTTGATCGAAAATTTATCCAGAATCGCATTGGTGATGGTGGATCAGGTATTTCATATGCTGAATTTTCTTATACCTTGATTCAAGGGTATGATTTTCTCCATCTCTATCGTACTTTTGGCATTGATTTACAGCTTTGTGGCGCTGACCAGTTTGGTAACGCATCAACCGGTGTACATCTAATCAAACGCCTAGAAAATGGACAAGCAGATATTTGGTCGACTCCTCTTGTTATTGATCCAGTTTCTGGTCGTAAATTTGGTAAATCTGAAGGTAATGCAGTTTGGCTTGCTAGTAAAGATAATGGGTCTGGCAACTTTACATCAGTCTTTGACTTTTATCAGTTCTGGCTTAATCAAGCTGATGAAGCAGTTGAATATCTTATCAAAATCTATACTATCTTAGATAAACAACAAATCGACCAACTTCTTGCAGAACACAAAACTCATCCCGAGCAAAGACTTGCTCAGAAGGCTCTTGCTAAAAATGTTACAGAAGTTGTCCATGGCAAGAATTCTGCTAGCGCAGCTGTGCTTCTTTCTGAACTCCTTTTTGGGGATCGCAATTTTAATACTTTATCAGAATCTGATATTGAATCCGTCGCATTACTACTCCCCACAATCAAACTTGTTGATTATCACGGAGAGCTTTCCCTTATAGAGGCACTTGTTTTAACAGATCTTTGTTCTTCCCGCTCTGAAGCTAAGCAACTTATAAATAGTAATGCTATTTCAGTCAATAAACAAAAAATCACCGATCAAAATTTTAAGATTAATACTACGGCTATTTTAAAGCGCGGTAAAAATAAATTTGCCTTAGTAAAATAGTTTTATGATTATACTTGAAAAAAACCTTGTCTTTCGCTATGCTTGAACTGAGAGAGTGAGGTAAAGAATATCTTTATTCAGTAGAGAGCAAGATCGCAAAATTGCTGGTCAAATCAAATAATTCTAAAAAGGACATAGTATGGCAAAAGAATCAAAAGATATTAAAGAAAAAACTGATAAAGTGCAGGACGGAAAATCCGAGGCGCTCAAACTTGCAATTGCTCAGATCACCAAACAATTTGGTGATGGTTCTATCATGAGACTTGGTGAAAATCATAATGTTAATATTGAGCTAATTCATTCAGGAGCTTTGTCTCTCGATCTTGCGCTCGGAGGAGGTTATCCTAAAGGACGTATTATCGAGATCTATGGTCCTGAATCTTCTGGCAAGACCACTCTTGCCTTGCACGCCATAGCTGAAGTGCAAAAAACTGGTGGACAGGCTGCCTTCATCGATGCAGAACATGCTCTAGATCCATCTTATGCTGAAAAAATTGGTGTTAAAATTGATGACCTTCTAATTTCACAACCAGATAATGGTGAACAAGCCCTTGAAATCTGTGAAACTCTTGTCCGATCAAATGCAGTTGACTTAATCGTTGTCGATTCAGTGGCAGCTCTCACGCCAAAAGCTGAAATTGATGGAGATATGGGTGATGCGCAAATGGGACTACAAGCCCGACTTATGTCGCAGGCGATGAGAAAACTTACTGCCATCATTTCAAAATCAAAAGCCACTGTTATCTTTATTAATCAGATTCGTATGAAGCTTGGTGTGATGTTTGGCAACCCTGAAACTACAACTGGTGGTAATGCTCTGAAGTTTTATGCATCCGTCCGTGTTGATATTCGTCGCATTGGGCAAATAAAAAACGGTGATGATATCATCGGTAACCGTACAAAGATTAAGGTTGTTAAAAATAAAATTGCTGCACCATTTCGTACTGCTGAATTTGACATTATGTATAATGAAGGAATTTCTAAAGTTGGCGATGTGCTTGATTTGGCAGTACAGTATGGAGTTCTTGATAAAGCAGGTGCCTTCCTCAAGTACAATGGTGAAACTATTGGTCAAGGTCGGGAAGCTGTCAAACGTCTTCTCAAAGAGAAGCCGGAACTATTTTCAGAAATTGAAGAAAAAGTTCGTGCCAAAGCCGAAGCCAGTCAAAATAATAAGTAAAATTGGTTTAGTATGCCAATAATCACAGGTCTTCAAGGTGCCGGCTCTAATGCTAACCGAGTCAATGTTTTTATTGATGGAAAATTTAGTTTCTCGTTGACCATATCTGAACTAGCAGATTCAAAACTTGCACGAGGCCAAGACCTCACTGAAGAGGAAATCAAAAAATATCGTACACTTTCTTGTACCGGCAAGCTATATCAGCAGGCGCTTGAATATTGTTTCTCGCGTCCTCATTCAAAAAAAGAAATTATTGATTTTTTAAAACGAAAGAAAATGCGTCGTGAACTTGCTTGGCAACGTTATGAGAACTTTCAAGATAGAATACAATCTGACAAGGACTACGCAGAAACAATCAGAGAGCTTAAGAAAAGTACACGAGAAAAAAATCAAAAGATTCGAGAAACTGATTTTACAGAGAATAATACTTACGAATACCGTGGAACACAAAAAACCAATCTCCCCACAAAACCAGCAGATCGTATTGATGATGAGATGATTGATTTGGTTATTACACGTCTTGAATCACAGAATATAATAAACGATCTATCATTTGCAAGATATTATATTGAAAACCGTAACCGGTCAAAAGGTATTAGCCGACGAAAGTTACTTCAAGAATTAAAACAAAAAGGTATCTCTGATGATATTATTTCTGAAGCGTTTATCTCCGATATTACTGGTGAAGTTTTACGTGACGAAGCAGAAGAAATTCAAAAAATGGTAAAAAAACAACTCAAAAAAACAACAGATAAAAACAAGATAATTGCACATCTTGCTCGTCAAGGTTTTTCTTACGATCTCATTAAAACTACACTTGATCATATTTTGCAAGAAGATACATTTTAGCAAATTCTGTGTAATTCTATGCCTGTTTGGAGTTTGAAGATGAATCTGAAGTTCGTGGAATATACTTTCCGTCTTTGAATGGATTCACAAAATTTGGCACAAAATCAAGACTTCCCGATTTTTTCATTACTGATCCTTCATCACCTTTTACTATGATTTCTAAATCATTTATCTCTGCAATTTCTGAGCGTCCGATAATCAATTCCGGATCAATTAATGCCTTATAAATCGGTCTTTTTACTATGAGTTGCATAATCTGAAAGTTATCCGTCACGACTGTATAGTCAGCGACGTGCCCAAGCAAATTATGCTTCTTGCTTACTACTTTCATCCTATCTAAACAAAATCCCAGCTCAATTACTTTATCCAGCTTTATGAGATCTCCTCGTTCAAATAACTCCTCGTCGGAATCGATAATCATCCCCATTTTTGAAAATTCACGAATACTAGATACGTCAAGAAAATATTGGTTATGCGATCTAGGAAGTGTAACTTCAAATGCCAATATTTTTAAATAATTCGGATCAATCACCGGTGATTTAACACGTGCAATTTCACTAGCAGTGTGTAGACTTAAAATCGGAAACTCGTTTAACTTCGAACCTTCAATTAACATAAGCATATTATACCATATACGGAAACTTTCCCTTTGTGATTGGATCTCTTTTTGGCAGACTTAACTAGCAATTTTTTTAAGCAAAACTTTTTATCAAAATGGAATATATTTTTA
Organism: uncultured Candidatus Saccharibacteria bacterium; assembly: GCA_963549315.1. GTDB lineage: Bacteria > Patescibacteriota > Saccharimonadia > Saccharimonadales > Saccharimonadaceae > Nanosyncoccus. The sequence continues at coordinate 25,128 of CAUUYE010000007.1, read as the reverse complement.
AAATTGTATCCAACTATAAAACACCCAAGATCCCTTTTAAAGCGAATTCAGTGTCTTCATGATTCCTGACAGTGATTGTTTCAATCCCCATTTCCACTACAGGATAGTCATTTCCACCAGGTTGTGTCATGTCGCCAAAATACAGAATTTCATCTCGAGAAATCTTGAGTTCATCCATCATATGTGTCATCCCAAAAGCTTTATTCATTCCAGGTTTTACCGCATTGATACTAGTTGTTCCTCCAATTTCAAAAGTAAAGTCAGGTGCCAATTCTTTTGCCCTTTTTGCAATCTTCTGTCTTTTCTTACAATCTGGGTCCCATGCGTATTTTTCTTTTGTTCCCGCCTTTTGTCCAAGTGCGGAAAAAGTAACTTGTGATAAGCGATTTTCAATAATTTGATCGCCAGCTTGTAATTTATCGCTCTCCCAGAACCCTAACTCTTTTGCCGCCGCTTCGATTGCCTGTGAAATTATCTGTACCTCATTTTTAGTTAAGGGGAAACTATAAACTTCTTCCCAGTTTTTTTCATCATATGACGCTCCGTCATTGTTATTTGCAATCGGATTATATCTATAATACTGTGTTCCTTGTGCCACAAAAAGATGGAGGTGCATCAGTTGAGCTGGTGTAACCTCTACTACTTCAATGAGCCGATTAACAATCTGAATTAAAAATTGATCAAACTTTTGACCAGAGATTGGACAAATCTCAAAATAATTTAAACATTCTGCCAAAATTCCAGCAGTTTCATCTGTAATTGGCGTTTTCGCAATATTTAAAGTTTGGTCAATATCAAATGCAAGAACTTTTTTCATATCTCTCCTTTCGGTAATCATAAGATATTTGCACCTAAATGTAAAATGATTATCAGACGTTTAGTCATGATTCAAAACTAAATTTAAGATGCTATAATGAAGTTATGAAAACATACGTGATGGGCAACTGGAAAATGAACTTAACTGTTGGAGAATCTTCAATCTATCTTCAAAGACTGTTGAAAAAAATTAAACCTGCTCGTGGTCTTGAGATCGTTATCGCCCCTAGTGCAATTGCACTCGCCTCTTTATCGCTTCAGCTTGAACGTAATAAATCAAAAATCAAGCTTGCTGCACAGAATTTTTATCAAAAAGATTTTGGCGCTTACACTGGTGAAATTTCTATTTCACAACTTCGAGGAGTTGTTTCTTATGCGCTCATCGGTCATTCTGAACGTCGATTTATTTTTGGTGAAACCAATAGAGATATTAGTCAAAAAGTTGCTGCTGCAATTCGTAATGATATTACCCCCGTACTTTGTATTGGTGAAACCGAAAATCAGCGTAATTTTGGTGAAACACAGGATGTTTTAAGAGATGAGCTGTTAGGTGGACTTTCTGAGATTGATACAGATGATGTGAAAAAATGTATCATTGCCTATGAGCCAGTTTGGGCTATCTCCACCTCTAGACAAGCTCGTTCTGCCACCCCTGATGAGATTGCTACCTCAATTAAAATCATCCAAAATCAATTAATTAGTATATATGGTAAAACTGCTACTGAGGATATTCCACTACTCTATGGTGGTAGCGTCAATCCTAACAACGCCGGTGCCTATCTCACCATCCCAGGAATTAACGGAGTATTAGTCGGTGAATCCAGTTTAATTTCCGATAACTTTAATGAAATCATTGAAGTTGCAAAAAGAGTGAGAGAATAATCTTAGAGACTTTGGCTTAAGCAATTTATTCAAAAAATCAAAAATCAGGTATAATATAAGTGAAACTTATGCAGGACGAATCAAGAAACAGTGGTCAAGTATTTTCGGCTCAACCCACGTCAAGAAGGCGTATGGATTTTGCGCCTCTTCATCATGCGAGATATACCACTTCTGCACTTCCTACTGATCGCGAGCTTGAACGTCGTAGAATCGCAAAGCAAGAATTAGCTCGTCGTGAAGCCATCAGGCAGCAAATTGAAGAACAGAACCGTCTTAAAAATCTTAATCAACGACGTATCGAGGCGGCAAAACTTGAGCTTTCGGAATATCAAGCGCTAGAAGAAGCGCGTAATCACGCACTCGAAGCTGAAAGACAAAAAGCCATTAAAAGACAACGTCTCGCCCAACGCGAAGCTGCAGAACAGATGGCAACACGCCGAAAAGCAGTTGAAATGGAGGCAAGAAAACGAGCATTAGAAGCTAAGAAGCGCAAGGAACTTGCTATGCAAGAAATGCAGCGTCATGAAGAAGCTTCAAAAATTAGTGTTTCTCGTCGTATTTCTTTAAAACCTCGACAAACCTCTCCGTTTTTCTCTCCAGAAAAAAAGCAAGCTCAACTATCTTCTTCAAACCAAACACCATCACTTCGTCCAGCTGGTGATACGAAAGTATTGCCTTCGTCAAGGATACAAGTTGTAGCCTCTCCTTCTCGTAAACTTTTTGGCCGCATCCGTCCTGCCGGACCAGCTCGTCAGCCGGCTGTTACTGAGACTACCACTAGTTCTACGTCCATCTCGTCTTCAAATCGTCGCTTATCTTCTACTCTTTCAGAGGGTAATCCCGAAAAAACACATCAGGTTATACAACCAGAGACTGATGATCTTGAAGAACTTTTGCTCTCTGCCTTTGACGAAACTGATACTCTGATCGAAACTGCACCGTTTGAAGAGTCATCTGATTATTCTAATAAAACAACAAAATCAGCGAATTTGACTCCAAACTCATCTAGTCTAGCTTCATCAAAATCATACCTTTCGACCAATTCGTCAAAAACAGATAATTTTTCGCGTAATTCTCTAGTAACACCAAATTCTGCCGACTTATCCGAAAGAAATGTTTCTCAATCTTCCTTTAGATCTTCTAAAAATCAAGTTACAAATGAGAATTTTAGAGAGAATAATAGCAAAACTTCTGATACTTCTGAAAACAATATGAATTATGTCCTAGGCGGTCGTTCGCCGTTCATTAATACTGATAAAATCGTTAAACGACCACTTTCTGATTCAAGAAAAGAAGATAATTTTAATAAAACCTCTTTATCAAACGATAACCAAAAAGATGGTAGTAACGGACGGAATTCAAAATCCCGTAAGAACATCTACGCCAAACGTGAAACTGCAAAAAAGACTGTCAAAAAAGGCACCATGATTGTTGAAGATCGACCAAAAGGTGTTGGTATTTCTCTTGCCATTGCTATCACTTTTATGATCATCCTCGGCACAATCGTTGGCGCTCTTGTCTATTTTGCCTTCTTCCAGTAAATGTATTTAGTGGCTCAATTTTTATAGATCACATTTTTCCTAATCGATCCATAATTGCATAAAACAAAAAAACACCTTCCAAAAGACTATTAGCGCTTATGCGAGCAATCTTATTCCACGGTCTTTTTCATATAGGCAAACATAAAAATAAAGAGTATAAATACTCTTTCTTCTTAGATTCTGGTGCGAGTGGAGAGAATCGAACTCTCGTCCCAAGTTTGGAAAACTTGTATACTAACCGTTGTACTACACTCGCAAATTCTGTTAATACCAATAACCTCTACCAATTTACTATGTAAACTAGAAATTGTCAAAATAATTCATCATTAAGATAAAACTTAACAGAATTTTCGACCGAAATTACTGGGGTGGGAAATCGGAATTGAACCGACGACCTTCTGGACCACAATCAGACGCTCTAACCAACTGAGCTATTCCCACCATCTTATCAAATTACGCTAAACTATATTTAGCATTCATATTATATCAAACCTCTCTTCTCTATACAAGGAAAGAAGAATGAATAGTTTAACTAAACCAAAATGTTCAAATTATGTAAAAATAACTTGTATATTATGTATTAGGTCCGAATTTCATCCTAAAATTATTATTTGTAAAGCGTTGTGAATTACTAATTGTTGACCCCTGTGAACCAATTCGATTAGTTCTATTTTGGTCAGCATTAAGTCCGCCTTTGCTCTCGTTATTTGGCTTACCTAAACCATATTCTCTCTCAACACTTCTGCCAAAATCTGGAGTAAATCGTTGTCCAAAATCTGGTATACCACCAGTTCCTGTTGCACTACTTTTTCTTGCGTAACCTTGTCCAAAGTTCTGTTTTGCTGCTGTGGTATATTCTTTGTAGCTTGCCGTTCCTCTTTCTTCACTTCTAAAATCAGATCCCCCATAAGTTCCAGATTCTTGTCTTGCTTTTTTGTCCTCACTGTATCTATAACCAGCTTTAATCGGTTCGTTTTTCTCAATTCCACCAACCTTCGTTTTTTCTCTTTGCTCGGTATCTCTTATAGAAAATGTTTCTGTATCTTTTGAAGTTGTATCTTCATTATTTTGTAATCTCTCTGATTTTTCTAATTGTGCTCGTTCAAATTCTTTAGTCGCGCGCTCCCTATAAGCTGTAATTTGTGAAGTTAAACTTGCATTTTCATAACCTCGCACAAAACGGCGTTTCTCATTCAAATTCTGTCGTTCCGCCACGCTTTTTCCGTTCGCCGTCGCCCCAATTCGCCCTGTATTTTGCGCTCCCGCATAAGTTGATGAATGAAAAAACTCATCTCGATCATTTTCGCGTACCGAGAAAGAACGTGATAGACTCTGATCATTCATTGCAAAATCGTTTCCCATACTTACATCTTATCATAATAAATAGTAACCATATCCGAAATTTTATATGATAGATTATTATCAACAGTAATTTAAAATCCTAGCCTCATCAAGTAATTTTGTTACAATCAAATCTATATTTGACATACATTATATACAAAGTTATTACAATTGACAAAATGCTTATATTATAATATAATCAAAATGTCCACTATTAATGTATTGATGGTGAATAATGTTAATGGTGAATGCTCTTTATTAAGCGTTCATGTTTGGTTTTATACCAAGAAAAGGAGGGGAACATGAAAAAAGCAACTATACTGGGGTCATTGGGTGTTATTGGAAGTATTATCTCCGGAGCATCCAGTCATGACGATTCGGTCGTCAACGCAGCTGACGGGGCGAGTAGGCCTACATCAAAAGGAAATTCCACGACAGCCCACCCTGAAAATCAGAGTCAGTCTGCTCAGGAAGACCTGATGGTCTATGCTAGATCCTTGGAGGCTCTTCAGGATTTAGCGATAGCGTTTGAGAAGGGGAATATCTCTAAGGAGCTTTTCTATCTCCTTGATAGGATATTCGAAAAGAACCCAGGGGAGCTCGATAAGTTGAAGAAACTTGAGAGCGATAGAGACTGCTCTATCGTAGTCTCATCCGGATATGCCGTCACGACGTTGCTGGACGGCAAGCAACACTTGTTCGTTGATAAGGAAGAGGCTCTGGAATTTATGAGAAAAAATCCAAAGTCTAACCTTGCACTTGTTGTCGTGAAGACGAAGTATAAGGATAAAAAGCAGGTTGATATTCAACTTGCAAATCCTGAAGAAATCGAGAAGTTTGAGAAGGGGGGTGAAAAACCGTTGACCTTAAACTAGTATAGCAAGCTTATGTATTTCATACGCATTTTGGCGCGTATGTAATACGGGGAATATACCCATGAAAAACCACCGGCTAAATCGGTGGTTTATTTTTTATTGATTCCACTCTTTAGGTAATATTTATAATATTTACTATCACACTTCTCCTAGACTGAAAGTAATTGTTGGTAAGACCTCTAGATATTTTTATGTTGCAAAGATTCTGAAATAGATATGTAATAATTGACAAAATATAATTATTATGCTATTATACAACAGTAAGCTTGAGAACGGAAAAGTAATCGGACGAAAAGCTTAAGAATATTAAATAAAACCAATATAACAATGTAGAAGTAGATCTTAACCACAAGGTGGAATGAGTGAGGAGGATGCATTAGAAAATCATACTAGTGAGTATATCATCTTCAGTCACCCCACCTTGCGAAAAGAGAGCTTGGTGTCAGGGCGGTATCCGACCGATTCGGAAAAATTTCCAGAGCGGCAGAAGCCGCTAGGAAGGAGCCTATCATGGCTAAAATCATCAATCTGACACCCCACGCTGTTAACATCGTCGCTGAGGACGGCACCGTCAAGGCCGCGTTCCCTTCCGAGGGTATCGCACGCGCCTCCCAGGTTGCCGAGCACGCAGGAGAGCTTGAGGGTATCGAACTCGTCACCATGAAGTTCGGCGCAACGCAGGATCTTCCGGCGCCTCAGGAAGGAGTTTACTACATCGTTTCCGTAATCACGGCCAATGCCGCCAAGGCTGAGGGCCGCGGAGCGGACGATCTGGTAATTACCGCCGACCCCGTGCGCGACGCTGACGGTCGCATCATCGGCTGCAAGAGGTTCGCCCTCGTCTAAAGCAGCTCGATGAAGAGCATCTCCTACGGAAAGCGTAATAACAGAGATTTTAAGGTTCGCCCTTAACTCTAGCGGACAATCCGCAACAAACGCCGACCAAAAAAGAGCTCTGCTCCCCCCCTACAACTACAACTGAATATTGGTTTTACCCGGACGAACGTCCGGGCTTTTTTATTTAAAAAATAGTTTTTATGTTATATTTTTTATTAAGTAGTACTTAATAAGGATAATTGGAATGAATGAATCTTTTCAAGAGCAGAAAAGAGAACAATTTCCTCAAGCTGAAGCGCCCATTCAGGATCGAAAAGAGAAAATAAATGAAGATAGTGGATACTTACGGGTTAATTCAACTTATGATCTTGGGCAAGCTGCTATGAACTTAATGAGTATTGAGCATCTAAATCTTGAAAATTCTATAAGTGGAGACGAAAAAGAATCTTCGATGGAATTCTCAAATGAAAGAATACCGACTATTGATACGGCAGAGAGTCTGGCGGAGCGCCAAGAAAAGCGAAAAAGAGGCATAAAGATCGTTATTGGCGGTCCACCACACTCTGGGAAATCAGTATTTATTGAGGCATTGACTCAGAATCTAGATAAAGATAATACATTCTCGTTTAGTGCTGCGCCAGATGGCGAGGGTCCATGGCTTCAGCGTCATTATGACGATCCGGAAGTTGTAAAATTTCGTCAGAAAGGTAAATTTACCCCTGAATTTGTAGCGGATCGTAAAAAGAAGATCCACGACTGGGAAGGTCCGCTGATGATTATCGATGTCGGTGGTCGGACGAGTGAGGAAAACGCTCAAATGATTGAGGGTGCGACCCATGCCATTATTCTTGCTGGCGACTTATCAAAAGTAGCGGAATGGCGCGACTTTTTCGAAGAAAACAACATCGAGGTCATAGCTAAACTCCATAGCCACTATCAAGGCGATCGTGATGTTCAACGCTCAATGGAACCGGAAAAGAGTCATATAACTAGCTCTGTCCACCACCTAGAGAGAGGTGAGCCGGCAGCTGACAGAGAAACTATTAAGCAGGTAGCTGGTCTCATCTCTGATATGGTAGATGGTAACGTAGCTTATAAACAGGCCCATGAGGGTGAAAATGTCAATCCGTTTGAAGTATTTATTCCAGAGGTATTTAAAGATTTACCAAATGAAACTATTGAACGTACTATTACAACGCGAGATGGACAGCAAAAACAGGTACAGAATAAGCAAATCTTGCGTTCTGCAATTCCCCAGATTTATGAGAAAGCTCTTGAATTTGATGGTCAGCCTGCATGGCTAAATGGCCCAGTTAACTCTTGGGAAGCTATTGCATTAGCTATGGCGTTTGAGGATGCTGGAAGCTCTGATGTACGTCTTCGTGGTCCGGATGGTTATATTCCAGTAAAAAATCTATCAGAGACCGAGAAATTAGATACGAAATGGTGGACAGAACCTCAACGGCAAGGTGAAATGGAAGGCAAGCCAGTTTATGTCGTTCATAATACAGCTCACGCTTCAAATAATCCAGTTTCCCCTGCCGATCTTGAGACGATGACTGTTCCACGATTGCCAGAGGATTCAATTGTGATTATCTCGACACAAGGTCCAAATTGGCTGAAAGCATCAATTGCTGCAGGGTATCGAGGAAAAGTGGCAGGAATCGCCGCTTTTCAGCCAGGTGAGGGATCTACGATAGCTTGGTCTGAAGATAAGAATAATCTTGGAAAAATTATTTAGTCACGGATGAACAGATTAATTATCCACTCAATACCAATACACAATGCAATCAGTGATTACATTGCAGTGTTTTTTAATAAGACTTTTGTATGTCTTATGCTACATAAGGTATGAGTTAATACGACAGGCTGGACAAAAATAATTTTTATGTTATAATAAGAGCATCCATTTACAGATACACATGGAGTACATTAAAATGTGTGTCTTTCATCAAAAAAGGGGGAAAAAGATGAAAAAACTTGTCATGGCTACTGTATTCGCTATCAGTGCAATTGTCGTTATGGGCTGCAACAATAAGAAGGAGGCAACGCATCCTTCTGTTATCAGCTCTGTGGAAAGTTCTTGCTCTCGCAAGGATGATCCTGTGAACACTGGCGCTGCCAAAAAAGCTGGCGGCTCCAAGGTTGTCGGATCGGATGACATGGAAAGTTCTTGCTCTCGCAAGGATGATCCTGTGAACACTGGCGCTGCCAAAAAAGCTGGCGGCTCCAAGGTTGTCGAGTCAACCGTTCAAGTAAGTGCGCCGGAGACTGCTGCTATGCAGTCAGTATCGACAGATACAAGCGATGTACTTGCTAAAGTTCCTGACTATGTTAGGAACTACCTAACTCCGACCAATAATCCCAACAAGAATAATCCGCAGTATTATATTGACTTCGGACGTTTCTTGAGAGATCATGGTGCGACCGGCATCATAGGTTTGGGTTTTTATTCTGGAGAACAATCATTCGCCGTTTGTTTCCGAAACGGCATTATAGCATTGTTTACATTCGGAGAGAGACTCCCTTATACAATGGACTATAATTGGAGTAAGGTTTCTATTGGTGCTTACGGAACAAAGTTTGCCAGTACTGAAGAATTCTGGTACTATTTCTTCCAATCAGGAGAAGAGTGCTCAACATGGAGTAAGGATTTTGACACAATCTTCGATAGGTCATTTAACTATGATTACAAAGAGTATTTCACGATAAATCCTGACGAAGAATTCTTCAAAGGGCTTTACGGTTCAATTGAAAAAGATGTGAACTTTGGTGACTATCACTTAAACGTACACGCGTCATTTTTTGAGACGTTTGAGAAAGTGATAGAGCCGTATATTAGTCTTACGGATTACTCGCTTAATAGTGATCCGTTACCGTCAATCAAATCCAATTATTAAAAGAAGATACACAAGATTTATTTTTAAAAAAAGGTCTCGATATGAGGCCTTTTTTAAACTGAATTTACATTTTGCACTTCGCATAGTCCTAAGTTAAGATTAGGAATTTTTGTTACTTTTATATAAAATAACACAAAATTATACTTAAATTAGGTATTTTTTATTACGGAAAATAGCCCAAAAATTGTACTTGCAAACATAAGCAGTTTCATTATATAACCATTGACATTTTATCTATAATATAGTATAATCGCACCAGTCTTAGGTACGGTGTGAAAGCCGCTATCGCCAAGACGACCATTAAAAACCGAATCATCCCAGGTTCAAAAAATGAACCTGTTTATATAGATGTAACTTGTTGCCAGTGCGCTTCAAAACTTGGAGAGGCGCTGTCCTCTCTTAGATCGCCCCCAATAATGGGGAGGAGTCCAAAGGAGGACAAAAAATGATTATGATAATGGGATTTGTTGCAAGCATGGCCATGATTTTCGTGGCCCTGCAGTTGCAAGCGGGGCTGATTGAAGTGGCAAAGTCCAATAAGACTGATGTCATGCCACTTTATTCCGCTAGCACTATATTGGTATTAGCGGCGCCGCTAGAATTTCTAGGCGCAGCTCCACTATATATCGGCGGACGCATAGCGACGCTGACTTATATTGTGGGGATAGCGCTTCTCACTCTTTTCGTTTGTGTTGCAAGATTTCAAGTGAAAGAGTTGATAACGGTTACCGTGGCATATTTTGTAGCTGTATTGATCGGCTCACTTTATATGTTCCACGGGAGCGGAGAATTAATGCCTGTTATCATTACGATTGCGATATGTTCTATTATCGTAGCGATTCGGGCATACAAATTTTCAAAGGCATCTTCTGAAGGACAAGAAGAGGAGGGCTCTGATTATCCTGGTCCTTCAGGTGAAGATGATGAAGGCATGTCTAAGACAGCAACCCTATCTTGGGTGTTGACTGTTTTTCTATTTATTGTCTTCCTAGTTGTTTGTTGGTTTTTACTCAAACAGCTAGGAATAATATAAAGGGGGACTAGAAATGAACAGAACACAGAGAATATTAGTTGTTGCAATTGCTATAATTGCGGTAATCGCTGGCATTGCTTGGGCAAGGAATACATTTTTCCGAGCCAAAGACACAGATCTTCAGGTTGCGTCCGCAGCGGACGTGACTGCGGAAGAGCTTAATCAGTCCAAGGCTGACCTCACGGTCAACTTGGATGAGGAGATTATCGGCAAGGCATTTCCAGAAGTCTCTAGAGAGTTTCTGGATAACTCGATGCCGAACCGGAATCGTGAGCGCGTCAGTGCTGCCGGTTTCAGTACAGCACTGACTTTTCCCTTCACTGGGGCAAGTCAGAAGGATGACCAAGTCTATTCAGACGAAGTTGTTCAGAGCTGGTGGAATACCGAGCTTACGGAAGAGTTACTTCGCAATCCCGTTTATGGGGTTGCGGTAGCTCGTGCCTTAGCTGAGTCTAAATTCAGCGACGGCTCGACTGTAGCCGACATCAACCCTTGGCTAAAGGAGCTTATCGACAAGTACGATAGCTTCTTTGTCGAGGGTGGTCTCGGAAATGCCGGATTCCTGACAAGAGAATCTAGTGCCGAAGGTGCTCCTATCCTCGTTACAGAGGAATATAGGAGATACGCCATCGGTATTAGATGGCTGCTTGATCGTTTTACAGACGTAAAAGTCCAAAGGACTTACGTTGTAAGACATTGGGGCTTGCGCCCCGCTAACGATCTTCAGCCCAGTCGGATAAAGGCGGAGGCTTTTGAGGATCCGGAGGATAGGGATGCCATTTTGGCTTCTCTTACTTCGAAGAACGGCAAGGTGATGCTTATCATCGGCTTTAACGTCCATGATAAGCGACCAGAGATCCCAGGCGCTAGACCTGAACCGACTCCGAAGCCGACACCGCAGGAAAGTATTCCGGAAACGCCTCAGGAGACTACTCCGAAGCCGAGGAAGAAAACTCCGAAGCCGAGGAAGAAGACTCCGAAGCCGACACCGCAGGAAAGTATTCCGGAAACGCCTCAGGAGACTGTCCCAGAGACTCCTCGTGAGACAACTCCGAAAGAAACCACGCCTCGTGAGACAACTCCGAAGGAGACAACGCCTCACGAGACCATACCTAGAATCGTTCGACCGCGAAAGGAAAGGTCGAGGGATTCAGTAAATAATGGTGATGCTCAGCGTGGTGGTGGTTCCAGCACTGTTGGAACCGATCCCGTTGAGCCGCATGACCCGATTACGGAAACCGGCAAGGGTCACGGAGATCCTGCAAAGGAAACTCCTGCAACCCCGACCCAGGATGCTGAGCACAAGGATGTAAAGGTAGACCATGTTGATGAAAACAAGATGGACTATCAGACTATCCCAGAGACTCAGTCTTCTTGGAAGACCAGCGACGGTAATAACGTCGTTACTGGCACTCAGGCAGCTGGAGGCTCCGACAACAGCTCTGGTGGACAAGCTGCTCCGGCCGGCACTCCGCTTACAGGAGACGGTCAGGAGTTCACACCTGCGGACTAATAAATCCAAAGGTGAAACTCTTTTCAGGAGTATCTCGTACCTTACCGGCGGTTCTATATGGAATCGCCGGAAGGTTCAAGAAACATCTACGTACTTTTCTTATCGGCGGCTCCGCAAGGAGTCGTCTGATATCAAGTTATTTTGAATTTGAGATGATTCGGTTTTGCGTGGTAAGACGAAAATTAACAATTCGGCTAGTAAACTTTGTGGGAATGTTTATTAAACCAATACCCAGCAAAACCAATACAAAACTAGGCTAAACGACAAATAGTTAAAAGAAAGGAGCTTTTATGAAAAAAGCATTTAAGATTATGTCTGCAGCTACTCTTTCAGTAGTTGCTGGTATTGCTGTCGTCTCAACCGTTCATGGTTGGGGTGACAATGCTGGCGGTCGTCCGACTTATACTGTCGCCGACATTAACGCTGGTAAATTAGGCGATAAAATCGTCTTCAACTCTATTAAAGATAACGATTCTTCTCTTACAGAAGCAGAGAAGCAAGCTGGGGTCACTACTCCACTAACCGATGAACGTTCATACATCGGTATTCGTGATGAGGCAACAGGTGATCATGGCAAAAAGAACGTTTGGAATATTGGTAATGTAAACATCGAAGAAGGTAAAACTTACATTATTCGTATGTATATCCACAACAACAACCCAAAAGGTACTAACGCTATTGCTAAAGATGTAACCGCACAGGTTGACCTTCCAAATATGGTTTCTAAAGAAGCACGTGTTACTGGTTTTATTAACTCCAGCAATGCTACTCCATCTCGTTACTGGGATTCATTAAATCTCAAAAGCGCTGATGGTCGTGCTTTCTATTTGGATTACGTTGAAGGGTCTGCCCTTTACGAAAACAATGTCTTTAAGAAAGGTACTACCCTCTCTGATAGTTTAGTTTCTAGCGGTGTTAAACTTGGTTATGACAAGCTTGATGGTAACCTTCCAGGTTGTTATCAATATGCTGGTTATGTAACCTTTAAGGTCAAACCAGTTTTCGAAAATACTTCAATTATGAAGCAAGTTCGTATGCAAGGTACTAAAGAATGGAAAGAATCTGTTGATGCCAAAGTTGGCGATACAGTTGAATATCAGATTCATTACAAAAACTTAAACGCAACTCGTGTTGAAAATGTAATGATCAAAGATTCTCTTCCAACCAATATGGAATATGTTAAAGGTACAACCAAACTTCTCCGTTCTGATTTACCAAATGGTGCAATCAATAACGAAGATAGCTTGATGACTAATGGTGTAAATATTGGTAATTATGCTGTAAAAGGTGATGGTTATATTCGCTTCTTAGCTAGGGTAGTTGATAAGAACCTTGTCTGTGGTAATAACCGTTTAATCAACTGGGCAAAAGCCAGTGCAAATGGTTTCGCAGTACAAGATAGCGCAGATGTTTATGTTGCTAAAAAATGTGAGGAAACTCCAAAACCAACACCAAAGCCAACTCCAAAACCTACTCCAACTCCAACTCCAACCCCAACTCCAAAAGAGTTACCAAAAACTGGTCCTGAAACCATTGCTACAGGCGTGATTGGACTTGGATCTGTAGTTACTACAGCTGGATACTACATTGCTAGCCGCAAACAACTTCGTTAATTGACCGCTCCGAAGTATAGTCTCTCGGACGTCAAACGAAGTCCAGTGATTCGTAGTTGAATACTACATTTAATTTATGGATCAAACAGAAAAGAACTAGAGAAATCTGGTTCTTTTTTGTTGTCTTGTTCCGTATTTGAACGTTTAATCCAAGTTTAATTATGTTTTACCTGCAGTTTTTAACTAGGGTATTACATCTGAGAGTTTAATTCAAGTTTAAGTTTTAAAACTAATAAGCTTCTGCGTAAGTCTAGTATTACATTTTAAAAAACTAAAGTTTAAGCTTGTAATTATTATATTTTATGTTATTATATAAAAATCTACTTAGAGTACTTTACAAAGAAAGGGAAAACTGTGAAAAAGAGAAAAATATTTGCAGAAACATTGGTCGAAATTCTATTGCTGTTTGTTTTATCCTTTATCTGTCTGTCTATTCCAGCACAGGCTAATAAGCTTGATGCAAAAAAGCAACTTTTAGGATCTGAGTCAACTGACAATACTGATAAAGATTCTCTATCTTTTAAAAAATTTTTAAAAGATAGAGGTGCGAACAAGGTTATTAAAACTATGGTTGATCAAACAGATGATTATGCTTGGATTATGGCAAAATTTGAAGGTGGTGTGATTGTCAGTTTTGGCTTCTATAATATGGGGTCAGATAAGTATATCTTGAAAAATGTTGCTGTTTTCGAGACGGATAGTCGTTTTTCGCTTGGTCAAGATCGCGAAACAGGTATATTAGATTGGCGTACATCAATTTTTCTTGATCAGCAGGATATAGCTGATTGTTCAAGAATTGATGATAGCGACATCAAGTATTTCGGTTGTTATAGCAAGGAGAAGAAAGTGATTACATATCTTCTTCCAAATGAGATTGACGCTATCTTTACAGATAAAGTATCTCCATTTTTACAGTAGGCTTAGAGGCCCCCAAACAATTTGGGGGTCTTTTTTATTCTTATAATCTAGTCTAAACTATTTATTGAATATCTCATTATATCTTTTTGTTTTTTATTCTTATAATTTATTCTAAACTACACTTGCAAAATCATAAAAACATTATGCTTATGCTTGCAAAATAAAGCATATATAGTATAATGTAAACAACTAATTCGAACTAGGACTAGAGGACCTTAATACTCTAGTCTTACATTTTTTCTCATAAAAAAGGGGGTAAGAAAATGAAGAAAACACTGTCTTTATTAATGGCAATTTTGTTGTCTATAGCCTGTTTTATAACAGGCTGCAGCGCGTCGAGGCATTTTTCTGCAAGTAAATCCTCCGATGCATCATTTGTTCGGCTGGATGAAGATCCTGATGGACAGTATATCGGCGACTTTTACCTTGAGAGTTTTCTTTTTACTAAAGGTGCTACCGATGTCTGGAAAAGTAATAGCTCCATTTCTGGGGTAAATATAAATGCTGTTTTTAAGAACGGCATTTGTACAGTTTTTCAGTTTGAGGCAAATCCGGACAATCAATTTGACTTCTGTCATTTGACCAAAGTTAAGGTTGGGGCAATCAAAGGTGGCTGTCCTACTGATGATACTGAAATTAGGTCAAATTGGTGGAGGGTTTTTGATATTACGGATCCTGACGACTTCGCTGGGAATGGATATAGTGGCAAACATGATATTGATCATGCTTATACCGTTGATCCTAGGACTGGTTTTTTTGTAATAACCGAGAGCGATACCTTATTAGTATCTGTCCCGGTGTACTTTGTTGATGGCTTTAAGTCATCGATAGAGCCATATTTGAAGGTGAAAGAGGATAAATTGGTTGGCAATGATCCGTTTGCTAATTCCAGCAAAATCGGTGGAAGAAGGGGGTAAGAAGATGAAAAAGGCATTTTATCTGTTACTAACAGTCTGTCTTGTTGTTTGCTCCGTTGCTGGTTGCAAAGCCAAGCAGGATAAATCAAAGAATAGTGTTACAACTGTCAAATTTGATGATTTTATCGATGAAGACAGACACTATGAATCTGATGATGGTGAACTCCTCGGAGATTTTAATCTTCGGGACTATCTGTTGTCCTATGGTGCGATAGATATCTATCGCACCGATAGCGGAGATGGATACGCCAGCATTGCGGCAGAATTTGAAAATAACATTGTTGTAGAATTCTATTTCCTTAAGGACTGGGACTCTCAGAGAGAATATGTGAAATTGTTGGATATTTATATATTCTGCGCCAGTGATAATTGTAATTTGGGTAGTTGGAGAGAGGATCATTCAGGTATAACCTCGCTCTGGGCCAGGTTAATCTCTCCTGAAGATACAGATAATTTCGTCAGCAATCAATATAACGGTCGCGACGACCGTTATTATATAGTAGATGCTGATGACCTATTCTTTGTTGACGATGATGGGGAAAGATATCCAGTCGTAGTACAGGAAACTTTTGATGATGGATTCAGGACCTCGGTTGTTCCGTATATTGAGGCTAAGAACCCTTCTTTCAGAGTTGACCCTGTTCGTAAAGCCTAGGCTAGAGGCCCCCAAACAATTTGGGGGTCTTTTTTATTCTTATAATCTAGTCTAAACTATTTATTGAATATCTCATTATATCTTTTTGTTTTTTATTCTTATAATTTATTCTAAACTACACTTGCAAAATCATAAAAACATTATGCTTATGCTTGCAAAATAAAGCATATATAGTATAATGTAAACAACTAATTCGAACTAGGACTAGAGGACCTTAATACTCTAGTCTTACATTTTTTCTCATAAAAAAGGGGGTAAGAAAATGAAGAAAACACTGTCTTTATTAATGGCAATTTTGTTGTCTATAGCCTGTTTTATAACAGGCTGCAGCGCGTCGAGGCAAAAGTCGACTACAGATAATAGCACCGTGGAAGCTGGTTTACGAAAAGAAGATGCCACTCAATTAAAAAATATTGGTAGAATGAAAAATCATATCAATATTGACAACTATATCACTAGGCATTATGAAGGAAAAGATTCAGATAACGTGAAAGAATTCAAAGAATCCTTTCAATTAAGAAAATATCTGATAGATAATGGTGCAACCAATTTATGGTTTTTCCAGAACGATGACTCTTTTACCCTAACGGCTAAGTTTAATAATGGCCTTATTGTCGTTATGGAATTTGGAGGTTCATCACTAACACTGGGAAACGTACTTATTATGGCCAGCAGAAAAGGATATGTGCCAGGTACAGATGCTCTGGGTTTTTATTTTTCCACCGATCGCAGCGGATCGCTATCGGAATGGGAGAGAGTAATCGATTTCACTGATATTGATTCGATCATGGGGGAAGAAGATTACTTAGATAATCATGACTATCCCCCTGAGTATGAAGTAGTATTCCAAGATCATTTTAAAATTTTGCAATTTTTGCACGTTCGAGATTACTTTGACCTTGTGTTCAAAAGGACCATTAGGCCCTATATTGAACAGGGTAAACTTTCTTTGAAGACTGATCCATTTGCGGACGACCCCAATATGGATGGTGAAACAGAAGAGCGATGATAAGACACGATAATAAGACAGAGCTAAATGGACTCCCCAAGTTATTTGGGGAGTTTTTTATAACAAACTGAAATAATTTAAATATTACATTTTAAAACCCTTATGTTATAATCAGAAACAAGATGGGTCCAGAAACAAATAATTTCCAACAAAATATTAATCGTTCAATAATCCCTAGTGAACAATTAAATTTGACCACCAATAATAGTAATAGGACAATAAATAAAGCTTCAAAAAGGCTATTTTTCATAGTGATAGTTGTCATCATAATCATAATCTTTTCCGTGGTTATATTCTTTTTTAAAAAAGAATATGTTGGTTCTGGGAAAAAAGAAGATCTCGTCCAATTTATGAAACTATATCAATACGGTGATGGTAATGAGAAAAAAGATATAAGTTTAAACTTTCCATCAAACTATACTTATGCGTATAAGACCCTAGACAATCCATCTTCTAACGAAGATCTTTATACTTATGCGGAAAATCTTTACAAATCTTATTTAAAATATAGCAATAAACGACCAGTCGTTGATTATCTTTTACTATATAAAGGCTACGCGCAAATGTGGACGAATGTAATAAATATAAAAAATAAATTTATTAGTGAAGGCGAGGAATCTGCGAAGAAACAATCTGAAAGTTATTTTAATGAATTAAATAATATTAAACTCAGCAATATAAAAGAAAAAACAGAAAGGATAGAAAAAGTTTTTGAAAACTATATTAAGTATTATCAATTACTAAAAAAGTCTGGATGCATTGAAAATCATTCCATAAATAATGATTGTGAAGTACAAAAGAGGAATGATGGCGATAATAATTTGGAGCTATATAATATTTATTCAGAATTATCAGATCAAGCTGATGATATATCAAATGACTATAAAGTCTTTTCAATAGATTTAAATAATATCCTTGTCGAAGAATATAAAACAAAAGTCTTGAGTAAGGAAATGAAAAAATGAAAATAGATGCATCGGAGAAAAAAACTAGATTGAAGGCACTGATTGGTGTTTCTATAATGATCTTCTCATTATTATCACCTATTATCTTAACCTTAGTAAAAGATAAGCACCAAGTATATGCGGATGGGTTTTCTCCTGCCGATACTCTTTTGCTTGAAGTAATAAAAGATAATTTTAAAAAATGTATTTCAAATGGCGTTTTGAAAAGAAGCGATATCACAAGAACTGATAAAATAAGTGAAGACGACATTTTTGATAGAAGTAATAGCTATTTTGCTAGTGATCAAACAGTATTCTTGCCGTACAAATATGGCACAGGAAACACATTAAAAGATGCTGGACTTTCTTGCCAAGAACTATTTAAAGGATTTAAAGATACAGATAATAACAAATTTACAACTTATATGGAATTAGGCGGTAGAGATCCAGCAGATATCTACAATAATAATTACACTGGTAATAATAAAACAGAACGTATAAATGAATTTCTTGAAGCACTAGGTTATTATTCCACCTCTAATACGAAAACACAAATGACTTGCGCTTCGCTTGCATATGTATCAACGAAAGCAGGTGTTAATTCAGGCATAGAAAGAACAAATGAAATCTGTGTTAGAACAGTTGGAGATGATGAGATTATAACATCGTCAAGTTGTCTTGATCAAGAACAGTCCTCCTCAACAAACTGTAAAAAAAGATTAACAAATAATGATGTGGTAGTTAGGAATAAAAGTGATACCCAACCATTAAGTTTAAAATATGAAAATGAGGTGATTCAGATTAATGTAAAACCACAGAGTGCAATACTGGCCAATGGATGTACTATACGTACTGATATCTACGAGAGCAAAAAGAAAATAAATGATTATAAAGGTGAAAGTGCTAGAAAGTTTTTTGAGGATTTCTTTGATGAAATGCCTCTATCCAGAGATACTATGGTAAAAAGTACAAAAATCAGTGCCAAGGGGGACTATAGAGAGTGTGAGAAAACACCACTTGCTGAGGTAATGGGTGTAACTACTGTTGATGAAGATAAAAATGAATCAAAGAAAAATATTAATAAAGTTGATAATGCTAGAACGGATAGTAGTATAAACAATGCATTTAGTAAAACGTACAAATATAATAAAGATGCACCAGATGCACCAGATTATTATGATAAACTAATGAAATATTATATACCAAGCTACACTCCACCAGCTAAAGAACTCCTAGATAGAGCAAAAGCGTATAATTGGTACTATATTCTAAACGATATATTCCAGGCAATTTCCACTGATTCAACAGGTTGTACGAATGTAAAACCCCAAGGCACTAATTATTATTTAACTTACTATAATGTATCGAAGGACGACCCAAATAAAAGGGAACTTCAATACTGTCTATTAAGCGAAGCTGCACTTAATAATAAAACTGATAAACTAATGATGGATAAGACTGCCAAAAAAGGGGTAGTAAAAGGGTATGATCCTAAATCAAGTTACAATATTGTTGATGACGTATCAGCCGTGCAAGTTTTAAATTACTTAAATAATTTTATACAACTAGAATCTATCTGCTTAGAAGATTCAAATTTTCCACTCTGTAAAGCAACCCCAATTGATTGTCAAAAAGATCCAAATAATGCTGGTTGTAAAGATATTAACGGGGCAAATGCAACTGAAAATGAAGATGATAAACAAAATAGTGAGCAGGCTGTTTGTATGCAGAATGCTGGATCTCTTGGATGGATTGTCTGTCCAATGATATATGGCTTGCGCGATGCTGCAAATGGGATTTTTAAAAATACAGTTACTCCTTTGTTAAGGGTGCATGATTCAATAGTTGAGGCACTTGCTGGAAATTCGGAATCTTCAACCATGTATCAAGCTTGGTCGTTCTTTAGAAATATCGGCAATATCCTTTTTGTGTTAGCGATGTTATTTGTGATTTTCTCTCAGATCACCGGCTTCGGTATTGATAACTATGGCATTAAGAAAATCTTACCAAAACTGATTGTAACTGCAATTATCGTTAACTTCTCGTACATTATTTGTGGTGCACTCGTTGATCTTTCTAATATCGCCGGTGATGGGATACAAAATATTTTTGAATTTGTCGCTACAAAGCTAAATGGTAATACCACACCTTCATTTGCAGATAATGTTGCCGGGAGCGTTATTGACATTGTTGCTGTCATTGGCACTGGCGCTGCCGTTGCTGGCTCAGTTGCTACTGTTGCTGGTGCTGTAACTTCTGGTTCACTACTTGCTATAATTGTGCCAGTTTTAGCTTTTGTTGGTTCTGCTGTGATTGCTGGTTTGTTTGCTATGTTGATGTTAGGTCTTCGTCAAGCTCTTATTGTTATTATGATTGCCATCTCTCCAGTTGCTTTTGTACTCTACGCTATCCCAAATACAAGCGGTATCTTTAAAAAATGGCTTCAATTGTTTAAAACCTTATTGACTTTATATCCAGTCTTCTGTTTCATGTCTGGTGGTGGTTTTCTCGCCTCTAATTTAATTATTAAAGGTCCTAGTGACTTCTATATGAAACTTATCGCTGGTCTAATTAGTATTGCACCATTTTTCATGGTCCCGTCGATGACAAAGAGTGCCATGAAGGGCTTTGATGGCGCCGTAGCGGGGCTTAGCAATCTACAAAGTCGTGTCAACAGGACAGGTGATACGATTAACCGACGTGTGATGAACTCTGATACAATGAAGTCCCAAGCAGAAAATGCACAACTTGGAAAATATAGGCGCTTAGTTGAAAGATATAAGGACACTGATACTTCAAAACTTGGTCAATGGAGAAAACGTCAAGTCATAGCAGCTTATAATGCACTAACCAAAAGTACGCACCAAGATGCTGTGCTTGACGCTGCAAAGAGCCAATATCGATTTGACACTGATCCAGTAAATAAGGAGAATGCTAGGGTTTCAGCTATGCGTGAAGTTGATGAGAAGAATAAGCAACAGATCATGAGTGGCTATGCGGATAGAAATATGTCCGCTGGAGAAGCCTTGGTACAGTTAGATAATGCGCAGCGGGAATATAATTATAGCGATCATAGCGAACAAGAGAACCATGATCACGATGTAGAACTTGCTGCATTGCAATCCCATCTTCTTTCAACTAAAGATGGTCAGAAGATGTATAACAGTTATCTAAGCGGAAAAGAAATAGATACTGGCGTAGTTGACGAAAATGACAATAAGGTCACAATCAAAGCAGGTGCTACTTCCGATCGTGCTAAGGCAGTCCTTGCTAGGGACTATGTAAATCATCATTCTGATCTCAAAGATAAATATCAGATCTCCTTCGCCCAGATGAGGAATATTCAAGGAGCTGGACCAGTTGAAAAGATGAAAACAGAAGTTAGTACAGCAAATTCGTTGGCAACAAATCGACAAAGCGGTGTGAACTCCTTTGCAGAGTCTATTGATCTCAAAGATATTGATAAGTTAGGTAATAAGGATGCTGAAGAGTTGGTCCAAGCCAATCTATCTGGCGACAGTGCCCAAAATACTACAGCCGCTGTCAATGCCATTGTTCAGCAAGCTGAAAGTGACCCGTCAAAGGCAGGGACTTACACTCCTGAAATCAAGCGACTTATTCGACGCTATAGTAGCAATCACACTGATTTGGATAATCTCGGTAGCCGATCATTCGTCGTTCGTGATGCTAGTGGTAACGTACAACAAACAATTCGGCTAGAACAAAATAATAACAATAATAATAATCAATCCTCCTAACCCTTAGATTATTAGATCTTGATCTATCTCCAAAGCTAAGATTATTAGCCGTTTGTCCTTAAATTTATCCTCTAGACCACTTGCCGCTTAATTTATCCTATGGCAAAGTTAAGTATCCCGATTATTTCTATTTCAAAATTAAAACACGATGTAACTTAAAATATTACAAATATAAAAATATGTGCTATTAGCTCATATTTTTATTGTTCATATTTGCTGCAGCCAGTACATTTTCAAATAATACTCCAACCGTAAGTGGTCCAACACCGCCAATTTTTGGTGTAATCGCAAAAAGATCAGTTCGTTCTCGAATTTCGTCCGAAATATCACCCACAATTTTTCCACTTTCACTAGCCGTCCCTGCGTCAACAATAATTGTCCCAGAACTAATCATTTCTGTTTTAATTAAGTTTGGCACCCCTGTCGCAGTAACGATAACCTGATAATCTTTTAATTTTGTGAAATCGGAGCCACGATGAAAAACTTCAACAGTCAATCCTGAATTTTGCCACATTGTCGCAAGTGGTCGCCCCACTAACTTCCCGCGCCCGACTATTGCTATCTTTTTTCCTACTAGGTTGATGTCATATCCAGAAAGTAACCAGTTAATTGCGGTAGCGGTAGCACTATCGAATTTACCTTTCATAGACAATCCATCTACGTCCTTTTTAGGATCAATTTTGCCAAGAACATCTTCCATAATTTCTGGATTCACAAGCGGCAGTTGTACAATTATGCCAGATACTGAACCATCTTTATTAGCATCTTCAATCGCCTGAATTAGTGATTTTGCGGTTGGTTGGATTTTTTTATCAACAACTTCCACACCAATATCTTCTCCATAGCGACACTTTAATTTTACATATTTTTCAATCACTGGATTATTTGAATCACGAATAATCACGAGCTTAGCTTTTATTTTGTTACTTCTTAGAATTTGCACTAAGTGAGCTTGTCTCATTTTTACAAAACCAACAAGTTCTCGTCCGTTTAGCTCTTTTGTCATCAAATTCCTCTCTTTTTACTTACTAAGCTCGATAGTTAATTAAATTATTGATCATTTTTATGAGTTATTCTTGTCTTGGTTTCTCACCAATTTCATCTGGTTCCTGTTTAAGTTCAAACCCAAACTTATCAAATACAATCTTTGCAATCTCATCCCGCGCAACTGCCAAATCTGCATAAGTTTTGGCAGATTCATTAATTAAAATCAGAGCTGCCTTATCGCTCACTTTCATCCCATGAAATACTTTGCCTTTGAGTCCAGCTTCTTCGATCAACCAACCGGAATTTACTAAATTAGTTCGTTTCTCTGGGGAGTCAGGCCCTACTTCTTTTGCATTTCGCCAAACTTGAATCCCTCGCGCTTCCGCCGCATCTGCTTCTTCATCTGTTAAATACACATTTTTAAAGAAGCTACCAGCACTTGCAATCTTCTCTGGGTCCGGCAGTTTACTATTTCTCACAGCCTTTACCATTTTTGCTATATTTAGTGGAGAAAAATCCGTTTCGTGATGCTCATCGACATAAGCTTGAAGGGATCGATAAAATGGTGGATGAAGTTGTCCTTTCTGCACACGAATCGTCGTCGCATATATAAAATATCGCCCGACATTTTCACCAGAATTAAAAATTGATTTGCGGTAACTCATCTTCATTTCATCTGCAGGGATCGTTACGAACTTGTCTAATTTCACATCATAAGCATCGACTGATACGATAACTTGTGTAACCTCCTGTCCGTAAGCCCCAATATTTTGTACGGGCGCCGCACCAGCCGTTCCAGGAATCCCTGCCATTGCTTCAATCCCTGAATACCCACGTTCAGAAACATAAGTAACAAGATCGTCCCACTGTTCTCCACCATAAGCTTTGAAATATGCAATTTCGTGAAAAGTATTTTTATCAAATTTTGCTTCCTCTTTTTCTAGAATAATATCTTCGAGTGAGTCTTTAGCAACTTGTTCAATCCCCATGATTTTATCAAGGAGAATTACTCCATCAAATCCTTGATCTTTCGCAAAAGTATTTGCGCCACCGCCAAGAATACAAACTGGAAGATTGTGTTCTGCGGCAAATTTATAAGCTTTTGGAATATCTTCTTTTTCAGTTACTGAAATTACAAAACGAGCAGGACCACCAATTCGCATCGTGACAAGATTCCTTATTGGCACATTTTCTTCAATCTTTAACATTTTTCTCCTCCCATATGAGTATCAATACTTAATTTTAGCATATCTTTTCTCTAGTCTTTGATATTTAAATATGATAAAATGACCCAAGAAAGGTAAAAAATGTCAGTTAAGAAAAAGAAAATTGTGATTGCTAAATTAAATCGAAATAACAATCACAAACACAGCGAGAAACGCAAACATAATAAATAGTAAAGGTCGGTATATATCCGAATTTTACAATATAAAACATTAAGATAAAAATAAAAGTTCCAAGATGGAACTTTTTTGTCTTTTCATTTTTTCACTATTTAATGTTCCTTATTTACCGACTTTTTATCTATCGGTTGTGGTTTAACTAAATAAAGAAAAAATGAAGAATATGTTTTCTCATATTTAATATTTGGTATCTCAAAACCGTTAGAAATGAAATATAGATTTTTCTTTAGCCTTGTTGCTTCTTTCTGTATTTTTAAGTAGATTTTGTTGATATCTTTCGAATCACTGAATGTGTAAATAATAGTCGTCTCAGGAGGGAATTTAAAATCTAGGTAATTTTTACAGATGACTTTTGGTAATGGTCTAATTTTACGTAACCTAATTCGTGATAAAAATGATAGAACAGGATGCAACTCGATTCCTAAAGTTTTCGCACCAAATTCAGCTCCGACCTCTAATACGACACCATCCCCTGAACCCATATCGATCAATAAATCTTTTTTGCTTAGTGGATATAATTTTTTGAACATTTTTCGTAATTCATCTGCGAGACTTGGCACATAAGGCGCTCCAAAAAACACAGTGATACCAAAAAACATTACGATCCCCATAATAACTAGACAAAAAATTTGCATCAATTTAAATAAGTCATTCATAATCCTATTCTAACCTAAATTTTAAAAAACATAAGATGACAGATATTAAAAAATTGTGTTAAACTAAGTATTAGTTGCACCCGTAGCTCAGTGGATTAGAGCATCTGTCTTCGGAACAGAGGGTCGTGGGTTCGAGTCCCTCCGGGTGTACCAAAAAATTCGAAAATCGTTTATTGTCGTTTTTTAGATGATCTTGAAAGTTTATTCTGCATATCAAAAGATTTGAAAATCGTTTATTCTAGTTTTTAGATGATCTCGAAAGTTTATCCTGCATATCAAAAGATTCGAAAAAACATTTATCGTCGTACTCTACACATTAGCTATTAACCATCGTGTTTTCTATGTTTTATCAATAATACGCCACAGGCAGATCTTCTTATTTAGGTTTACTTACTCTTAAATATGAATCTACCTATTTTTATTGGCAAGAATTTTGTCAATATTTGTTGCGAAGGTGCTGAGCTATTATGTACTGCTTAGAGAGTTCAGCACCTTTGCAACATTTGGATAGGAGTCATTCTTAAGGTTGT
>CAUUYE010000006.1:0-43576 GCA_963549315.1 uncultured Candidatus Saccharibacteria bacterium | reverse complement strand
CTCATTTTAATACCGGAAAAGTTAAAAATATGCAAGGTATGTTTGCTGGTAGTCCATTTAAAAACTTAGATCTATCAAGATGGGATACGGAAAATATAACTAACATGTCTGGTATGTTTTCGGGTATGAGTATACTGAACTCTTTAGATATTTCTCATTTTAATACTAGTAAAATAACCGACATGTCTTATATGTTTGTATGGGATCAAAGTCTTACTAGTCTAGACCTCTCAAGTTTTGATACCAGCAATGTAACTAACATGTCCGGTATGTTTGCAGAAGATAAAAACCTTACTAGCCTAAATGTTTCAAGTTTTAATACTAGTAAAGTAACCGATATGTCTAATATGTTTGCAAGCACTGGAAAACTCAGTTCTCTAAATCTTTCTCACTTCGACACTAGTAATGTAACGAATATGAAAAGTATGTTTGGTATATATGATACGTATGCAATGAATTATTGTAATGATATATTCTCGACAGAAAGAAACCTTACGAATTTAGATCTCTCAAGTTTCAATACTAGTAAAGTAACCGATATGTCTAGTATGTTCGCAGGACAATATGCTATTACTGGCCTCAATCTCTCAAATTTTAATACTAGTAAAGTAACCGATATGTCTTATATGTTTTGCGGTATGAGAAAACTGCAAAATTTAAATCTTAGTTCATTTAACACACTTCATGTAACAAGTATGAGTAATATGTTTGAACAAGCCATGGTTGACCCAATAAATAGTGTGTTAGATCTATCTAGTTTTAATACACCTAGTTTACTTGATGTTAGAAAAATGTTTTCTGATTCCAAAATCAAGACGATTTACGCATCGACACACTTTGATGTTTCTCATGTCATTAATTCTATTCAACTCTTTAATGACAATACTAACCTTGTTGGCGGTAATGGAACGACCTTTAGCCCATCAAATCCTACAGACAAGACCTATGCCCGTATTGATGCGCCAGGCACTCCAGGTTATTTCACCAAGAAACCATAATAAAATCTCAATACTTGCTCAGACTTTTCTAATCTCCATTTTCTCAAATACAGTATTCTGAGATGTCAACTCAGGTTCACTATTGACAAATAAGCAATAGTATTATATAATCACAGAGCGTTACAAAAAACAACGAGTTCTTTGAGAAGGAGAGAAAAAATGGATATGATTACCACAGTTTTTGTCGTATTTATGGTTTCCGTTATGGTTGTTCTCGGTTTGATCAGTCTGAAGGCTGAACCTATGGAAAAAGATGGAAAAGTCCGTCTGAAGATCAAAGATAGGCTGGCTGGTTACAGGCCGCTGGTTTCATTTATTGTATTCTTGATCGCACTTACAGCGTGGATCCAGGCTGATATCGGGGTGTTAAAAATCTCTGCACTCATTGGGAGAGATTTCCTGATTACAAGCTTATGGATCTCCGTAAGAGTAGTCAGTGCAATTCTTACGACATTGTTTCTCCTTGCAATCTACGGATTTGCAAGGAGGATCAAACTTGTCTATATCCTTTGTAGGTATACCCCGAAGCGGTACATCTACAAGAAAGATGCGGATGGATTAAAGTTTGTCCGTAAGAAAGTTACTAGAAACAGGTAAGTTTTTAGATAAATGTCGTATTTTTTCTCCAAAACTCCACACATTGTGTGGAGTTTTTTCATAGTTTATCCTTGTACTGTTTTATACCACTCTTGTAATTTTGTTAAAATCTCTGGTTTTATTTCACGACCATCAACCGTCTTTCCACTATTCATAAGAAGCGATTCGAGCTTATGGAGCGACGCAAAGAATAGTTTACTTTGTTTCTTGATTCTCTCTTTACGATCAGCTTCCCATAAAATTAATTCATCACTTGACAAGCTATTTTTAAAATTACGAGCCTTGTAATGTAAAAATAACCTTGGTAATCGTTCATCAATAAAGTTTGGCTGAAAATCGTTTAATTGATTAAAATCCGCAACTTGAATTTTTTTGCAAATCTTTTTATCACAATCCGGCAGAAAGCCAGCATATAAACTAGCTTCAACGTCGCCATTTGTTGTATAATCAGTCTTTCTTTCATAAATACTACGCATCCTTTCTATAAAATCTGGGTGAGCAAGCAGAATCTTTAAATTATTTTGTACTATTTCTCTGGTTAGTTGAATCTTCTCCCAGCCTGACGTCCCTACTCGGTGTGGAAAAGCTGGGTCAGTTGATTCTGAATTTGATAAAGCGTCTAAAACCGAAAGTGGAGCCACTGCCGGACATTTATTATATGTCAATTCTTTCACTGCCTCTCCAAAATCAAACCACGTCTTATACTCTTGACCAAAGCGGTTTATTTTTGTTTCTGGCTGAAAATTTCGCTCAGCTTCTAACAATTCCTCAAGATTGTATCTTAGATTAAAAACCACAACATTGCCATTTTTACTTGGGGCAATTGGGAATGCTACGGACGTATTTAAAAAATCTGAGCTGAATCTTCCAGAAGTATAGACGAAAGGTTGTGGATTATTTAAATTGACTAGCTTCTGCACTTCTTTTTTGTCACGTATTTTTAAAAGATAATCAAATAAGCGAGGCTGCTTCTCTTTGATTAGTTTCGCCAAAGCAATCAAAGCCTCTACGTCGGATAGTGCGTCATGTGCCTTAGTGTGTTCAATTTTATTTATTTTAGATAAAAGCTCCAGTTTATTTACAGGTTTTAATCTACCTGTTTCCGGATCTGTTTTTGTCGACCAAACAATTCCTTCGGGCCTCAGCGCCCGTACCATCCTTACTGTATCTAATAAGTCAAAACGACTCCGTCCATCTCTCCACTGCCATTCGTACGGATCATAAAAGTTTCTCCAAAATAAATATCGCATATATTCATCATCAAACCGCACGGAATTATACCCGCAAGCTATTGTATTTGGCGTAAAAATCTCTCTGGTGACAATTTTGCAAAATTCTGCCTCACTTAGTCCTCGAGCTACCGTATCTTGTGGCAAAATTTTCGTTACTATAGTTGCATCGGGGCTAGGTAGAGTATCCTCACTCAATTTGATTAAAATATTAACAGGCTCGCTCAACGGTTCTAGACTTAAATTTGTCCGTTGACCAGCAAATTGCATAATTCGGTCTTCTCTGGGGTTAATTCCTGAAGTTTCAAGGTCATAAAAGAAAAAGCTAGGCTCGTCTCTCTCAAAATCATCTGAATAATATGAGGATAAGCTTTTGTCACTAAATGGTTGCTTATAATAAGCCGACTGATCTGGATCAAACCTCGTGTTCATAGTCTAATTATATCAAGATTCACCTAAGTAATTTACCAAGAGTTAATAAAAAAGTAATTTTAAAAGTCTTTAAAAGCAAATTAGGTAAACGATGATTTGAAAATTAACAAAAGCGTCCTAGACCGTTTAAAAGGTGATCTGGAAAAATTCAGGGAATTGTGTTAGAATATACAGACTTTAGGAAAGGGGAATCATGGATAAAAATAATGCAGGACTATTATCACCGGAAGGCTTAAAAATGCAGGGTGGTTCTGTTGAAAACTGCATTAAAATACGTGGTGCAAGACAACATAATCTTAAAAATATTGATCTTGATATTCCACGCGATAAACTAGTCGTCATTACAGGGCTTTCTGGCTCCGGTAAATCTAGTTTAGCTTTTGATACAGTTTATGCTGAAGGGCAACGTCGTTATGTTGAATCCCTTTCTTCCTATGCTCGTATGTTTTTGGGGGTTATGGACAAACCTGACTTTGATACCATTACCGGTCTTTCCCCAGCCATTTCAATTGATCAAAAATCCACCTCTAGAAATCCTCGTTCTACTGTTGCCACAGTCACTGAAGTTTATGATTATCTACGTCTACTTTTTGCGCGCGTTGGTGTGCCACATTGTCCAATTTGCCATCGAGAGGTTTCTAGGCGTTCAGTTGAAGATATTGTTAATGAAGTTATGAGGCTGCCTCTTGGCTCAAAACTTATGCTTTTAGCTCCGCTTGTTCAGCAAAAGAAGGGTGAATTTTTGCATATCTCGGAACAATATCTCCAAAAAGGTTTTTCAAGAATCCGTGTTGATGGCATTATTTATGCGCTTGATGAATTTCCTGAACTTGAAAAACAGGAACGTCATGATATTGAACTGGTTGTTGACCGTTTTATTCTAAGTAATGATTTATATTCAAGAATCTCGAACTCCATTGAACAAGCCCTTGATCTCGGTCAGGGGATGATTCAGTTACTGAAGATTAATGATAATAGTTCGACAATTGAAGGTAAAGCTGGACTTAACTCAAAAAATACAGAAATTCTGACTTATTCTCAGCGTTATGCTTGTCCATATCATCCTGATGAACTTATCCCTGAGCTTGAACCCCGTCTGTTTTCGTTTAATGCTCCGCAAGGTGCTTGTCCAACCTGTACCGGACTTGGTACTCGCATGGAAATCGACCCTAATCTTGTTTTTAACAATAATTTAACAATTGCGGAAGGTGGCATCCGTCCGTTTAACCGTGTTCAAAGTGATTCTTGGTGGCTCAAACGTCTTACTGCAGTAGCTGCTAGACATAATTTTTCGGTTCATACGCCAATTGGTGAACTAACAGATGAACAAAAACATTTAATTCTTTATGGTACTGGTACCGAAAAATATCAAATTAAAATTACAGGTTCTGGGAAGTGGCAGGAAGGTGCTACCTATGAATCAGTTTACGAGGGTGTAATTCCTACTCTCGAGCGTCGCTATCGTGAAACTGAATCTGATTTTATGCGCAAAGATATTGAACGTTTTATGCGTGTACGTGAGTGTCAGACCTGTCATGGTGCAAGATTAAAGCCAGCAGTTCTTGCGGTAACGATCCATGGACTTAATATCGTTGATATGTGTAATCTTGATGTTGACTCGACAATTGAAGTTTTGTCTCAAGATCTTGGTTTTTCTGAATCTGAACAGTTGATCGCAAACCCTATCTTGAAAGTTATTAAAGAACGCGTCAAATTCATGCAAGATGTCGGTCTCGGCTATCTCGAGCTAGGGCGCTCTGCTAACACTCTTTCCGGCGGTGAAGCTCAGCGTATTCGTCTTGCCACACAGATTGGTTCAGGTCTCCAAGGTGTACTCTATGTCTTGGATGAACCATCTATCGGCCTTCATCAACGCGATAATGATAAATTAATCGCTACTTTAAAGCATCTTCGTGATCTTAAAAATACCGTGTTGGTTGTTGAACATGATGAAGATACTATGTTAAGCTCAGATTATCTGATTGATATCGGTCCGGGAGCAGGCTCTCGTGGTGGGTATGTGGTGGCGGCAGGCACTCCTACTGAAGTTATGCAAAATTCAAATTCTCTAACAGGACAATATTTATCCGGCAAAAAGAAGATTGCGGTTCCTAAGAAACGTCGCCAGCCAAAACCAAATAAGGAACTAGTAGTTATTGGAGCAAGAGAGAATAACTTAAAAAATATTGATGTCCATTTTCCTCTCGGAGTAATGATCGTTGTTTCTGGTGTTTCTGGCTCTGGTAAATCCACTCTTGTTAATGAAATTTTGGCAAATGAATTGTTAGCGAGACTTCACCGCGCTCAAACCGTTCCAGGTGAACATACGCGTATTGACGGTATTGAGAATTTGGATAAATGTATTGTGATCGATCAGAGTCCTATCGGGCGTACTCCACGTTCCAATCCGGCAACCTATACAGGAGTCTTCACTGCTATTCGTGAACTTTTTGCTGCTCAACCAGAAGCTGAAGTTCGTGGTTATAAAGCAGGTCGTTTTAGTTTTAATGTCAAAGGTGGACGTTGTGAGGCCTGCCAAGGAGATGGTGTTAATAAAATTGAAATGCATTTTTTACCGGATGTTTATGTTACTTGTCCAACCTGTCATGGTAAGCGTTATAACCGTGAAGCTCTTGAAGTGAAATATAAAGGCAAGGATATTTCGGATGTTCTTAATATGACTATTGATGAAGCAGTGGATTTTTTTGAAAATATCCCAGTTATCGTTAATAAATTAAGAACTATTCAAGAGGTTGGTCTCGGCTATATTCGTCTTGGTCAGTCCGCCACTACTTTCTCTGGTGGTGAAGCGCAACGTATTAAAATCGCCACTGAATTGTCTCGCCGTAGTACTGGTAAGACTCTTTATATTCTTGATGAGCCAACAACTGGTCTTCATACAGATGATGTGAAGCGTTTATTACAAATTCTCAATCGTCTTGTTGATGGTGGTAATAGTATGATTATTATTGAACATAATCTACATGTGATTAAGTCTGCTGACTGGGTGATTGATATGGGCCCAGAAGGTGGACAACATGGTGGGCAAGTTGTTGCTGAGGGGACACCTGAACAACTAGCTAAGCGTAATGATACTCCAACTGGTCAGTTCCTTCGAGATATGTTAAAGAAATAATCCAGTTTGTTATTCAATCTTTTTAGATAGTGATCGAAGTTAGAAGTTAGATATATTATTATTTAATATCTTTAGGACAAAAATATATATCGTTAAAACTTATTGCCTAAGGCTCTACAATTTGCTTCTAGTCTTTCGTATAATTTCTGTCTAGCAAGATCTGTATTTTTTTGCTCGCCATTCCATATGGCAAGTGCAGGATCTTGAATCGCCCGTCCAAAGGAGAATGAGAGCCGATAGCGATTCTTGTTTTCACGGATAATTTCTGCTAAATTCTCAGTTGCACTTACTGGACTTTGACCACCAGAAAGAAAAACAATACCACCAATCTGTTCTGACGCCACCTCTGAAATTAATTGCATCGTCATTCTGCCGGTCTCAAGTGGATTATTTTTTATACTATAGATCATGTTAATTTTAAGAATACAACCTCCTATATCAATCCCAGTTTCCTCTAATTTATGAAACAAGCAGGATAGAACGCTCTTTGTATTATCAAAATATTGGTTAATGTCGATCTCTCCTCGTAGAACCTCTGGTTCCATAATTGGTATAAGATTATTTTTTATAGCCTTCTTCGTGTAGCTGCAAAGATCGTCAATGTTCTGATTTATTATTTCGTGAGGAATCTTATTTTTCTCTTCAGTATTAAAAACTGTTCGCCACTTAACGAATCGTAGTCCTTGTTCAAAATAGCTAGTTAGTCGTGCGTCGAGATCTTCTAGTCCTAATGTTCTAAAATTATTCTTAAATCTTGCATCTTTTTCAAGCCCTAAATCAGCTTTTACTCCAGCTAAAATGCCATGTCTAATCAAAAAACTTGGTATACTTTCGTTATTTGCTAATTTTTGCTCAATCGTCTCTTGTGACAAAATGACGCCGTTTATAAAATTAGCTAATTTTGGTGTAGTAACTAACAACTCACGCCAAGCCTCTTGATGTTGTTTGGTGTCAATAATTTTAAATTTTCTTAATTTTTGTCTTATCGTCTTTTTCGATTCATCAATTGCTAAAATTCCTTTTTGGTCAGCTGTCAATGATTCTGCAATTAGTTGTAATTCTTTTTCTCTGTTTAGAGTCTTTTTTAATTTTTTATATAAATTATTTAAGTCCAAAGTTCTCCCGATTTTTGCATTTTCCAGATTAAGCTTGGCTAGTTTTATTGCCCGACCAAGGTTCCATCCTGAAATTAAAGCGGCAAAAATAGTTCCTGCCACGATTGAGTAGATTGAAAGATGAGTAAGAAAATCCTGAGTTTCTAGGTCAAAAGTCGTTAGATTTTCCTCATAGGATAAGGAATCAGGTGTAATTTGGAATAAAAGTGGTTTTTTAATCTGTTTAAATTTTATATTATGAAAAATCTGATTAGTATTTTCCTTATTAGCTCCGCTCAAAAAGATTAGCTCTGCATAAGATAAGAGATTTTTTAAATAATTTTGTGCATCCAAATCATCAGGTTTCAATAGAATATCAGATATTTTTTGTTTCGCAAAAAATGCTAAATGACTATTTTTATGCGTCTCCAAGTAAGTAATTATTTTCTTGATCGTAAAAACGTCCAGTCTTGCTGAGCGATCGATAAAAATCCAATCTGGTACTCTCTCTGGGGCATAAAACTGTGTCTTTTTACAATATTCAGAGGTCAAATATTTGACTTTATTCTTGCATTTGATTAAAAATCTATGGTCAATATCATAATGCGATTTTGATTTTTGAATCTGACCGTTAAGATGAAAATTTTGTACAATTTCTTCAATAATGCAAGCACCACTTAAAATATTTTTCTCAGATTTAAAATAGAATGGCTCCTCATCTAACTCCATCTCTAAATAGACTCGATTTTCTTTGCCTACTTCAAATATTTTTGGTTCAAGTTCAAGATAAGTATCTTTTATTATATTGCCCACGATCAATACATACATAAGCTTATTTTATCACAGATAAAACAATAAAAAATAGACCCCTGCGGGTCTATTAAATTAGTGAACTTCTACGCGAACTCTCGGTAGAGAACGACCTGAAAAATGCGTCTTTTTTGTTTTTACAAAAGTAACCACACCATCTTTCGCAGCGTGAATGGTGTAATTGCGGGATACATAAGTTCCTTCGCCTGCAATCTTAGTGCTACCAGTTTGACGAACTAATACTTCGCCATTGCGAACTTTTTGACCACCAAAGCGTTTTACGCCAAGACGTTGACCGGCATTATTGTGGACATTCTTCGCGGTTCCACCAGCTTTAACATGTGACATATTTTAGCCTATCTTTTCCTTATTACTATTATTTCACGAGCTACAATCTGACCTTCCCGATGATAGAGCAAATCCGACTGATTTAAATCTCGAAACTTTTCAAAATTATATCCCATCTCTTGAATTTCGTCAAGAATATTGAGTCCTGCGTATTTTCCGTTTTCACGTAGCCATGCTGGCACTGCCATCACGATAGGTGTTTGCTTGGATATTTGCGGGGTAATATTTTTTAGAAAATTTAAAATAATCTCCCGACATCGAGCTTTTTCCGTTTTGAATTTGATATCTACGGGAATTTTTGACATTGGATTGCCGAGATAGCCCTCGAAGGCTACTGCGCTAATCTGACCTTCCCACTGAAAATTCGTTGCATCCCCAACTGCCATTTTCTCAATAATCGCATCTTTATTTTTAGTAAGTTCATCATTAATCTTAAAACGCTTCTGATTTTTCTCATTAAACAGCCAATTTAAATTCTTTTTTGAATATTCAATCATTCGCTCACTGAGATCGGTACCATAAGGTATGTAGCCCATGATGGCTGCTTCCTGTAAAAGTACCCCTGTTCCACAAAATGGATCAAGGATTCTTGCTCCTTCTGGTAGTGGTCCACAGAGGTTAATTAAGATCTGTGCTAGTTTCGGCGGCAACATTCCTACTCTTGCGTCTCTCGCAGGCCTAGCTTGATCACGCTCTGTGTAAGCAGTAATATTTTGTACACCAAGACTCAAGTAAATTTCACGATCTAATAATAAGATCTCAAAACAGCCAAGTTTTTCACCTAGTTGATTATGATGTGCAGTGGCCGAAGAAATTTCAGGACCCTTATTAGTAATTACACGTACGCTGCGACCAAGTTTTCCGAGGCTCCGTTTCAGCTCCATGCTTTTTTGAAAAGCAAAACTTGTCTTCGCATACTTAGAAAGATCCGAAACGCCAAGGGTAATCTTTCCTTCGGGATGTGATTCGTTTAGGAATTTTGTCAAATTCTTAAAATCACCTTCAAATAGTCTACCGAGTTTTATCGTCCCACCTAGTCGGTTAATATCTGGTACTGCTGCTTCGGTTTGAAAAATAATCAAATTCTTTCCAAGTAACTTAGCTTGTCTATCATACAGTGCTTGGATTTCCGCCAAAGAAATCAGAGGTTGGCGTCCTGCAATCGCGAGGTATTTCATATGTAATATTGTATCAAAAACATATGGTAATATTCAATTGAATCATCTTCTCGTCCACAATCGTCTCCACAATCATTTTTTTATTTAATCTTAAACCACCTATGCTATAATAATCGGGATATGTTTAAAAAAATTCTTAGTCTAATCACCCTCGCTCTAGTTGCTTTTGTAATTTGGGGCGCTTGGGACCAGATTACAGCTGCCGCAAACTGTATTTTTGGAGGACATTGTATTGAAGGCGGCGAATTTTCTATCAATCTTTTAATCGTGGTCTTGCTAGTTCCAGAACAGCTATTTATGTACTACTGTGCGGGTAAGATTTTTTTCGTTTATATGGCTGCAAAACAGCAGCTCAGCCATACTAGCCAAGACAAAAAGATCTCAACTTGGGAACTTGCTCGTATTTCCTTTGAATTAAATTTCGTCAATCACGCTATTCCATCTGGTGGCGTTTCTGGTCTTGGTTATATCACTTGGCGTCTAAAAAACTACGGTGCAACGGCTGGTCAAGTCAGCTTTATGTATCTTCTACGTTACTTCATTACTATCTTGGCAAACCAAACACAAACTATTTTTGCAATTATTTTCCTCATTATTACAAAAAACGTTCCATCACATGCCTATTGGATGGTTTGGCTAGTTGGTGCGATGAGTGTGGGGATTTTAGTTGCTATGGTAATTCTTACTGCCATCGTTTCGAGCAAGAAGATGATTAGTTGGGCAGCCAAAGAACTGACCGCATTTGTAAACTGGATCGTTAAAGTTGCGACTTTGGGCAAGAAACAGAATGTCTTAGATCTCAAAAAGGTTAATCAGTATTTTCTTGACCTACATGACGACTTCCTGACTGCTAAAAAAGATAAGAAGCTATTAGTCAAACCAGTTATCTGGGGATTCATCTATAATTTTCTAGAAATCGCAACTTATGAAATCGTTGCTATTTCCTTAGGACATGGTGAAATCTTTCCACAAATTATGGTTGCCGAAGCACTTGGTTCTCTCATCGGGGCAGTTTTGCCTACTCCAGGGGGCGTCGGTGGTTATGAAGGTTCAATGATTACCGTGATGTGTGTACTTGGTACTAACCTTGCCGTTGCTAGTACAGTTGTTATTGTTACTCGCGTTATTGTATTGCTTAATACCATCATCTCCGGTTATGGTTTTTATCAAAATGCCATTTCCAAGATTGGTAAAGCTGATAAGAAAAAAGTTTTTGAAGCAGCTACCAATGATGACTTGCAACAAACGCCTAAAACAGCTGAAAGTAACGAGAAATCTGATAAAGCTAAAGAAACTAATAAAACTAAGCAGTCTAAATAACGGTTGATAAATGTCAGAAGCCCCAAGATTCACTGTCAGCCAGTTTATTGCCGTCACTAACCAAGTA
This sequence comes from uncultured Candidatus Saccharibacteria bacterium, assembly GCA_963549315.1. Lineage (GTDB taxonomy): Bacteria > Patescibacteriota > Saccharimonadia > Saccharimonadales > Saccharimonadaceae > Nanosyncoccus. The sequence continues at coordinate 32,367 of CAUUYE010000006.1, read as the reverse complement.
CTGGAAACTAGTCTTAGTGACGTAGTGGTCTATGGTGAAGTTAGTAGTTTTAAGATTAATCAAGGTAAATGGGTTTTCTTCGATCTGAAGGACGCGGAATCTTCCGTTGGTTGTTTTATGACGATTTATCAGTTAGGGAATTTCCCGCTCGAAGATGGTATGAAGATTGCGATTCAAGCTACTCCGAAATTAACCAGTTTCGGTAAGTTTAGTTTAACAGTCAAACGCTTCCATCCATTAGGTGAAGGTAATCTCAAGAAGGCTTTTGAGTTATTAAAAGCCAAACTTCAAAAAGAAGGTCTGTTTGATCCTGCAAAGAAACGCCAGATCTCTAGGAATTTTGAACGGATTGGCGTCATTTCCTCAACCCAAGCTGCCGGTTTTGCTGATTTTATTAAGATCCTCAACGAACGTTGGGGGGAATTAAAAATTCAAGTTGCCCATACTCAGGTGCAAGGCTTGCCAGCCGTAGATCAAATTATCCGTGCTATTGAATATTTAAATCAATATACTGATAATCAAGTAATTGCTTTGATTCGCGGTGGCGGCTCCAAAGATGATTTAGCGATTTTTAATGACGAAAAACTTGTTCGCGCTATCGCCGCTAGTCGGATCCCGATCATTACTGGTATTGGACATGAAATCGATGAATCTTTAGCTGATCTCGCCGCTGATTTTGCTGCTTCTACTCCTAGTAATGTTGCACAATTTTTAACTCGTGATCGTCAAGCGGAGATTCACTCAATCAATCTCCAAATCGCGAGAATTCGTCAACAGGTTCTTAGTAAAATTCAGCTAGAAGAACAGAATCTCAAGGAACAAATCACTAGTGTTCGCACTAAGGTACTAAATTCAATCCAGCTAGCGATCCAAAAAATTCAGCAAAAACGTCAAATTATCGAAAATTTAAATCCTGCCATTATCTTAAAACGTGGTTATGCGATTCTAACTGGTGAAATCAAGAAAGGTGCTCCCGTTTCCATTGAGACAAACTCTCATTTTCTAGAGGCACAAATTTTAAAAATAGTAAAAAAGACTAAGGAGTAAACAGATGCCAAGTAGTAAAAAAAATAATAACATTTCAAAAAATGATTCTTCAAACTTGAGTATTAATCAGCAACTTGAAAAATTAGACCAACAAATTGAGTGGTTTTACGGTGAAAATTTTTCTTTAGATGAGGCGGCTAGACATTATCAAGAAGCCGCCAGTTCCGCGAAAGCAATTGAAGAAAGTTTAGATAAAATTAAGAATCAGATTGAAATTATCGACCATGATTTTAGTAAAGAGTAATCCTTTACAAAATAATAATCATAAGTAAAATAGAAATATATGGATAATCAGGGATCAATAAATTTTAACCCACAGCAAGATTCACCAGCACGTGATGCTAATTTTTGGAATCCAACACAGAATTCGCAAATCCCGCAATCACCGGTTCAGTCGCAGAATTTTCAGACCATGTCGAATCCATCTTATAATCCAAATAATTCAAACTTATATAGCCAGCAACCACAGCCAAGTACTCAGCCAGCCCAATCTTTTCAATCAACCGAGACTACGCAGCCGAACTACTTTTCTAATCAAACTTCTTCACCTAGTTCGAGCTTACTAAATAAAGATTTTTCTCAAATGACCGATGAGGAAAGAAAAGAAGCCGAGCGAATTGCGCGTGCCAAAAATCGTGTTGACCTTTTAAAAACGATAGGTCTAATTGTCGCCTCCTTGCTTGCGGTTCTCTTTGTGGGTCTCTTCATTTGGATGACAATTAAGTGGAATGAAGCCAACACTAATGTTCAGGGTAAAATTGACGTTGCCGTCGCCAAAGCTAAAAATGAGTTGCAGACTAAGCTAGAAAGTGATTTTGAAGAAAAAGAAAAATATCCATTTCTCACTTTTTCTGGTCCTTCCGATCTTGGCTCACTCAATTTTGAATATCCTAAAACTTGGAACCTTTATATCCCAGAAGATGCTAGTCGTGGTGGCGAATTTAACGCCTACTTAAACCCAGGGCAGGTTAATGTCGTGTCAGATACTACAGTTATGGCACTACGTGTAACAATCAAAAGTGAACAAATTGATCGTGTGTTGGAAGATTTTAATAGTAAAGTTCAATCTGGCGAGATGACCGTAGCTTCAAAAGTTGTCAACGGTGTTAATGTTAATGTTTATACTGGTAAACTGGACAGTGATTTACAGGGAATTGTCTGTGTCTTCAAGATTCGTGATAAAACTGCTGTTTTGCAGACCGATTCAAGCAACGTCTTTCGCGCTGATTTTGAACGCATTCTCTCTACTATCCGCTTTAATAGCTAAACTACGATATCTTCGGTTTATTTATTCTCATTTCTTCATCCTTTCACTTTCTCTGCTATAATCTAACTATGTTAAGTGAGGTTGGAGGTCTAGCTGTTGCTGCACATGAGCTAAAAAGCCCACTTGTAGTTATGCGGCAGCTTGCATTATCTATGGATTTTGACGATTCAAAAACTGAACTAGAGTCTACAAGGAAACAGTTAGTCGATATATCCGAACGCGCAATTAGGCAAGTTAATGATCTAACCAAAATTGCAAGACTTGGTGACGGTCTATTTACTATGGAGCCTGTTTCAATCCGTCATATCTGTGATCATGTCATAGATGAGCTGCGTCCTTTTTTTGCTCAGAATCAACGTCGTGTTTCAACAAAATATAAAAATCGTACCAATCTTGTTATTGCCAATCCTGATTTATTATTTAGTATAATTTATAATTTCTGTTCCAATGCGGTTTATTATTCCACTCCTGATACCGAATCACAACTATCTTTATCAGATCATGGAGATAAGGTTGAAGTCTCTGTGCGTGATTTTGGACCGTGTTTGCCTAAAAAAATTTGGCAAGATATTCGTGATGGACTTTCTTGCCCGACAAGTATTGCCATGCGTCCAGGAAGTTCTGGTCTGGGACTTTTTATCGCATCGAAGTTTTCAAAATATATGCAGGTTGAATTATTTGCCATCAGGCATCGCGACGGTACAAGTTTTAAAATTCGTATTCCCGCTTCTAAGCAAGTAGCTTTTTCCTTTTAATTATGGATAGAGATATGTGTCAACAACCTAAAATATCACAGTTAATTAAAATGCCCTTATAAGGTTAAGGTATTAGAGGTTTATTAATGAAAGAGAAGATATGTTCACCAAAAATTTTTATCATAGAGGATGATATTGTTATGTCTCAATTATTCTCGAAGAACCTTCAAAAATATTTTCAAAAAAATCATCAAAAATATCAAATTTGCTGTTTTTTCAATGCCCTCGAGGCGATTTCTGCTCTTCCAGACGGCTGTGTTCCTCCGCAAATCATCATTCTTGACGTTTTGCTTACTGGACCGGATGGCTTTGCCTTCCTTAATGAAATCTCTTCCTATGCGGATTTATCAGAAATCCCCATTATTATCGTTTCGTCTTTACATTTTCCTGAGCAATCATTAAAAAAATATAATGTCGTTAAAATTCTTGATAAGTCCACTATGCTTCCATCAGACCTAATCAACACTGTTCAAGAGACTCTAGGATAAATATGGCGGATCTAAAAACAACTGCAATCGTTCTAAAAAGAGTCAACTATAACGAAAGTGATCGTATTGTTACTTTTTTAACGCCTGAAGGACGTTTTTCAACTATTGCTAAGGGTGTCCGCAAAGAAAAATCAAAACTAGCTGGTGGCATTGAAATGTTCTGTTTGTCAAAAATTGTTGTTCATCAACGGGACGATCAATTAAAAACTACATCCCTAAGAGAAAATGAACAATTTGGTATTCTCACTTCAGCTACATTAGTAGATTTTTATCAAAATATTATTTCTGATCTTGAAACCTTAGAGCTCGCATCATTGTTTCTCAAACAAATCAATCGGCTCACTCATCAAATCAGTTCAGCAGAACTATTTTCGCTGTTACATCAAGTACTTTTTTATCTCAATCAATATTTTCAAGATTCAAAAAAACGTCAGTTAATTACAGCTTATTTTAAATTGAATCTTTCTCGAATCTGTGGAGAAGAAATCAATATCTATTATGATCGTGACAATCAAAAGTTAGAGGAGAATTTCACCTATGATTGGGATGATTTTGATAAAGTTTTAATCAGACGAGAAGACCAGCTCGGGAGCATTAATCAAAACGTTATAAAATTAATCCGCCTAATCCTTACCACACAACTTGGTATAGTGCTAAAAGTTAAAAATGTAGACCCATATTTACCAATGCTTTTCCATCTTGCTGTTTAAAATGTTATAATGTAGAAAAGGAGCAATTATGGCAAAACTTGAGGATATTGTTAGTTTATGCAAACGTCGTGGTTTTATTTTTCAGGGCTCAGACGTTTATGGCGGAATGGCAGGGACTTGGGACTTCGGACCTCTCGGTGTTTTAATGAAACGAAAGATTATGCAAACTTGGTGGAAATATTGGGTTGAAGACCGCGATGATATTCTCGGAGTTGATGCTGCTATTATTATGAATCCAAAAACTTGGGTAGCTTCTGGACATGCAGCCACTTTCTCAGACCCACTGGTTGAATGCAATGAATGTCACGGACGTTTTCGTGCAGATAAGTTAGCAAAAACCGCTGAAGGGCATGATCTTTCTGCAAATGTGACAAAAGATGAACTTATCCGTGCAGGCGTGAAATGTCCCGTTTGTGGCAAAATCAATTGGGGTGAAGTCAAACAATTTAACATGATGTTTGAAACTCATGTCGGTGCAGTCTCCGACGATACCTCCATCGCCTATCTTAGACCAGAGACTGCTCAAGGTATCTTTACTAATTATAAAAATGTAGTCGATAATATTTATCCCGATCTCCCTTTTGGGTTGGCTCAGCAGGGTAAAGCTTTTCGTAATGAAATTTCCCCTCGTGATTTTATTTTTCGATGCCGTGAACTCGAACAAATGGAAATTGAATATTTTGTTCACGAAAGTCAATGGGAGCAAAAATTTGCAGAACTTCTAAAAGATGTTCATGAGTTTCTTGAACAAGTTATGCGACTTCCTGCTAGTATGATTCATGAATATGAAGTACCAGCCAGCGACCGTGCACATTATTCAAAACGCACAGTCGACATTGAATTTGATTATCCGATTGGTTCGGAAGAACTAATGGGTATTGCATATCGTACGGACTTCGATTTACAGAATATTGCACGTGCGTCAGGTAAAAATATGGAATATCGGGATAAGAAAACCGGTGAAAGTTTTGTGCCACACGTTATTGAGCCATCTTTTGGTGTGGAACGCCTAGTTATGACTGTACTTTCTGCAGCTTACCATGAAGATGAAATAAATGGTGAGCGTCGAGTTGTTTTGAAATTACCTGAAGCTCTTGCTCCATTCCGTTTCTGTGTTTCGCCGTTATTGAAGAATAAACCAGAATTAGTTGAAAAAGCTCAAACAGTCTACCATTTATTGCGTAAAAAATATGGTAATGTTACTTGGGATGATTCTGGTAACATTGGTAAGCGCTATCGTAAACAAGATGAGATTGGGACACCAAAATGTGTGGTAATTGATTTTGATACATTAGAAGATAATACTGTTACTGTCCGAGATCGTGATACTACAGATCAAGTTCGTGTAAAGATTGACGAATTGTAATAGGAGGACTTCTTCATCAAATCATTTAAACAAGCTAAAAAATATCTCAAAAAAACATACCAGCAGTTTCTTTATGCTTTGTACGTTTTGCCACAGTTGTTTTTGCGTCGTCAATTTCTTATCCCTTTTTTAATTACTTTTATCGTTTTTGGATTTTTATTAAATTTTTTTGCGGCAGGTACTGCCAATTGGCAGATTTTTTTGCTATCTAATCTAAGAGGCAAGATGGTGCTTCTCATAAATACCATCTTGGCGGTTTTTGGTATAGGACGTTCGTTACCAGACTTTTTATTTCTCACGATTGTTACTTTGATTCAGTCCGTATTAGTTGGGGTATTGTTTTTTATTCTGAGTTTTCGCAAGCAAAATCTAGCGGATAATTTACAAAGTACAGGAATTATTGCCAGTTTTTTTCTTTTAAGTTCAGGTTGTCCAACTTGTGGTACTGCCTTACTTACCCCAGTCTTTCTTTCTATTTTAGGTTCATCTGGTCTTGCACTGGCAGGTACAATTTCGATTATTTTAAATTGTTTATCGATCATTTTAGCTCTTTTTGTTTTTCAGAAAATTGGTTATGAAGCATATATTATTCTTGCAGACCAAAAATATCGTGCTAAACAATCAATACAAGATTCATCAAAGGAGAAATAGGATGCAGCAATCAAAGACTTCAAATAGTGTAGATTTTACAGAGACAGATGGCTATGAAGCTGGATCGTCAAGTAATACATTTGGTCGAATCGTCCGTTTTATTACAATCTCTGTGATTGTTGTTATTTTTCTTGTAATAGCTTTGTCTTCTGCTCCCAAAAACCAAGATTTAAATAGTATCAAGGATGACCGCACTATTATAGGGAAGAAAACCGCTAAGAATCATTACATTATGATGACTGATATTATGTGCCCATATTGTGATGTCTTTTCTCGCCTGACTATGGAAAATGAGGATAAGTTTAAAAAGTATTTAAATGATCACGACATCGTTTTTGAAGTACGTGTAACAGATTATCTCCATGAAAACAATATGGATAAACGTGGTTTTTCACAGATGGGTGCGGAAGCTATTACCTGCGCCACTGATCAAAATAAGTTTTGGGAATATTACCATCAAGCTATTCGCCGTCTTTGGCATGATTATTATAGTAAAGGTATCGGTTCTTCAAAAAATGCTCCAGCTATTAAAGATTTAACAGTTCAGTATTGGCAAAAAATCGCCAAAGAAGTTAATTTGGACTCCTCTTTTGATACTTGTCTAACCGAACATAAGAAACTTGACACTGTCAAACAAAATACACAAGAGGTAACTACCCTCATGACTCGTTCGAACCTCGGTGGTATGCCAAGCTTTAAATTTAACAATTTTGCTACTTCGGGTTTTGACACTAACTGGGATTACAGTTATGTTGAACGCTACCTTGATGCAGGTCTGAAGAAATAATTTTTGCTTCAAACAGAACTGTAGGCACTTTTGGTGGTGGTGTAAAATCAGTTGGTCTCAGCGGTAAGCGAATTTTCGTTGAGTAGTATTTTGATAAAATTTTACCGAGCTGACTTGTGTAATGCCTTTCAGTGATGATCAGTTTAAGCGCAAATTGTTTCTGTAAGATTAAATAAATTGCTTCTGGTCTTTGCTTAGAATTATGTACAGGCTCAATAATCTTTCCATCTACATTTTTTAAATCTAATAATTTATAAAAAGTTTCTGCCGATAATGAGAACGGCGGATTTGCAAAGACTTTGTACGATTCATTCGGCAAAGGTATTTCACGAAAATCTCCTTCATGAATCTCCACATTTGAAATCTCTCGATCTTTTAGATTCTGTCGAAGTTTATTTGCAGTTTTATTGTCTTTCTCAATAGCAATCACTTTCTTGCAACGCTTAGCCAAAGCCGTCGTAATCACACCTGAACCTGCTCCGATCTCTAAGACAATATCGCGTTTTTTAATATTTGAATGTCCAATTAGGTATAGAGCTAGTCTTGGATTTTTTAGAAAATTCTGATCTAGACGAAAATTGCGCATGGTTATTTTGTTTTTTGCTTAAATGTTTTATTAAACTTAATTAAAAGATCGTTATGTTCAATCTGTGATCGGATTAGTGATTCGCCTAACTTACGCCAAACATCAGAGATAATCTTTTTCTTTTCTTTTGGCGTGTTAATAAATTCTCTAATAATTTTCGGTCCAAAATGTTTCCATTCTTTCATTAACTCAATCGGATTATGGAGATTAACAGAAGTAAAAATCTCAAACATCCCATCAATAAAAATACTGATCTCGTTAGGGCTTGCAGACTGCATCCATCGGTTGATTGTTCGATTAATTAGATCGCTACGCTTAGTCGTTTTCGATCTTACAAATTTTGTTTCGGCAATTTGCCATGAATAAATATCATGTTGGAAAATATTTTTTGCTATACTATGTACAACCGTTAATCCTTCACGATGTTCAAATAAACGCCCAATCACAGATTCTTGTGGTACAAAGCTATGAATTCGTTCTAGAATTTTAAAGGTTCCGAGATCCTGCTTTACCAAATCTTTTCTTATTCCAGGACCGTCATAGTTATAGACTGCCTGAATTCTCTTTTGTAGTCGATCTGGCGCATGAATTGCGGCAAAGATTGCAATATTTCCGCCTTTTGAGTGTCCACCAAGATATAATTTTTTCCAAAAATACTTTCGACTAACACGCTTTAAGTAGTTTAGTGCTTCGATCTGTGCTGGGATTTTATCCAGTACCGCCAAATTAAAATTTTCTTTCCAGCCTGTGATTGAGCTATCGGTCCCAAAAAAAGATAGATATGCTAGATTCTTTTTTAAGTGTATTGTGATTGCTGAAAATTGACGTTCTAAATCTGGATCATCATTTTTTTCATAATTTGTCACCAGCATATTAGAAAAACGTTTTGTTTTTCCGAGTAACCTAATATATTCTTCATCATCAGGCCAGCAAAAATCCTGTTTATGTAGCTGACTCATTTTGTTTGCAATACTCGCAACAGTTTCGACCTTATTTAGTGATATTTTCTCAAATGGTAAATAGGAAAAACGTGCCAAAATCAGCTGATCAACTTCGTTTAGGGTAGATTTTTTGGAGAATTTTATATCTCCGTGTGATTTTATATAATCATTAATATTTGGCATTTTTATTTTCTCCAAAGAGTATCTTCTCTATTATAGCACTATGTATTTTTGCATAAAAAATGGTGGTTCCGACTGGACTTGAACCAGTGACACAAGGCTCTTCAGGCCTCTGCTCTACCAACTGAGCTACAGAACCACTTTCGCCTAGTATAACATACAGTATGCTATAATTAAAGCATCATGAAAAGAATTAATACATCGGCAATCTCTGGGATGCAGGAACTTCTTCCAAACACTCAGCTCATCTTCAATACAATTAAAGATCAAATTGCTAAGATGTATCATCTTCACGGCTATCAATACATTGAGACGCCGACCATTGATCGTACCGAGATTCTTTTAGCCAAAGCAGGCGGCGATACTGAAAAACAGATTTATAAAGTAGTTAAAACTGCCGAGACGATCGATGAGGCGGATCAGGCTTTACGTTTTGATCACACCGTCCCGTTAGCACGCTTTGTGGTTGAGCATGAGAGCGATTTAGTTTTTCCGTTTAAAGTTACACAAATTGGTCGTAATTTTCGCGGTGAAAGATCTCAAAAAGGTCGTTTCCGAGAATTTTACCAATTGGACGTTGATGTTATCGGCAGGAACTCTCTGCCACTTGCCTATGACGCCGATGTAGTAGAGACTGCTTATACGGCACTCAAAACTTTCATTAAACCAAAAATGGTGATTCGTATTAGTAACCGTAAAATTCTTTCTGGATTTCTTGCAGCACTCGAACTCCAGAGCTCTGCAAAAAAGATTTTTGATATTATTGACCACGCCGAAAAAGTCTCAAAAGAACAAACAGAGAATGCCTTGACGGATCTCAAAATCTCAGAAGAGAAAGTCCAAAAGATCCTTGATTTCATTAAAATCAATGGTAGCCGTAAAATAGCTCTTCCGGCTCTAAAAGCCCTGAATATAGATAATGCAGAATTTAATCAAGGTGTTTCTGAGATTGATTTTATACTAGAGACACTTGAAAATCACGGGCTTGGTGATGTCGTAACTATCGACATGCTAATTATCAGAGGGCTTGATTACTATACTGGTACTGTATTCGAGACAATTCTGCCAGATTATAAAAATATTGGATCGATCTGCTCTGGCGGTCGTTATGAAAATCTTGCCAGCAACTATACTGATCAGTCATTTCCAGGGGTTGGTATCTCAATCGGTTTAACTCGTTTGTTCTATATTTTACAAAATAATCATTTACTAGGTGATTTTGATACAACATTGGTTGATTACGTTTTAATCCCACTTTCAAACGCCGAATATACATTTACAAATGAAGTTGCAAAAAACCTTCGTCAAAAGAATAAAAGCGTCGATATTCTATATTCCGACAAGAAACTAGGCGACAAAATGAAATATGCTGGCAAAAACGCAAAATATGTTGGCGTAATTGGTAATAACGAGGTTGAAAGTCGTAGTGTTGAGTTTAAACAGCTTATTACAGGCGATAAGGAAACAATTCGATTCTAATTTGAATTACGATGTGTAATACCGAGGATGCAACGGAGATTATTTTTAATAAAGCATAAGCGAGTTGCATGATAAATCTGCGTGTGATAGCATAAAACTGTAGCTTATATGATTTAAAACTGCTAATATTTTTACAAAATTAAAAATAAAAAGGAAAAAATGAAAGAACAAAAGAAAAAACAATGTAATGTATTGCCGATAATTATGGTCGCTATTTCTGGGATCAGTTTAATCTTATCTATTCTAAATCTCTGCAGTTTTATTTACTTGCATGATTTACATCAAAAGACCACAATTACATCAAGTAAGAACGAGATTATGTTATTAGATCGTATTCGATGCCTTGAAGGAGAGAAAGATGCTTGTGAAAATGGAAAGAAAGATAATCTTTAATAATTAACTCAAAGTTAAAAAGATGGCGTAAAGCCATCTTTTTTTGTGCAAATTGATGAATAAAATTCGTACTATACCTCTATAAAACCGAACAAATAAGCAAAACCGAACATTATTTTCTAAATCCGAACAAAATATGCTATAATGTAACAACATCAACCGTGAGTAATGCAACTTAGAAAAAACAACTACTATAATATAATATTCACAAAAAACAAGGTTGACGAATAATCCACTCATGCTAAACTATATATAGAACTTGGGCGAAGTTGAGAGACGCCGAAGTTCAAAGGGTGGAGTGTGAAGTAATTTGGCTAGATTGTCTGTGTTATTCAGACAGATATCTATTGAACTTGTTCTACCCAAAATTACAACAGATAACAAAAAATACACCGCCTAGGGTGTATTTTTCTTTTAGCATCTATGTTAAAATCGACCTATGGCACTGTGGCGGAGTGGTTACGCAGCGGTCTGCAAAACCGTGTACACCGGTTCAATTCCGGTCGGTGCCTCCAGATTTACTATTAAATATGATGATTTCAAAGTTTCGACGTTTTATAAACGTCTTTTTTATTTTTTGATCCTCAATCTAGTCTCATTTTCGACAATAGACTGTACTTTTTAAACTATGTTCGTGGTCAATCTCTGCCGCCTTAGTAAAACCTGTTTTATCAAGGCTTGACTTGAGGTTCTCGTCATAATAAACATAATTAAAGCAATTAAATTTCTTTAGTTCATCTATGTTCTTTATCTGCATCTTACTTTTATCTAGTGAAGCATATCCACCAGCTAAATTATCATATGGCGAATAGAAATATATATTATCACCAAGGTAATAGTTTAACTCGATTGCTTCATACGGAGAATCAGCTAGTACTGGTTGAGTTTTATATTGTGAATTCTTATTAATCTCTTCAGCCACTTCTCTTATTGCCGGTTTCTGCATCCGTTGGAAATTAAAGTTACCAATTTGGTTAAGATTTATAATCCCTAATATTAGTAATAAAAGGGAATAGAATACAGGAACTATTTTAAATTTTGGCTTGTATAATAGATAACAAATTAGTGCAATTAAAAATGGTGCTGAATAGACTAAATATCTTTCTACGTACATTGGTGCAATTAGACAGATCATAAACTCTACCATGAATGGACCGACCGCTAAAAACATCAATAATTCGGTTTTTTTCGACCTACTTTTTAAGGTTTTTGCAAACAATAAGACGAAGGTGATGATAAAAATTAAAATTAATAGACCTCCGATTTGGTCTAGCTGCCAAGTTGGGCGATAGAGAAAATTGAAAGAAAAAACACCTATTATGTTTGTAATGGTCATCCGTTCAGAAATTGGAGCGAGCGCGCCATTAGTGAATTGTTTTATTGCTGTTAAAAACCATGGTGAGAAAAATATCACCGACAAAATATAAACAAGCCAGAAATCTTGTTTAAAAATCGGTCGGTTTTCTTTTTTTGCACGGTAAATCAAAAAAGCTAGGTGTGTCAGCCAAATCACAATAGTGTAATATAGAGTCAACATCCCAAGCGCGACAAGCCCAGCATAAATTAGTTGTAGAATTCGACGTTTTAATTTTTGGTTCTCTCCATCAAGCAAGAATAGTATAAGTGTCGCCAGCACTGAAATCATTGTTGCCGCTGCATACATCCTAATCTCAAACCCATAGCGAACTAGCATTGGCGATAAACATAAGAATAAAGTAGTGAAGATCGCAAAGCGTTTACTAAACACCATCTTTAGAAAAACTGCCATCATAAAAATCGCTACTGACATCATTATGACACTTGATAATCGTAAGCTCAGTTCACCAAACCCAAAAAGATTTCCCCAAAAATGCAAGAAAATGTAATACACTGGCGGATGCACATCGATCGCCGTAAGGTGAATTAAGTCATTTATCGGGTGTTTTGCCAGCATAATTGAATAAGCTTCATCAAACCAAATACTTTGTTTCATCCCTATATATAGACTCAAGCCAGCAAATAGCCATATCAGTAAAACAATGGACAGAATCCAGTATTTTTCGAATACTCCTATAAATTTTTTCCAAAATTCTCTACACATTATTTTTATCTCGTTTATTTAAACTTATTTTACCATGCCAAAATATGGTAAAACTATTACAACTGTAATATAATGCAAATATGCCCGAATGGCGGAATTGGTATACGCGTTCGACTTAAAATCGAATGGAGAAATCCATATGGGTTCAAGTCCCATTTCGGGCACCAATAAATGGTCTTATGTAGAACCATTTTTTTGTTTCTTTCAAGAAGTTAGCTCAAAGTTTTATTATATAAGTCGTCAATATTTTGTTAGCTTTTTAAAAAGCCCCCAAAATCGGGGGCGATGCTTTTATTCCAGAGAGACAGCACGCGCGGAAATCACCGCAGCAATTTCATCCAAAACGTCGTCAGTTTTGGTCATTTCAAACGGTATACCGTTGTTAGCCAAATCTCTCCGTACTTCCATCTTTTCTTCCATAGAAAGGTTCTTCGCATGAAAGGATACTAATGCGCCAAACGACAAAGTCCGACAGACTCCTCTTACGTACTTCTGGTGAAACTCTTTTCTAGACATAGATATTATGATATCTGCTCCAGTAGGTGCTTTCTGAGACATATAGACCCCCTTTCAATCTAGAATCTACATATTATATCAGAATTATATAGTTTGTCAATGGCATCGTATTAACTCACAACCCATGCAACATGGGTTAGGTTAATTGATTCCGTATTTTTCTTTTCTAGCTTTAATGTATTCTCTTCTTTGGACTTCAGAGGAGAAAGCAGTGGTATAGTATCCTTCTACTGAGTGACGATCATATCGCATCACTTCTCGGACAGCCGCGGTTTGTTTTTTCTCTTCTCTCAAATCGCTCGGCCAGAAATTTCGGACCGTCAGTGGTCGTACATGATATTTTTTCGCTAATTCATTTAGACCATTTAAATGTTTGATCGCATTATTGTGGGCCAAAGTCCGGCTGTCTTCATATTCTTTGCGACCAAAATCTATAACTTCATCACGTGTCATATATTTATAATCCAGATGAATCATTACGATATTATAGAAGCCCTTAACATAATCTAGTTCTTCTTGTGCCTGTTTATCACCTGAAGACTGAATAGCTTCTCTTAGATTAGAAATTCTTTCGTGATAGAATCTTCCGGCTTGCGCCTCGATAGTTCTATACAGCTCAGTATCACCTGCAAAATAAGTCATAACTCGTTCACATTCAGCAACTGTTTCTAGTGTATAATCTGTTTTTCTCAGTTCGTTTTCAGCACATCCAATCTCATCTGATAGTGCGTCTTCCCATTCTTCAAACTCTTTTTGAGTCATTTCATCACCATTAGACTCGACTGCCTGTCTACGACGATCAAAATCTTTTTCCACACTCAGGGCTGATTTAAAAAACATAGTCGCTTGTTCAGGCGCTCTTTCCACCTGCTCAGCATAGGCTTGTTCTGCAAGTTTAGCGACTTGCTCCCATTCATTAGGTGACTGGTCATCTGTCTTATTTTTTAAAGACTCTGCAGTAGACATCTAGTATTCCTCCAAATCATATCGTATCCATTATATCAAGTTAATTAAATATTAATGAAAAAGCTTTCCTCTTATTCTATATTTATCCTTTTCTTACAAAAAACTCTTGAACAAAATCCATATTTCATCTATAATTCAAACATATGCGAGCTTAGCTCAGTTGTTTAGAGCGCTTCCTTGCCAAGGAAGAGGTCGAGAGTTAGAGTCTCTTAGCTCGCACCATAAGTGTTTGTATCATAATCATCAAGATTACGGTAGGAATTCTCCACTGAAACCCCCCTTTCAGTGGAGAATTTTTATTATGGGATATTGCAGAAATAACCATAGACTCATATAATATAAATATTAAAAAGGAGAAAAGAAATGCCAGATTTATTTACTATCGGAATGATCTGTTTAGGTCTTGTCGTAGTATTAATTATATATCTTATCGCAACCTATAACTCGCTTATTCGTTTAAATGAACGAGTGAAAGAGGCTTGGTCTGGGATTACAGTTATTTTAAAATTACGTGGTGATTTGATCCCAAATCTCGTCAACACAGTTAAGGGATATGCAAAACATGAGAAAGAAACTTTTGAAGAAGTAACAAAAGCTCGCACCGCAGTCTTATCTGCTAAGAGTGTTGATGAAACTGTTGCTGCAGAAAAATCTCTTCAAGGTGCTCTTAGTAAGGTTTTTGCCATTGCAGAGGCTTATCCAGAACTAAAAGCAAATGAGAACTTCTTGAAGCTTCAAGATCAGCTTGTTGACACTGAGGAAAAATTACAAGCATCTCGTCGTTTCTACAATGCAGGTGCAAGAGATTTTAATACTCGTATTATTCAGTTCCCAGTTAATATCTTCTTTGGCTCTCGCTTCGAGAAATATACTTATTTCACCGTAGATGAGAACGAAAAAGAGAAATTAGATAAAGCTCCAAACGTTGAATTTTAGTCAAAACGAAAGGAAAAGAAAAGAGGGGGCTCTCCCCCTCTTTTCTACAAGCTAAATTATGTATAAACAGATTGCAGAGAATAAACGCAATACAGTTCTAATCTTTTTAGGGTTTATTGCACTTATTTCAATCATTGGTGGAGGTTTTGCGTATATCTATGATGATCCATCAATCATGATTATGTCCACGATTGTTGCGCTTATCTATGCAGCAATCCAGTATTTCTTTTCAACTCAACTTGCAATTATGATGACTGGTGCTAAAAAAGCTAACCGTCGCGATAATCGTCGACTCTACAACATCGTTGAGAACCTCACTATTACAGCTGGTCTCCCCATGCCAGAAGTCTATATAATTGACGATCCCGCGCCAAATGCTTTTGCGACCGGTCGCGATCCTGATCATGCCGTTGTCGCAGCAACCACAGGCTTAATCGATATTATGGATGACAAAGAGTTAACTGCAGTAATGGCTCATGAATTATCACATGTTAAAAATTATGATATTAGGGTTTCCGCTATTGCCTTTGCCCTTGTCTGTGTTATCGGATTCCTTTCTGATATTGGTTTTCGTATGATGCGTTATTCAAGGAAGAACGATAAGGAAAATAGTCCTGTTGGATTGTTTATGATTATTTTCACAGCTATTTTTGCACCGCTTGCTGCAAGTATTGCACAGATGGCTGTTTCTCGCGAGCGTGAATATTTAGCAGACATTAGTGCTGTTGAGATTACTCGCTATCCTGAAGGTATGATTTCTGCACTGAAAAAATTAGAAGAACATTCAAGACCAATGACAAGGCAAAACGCTGCTACGGAGGCTATGTTTATTAATTCACCATTAAGAAAACAGGCTGTTAATCTTTTTAGTACTCACCCTCCAATTGAAAAACGCATTGAGCGACTGGAACATGCAAAATATAGTTTTTAGATAAATAATAAGGAATAAATTGTGGCAAAAAATGATAAACAAAAAAAACGTACCGAACGCATTAAATTACATCGTTCATTCCATCGTTCGTATCGAGAAGATTATGAACGAAAGACCGAAGTTCCCGGTCTTCTAGCGCATGCTGCCGCAACATTTAAAATTATTCGTCAAAACTGGAAGATTTTTCTATCACTCATTTCGCTTATTGCTTTGCTCTATATTGTATTAGTCGGTCTAATGTCTGAATCAACATTTGTTGATTTTAAGGAATCAATAGATCGTACTAACCAGGAAATCGTCAAAGGTCGACTTGGTAATCTTGGTCGTGCCGGTCTCACTCTTATCGGTACTGTTACAACGGGTGGTCTTACTTCAATGAATGATGCTCAGAAAGTTTTTGCAGTTTTGTTGTTTATGATTACTTGGCTTGTGACTATCTATCTTACTCGTCACTTGCTTGCAGGGCATAAACCTCGTATGCGCGACGGACTTTACAATGCACTAGCCCCAATGGTTTCTTCATTTTTTGTTGCACTTATCATTTTTGTTGAATTGATTCCCATTATGATTGTAGTCATAACTTATCAAGCTGCAGTTGCTACAGAATTTTTAAAAACTCCATTTTATGCACTCGTTTACTTTATTTTTGCTAGTTTAATGTGTCTACTAAGTATTTATCTTACATCGAGTTCAGTTTTAGGTTTAGTTGCCGTTTCCGCTCCAGGTCTTTATCCTCTCACAGCGATAGATACAGCTCGAAATTTAATTGCAGGTCGTCGTATTAGATTTCTTATCCGTCTAATTTATCTTATTTTCTGCCTTGCTTTTATTTATGTCATCATTGTGCTGCCTGCCATATTACTTGATATTTTAATTAAAGGAGCTTTTCCGGTTTTGAAGGATTTAGGTATTCCATTTGTTCCATTCGTCCTTCTGATTGTTACTGTTTTTGTCTTTGTCTTTTTATCAGTCTATATCTACCTCTTTTATCGACAACTTTTAGATTATAAAGATGATTTTTATCCAATAGTCAAAATAGTAAAAAAGAAAAAGAAAACTCCAAAATTAGAGCAGGTAAAATAAAAATGGAAAATTCTATGCATCTTACAAAAAAGGCAGCCGAAGAACGTATAGCTAAGCTTCGTGAATTAATCAATGATTATCGCTACCATTATCATGTACTTGACCAATCAACTATGTCAGAATCTGCAGCCGATTCACTGAAGCATGAATTAGCTCTTCTTGAAGAAGCATTTCCTGAGTTAATTACTCCCGATTCTCCTACTCAACGTGTTGCAGGTAAACCACTTGATAAATTTACAAAAGTTACCCATGAAACTAGAATGATTTCTCTAGCTGATGTTTTTTCGGAGGCTGAAGTTAGGGAATGGGTAGCACGTAACTATAAATTAGTTGATCAAAATACAAAATTTACTTATTTTACGGACATTAAAATGGACGGTCTCGCCATGTCTCTACACTATAAAAATGGTATCCTAGTGCAGGCAGTTACTCGTGGAGACGGTCTTGTCGGTGAAGACGTTACAATGAACGTTCGCACTATCAAAAATGTACCACTACGTCTAAAAGGTGATCTAGCTAAGCTTCCAGAGGTCGTTGAGGTACGTGGTGAGGTAATTATCTTTAAAGCCGATTTTGCAAAAATTAATCAAAAACAAGTGGCAAAAGGCGAAAAACCGTTTGCCAACCCGAGAAATTTAGCAGCAGGTTCAATTCGTCAGCTTGATCCTAAAATTGCTGCATCGAGACCATTGCGCTTCATGGCCTATGATCTCGTCAAGCCAAACCTCACGACTAATCAACTAGCATATCAAAAAATCCGCGAACTTGGTTTTCAAACTTCCATGCAGGACCAGACCTTTGATTCACTTGACCAAGTAATTTTAGAAATTCATCATCTTGAACAGGTTCGTCAGAACCTGCCATTTGGCACTGATGGTATGGTCATCAAAATTAACGATCGCAAGATTTATCAAGAACTTGGTATTATTGGTAAAACCCCACGAGCTGCAGTTGCATATAAATATCCTGCTGAAGAGGTAACAACTAAAGTAAGAGATATTGTGATCTCGATTGGACGAACTGGTGCGGCCACTCCGGTAGCTATCTTCGATCCTGTTGAGGTTGCAGGTAGTATTGTTCGACACGCAACTCTACATAATGCAGATGAAATCAACCGTCTTGATCTTCGAATTGGTGATACCGTCATTATTTATAAGGCAGGTGATATAATTCCACAGATTAAAGAAGTTCTTATTTCTTTACGAGATGAAGGTTCAGTGCCTTTTGACTATGAACTTGCACTCAAAAAACAATATCCAGAACTAGAGTTTGAACGTCCAAATGGCGAAGTGGTATATCGCGTTAAGGGTCTAGATTCAAACCTTATCTTAAAACGTTCACTGGAATATTACGCTAGTAAACCTGCACTCAATATTGAAGGATTAGGCGAGAAAAATGTTAATCTATTAGTTGATTCTGGACTGGTAAAAAACCTTTCTGATCTCTACCGATTAGACGCTAATCAGGTCGCAAAACTTGATCGTTTCGCTATTTTGTCAGCACAGAAATTGATTACCGCAATTGAAAAATCAAAATCTGCACCACTTGCAAAATTTATAACTGCACTTGGGATTAGGCATGTGGGCGTACAGACCTCTATCTCTCTTGCTAACCGGTTCAAATCGTTAGATTCTTTAATCAATGCCACAGCTGATGATCTGTTATCTATTCCAGATATTGGTCAGGTGGTGGCTGAATCAATTTTGGCGTATTTTGCAGATGAAGATAATTTAAGTCAGCTTACAAAGATGAAAGAATTGGGAGTGCAACCATATTTTGATGATTATAATCAAAAGCCGCTTCTAGGACATAGCTATGTCGTTACTGGCACGCTTGCTTCAATGGGGCGGGAGGCTGCTGAAGAAGCGCTCCGAAACTTAGGCGCCAGTGTTTCTAGTACGGTTAGTAAAAATACTACTGCTCTAATTGTTGGCGAAAAGCCAGGTAATAGTAAAACCACAAAAGCTGAGAGGCTTGGTATTCCAGTTATTCACGAAGCTGATTTCTTGGATTTGATTAAAACTGCTTAAAAAATGTGTACAATATTTTTGATAGTTATTTTCATAAATGCCATTTATGCTTTTTAGATATGGTGAAATAAATCACAGGAATATAAGCAAAAATAACACCAAATAAAAGCCATAAAATAATCGAATGTTCGACTGGATAGGTTTTTGGACTGGCTTTTTTACCATGTTTTTCATTATTTTTTATGGCAGCCAACGCTCCGACAAACGTACCTATGTCCATATTCATATATTATCATAAAGTTATATCTTAAATATCTAGCTCAAATACCTATATTCCCAATATAGCTACATAATTACAAGTACTGATCAAAAAGACTACAAAATATCAGTATTGATACTTGCTATCTTTCAAATGGATTTACTAATTTAAGTTCTGGGTTCTCTTCAGCAATTCGCATTAGTTCATTATATTTTGCAATTCTTTCTGAACGCGACATTGATCCTGTCTTGATCTGTCCTGCTCCGAGCCCAACTGCGAGATGTGCAATAGAACAATCTTCTGTCTCGCCAGAACGGTGAGAAATGATAGTATTATAATCATTCTTCTTTGCCATCATAACTGCATCGATAGTCTCAGAAAGCGAGCCAATCTGGTTTGGCTTGATCAGGATAGCGTTAGCCACTGATTCTTCAATACCTTTTTGAAGTAATTTAGTATTAGTAACGAATAAATCATCCCCCACGAGTTGCACTCGGTTGCCCAACTTCTTAGTCAGAGTTCTCCAACCATCCCAGTCATTCTCAGAGAGACCATCCTCAATTGAGACTACTGGATAGTTGTCAAGAATCCATGTATACCACTCAACCATTTCTTCACTGGTTTTGGTTTCACCAGTAGTTTTTAGTTGATACACTCCATCTTTATAAAATTCGGAAGATGCAATATCCATAGCAATCGAAATATCTTCGCCGGGTTTGTAGCCTGCCGCCTCAATGGCCATTTTAATACATTCAAGTGGTTCATTATTACCGCTTTTTACACGTGGAGCGTATCCTCCCTCATCTCCGACAGTTGTAGTATATCCACGTTCTTTTAAGACTTTCTTTAGTGCATGAAAAGTTTCTGCACCCATTCTAATTGCATCAAAAATATTAGTCGCGCCAACAGGAACAATCATGTATTCCTGAAAATCAGTACTCCAATCTGCATGTGCTCCGCCGTTCATCACATTCATCATTGGCATCGGTAAAGACATTTTATCTTGTGTACCAGCCAAACTTGCCACATATTCGTAAAAGTGGATATGTTTTGACCTCGCCATAGCTTTTGCCGTTGCCATTGATACGGCGAGAATTGCATTTGCCCCAAGATTGGATTTATTTTCTGTACCATCCAGATCAATCATCGTTTGATCAACCGTATTCTGCTCAGCAGTACTACCTAATAACTGCTCGCGAATCTGATTATTTACATTATGAACGGCTTTCATCACCCCCTTACCGTTATAATAATTACTATCTCCATCGCGTAACTCTAAGGCTTCACCCGCACCCGTAGAAGCTCCCGATGGTACCATCGCTCTTCCCACACTTCCGTCAGATAGAAAAACATCTGCCTCCACTGTTGGATTGCCGCGACTATCTAGAATTTGTCTTGCTTTGATTTCTTGAATTGTTAAATTATCCATAACCGTATTATAACATTTCCTATTCTACTTATGGTATGATGTATTAAAGATATTCTAATAATGAAAGGTGTATGATGCCAGAAGAAAAATATGGCGACATTGATGTAAACCCAATTGAAGCTCATTTAGACTCACAGGATAAAACGACAACAGAAATAAAAGAGACAGAAATAGTGGAGAAAATCGAAGAGGATCCAGCTAAAACTCAATTAAATTCAAAAGATGAAGCAACAGAAGAAGCAGCGGACGAAACAGAAGTAAAAGAGGAAGTTGAGATAGCAAATCATCAAGACCAAGACCAAAATCATGATGAAAAACAAGATCAAGATGAGAATCAAGACCAAAGTCAAAATCAAATAGAAGCCACAGCTGAAGCTTCTGCAGATAATCAGCCGAAGCTACTTGCTGCCAAAGATACCCCACTTCTACTAGATACAAAAGTCGAAGATGTGCCTAGTGCGGATTCTCAATCGGCTACGAATACACCAAAAAAGCATAAGAAAGCTCCAGTTGTTGCATTATGTATCCTAACTGTTCTAGTACTAGGCGGTAGTGCTTTTGCGTATTACTACAATACTCCAGAAAAAGTGGCTGCAGACGCAATCACTAATTATATTAAACAATCAAATAAACAAATGCATACCTCGGGTGGCATTGAAATTAAACCACGTGCAAATGCATCGGCAAGCAGTTTTTTGTCAAATCTCCGTCTTGATTTTGTGACAGATACTAATCACTTTAATAATAATCTTAGCGTAAGTTTTAACTTTGGTTTAAAGAGTGGCAATAATATTAATTTTGATTTAAGTGCCTATATTCAAGAAGATGGTATTGTCTATCTCAATCTCAATAAATTAACCGAAGCTTATCAAAATACAGTTAATCTTATGCAGCTAGACAAGGTCGCGGATGCAAACATTAAAAGTATCCTTGAATTTTTAAAGAAAACGCTTGGCTCGGTTGAAGGAAAATGGTGGAAATTTAATATCGATGAAGTCGTTAATTCTCTTAATGGAACTGATTTTAAAGTAGAACAAAAACAGAATATTGCCTCGGCATATAATTGCGTAGTAAAAGAACTGAAGAAACAATTAGAGAAGACTGATCAATTTGCAAAAAATTATCTAGAGTCTCGATTCCTAAAAATTGAAGCTGCAAAAATTGATGATCTTTCGGGTAATACTTTTAAAAACCAAATTAAAGATTATGGAAAACTCTATAAAGCTTCAATCGATGCTGACAAACTTGTGAATTTCATCAAGAGCCAATCACAGACTACATCAGAAGGGAACTTAGTACGCTGTTTTCAGGATCTAAAATCTTCTCAAGATACACCATCATCGCAAGATCAAAGTCAATATCATTTAGACCAATCCAATATAAAACAAATCACAGATCAACTGCAGAATTTATATCTTGGAATTGATGTCTTTACGCATCAGCTGAAAGGTGTTTATCTTAATGCCTCGGATGAGCATAGTGAGTATAGTGGTATGATCAACTTTGATCAAAATAAAACTTCTTCCTTCAATGCACCAAGTAATGCTCGTCCAGTTTCGGAGCTGATTACGGATTTATTTAACTCTCAAAATGGTGGTTTAAATAATCTGATGAAAGATGTCTTTAAAAATAAAAATTAACTATATTCTGAGATATTAGACTCATGAATAATGAGTTAGATGAAACAGATCTGCTTTAGTGCTAAAATAATCTTGTGATTTCAAAGAGTCTTAAAGAGAAACTTAAAACCTTGCCCTCAGCCCCAGGTGTTTATTTTCATAAAAACCAGCAGGGTGAGGTGATCTATGTTGGTAAGGCTGCAGTATTGAAAAATCGAGTTAGACAATATTTTCAAAATACTGAAAAAGATCCAAAAACTGCGGCACTAGTGGCAGAAATTGCTGATACTGATTGGATCGTGGTTGAGACTGAAATGGATGCGCTTTTTCTCGAATCTGAGATGATAAAGCGCTATATGCCGCAGTGGAATATTCTGTTACGTGACGATAAAACGGTCAGTTATGTGCGAATAAATATGAAGGACGAAATTCCTTATGTTTCCACTACCAGAAATCCACTTGATGACGGTGCTACTTATATTGGTCCATTTTATGCTAAAAATACGATCCTCAAAGCGTTACGCATATTGCGGAAAATTTTTCCATTTTATGAGAAACCATATGATGGAAAAAAGACTTTAAATACTGATCTTAGTCTTACCCCAGGTATTGAAATTGGCAAAATAACTCCTAAAGAATATAAAAAAAACTTACATAACCTAATAAGATATTTAAACGGTGATCGTAAAAAACTAATTTTAGACCTTGAGAAACAGATGAAGTCTGCAGCAGCACTTCATGATTTTGAAGAGGCTGCCAAATTGCGAGATGAATATTTTGGACTTAAGGGATTAAAACGAAAAATTATCTTTTCGGATAAGGAATTCTTGGATCTATCTTCCGATAAAGCTCTTCTCGAGCTGAAGCAACTCTTAAATCTTCAGGATCCACCACGCCGAATTGAGGGTTATGATATTTCACATATTTCTGGTACAAATACCGTTGCTAGTATGGTAGTTTTTCAAAACGGCGTTTCTGATCGCACAGCTTATCGAAAATTTAAAATAAGAAGTAGTAAAAATGATGATACTGCAAGTATGTATGAGGTCATTTTTCGCAGATTAAAACACCAAGAGTGGACTTTTCCAGACCTGATTATTCTCGATGGGGCATCGCCGCAGCTTAGTGCGGTTCTAGGACTGTTATCCGCTGTCAACATTCCCGTAATTGGGCGCAATAAATCGGGTGATCATACCAGGAATGCTGATGTAAATCTTATTATTCCTATTAAACAACCGGACGGACAATATCTTTTTCAGTCAAAAATATATTCAAACGATTCGCATCTTGCAAAGTTAATTACAAGGATCGACGAAGAATCACACCGTTTTGCCATCACTTATCATCGTCAACTTCGCAGTAAAAACCTCTTTAAGCGTTAAAATAATATATGCTATAATCGAAACATGATTAAAAAACAGCTATTTGTTTTTCTGCTTCGTTGGCTAGTTTCTTCTGCCACTATGTGGCTCTGTATAAATGCTTTTGGCAGTATTGATCCAGGGGCAGATAATTTTTGGCTATACCTAAGTGCTGGATTAATCATGTCTCTAGTCAATACTGTCGTTAAACCCATCGCCATACTCTTTAGCTTGCCTCTAATTATCTTTTCCATGGGTATTTTTACACTCATTTTAAATATTCTCATGATCGCTCTAGTTGTCTGGATTGTTCCACACGTACATATGACAACAGTCGGAGTTATTCTTTCTTGGCTCTTGATGAGTGGGATAAATAGTCTTGTTAATTTTCTAGTCCCATCTTATAATTAACACATGAATATTGGAAATTTTTTAGAAACTGCAACACTCATTTCTGCTGTTCTGTGTATTTTACTAATCCTTCTTCAACAACGTGGCGCATCGCTTGGTGCTGGTTTTGGTGCTTCCGGCGAACTCTATACTACTCGTCGTGGGCTCGACCGCTCTTTATTTAATGCAACAATTTTCTTTTCACTTGTTTTTGTCTTTTCAATTCTAGGACTTCTCTTAATTCCATCATAAAATTTGTATTATGAATAAAGTTTTTAAAAAGAGTGGGCGTAAATTTGTCAAAAAAATATCGCTTTTTTCAAAGAAAGTTAATCGTGATAGTCGTGAACATATTAGGGAAAATCTAATTGGACATATTTCCCATATTAGAGATGTCCGGCTCTATGTCGTAGAGTGGATTCTAATGGTTGTCATTATTACTTTATTATCAATTACGCAGGCGTATTGGTATGTTAATTCATTTGCTGTTGAAACCTATACGAATGGTGGGACGTACACTGAGGCCACTCTTGGAAAAATCAGTTCTTTTAACCCCCTATTTGCTTCGACTAGCTCTGAAGAAACTCTTTCACGTCTGCTTTTTGCAACTTTGAGTACAACCGATTATTCTGGGCATACCGGTCTAGGTCTCGCCGAAACTATTCATGCTAATGAAGCTGGTGATGTTTGGACGGTTAAGCTCCGAGAGGGAATCAAATGGTCGGATGGCGAACCAATCACGAATTCGGATATACTTTATACGGTAAACATCATACAGAGTAATCGCATAAAGACTAATTTTGCCTCCAAACTTGT
This sequence comes from uncultured Candidatus Saccharibacteria bacterium, assembly GCA_963549315.1. Lineage (GTDB taxonomy): Bacteria > Patescibacteriota > Saccharimonadia > Saccharimonadales > Saccharimonadaceae > Nanosyncoccus. The sequence goes on along the minus strand of CAUUYE010000006.1, from coordinate 7,361 downwards.
AGGGGTATCTGCCAAAGAAAACGATCAAGGTGAGATTGTTTTTACTCTTAGCTCTCCTAATGCCTTTTTTGAAAGTTCACTTGACTTACCGATTTTGCCTTCTCATATCCTCAAGGATGTTGCCCCAGAGTTACTTCTTGAGAATAAATTTTCCACTAGACCAATAACTTCTGGCGCATTTACTGTAAATGCTACACAAAATATTGGTAACGAAGGAGAAAAAATTGTCTATCTCACGGCTAATCCAAAATATTATAAGCGTACACCTCTCCTAGATAGTTTTTCCATACATGCTTTTTTGAATCTTGCAGATATTAAAACTGCAGTTCGTAACGGTACAGTCACTGCCACCGCTGACCTTCCGTCAAAATTCGCTCAAGAGCTCAAAACCAGTAACATTAACGAATATCAAAGTGCTGTCAATTATGGTGTTTTTGCGTTTTTTAATACAGAAAGTAACCTCTTAAAAGATAAAAGCCTAAGGCAAGCTATTCGACTTGGTCTAAATTTAAATAATTTACGCACTGGTTTAAGCGGGGAATTACCACTAGACTATCCGATTCTTGAGTCACAAATTGAGTCAATTAATTTTCCTTCAATTCCTAAGACCGATGTTACCACCGCAAAAGCTGAAATCGAAAAGCTCAAGAAAGCGAATAATAATCTCGCCTCAAATAAAATTAATATTGTCACAATTAAAGGTGATAACTATCTCGAAGAGTTTGCAAACCGTATTGCTTCACAGCTTGAGAGTTTAGGTCTTAGTGCAGTTGTTTCTGCTTATGATTCAAATCAGGATTTTGCACTTAATATTTTGCGTCCACGTGCATATGATATTTTAGTTTATGAAATTGGTCTTGGTTCAGACCCTGACGTCCTAGCATATTATCATAGTCTTGAGGCATCCGAAAACGGTCATAATCTAAGTAATTATAAAAATTCAGTCGTTAATGATTTATTATTAAGCGCTCGCACTACTATGGACAATAAATTGCGTGCCGCAAAGTATCAAAAGTTTCTTGAACGTTGGGTTGATGATGTCCCTGCCATCGGTTTGTATCAGACCACCTTGCCGTATTTTGTAAATCGCAATGTCCGCGCCTTTTCACAAGAGAATCGTCTAGTTAATGCTGCCGATCGCTTCATCGACATCGAAAACTGGGCTACCAAGAAAGCAATTAAGAATCGCACACCGTAGAATTAGCTTTATTTTAGCTAAAAAATAGTTATAAAATAGATAGGACCTTGCCACGTAAGTTAGTTGAATATCTTCTTGGGAAACATGATTTTTATAAAGTAATTAGTTTAGATACAAAACGAATTACACAAATTCAAGCTGTCAATGTACATGGCGAACTTGGAAAACCTAGTAGAACAGAGAAACCAGCAGAAGTTATTCCAATCACTGTTTTGCCAACTAGGATCGTGAGTATGGAGCTTCGACCTGATCATACCAATACTGTTGAGCTGTATTTAGATAATGGTTGGCAGTTTAGCTTTAGGGTTCATAATGCATCGACTATTGTGGAGTCTAGTTTGAAATTTGATATTCAATTCGAGGGTTTACCTAGAACAATTATTTCAATTAATACCCCTTGGGACGTTCCAGGCGTATAAAAAAAGAACTCCGTTAGGAGTTTCATAGTTGGTGCACCTGACTAGACTCGAACTAGCACACCCGAAGGCACTACCACCTCAAGGTAGCGTGTATACCAATTTCACCACAGGTGCATAGTTAAATTATATCATTTGTTGTTATCCGACGCAAACATAAAATTTTTAATAAAACGGCATTTCTTCTTGACAAAACCGCTCACGTTTATTATACTCAATACAACTTGAGGTCATATTGAAGATCAGGTTAAAATAAAAAGTAAAAAAGAAAAGGAAAAATATGTCAAAGTATACTAAAATAGTTGCTACTCTTGGAGTGATCACTGGTCTTGGAATTGCATCTCTTCCACTTGCAACTTTTGCAGCACCAATTCCACTTGATGGCTCAGTTCCAAGCTCTCAGAATGTAGTCGTCCAACTCACTGTTGGCGATGCAGTCGCCGTTGCTGTAGATAGCAACAACGTCAATGCTGGTAACGTTTCTCCAAATCAAACTAAGAACGTTTCTACAACAGTGTCATATGCTACAAATCACAACACGGGTATGACATTAACTGTAAAAGATTTAGATGAAGACACGGATATGACTGCTGGACTTTCTGGCTCGCCAGTTGCTGGTACTAACGTTATTTCTGCCGGAACTAATGGTAATGTTGCAGGTACAGGTAACTGGAGCATAAAAGGTGGTCTCTTGACTTCTCCAACTGCTATGGTTAAACAGAGCCAGACAGCTTTGAAAGTACAAGAATCAAACGCACCAGTTAATACGACAGTCAATGTTGATTATGACTTCTCTACTGGCGCCTCACAGCTCCCAGGCACCTATCAAGACACAATTGTCTATACTGCCGCAGTTAAATAACGCGTTTAATAGCCGAAAAATAGTCGTGGAATCCACGACTATTTTTATTTTGGAAATATTCTTTATCAATTATTATTATTTATGAAACGTCTCTAATTAAAGATTAACTTCTTTTTATGGAAATGAATTACAAGTTAGTCGCAAAAGAAAGTCCCGAGAAGTCTTAAACATAATAAGCATATAAAAACTTGACAAAATGTTTGTGTTTAACTAAAATAAGCGCATAAAGGTTATATCAAAACAAAAAAAGGAGACAAAATGTCTAAAATCAAAAATACGGTAGTTGCCCTTGGTGTTGCAACTGCCTTAGGTGTTGCAACTTTGCCAATTGCCACTTTTGCTGCCTCTGATACTCAAAGTGTTGTCGTTAAGGTGAATGTCAAATCTGTTATTGCTCTCGCCGCAGATAGTAATTCCACAGAAGTAACAATGACTCCAAGCAGTGTAAATACAACTGGACTTAAAACCAAACTCACTGTTGCCACTAATAATAAAAACGGTTATAAACTCACGGTAAAAGACGCTGATAGCACAACCGCTATGACATCGACTGATACCACAGAAACTATTCCTGCTGTTAGCGGAACCTTGACCGCTGGTACAGCTGGATGGAATCTTTCGGGTGGCGATCTTACTAAAGTAGCGGTTACAACAAGTGATCAGATTGTTAAAACTAATATCAATGCGGCTCACACCGGTATTCAAGAAGACATCCAAATGACCTATGGTGTTGCAACGGGTGCAGCTCAAGCGCAAGGCACCTATCAGGACACAATTGTCTATACTGCAACCACTTTATAAAATTATAAACTAGTAAAAACCACCTTGATGGTGGTTTTTTCTTGTAAAAACGAATTTGCTTGTGTATAATATATACAGATAAAAAGGAGGTTAATGACTAAAAAGCGCAATATTTTAATGGAGATTTTTTCTTTCATATTTTCCGCCTTTTTCTTTTTCCTACTTTCCTCGAATCCGACTTATGCTGCAGAACGTCAAAAAGTCTTTTTGCAGGTTTCTCCATCTACTCAACAGCTTGGTGGTCTAGAACCAGGAGAAACGCGTGAAGGTAGCTTCAAAGTACAAAATATTGGTTCAGGACCTTTTGATTTTAAAGTCTATGCCTCCGCTTATGAAGTCAAAGATGAAAATTATGATCCTGTCTTTAATGGTTCAAAAGATCGTCTTAAAATTGCGAATTGGTTCACCTTTAGCCAAGATAAAGGTCATCTAGAATCAGATACCGAAGTAACAATTAACTACGTAATCAAGGTTCCTCAAGATGCCCCAGGTGGTGGGCAATATAGTGCCATCATGGTGGAAACTGAAAAAGATAAGGATTCGAATTCTAATATCCAGGCAGTTTCACGCGTTGGCATGATCATCTATTCTCATGTTAATGGTCAAATCAATCATTGTACAAAGATTTTAGAGAATAAGTTACCGACTTTTCTATTTAATCCTCCAATCTTCGGCGAAACTCGGGCTGAGAACTGTGGTAATGTTGATGCCGAATTAAAAATCAGTCTAAAAGTTTATCCATTTTTCTCAAAAGAAGAAATTTATAGTAATGAAGAAAAACCTACCACTGTTAATACTCTGCCAAACACCAAGCGTTATCATAAGGAAGCTTGGACTAATTCTCCATCTATAGGTATCTTCAATATCGAACAGACTATAAAATACGGTTCAGAAACCAAGACTGAACGTAAAATGATTATTATCTGCCCAGTTTGGCTTATTATTCTCATCATCCTCTTCATTCTTTCAGTTATCTTCTGGTTAGTTGCAAGGAATCGTGAACGTAAAAAGTTAAACCCAACTGGAATCAAATATGTTTAAAAAAATACAGCAAAAAAGCAACCGACTCAAGCAGGAAACAAAATCGAACTATTCTTTTGTAGGTGTAAAAGCTCTTGTCTTTTCCTTTATGGTTCTTGGTGCATTATTCTATGCTCTATTTTGTCAAAATAGTATTATCGTTAAAGCTAACGAAAATACAGATAAGCCCGCCATTCGTATTCAAATTTCTCCCGTTGATAATCGTCCTACTCTTAATGCTGGTGAAACAAGTGATTTTACTTTTAATGTTGATAATACTGGCACTGAGGCATACGATTTTAAAGTGTACGTCAATCCATATTCTGTGACTAATGAGCAATATAGTCCAAATTTCTCAAATCAGAATTCACATACTATGGTTAGCCGCTGGATCACATTTAAGAATGACGCAGGCGAATATGTTAACGAAACCAAATACTCCGTCGAACCGGGGCAGCGTAAAGAAGTGCCATACCGAATTACAGTACCAAACGATATTCCAGGTGGTGGACAGTATGCCATCATTTTTGTCGAAGTTATCCCCAAAGAGGATAGCGCGGTTAGTGGTATTCGTACTGTCTCCCGCTTAGGTTTTCGCATAATTGGTCGCACAAATGGTGAAACAAAAGAATCCGCGGAAATCATCAAACACAATATGGACAGTTTTTACATGTCTGGCAAAGTTAAATCAAGTGCTGTCATTAAAAACTCTGGTAATGCTGATTTTAGTGCTATCTCAAAAATTAAAGTAGAAAAGTTCTTTGGCGGTACTATCTTTGAGGACGGTAAAAGTTATGACGTTCTCCCCGAGACTACTCGTGATATCGAGACAGTTTGGGAAGACACACCAGCCTTTGGCATTTATCGGATCACTTCTAGTATATCTGCACTAGATCAGACAAAGAGTACTACAAAGATTGTCCTCATTGTCCCAATCTTTATGATTATCATCCTGCTTATGTTATTGACAATCACAATTGCTTGGTTTATAATTCTCTACAGAAAGCGACAAGCCCAAAAGTCAAAGCTCATCATCTAATCGCGAAGATAATAGCTTTGAACAAGGAAGCGGGTAAAACCGCAAGCGATCAAAATAAAAATAAAAAAGCGAGTGCAAAAATGAATAAAAAAAGAATAATTAAATTATTCAGTTTGGCGGCAGTCATCCTATTCGGTGTGGTTTTGTTACCAGCAAAACCTACTTTCGCCACGACTTCTTCCAACGTTACAGTGCAGTTGACGGTTTTGCCAAGTGCGGAAGCATTGTCGATTGTCTTACCAAATGACGGCGCAGAGTTTGCCACGGATAAGGTGCTAGTAAGAAAGCAATATGCAGAAGCAAAAACTATTCAGTGGCGAATTGTTTATACAGATGATCATGGCGTAGAGACAACATATCCGATGCCAGCTGCTAGCGTAGCTGATGCGCACGGTAATGCAACGAGTGGACAAAATGACTATAATCTAAATCTTACAACCCTAAACGGTGGATTATATGGCAAATATAAAGTGATTGCTATGATTAATAATAAACCTTCGACCGAAGACATGGTCTCATTCACTTATCGAGCCTTAAAGCTTAACGATGATGGTGCAGATGATAACACTAATAATCCAAAGACTGTTATTGATCACGGTCCAGGAGTCGATCACGTAGTCATTCAAGTTTATGATGAAGATGGTAATCCGGTATTACCAAACACCGTTCCGGTTAATACTCCAGATACCACGGGGGGTCATGGTGGCAATACTCCTTGGACTGCACCGTTCCAAGAAAATCATCTCAAAGATGGAAGATATTGTATCGTCGCCACACCATATGATCAACATGGCAATATTATGGATCGTAACGCTAAACTCTGCGTAAATTATAAAACTAAAAAGACTCCTCTCGTACCTGATACTGGTGGCTCTGTCTTTGCAGGTACAAACTTTACGAATTCCGATTTTATCGCAACTTCACTCGCAATTTTCTTTGTCGTATCCTTCTTCGCTATTATGGTTATTAAACGTAGTCATAGAGCGCGCCGTTAAAATATTAAAAAATAGGCTCCCTATTAGAGTCTATTTTTTATTGGAACCCTCATTGAGAAATCTTTTTTAATATGATAGAATACACGCATTGGACGATTAGCTCAGTTGGCTAGAGCGCGTCTTTGACGTAGACGAGGTCAGAGGTTCGAATCCTCTATCGTCCACCATAACATCCGCTGGGATGTTTTTTGTGGTAAAATACCTTAAATAAACATAAATGGAGTTTTTCATGCAAAATCTCACAAATAAAATTAATAGCTTCCTTAATGCTGCGATTAGTACTACTGTACTTATGATCTGTGTGGGTCTTTTCTTAACATTTTTCCCAACCCTTAGTCTTGAGATAATTCGTTGGATTTTTATTATTGTGCTTATTTCTTCCGGAGTGAGTATGATTAGTGCTGATCTTGCTGGTAAACGACAAACCAGATTTATCTCCGGAACCATCTTTGGTTCGTTTGCAATTTTGCTTGGACTCATCATTCTTACAAATCCAGAAGTTCTTAATATTATTCCGATTGCAATTGGCTTCTATGTTGTGATTTCTAGCTTGACAAAAATTCGTATGACTCTTGCACTGAAAGAGATTTCCAGTTCCGCCTTCGCAGCCTCAGTTCTTATGAATATGATCTGTATAGTTTCTGGATGTGTGATTATTTTTCAACCAATTGTCTCAACCGCAGCTGCAATCATGCTTTTTGGTATCATGTTGATTGTTTATGGCGTATCTGATCTCATAAATGTATTTATTCTAAAGACTCATGTCCAAGAATTCTCTAAAAAGATGAAATCTGCAAAAAAATACCTGACAGAGGATATTCAAGAAGCTGAAGTAGTTGATAAGAAGAAATAATCATCAACTGTAATATCTAAAAACAGATAAGAAAAAATAATATCTAAAATAACATCCAAAAAACAAAGAACAAAACTGTAATTTGATAGGCTTTTTAGGATATTTTAATACAAATATGTTAAAATATAACCATGAGCGGTCTAACAAAAATACACAACAAACTTTGGTTTCATGGCT
>CAUUYE010000005.1:0-48072 GCA_963549315.1 uncultured Candidatus Saccharibacteria bacterium | reverse complement strand
AATTTTAACAGGACTAAGAACGATTGATGTCTCTTTTCGTTGGTTAGTGTTGCACTTGAGATGTTAATTTAGACGTGGTATTTAAAAATACTGTCTATATGTTATAATATGGTCTCAAGGAGATATTATGAAATATAAGATGCCAACCAAGGCTATCATTACTGATGCTGGTTTTGCTAGTCGATTTTTACCTATTACAAAGACAATTCCTAAGGCGATGTTGCCACTTGGTAATCGACCAATCATGCAGCTAGTTGTAGAGGAGTGTATTGCAGCAGGGATAACTGAGATTATTATTGTTGCTACTCCTGAAGGCAAACCTATCTATGAAGACTATTTTAATAATTCAGTTAACCGCATAAGAAAACAGTTGACATCACAGGGTAAGGCTGACCGTTACAACCCAATCCAGAAAATTCTTGATTATCCAAAAATTATCGTCATCGAACAAGACCAATCATATCCATATGGTAATGGATCTCCAATTGCTTCAGCTAGGAAGTATATACGAGATGATGAAGCCTTTATTGTAGCATATTCTGATGATGTCGTTTTCGGTGCTTCGGATGTTAAAACATTAAAAGATTCATTTTTAAAACACGAAGACGCCAAAGCTATTATTATTGCTCAAGAAATGCCTAAAAAAGTTCTAAATAAGTATGGCATTATTCGCTTGCAGGATGAAAAGAAAATGACACTCCACGATATTGTTGAGAAACCAAAGATCGAAGAAGCTCCCTCAAATCTCACCTCTTATGGACGTTACTTATTGACTCCAGAAGTCTTTCAATATCTTGATCCTAAGAACATCGGTTTAGACAACGAGCTATGGACCGTTGATGCAATCACTAAGATGGTTAGTGATGGCAATGTTTACGTTGAAAAGACAAAAGGGCGCTGGATGACTACTGGTGATCCTAAGAACTATAGCCTAGCCAGTCTTTATTATGCAACCAAATACGAAGATTACGGTCAGGATTTAGTCGACTTTCTCAAACAAATTTAGTGTTGTTGTTTAAATCAAACTGTATTACAATAAAAGCATAAAGGTTATCAGAAAACGGAGATAAGATGAATCTTGCCGAATGGATTATAGTTATGTTTTTAGCAGTTACCTTACTGGTTTTCTTAATTGTCGGTATAATTTTTATCGTCAAGTTCACTAGTTTGCTTTCTGAAATTGAGATTATGGTACAAACCGGTCAATCCATCTTTGATAAAGCAGATGACGTGGCTGATAATATCAAAGATTTGACTTCAGTTGGTCCATTAGCACGTGGCTTCGTTAAAGAATATATTGGTCGCAAACTATATAATTTACTAAAAATTAATCACAAACCCAAGAAATCAGTATTTCAAGAATTTGAGGATGAAGATTCTTCTAACCTAAAACAAGAATCAATAAAGAAAACAAAATCTGCGCAAAAAAGATCACAATCCATAAATAGAACCAAAAAGAAATAATTTCTGACAAAATCATCTATAATAGAAGTAACTAAATAGGAGTTCAAGATGAAGAAAAATAAATTCTTTTTAGGAATGGCTCTTGGCGCAGCCTTTGGGGTTGTAGCAGGTCTATTTGTCGCGCCAAAATCTGGCAAAGAGAATCGTGCAGAGTTTAAAAAACAGAGCAAAGACGTCATAAACAATACAAAGACTACTGGTAAAAAAATCTATCACAGTGCTAAAAAAGAGGGACAAAAATTATTTGATAAAGTATTTCGTAAAAATACAGATAATGAAGATTATGATGAAGCAGAGGACGAATCGATTGTTAATCAAAATATTGCTTTAGCTGATGATTCGGATCATGAACAAAACCAAGAATCGGAAACCTCTGAAGAATAGATTTGAAGAATAAATATCCTTGTAAAAAGTTCCAAATACTTTGTTTATGCTAAAATATATATATGTCAAGTGAGGTAGGACAATTAGAAAAAGAAGAAAAGTGGCAACAAGAATATAGAGATTTTTGTAAGAAAATTGATGATCCAAATCATCAAATTAGTCCCAGTGATTTCGTTCATCTCCATAACCACACCCACTATAGTCTTCTTGATGGTTTAACTAAGGTTCCTGATCTGATCAATTATGTCAAGGAACAGGGCATGCAGGCTGTGGCTGTTACAGACCATGGCACGATGTCCAGTCTGATTGAGCTTTACAAAGAAGCTAAAGCTGCCGATATTAAACCAATTCTTGGGTTAGAGGCTTATGTGGCAGCGAGGTCACGATTGGATCGTGATCCAGTATATGATAAAGTGCGCTATCACATCACCTTACTCTCAATGAATGATAAAGGTTTTGAGAATCTCTGTCGACTTGCCACAGAAGCAGAAATAAACGGTAAATATTATAAACCACGTATCGATCACGAAATTATGGAGAAATATAACGAAGGTATTATTTGTCTATCAGGTTGTGCTAGTTCGGAAATTTCAGTTCGTTTAAAAAATGGCGATATAGCAGGCGCCGAAAAACTTGTTGAGTGGTATAGAAATGTCTATAAAGACCGTTTTTATCTAGAAATGCAAGATCATGGACATCCAGATTCGCCAACTCACTGGGATGTTCAAAATCGCATTAATATCGGTTTACAGCAGATAGCGAAAAAGACAGGTTTACCGCTTGTTGTAACTTGTGACGGACATTATTTGAAACACGAAGATCAAGATGCTCACGAAATACTACTGTGTATTGGCACGGCGGCGAATTTATCCGATCAAAATCGAATGACCTTGAAAGACTTTCAGCTCCATGTCATCCCACCACAAGATATTATTGACCGTTGGGCCAAAGATTTTCCTGATGCTATTAAAAACACTCGCAAGATCGCTGAACGTTGTCATACTGAAATCCAATTAGGGCGTATTCTGATACCGAAATTTCCAATTCCGGATGGTGAGTCTGAAAAAAGCTATCTAGATAAATTAGTTTTTCGTGGTTTAGCTTTCCGATATGGCGGAGTTACTCAAGAAGAAGCGCAAAAACTTTCGATTGAAGAGTGTCGCAAGCTACTCTCAGATAAAATTTTAGAGCGTATTGATTACGAGTTATCTGTTGTTGATAAGATGGGCTATAACGGATACTTCCTGATCGTCCAAGATTTTATTATGTGGGGAAAGACTCGACGTATCATTTATGGTCCAGGTCGAGGATCCGCAGCAGGTTCAATCCTCGCCTATGCCTTACGTATCACCGAGCTTGATCCGATGAAGTATGATTTACTCTTTGAGCGTTTCTTAAATCCAGATCGTATTTCTATGCCAGATATTGATACGGATATACAAGATACTAGACGCGATGAAGTAATTGATTATTGTACAGAAAAATATGGTAAAGGTCGGGTAGCAAACATCGTTACCTTTGGTAAAATGATGGCAAAAAATGCGGTCCGCGACGTCGCTCGAGTACTTGAAGTTCCCTATGCAGAAGCTGACCGTATTGCGAAATTGGTTCCAGATCCTATACAAGGGCACCATGTTAAGTTAAAAGATGCCATCGTTAATACACCTGACCTAAAGTATGAGTATGAGCATAATCCAACTGCCAAGCAGGTGATTGATTATGCTTCAAAACTTGAGGGGACTATTCGTTCTCACGGAGTACACGCCTGTGGTATCGTCATCGCCCCTGATGATCTAGTTAAATTTCTTCCACTTGAAGTTTCTGCCAAAGGTCCACTTGCTACGCAGTATCCATCCACACAAGTAGAAGAACTTGGGCTTCTTAAAATGGACTTTTTGGGACTTTCTAACCTGTCAGTCATTAATAATGCTTTGCGTATGATTCGTAAAGTTTATCATGATGATATCGATCTATATAATGTCAGACTTGATGATCCACTAACTTATCAGTTATTACAAAACGCTGAAACGACAGGGGTTTTCCAGCTTGAGTCTGCTGGTATGAAACGTTATCTAAAAGACCTGAAAGCCTCCAGCTTTGAAGATATTATCGCTATGGTCGCCTTGTATCGCCCAGGACCAATGCAGTTTATTGATTCTTTTATTCGTAGAAAACACGGCGAAGAACCCATCACCTATCTTCATCCAGGGCTTGAGAATTCGTTGAAATCCACTTACGGAATTTTGATTTATCAGGAGCAGTTCATGCAGATCTCTAAGGAGTGGTGTGGATTTACAGGTGGTCAGGCGGATACCTTACGTAAAGCTGTTGGTAAGAAAAAAGTGGCTCTTATGAATAAAGTTAAACCAGAATTCATTAAGGGTGCGCAGGAAGTTGGCGGAGCTACTGAGGAACAAGCGGAGACATTTTGGAATCAACTGCTTGAATTTGCTAACTACTGTTTTAATAAGTCTCATGCTGCTTGTTATGGACTAGTGGCATACTGGACCGCTTATCTTAAAGCGCATTATCCGGATGCATTTATGGCAGCCCTCATGACGTCTGATATGCGCTGGACCGATCGTCTTGCTATTGAAATTGCCGAATGTAAAAGATTAGGCATCAAAGTACTTGGACCTGACATCAATCAGTCCTATGCTGATTTTGCTATTGTCGGTGGTGAAAAAACTATCCGCTTTGGTCTTGCAGCTATTAAAAGTATGGGAAAAGCCTTAATTGAAGAAATTGTTATCCCTGAACGCGATAAAAACGGTCCATTTAAATCAGTTTGTGATTTCGCTTCCCGTGTTGATAATACAAAATTTAATAAAAAATCTTGGGAATCTGCCATTAAAACCGGTGCTTTTGACCGTTTTGCTAATCGATCGGATTTATTATTTAATCTAGAAGAAATTCAAAGTTATGGCGGTAAAGTTCAAAAAGATCGTGCTTCTGGTCAAACTGATCTATTTGGTTTAATGGGGGATGTTGGAGCGATACCTGAACCTGAAATAAAACCCGCTCCGACCAAAGTTTCCGAAAAAGAACAACTACTTTGGGAACGAGATTTAATGGGGTTGTATCTATCAGCGCATCCACTAGATAAATATGATGTCTATTTCGAAGAGAATACTCATCCATTCTCGGTGGTCAATGCTGAGAATGACGGTAAACAAGTTATTATTGGTGGAATCATCACTAATATTCGTACAATTTTAACAAAATCCAACACTAAAATGGCCTTTGTAAAAATCGAGAGTAAAACTTCAGAAGTCGAGTTTATCGTTTTTCCGTCCCTTTATGAACAAGAAGGTTCAAAATTAGTAATTGATAGCATAGTGAAGGTGGTTGGAAGAGTTAATGCTCGTGATAAAGAGGGTAATATTACTAGTGAAGTGAAGATTATTGCCGATTCATTCTCAATTGTTTCTGATGATAAACTTGAAAACTATCAGCCAACTGGTACTAAACTTGAAGAGCCTAAAGATGCACCAAGAAAAGAATATAAACGTAAGAAAACAAATTCTGTTTTAGAAAATAACCCCCTAAGAATCAAGAAGCAGGATGATATGATCAGTAAAACAGAGAAAACTACTAGTACTGTAACAGCAACCACCGAACATAAGAAAAATAGTCAAAATACATCTAAAACAGACGAGGAATCTCAAAATAATCAGACTAACGAAAAAACAATACATCGAATTACCCCACCGTCTGATCCAAGATCACAGAAACTATTTGTGTTAATTGAAGATCCAGAAGATACCACCAAATTGACTAAGATCCGTCAGCTCTGCGACGAGAACCCCGGTTTTCAAGAAATAATCTTAGTTTTAAAGGATGAAAATGGTAAAAAACCTTTACGTATGCCATTTAAAATTGACGCAACAAGTGAGTTAATTGATCCTTTAAAGCACCTTGTTGGAGAATCATCGGTAGTATTAAAATAGTTTTTTAAAAAAGTTTATGCTAAAATAAATAAAAGAAGGTGGGAAGTGAATAAAATAGCAAATTTTCTGAACGCAAGAATTTCTGGTTTAGTGACTGATAAGCCAGAAATTTTAGCGGCATATTCAAGAGACGCCAGTATCTTAGAGATTATGCCAAAACTTCTCTGCCTACCACAGACTGTTGAAGATATCCAGTATATTGTGCGCTTTGCCGATGAACTAGCGAAAAAAGGCTATCGATTACCAGTCTCGGTTAGAGGTTCTGGGCTTGACCAGAGTGGTGCTGATCTGTCGGAGGGGATAGTTTTGTCCACTGAAAAACTAAATAAAATACAAGAAATTGATGATCGAGAACGTCTAGTCCGCGTTCAAGCTGGTGTGACTTTAGGGCAACTAAATTCTGCGCTGGCTCTATTTGGTTTAAGACTTCCAGTTGAGGCAGATGAACGAGAAACCATTGGCGGTATAGTCTCAAATTTCTACACTGATAAAATTGCAAAAAAATACGGTAGCATCTACTACTATGTTGATCGAATTGAAGTGGTTTTATCTTCGGGCGAACTGTTTCAATCACAAAGTTTAACCCCTCACGGATTACGGAATGCTAAATCTTATACTGGTCTTTCTGGTCAGCTTTATCAAGGAGTTGAAGAAATTCTTACAAAAAACAAAGAACAGGTCGAAATGTTGAAAGCTGATAATCATTCACGTACTGGTTTCCACATGATTTCAGAAGTTTATTCAAAGAAACATGATTTCGATCTTCTACCGTTATATTTTGGTGCGCAAGGAAGTCTTGGTGTTATCACTGAGTTAATTTTACGAGTGGTTCCATTGTCGAGACCAACTAAAAAAGCGCTATTTATTTTCGAGAAAATAAAACCCGCAATTGAATTTATGACCAAACTTCAGCAGCTCCAGCCACTGCGTATTGATTTTTATGACACAAGAATTTTTAAAACAATACCAAGTCATAAAGCAAAAACTAGTTTTATAAATTCCAATACTCAGAGTTTTTTGATCTCCACTGAATTTGATGATTCATATTTTAAAAATCACAGTAATCTAAAAAAGTTACGTCAAATCACCGGTCACGACTGTCAATCTTTAATTGATCAAGCTGATATAGTTGGGCAATTTGAACAAATTGCCAAATCCATGGAATCATATCGTAACGATGCTAAATATCCAGAACGCGTAATAATTGCAGATCGTTCTTATATCCCTCAGCAAGAACTAGCTTCTTTTATTGATAGTCTGACCACATTAGAAAAAATGTTTGAACAGGAATTACCAATTTTTGGGTCATTTGCCACTGGTCTATTTTCTGTGCGACCTGTTTTTGACCTATCATTTGTTGAAGAGCGCAAGCGATTACTTCGATTTATGCAACAATATGGCAAATTAATTATTGACTCTAACGGCAATTTCTGTGGAGGCTCAGCCGAAGGACTGGTTCAGGCAATTATGACAAACCAAGATTTACCAGTCAAAACCAGAGCCTTATATCATGATATTAAAAATCTTTTCGACCCAAATAATATTCTAAATCCAAAAATCAAACAGCATGCAACTCTTGCCAATGTGGTTCGTTTTATGCGTACATCACCACAAATTGGCTTAATTCGGCAAGATTAAGTAGGTTAAATTTCAAAATTTAGTTGCTCAGGATAAAAATTTTGTTCTCTGTTAATCCGAAAACGAATAGACATGCTATAATGAAGCTATGAAAGTTACAACAAAGAATTTATCTGACACTAAGGTCGAAGTGACCGTCACTCTTGATCAAAATGATCTTAAAGTCGCCGAAGAACAAGCAATTTTGCGTTTATCAAAAACAGTTAAGATCCAAGGTTTCCGTCCAGGCAAAGTCCCTATTGAAATTGCAAAAAAGAATATTAATCCAAATGATTTAGCTAGTACCACCGCAGATATCGCGGTTCGTCGCACAGTTCCACAAGCTTTTGCCCAGACCAAGAATATTCCACTGGTCATTCCGAATGTCGATATCGTAAAATATGTTCCAAACGAAACATTGGAATACAAGGCAGTTGCTGAAATTATTCCTGAGATTAAACTCGGTGATTATAAAAATCTTAAAGTTAAACGTCAGGATTTTAAAGTCTCAAAAACCGATATTGATGACGTAATAGAGAGAGTGCGTAGTGCTTATGCCGAAAAACAAGTCGTAAAAAGACCTGCCACGATTAATGACGAAGTAGTGATCGATTTTGAGGGTAGCCTAAATGGTGAGAAATTTGACGGTGGTGCTGCAAAAGATTTTAAACTTAAATTAGGTTCTCATCAATTTATCCCAGGATTTGAAGAAGGCATAGTTGGACATTCTGTTGGTGATCGTTTTGATCTTAACCTAACTTTTCCAATAGATTATCATGCAGAAAAACTTGCAGGACAAAAAACAGTTTTCAACGTTCTATTAAAACAAGTTAGTGAGTTTAAAATACCAGAATTAAATGACGATTTTGCAAAAAAGTGTGGACCATTCAAAACCATGGAAGACTTACGTCTTGATATTGAAAAAAATCTCACAGAGCAAAATAAGGTCAAGTCAAACGAAAAATTTAAAGACGATTTAGTCAATGAATTGATCAAAAAAAGTAAGATCCAAGCTCCCGATGTATTAGTTGAGGATCAAATTCGCTTTATTAAACAAGATATTGAAGCTAATGCCAAAACTCAAGGTCTGTCATTTGAAGACTATCTAAAACAAATGGGTCAAACTGAAGAGGCATGGAAAAAACAAATTCGAGAATTAGCAGAAACAAGAGTTAAGGCTTCACTTGCATTACAAATGGTCGCTCGAACAGAGAAAATTGATGTTGATAATGATATTGTCGATGCAAAACTCAATGAATTAAGAGAAGTTTATAAAAAATCAAAAGAAGCTCTCGCTAATTTAAAAGATAACAATGTTCGTCAAGATATTAAAAATCGCATGGTGATTGAAAAGACTTTAAACTATCTTGTGGAACAAAATTCCGAGGTAAATCAAAACGCAAAAACGATAGCAAAATCAGCTAAAGAAACAAAAGACAGTACAAAGAAGAAATAGCGATAAAATAGTTTTTTTAAAAAGAGTCCATTAGGGCTCTTTTTATTGATGAATAATCTTCATAAAAAATCTTGTCTTGATTAAATATATTCTAATCTAAAACGTATTAGATTATATGTTTTTGTAAAAAAGAGAATCATAGAAGATGAGTTGCAAAATATAAGAAATATGTTAATATATAAACATGTCGCAATCGAAATTTATCTCTTATATCAAGCAGTTATATAAAGATAAAAGAGAACTCACTATCCTTGAGATCACCTATCTGGTTATCGCAGTGATTGCTTTTTTGGTTGCAGCAATTATTGCTTTACTTAATCAATCATTAGGTGTTGCGCTGCTAATCATCCCATTTATTGCATTTTTAGCGTTTTCAGCAAACATGATTGTTTGGGCATTAGTCAAAATGCTACTTGATGAATCGAATAGAGAAGATACTAAAACAAAAGAAACAATCAAATCAGATAAGCATAACGAAAAAATAAAACTAGTAAAAAATAGATAGACGCTTGAGTTAATATTAATTGTTTTTAGAAAAACCCAAAAATCAGCTTTTTAAATAAAAAGAATTGAAAATCTCGCTAGATCGAAGAATTGACGACAAAACTATAAAGTAGTATAATGCAAAAAGAGTTTCAAGCTGATTCTTATTGCTGTAAAAGATGAAGCAAAAATAGGTCAAAGACCAGCCTTTAAAGGGTAAATTATTAATTAGAATTAATATAAGAGGATAAAATGCCAACAATCAATCAGTTGATTAGAAAACCACGTAAAGTGGCTGCAAGGAAGTCAAAATCGCCAGCTCTTGGTAGTATCGTGAATACTTTGAAAACTCGTTATTATGAACAACCTGCTCCATTGAAACGTGGTGTTTGTATCAAAGTGACCACCAAGACTCCAAAGAAACCAAACTCAGCTCTTCGTAAAGTTGCTCGTGTTCGTCTTACGAATGGTCAGGAAGTTTGGGCTTATATTGGCGGCGAAGGTCACAACTTGCAGGAACACGCTGTTGTTCTCGTTCGTGGTGGTCGTGTACCTGATCTTCCAGGTGTTCGCTATCACATCGTTCGTGGTACTCTTGATCTTCAAGGTGTAAATGGACGTAAGCAAGGCCGTTCAAAATACGGTGCCAAAAAGGAGGGTAAGTAATTATGCCACGTAAAACTACTAAATCGCTTGAGCGTAAAGTTAATCCAGATCGTCGTTATCAATCTATTCTTGTTCAGCGTTTGATTAATAAATCCATGCTTAATGGTAAGAAACAAGTTGCCGAACGTGCTGTCTATTCAGCAATTGAGGGTGCCGCCAAAAAGCTTGGTTCAGAAAACCCAGTTGAGGTGCTTGAAAAAGCAATCGCAAACATTTCACCAGATTTTGAAGTAAAATCTCGCCGTGTGGGTGGTGCAAACTATCAAATTCCATTTCCAATTTCTGGACATCGACAGATGCACTTTGCATTCTCTTGGCTAGTCGTATCGGCACGTGCTCGCAAAGGTATGCCATACGAACGTCGTCTGGAAGCTGAAATCGTTGATGCCTTTAATGGCACAGGTGCAGCCTTCAAGAAGAAAGAGGATACTCACCGCATGGCTGAAGCAAACCGCGCCTTTGCTCACTTTGCTAGAGGTTAGTCTAAAAACAAAAAACACCATTCTAAAGTGGTGTTTTTTGATCTTTATTCATTCCTTATATGCTATAATTAACTAAACTAAGGAGGTAAAATGATAAAACTCGCAATTAACGGCTTTGGTCGCATCGGTCGTAATGCCTTCAAGATTGCTTTCGAACGTCACGATATAAAAATCGTGGCAATAAATGATCTTACAGATACAAAAACACTCGCACATCTATTAAAACATGACTCAACTTACGGCACATATGATCGTGAAGTAAAATTTGATGATCAAAATATCATCGTTGATGGTGAAAAAATACGGGTCTTCTCTGAAAAAGAACCAAAAGATTTACCTTGGTCAAAATTACAAATCGATGTTGTTATTGAATCAACTGGTTTCTTTACAGATCCTCAAAAAGCTGCGAAGCATCTCGATGCCGGTGCAAAAAAGGTGGTAATTTCAGCACCCGCCAAAGGAACAGGCGCAAAAACTGTTGTGATTGGTGTTAATGAAGACACTGTGACAAAAGATGATAAAATTTTATCAAATGCTTCATGTACCACAAACTGTATTGCACCAGTGATGAAAGTACTTGAAGATAATTTTGGTATAGAAAAAGCTCTAATGACCACTGTTCATTCATACACTGCGTCACAACGCATTCTTGATGCTCCAGCAAAAGATTTACGTGAAGCGAGAGCTGCAGCTGAAAATATTGTCCCGACGTCAACCGGCGCTTCAAAAGCAGCTGCCCTTACCATTCCTAGCTTAAAAGGTAAATTTGATGGTTTGTCAATTCGTGTACCAACACCAGTTGTTTCCTTAGCTGATATTACTGCAGTTTTAAAACGTGATACGACAATCGAAGAGCTAAAAAACGTCTTTCAGAAGGCTGCAAAAGAACCATTTTATGAAGGTATCCTTGGTGTATCAGAAGAGCCGCTTGTCTCAATTGATTATCGAGGAAATTCTCATTCGAGTATTGTCGACCTACCACTCCTTAATGTAGTTGATAAAAATTTAGTAAAAGTTGTCGCTTGGTACGATAATGAATGGGGATATTCGAATCGTCTTGTTGAACTTGCAGCGGATTTTGGAAAGAATTAATTATGCAAAGAATATTTTTAGGCTCTGATCATCGTGGGTTCGTTACAAAACAAAGAATACTAGCTAGTCTATCAAATTCAGCATGGAGTGAAACATACGAAGTTGTTGACTTAGGACCAGAAACAATGCGTCCAGATGATGATTTTAATGATTATGCAATCGCTGTCGCTAGAGCAGTACGAGAGACGGATGGGTCTCGCGGTATTTTAATCTGTGGTTCTGCTCACGGTATTGCAATGCAAGCAAATCGTTTTAAGGGGATTCGTGCGATTTGTGGCTACACTCCTGATCTAGTACGACTCGGTCGTATGCATAACGACGCAAACATCTTGTGCCTTTCATCTGATTTTATGAATGATGAAAGTATCGACCAATCAATTGATATGTTTTTAAAGACAGATTTTCTTCCAGAAGAAAGATATATTAGACGTAATCGACGATTAGATGAGGAAACAATTTACTAAATAGAGGTATTATGGGTGAGGATGTATATATTGTACCTGCGATTCTAACAAGTGATTCACAAGTTTTCACTAATCAGCTAGAATCCTATCAAAAATTTGCAAAGCGAATACAACTTGATCTCATGGATGGAACTTTTACTGCAAACAAAAGTCTATCCGAAGCTGCGATTGCTCAATTACCCACAAATATAAAGATTGATATTCATCTCATGTCAGCAAAACCGAGTGATCATCTTACCCAAATCCTTAGGTTAAAACCAGCCTTGTGTATTCTTCACGCTGAAGCAAATGAAAATTTATTGCCTTTCTTTAGTGAGTTTAAAAAAGCAGGTATTAAAAGTGGAGTTGCCATGTTGCCAGGCACTTATCCTGAGTTAGTTAAACCCTATCTAGATGTAGCCGATCACACTCTTATTTTCGCAGGATCATTAGGCAAACAGGGAGGACAGGCTGATCTCTTGCAGATGGAAAAAATAAAGATTATCCGTAAATTAAATCCCGCACTTGAAATTGGTTGGGATGGTGGAGCAAATCTATCAAATGTGCGAGCACTAGCACACGCAGATTTAAATGTAATTAACGTTGGCTCAGCCATATCAAATACAAAAGATCCTGCAGATGCTTATAAGCAATTAGTTGAAGAATCAAAAAAACGAGGCATACTTTGATAATGAAAACTGTCGATATAACTAAAATTACAAAAAAATGTAAAAATCAACCAGTTGCACGTGTTGTCTGTCTCGGTTGTTCAATGGAAGAGGTTTACTTAATAGATCATGATGATTTTAACTTCAAAAATAACAATATATCCATTGGTGAAAAAGTTTTCATCGATCAAGTTTCATATCAAATCGGTGGTAGTGGCACAAATACTGCAGTTACATTTGCTAGGCACGGACACCAGTCGATCTTAATTAGTAATGTAGGCGACGATCAAGCCGCGGAAGCAATCAAAGACTTTTTGATAGATGAGAATGTTGATACTAGCTATTTAAACCAAGTTTCATCCCAAACTGGAGTTTCAGTTGTTTTGCTAGATTCTAAATCAGCTAATGCCACCACTATGACCTGCCTCGGCGCATCTTCAAAATACAATAATTTATCAGCTTCCGATTTAAATCTAGCGAATCCAGACTGGTTGTATATAACCAGTCTAAATGGCGACATGAATATTCTTCTTGATTTTATAGAACAAGCAAAAGCTAGTCAGATAAAAATTATGTGGAATCCAGGTATTGCGGAATTAAAACAACAGAAAAAAGTCTTGGGGCTTCTGCCAGACATTGATGTTTTGATTTTGAATCAAAAAGAAGCTAAACTCCTAGTCCAAGGAGAAATTCTCGAAGAATTAATTACCCATTTAGCCGCTTATACTAAAACCGTCATTATTACTGCCGGATCAATGGGGTCAATCGCCACTAACGGTCGTGAGACTTATCGTTTAGCCGAATATGAAGCTCAAAAGATTGTAGATTATTCTGGTGCAGGCGATGCATTTGGTTCAGGATTTTTAGCTGCTATTCTTGATGGCTATAACTTTAAAGATAGTCTAATCGCAGCTGCCGCTAATGCTACCTCGGTGATTTCGCATATCGGACCCAAAAAAGGTATCCTTTCCGCCAATGAAAAACTTCACCCCATGCCAATCCAAAAAATAAACTTGTAATTACACAGATTTTACTTTGTCATAGATATTTTCATCTATCTTGATGTGACCAATCTTATTTGCAGCCATAACGACTTCGGTAATATCGTCTGTTAAACAGAATAAATTAAGATCCTTTTCTTTAATCATATGGTTCTTTTCAATACTAATTTTGAAAAACTTAATTAGTGGTCGCCAGTATGACTTTCCAATGAAGAAGAAAGGCATTTTTGGCATTTTGTTAGTTTGAATTAATAGCAAAACCTCTGAAAGCTCGTCCAAAGTGCCAAACCCACCAGGGAAAAACGCGTAAGCCTTACTCGCCATTACAAGCATCACTTTTCGTGCAAAGAAATAATGAAATTCCATTTCATCTGTTAAATATGGGTTTGCATGCTGCTCAAAAGGTAATTTAATATTAAGACCAACACTCCTCCCACCATATTCATAAGCACCACGGTTTGCAGCTTCCATAATTCCCGGACCTCCACCAGTAATCACTGGGTGACCATTCTCAGCAAGTAAACGTCCTAATTCTCGTGATTTTATATAGTATTTGTCTGTTTCAGGGGTTCTCGCTGAGCCAAAAATAGTTACACCTTGAGAAAATTTGCGAATAGTTGACAAACCATGTAATAGATCCTTTGCATAAGCTAAAGAACGCTCAACGTCGGGACCTGAAATTTTATTAACTTTTAATTCATTTAGCCATTCTTCAGTAATTTTATCCATAACCATATTATAACAAATAACATCTATAAAAGAGTGATAAAATATATCATATGGAAATTATTCTAGTCCTACATAATATACGTTCTACATATAATGTCGGTTCAATATTACGTACGGCGGATGGGTTTGGTGTTAAACAAGTGATATATTCGGGTTACACTCCTGTACCTCTTCCATATTCGACTATGTTACCTCATCTGGCGAATAAAGTTACAACTCAAATTCATAAAACAGCACTCGGTGCAGAAACAACGCTTCAAAGTACCTTATCAAATGATATCATCGGAACACTTACTGGTTTAAAGAAAGCTGGTTATCAGATCATCGGACTTGAGAATAATATTGATGAACCAAATTCTCATCTTCTCACTGAAAAAAATCTAAATCAGCTTCTTCAGTCAAAAATTGTCATACTCTTAGGAGAGGAAGTTTTAGGTATTTCAAGAGAATTATATAAGCTAGTTGATCTTTTTTTAGAAATACCAATGTATGGAAAGAAAGAATCATTTAATGTCTCAGTTGCCACAGCCATCCTTCTTTTTTATTTACGTTATCAATCAGAGAGTTTATAAACTCCTCAAAAAACTCTGATATAATTAAAGAAGGGAGTATTTATGGAAAGATATAATCCGAATAAGATAGAAGCTAAGTGGCAAAAAATATGGGAAGACCAGCAAACATTTAAAGCTACAGAATCTGATACAGAAAAGATGTTTTTAGCAGAAATGTTTCCGTATCCATCAGGGGCGGGTTTACACGTTGGGCATGTTCGTAATTTTTCCATAATTGATGTACTTGCACGGTTCTATGCACAAAATGGTAAAAATGTTTTACGTCCATTCGGTTATGATACATTTGGTTTGCCAGCTGAAAACTATGCTATTAAAACCGGTATCTCTCCAAAAGAAGCTACAGAAACAAATATTAATAATTTTCGTAAACAAGCAAAACGTTTGGGCTACTACATTGATTGGACACGTGAGTTAAACACATCAGATCCCGAATATTATCGTTGGACTGAGTGGTGTTTTTTGCAATTATATAAAAAAGGTTTAGCTTATCAAAAAGAAAGTTACCAGTGGTGGTGTCCAAATGACCAGACAGTTTTAGCCAATGAACAGGTTGAAAACGGACATTGTTGGCGTTGTGGGGCAGAAGTTGAAAAGAAGAAAATGAAGCAATGGTTTTTCAAAATCACTGCATATGCCGATGAATTATTAGCAGAAATTGATCAACTTGACTGGCCTGAAAAGATAAAAACCATGCAAAAGAATTGGATCGGTCGCTCAGAGGGTGCCAATGTTAAATTTAAAGTTCAAAGCAAAGACATAGAGATCGACATTTTTACAACTCGTCTAGATACAATTTGTGGTGTAACATTCTTAGTCCTTGCTCCTGAACACTCCTTAATTCCACAACTAGTAAATGAAAAAACAAAAGACCAAGTAGAAAAATACTGTACCGAAGTTATCAAAAAATCAGAAATTGAACGTCAAGAGAATAAAGAAAAAACAGGCGTCTTTACCGGAAGCTATGCCATAAATCCTCTATCTAAACAAAAAATCCCCATCTGGGTTGCGGATTATGTGTTAATTAACTACGGTGACGGAGCTGTTATGTCAGTCCCAGCACATGATGAACGTGATTTTGCTTTTGCAAAAAAATATCATCTAGATATAAAACCAGTCATCAAAGCAATCAGCAGCCAAAGTCAAGTTTCACAAAATAATGAGGATACTTGCTTCACTGGTGAAGGTGAACTGATTAATTCAGGTAAATTAAATGGTCTTACCTCGAGTCAGGCAAGACAGGAAATTCTTCAGATTCTTGGAGAAAAGATAGCAAAAAAGCAAGTTACTTATCGTATGCGTGATTGGCTAATCTCACGACAGCGTTATTGGGGTTGTCCAATTCCGATCGCCTATGACAAAAATGGACAACCTCATGCCATCCCTGAGGATCAACTACCAGTTCTTCTCCCAGAAGTAACCGATTATCGTCCAGACAAAAGTGGTCGATCTGCACTCGCAAAGGCAAAGTCATGGTTAAAGGTGAATATCGATGGTGAAGAAATGACACGTGAAACTGATACTTTAGATGGCTATGCCTGTTCATCGTGGTATTTGTGGCGCTATGCTTCACCACATGATCAAACTGGTGCTTGGGATCCTCAAGCGATTAAATATTGGGAACCACTGGATATTTATTGTGGAGGAGATCATGCAGTTGCCCATTTACTCTACGTGAGATTTTGGTGTAAATTTTTTGCCGATCAGGGATATCTACCATTCCGTGAACCAATCAAAAAATTGCTTTATAATGGCTACATTAATGCCCCAGATGGCAAAAAGATGTCAAAATCTAAAGGCAATGTGATCGATCCTCTCGATGTAATTGATTCAGGATATGGTGCAGACACTCTAAGAACATATGAGCTATTTATCGGTCCGTACGATGAAGATGCAGCATGGAGTACAACTGCAATCGGTGGCGTTTATCGTTTTCTTAATCGTTGTTTTAACTTAGCTTTTAATCAAACCAATCTATTAACAACTGACCAAACCACAGCACAAATCCGCAATAAAACTATCAAAAAAGTTACTTTAGATATTCAAAATAATAATTTTAATACCGCAGTTGCCGCTCTAATGGAATATGTGAATGCCTTATATAAGATAGGGGCATCTAGTAATGATATAGTTGTATTGGCAAAATTGCTGAAACCTTTTGCACCACATCTTGCATCTGAGATTCTAGAATCACAACAAGCTGACGATGCCTGGCCGACCTATGATGAGAATCTATTAACCACAGAAAAGACTCAGCTCATTGTCCAAGTAAATGGCAAGGTTCGTGCAAAGCTTGAAATTAGCGTGAATGACCTAAATAATCAAGATAAATTAAAAGAATTAGCCTTAGCCCAAGACAATGTCCAAAAATATCTAAACGGTCAGCCTAAGAAGATTATTATTCCGAATGGAGCAAAATTAATCAACATTGTAGTCTAGAAAAATTAACTAAAATCTAGAGAGTTTCTTACTTGAATTAAACTATTTTTTGACGTATAATAACCTAAATATTTTCAAATTACTAACAAGGAGCATTTAATGCCTGAACCTAAAAAACAAAGCAGCCCGAGAAAAACAGGACTTCGTCGAAGTCATTTGCGTTTAGTATTAGCACGTGCTGTAAATAAAAAATCGCCAATCAAAGCTTTTGAAACATCGAAAAAGACACCAAATTTGAAGGTGAAAACAGTTAAAAATAGCAAAAAAGTCGTCAATAAACAAAAGAAAAGCGAAAAATAAATGGCAAGTAATCGGCATCTTGGTAGAATCATTGCATTACAAAGCTTGTATGAATACGAGTTTCGAGCAAAGGCGGGCGATGCTACAGCCGAAATTGAATCTATCATCGCAAAAAATATTGAACCATATTCCAAAGCTCTTGGAGACACTGAGTTTGTTTTTAACCTTGGTAAGGGCGTGATAAAAAATCAAGCCAAACTTGACCGTGAATTACAACCTCTAGCCCCAGAATGGCCATTAGATACAATTGCTGCAATCGATCGAAATATCCTACGTATCGGTCTCTATGAACTTGAGACAAGAGTTGTCCCCCCAAAAGTAGTCATTAATGAAGCGGTTGAGCTAGCCAAAGCTTTTGGCTCAGACAACTCCTCAAAGTTTATTAACGGTGTCTTAGGAACAGCCTTCAAACAGCTTGGATTGAGTAATGAAGAGAAGGAACATGAAGGAACAGAATCACAAGTTAAACCTGAGTCAACCACTTCCAACAAATAAGATTACAAGAGCCAAAGATTCTTCAGCTCATGGATTTGACAAAAAATCTTCAAAATCCCATATTAACAAATCCAGTAAAAACGAAGATCAAAAAAAATACAAGAAGAAACCAACTATCAAAGAAATTGTACGTGAGCCAACTTCAGGTGGTATCGTTTTTCGTTACAATAATCAAAAAAATGATATTGAAATCCTCTTAATCCAAGATTCAAAAAATCGTTGGACAATCCCGAAGGGACATATTGAAGCAGGTGAAACAGCCAAGCAGACTGCTATTAGGGAAATTGGTGAGGAAGCAGGCTTGATTCACATTAAAGTATTGTCTTGGCTTGGAAAAATCCATTTCAAATATCGTCGAGTTGATAAATTAGTTTTAATGACCACCCAGATCTACCTCGTACGCGCTTTAGATGGCAAAGAACAACCGACTAAAGAAAAATGGATGAACGGAATCAAATGGTTTTCTTTTAAAGACGCTCTTAATGCGATCGAATATGACGACATCGAAAAATTAATGCTAATTGCTAAAAAAAGAATTCGTGCAGGTGAAACAAAATAGAAATAATAAATTCGGGATTTCACAAGATACTAGATAAATCTAGTATCGATCTGAGTTCCAGAAAGGGAATAATGAACATAGATCTTAAAAAATACAATATTAATCTTGCTCTAATAAAACAACATATTGACGAAGCTGCAGTTAAAAAAAATAGTACAGAGCAGAAAACGAGAGAAGTTTTTACAAAAGACATGCTCGAAACTTACAGTAAATTTGCTGAAGATAAGATGGCTATTAAGTTCCATGACGTTACACTCTTCATCACTGCTTTAACGCATCGAAGTTATGTAAATGAACATAAAAAATATACCGTTGAGCATAATGAACGTCTTGAATTTTTAGGAGATGCTATTCTCGAGCTTGTTGTTTCCGACTTTCTCTATCAGAATTTTTATGAACCGGAAGGAATTATGACGGCATGGCGATCTGCTCTTGTGCGGACCGAATCAATTGGTGCCGCATCGCATGAAATTGGCTATATTTCATTAATTCGACTATCAAAAGGCGAAAAGTTAGGATCCAGTCGAACTCATGCCTCTATCATTGCAGATTGTTTTGAGGCAGTTACAGGAGCTATTTATCTTGATCAAGGTTTTGCAGCTGCAAAAGACTTTATTTATAAACATATTATCTGTAAAATGGACGAAATAATTTTGTCAGAATCTTGGCGAGACGCCAAAAGCTATCTACAAGAACTTGCTCAAAAATTCGAAAACAGTACCCCACAATATCATGTAATCAAAGAAGAGGGACCAGACCACGATCGACTGTTTACTATTAACGTAGTGGTTGCAGGACATATCAGGGGTACAGGAACTGGACATAGTAAACAAGAAGCCCAATCCGCTGCTGCGTCAGAAGGTATTAAATATTATAAAAAACAAACTAAAGATAACATACCTATCACCGGCAAGCTTTCACTTGTAAAATAAATTCCCTAAAGCTCGTCAAATGAAACTTGAAAAAAGATATAAAATAGTTTAGAATAAAAAAATAATAATATAAAAGGAGCAAAACATGCTTGCGATTCGAATGCAGCGTAATGGTCGAACCCACTATCCAACTTTTCGACTAGTCGTCCAAGAATCCCAGCGTCATCCACTTTCTGGACGCGTTGTGGCTGAGGTCGGCAACTACAATCCAGAAACCAAAAAAACTACTCTTGATAAGGAGAAGATTGAGTTCTACCTTAAAAACGGCGCTCAGCCATCTTCACGTGTAGCACTTATTCTCAAGAAAGAGGGTCTAAAACTTCCTGAATGGTATAAACAACCAAAACCAAAGACCAAAAAAGCCAAACATGCTGATAAGTTACGTAAAAATCAGCCAAAAGAAGATACTACGCAAACAGAATAGTAGATAAAATAAGGTACGAAAAAGTGCCTTATTTTATATTCAAACCGCAACCACTATGTTATAATTATGCTGAATAAAATAACTTGGAGATCCTATGGCAACCATTGACCAACAATTCGTAGAATATATTGTAAAAACTCTTGTTAATAACCCAGACAAGGTCAAAATCGAACGAGCAATTGATGAAAAAGGTGTATTATTATCACTTAGCGTAGATCCAGAGGATGTTGGACGTGTCATCGGTCGTCGTGGCGCTACCGCACAATCAATTCGCACTCTTCTTCGTGCATTAGGCACAAAAAATGACGCACGTTATAATTTGAAGATTGTCAACACTGATGAAAATGGTAACCTAAAAACTACAGGTGAACCTACTGCCGCTAGATCTGTTGAAGACACTGATGATGAAGACGACAAGTCAAGCCTCACAAAAGATACGCGTGCTGAGCTCGCTGATCTCGACGATCTTGATATCTAGTAATATTTACCACACCAAGCTATCTAAAAAACGTATTTGATACAAGATAAAAATAACCTCAGTTTGGGGTTATTTTAATATCATAACTTTATTATATGCATCAAAGCTTATAAATTAAGAAGTCAACATACCATCAACTCATACTAAAACAAGGGAGTTAGCTAATGATGATAAATGTCTCTCCGATATTTATTTATCTGACATTTATGTAAACCAAATCTAAAAATCTACTTGACATTTTATTTTAAAGTTCTTATACTAATAACAGTTCAGTTGAACTAAGCTAACTGCGAGTCAGCTTACATAAAGTTGAGAGCTTATATGTTCAAAAAAGCCCACCGATAAGGTGGTTTTTTGGTGTCTGATACAAAAATAAAAAATCTGTTACAAATAAGTTATTGAAAAAATAGCTCTTTATGATAAAATCAACGATAAGAAGTGGTGTGTCAATTGGCTACGAGAGTATTTTTAAGCTGGCGACTTAAAATATCGTCAATTGTCAGTAATCTTCGGCGCTAAAGATTATTAACACTAATATAGAGGAAAAAGTGAGTACTAAGAATAGCAGTACAGATGGTAAACGTGTCTTTTTTACGGAAGGCGACCATCTTGAAATCCCAGATCTGATTGCACATCAGAAAGATTCTTGGGAAGAATTTATTAAATCTGGACTCCGTGAAGTCTTCACCGAATTAAACCCGATTGATGACTACACAGGTCAAAAACTATCTCTAAGATTTAAAGATTATGAATTTAAAGCTCCAAAACGTACCGTTGAAGAAGCCAAATATAATCTAGAAACATACGAAGCTCCGCTACACGTCAAAGCAGAACTAACAAATAAAGTTACCGGCGAGGTTAAAGAACAGAATATCTATTTCGGCGATTATCCATGGATGACCGACCGAGCTACATTTATTATTAATGGAACCGAGCGTGTCATTGTCTCCCAGCTAATCCGTTCAGCAGGTGTCTTCTTTATTGCTGAAACTCTTAATGGGAAACGCTATTATGGTGCGAAGGTAATTCCAGGTCGTGGCGCTTGGCTAGAGTTCGAAACAGCAGTTAACGGATCAATTAATGTTAAGATTGATCGTCGTCGTAAAATTCCAGTTACGACCTTTCTTCGAGCATTAGGTATTACTAAAAATTCAGAGATTAAAGCCTTGTTTGAAGATGTTGATAACGGACCGATTAATTACATTGATAGTACCCTTGATAAAGATCCAACAACAAGTCAAGCCGCAGCTCTCCTTGAAGTATATCGACGACTTCGCCCAGGAGATCTCGCCACCGTAGAAAACGCACGTTCAATGGTCGAACGCACTTTCTTTGATTATAAACGCTACGATTATTCACGCGTTGGTCGTTTTAAATTAAATCAAAGATTAGGTTTCGATACGCCAAATGACAGCCAACATCGAACATTACAGATGAAAGATGTTATTGCAATCATTCATGAAATCATCCGTCTTAATAATACACAAGAGCCAGCTGATGACATCGACTCTCTTGCCAATCGTCGCGTAAAGATGGTTGGTGAACTTATTCAACGACAATTTCGTCTTGGTATGCTTCGCCTGCAGCGTAACATTTTAGACCGTATGTCAATG
This sequence comes from uncultured Candidatus Saccharibacteria bacterium, assembly GCA_963549315.1. Taxonomy (GTDB): domain Bacteria; phylum Patescibacteriota; class Saccharimonadia; order Saccharimonadales; family Saccharimonadaceae; genus Nanosyncoccus. Next base: position 25,828 of record CAUUYE010000005.1, on the reverse strand, counting down.
GCTAATCCAGAAGAAGTTACTCCATCACAGCTCTTAAATTCTCGACCAGTAGTAGCCGCTGTCAAAGAATTTTTCAGTAGCTCCCAGCTATCTCAGCTTATGGATTCTTACAACCCATTTTCTGAACTATCACACAAGCGCCGTCTAAGCTCAATGGGTCCAGGTGGACTTACCCGTGAACGTGCCGGATTTGATGTACGTGATACTCACCCAACACATTATGGTCGTATCTGTACAGTAGAAACTCCAGAAGGTGGCAACGTTGGTCTAGTATTAAACCTAGCTACCTATGCTCGTATTAACGAATATGGTTTCATTGAAGCTCCTTACCGTGTAGTTAAGAATAGTAAAGTTACTGATGAAGTTATCTATGTTGACGCCAGCCAAGAAAAAGATATGATCATTGCAGATACTTCAGCCAAACTTGATAAAGATGGTCACTTCATCGATGAACGCGTATCTGCTCGTATTAATGGTCAGCCAGCTCAAGTAGAATCGTCTCGCGTAACCCACGTCGATGCTGCTCATAAGGAAATCCTCGGTGCTTCAGCATCACTTATTCCATTTGTTGAGAAAAACCGTGTTGACCGTGCTCTTATGGGTTGCGCTATGCAGAAACAAGCAGTCCCACTTTTGAAGAACACAGCACCAACCGTTGGTACTGGTGTAGAAGCCGATATTGCAAAATATACTTCTCAGCTAGTTACAGCAAAAATGAACGGTACTATTAAAAAAGCCGACGGTGTTTCAATTATTATCGATTATGAAGATGGTACTACCAAAGAATATCAAGTTAAACACTTTGAACAAACTAATTCAGACCAGTGTTACAACCAACGTTGTATGGTAAAACGTGGTCAAAAAGTTAAGGCAGGCGATATCTTAATCGAAGGCGCATCAATCGACGATGGAGAGATTGCTCTTGGTCGTAATCTATTAGTAGCTTTCATGCCATGGCGTGGCTACAACATGGATGACGCCATTGTTATCTCACGTAAATTAGTCGAAGACGATACCTTAACTTCAATTAACATTAAAGACTTTGATGTTGAAGTACGTGAAACAAAACTCGGACCTGAACAAGTTACTCGTGATATACCAAATGTTTCCGAACATGCCTTACGTCATCTTGGCGACGATGGTATCGTTACTGTTGGTTCTGAAGTAACAACTGGTGATATTCTAGTCGGCAAAATCACACCAAAAGGTGAACAAGAGCTAAGCTCAGAAGAGCGTCTACTCCGTGCCATCTTCGGTGAAAAAGCCAAAGACGTCCGTGATACCTCAGTTCGTATGACGGGTGGAACATCGGGTAAAGTCATTGGAGTTCGCATTTATACTCGTGAGCAAGGTCATGAGCTAAAAGCTGGTGTCTTAATGCAAATTAAAATTTTTGTGGCTGAAATGCGTAAAGTTCAAGTTGGTGATAAATTAGCAGGACGCTACGGTAACAAGGGTGTCGTCTCCCGCGTCTTACCTGTTGAAGATATGCCGTTTATGGCAGGTGGCACTCCAATTGACGTCATTCTTTCTCCAATGGGCGTGCCGTCTCGTATGAATCTTGGTCAGCTCTATGAAATTCACATTGGTATGGCAGCCCGCATTCTTGGTTATAAAGTTGCCACCCCTTCTTTCAATGGTATTCCAGATGAAGTGATTTCAGATGAACTAAAGAAAGCCGGTATTGAACACAATGGACGTATTCAACTCTTTGATGGTTTAACTGGTGAACCATTTAACGAAAAAACCTCTGTAGGTGTCATGCATATGATTAAGCTTCATCATATGGTTGAAGATAAAATCCATGCTCGTTCGACTGGTCCATATACTATGGTTACTCAACAACCGCTTGGCGGTAAAGCTCAAAACGGTGGTCAACGCTTTGGAGAAATGGAAGTTTGGGCACTTGAAGCTTATGGTGCTGCCAGTATTCTACAAGAAATGCTTACCATCAAATCTGATGATGTCTATGGTCGTTCAAAAGCTTACGAATCAATTATTAAACACGAACCGATTCAAGGACCAAAGCTTCCTGAGGGCTTCAATGTTCTAGTTAAAGAGTTACAGGGTCTCGGTCTCAAAGTTGACCTTCTTGACAATGGTGAAGCTAGGGACGCAGATCGCGTAATTGAAGATACATCAAGAGAAATCGAAAAGTCTCAAGACGATCGTTTGATATATGCAAAACATAATGTACATATGAATGATGACGACAACGATATAATCAACCTCTCAGATGAAGAAGTTGAAGAATCGCTTGACGCTCAAGGAATTACAATAAAAGAAGGAGACAATGACGATAGTCTTGATCTCGGAGAGGAGCTCTAATGGCTTGGATGGACAACTACATTTCCGCCAGTGACTTCGACTCGATTAGACTCAGCATCGCTAGCGCTGAAGATATTCTGAGTTGGAGCTATGGCGAAGTATTGAAGCCAGAAACAATTAACTACCGTACCCAAAAACCGGAACGTGATGGGTTATTCTGTGAAAGAATTTTCGGTCCAGTTAAAGATATTAATCCACACGACAGCAAGTTAAAAGGTGTGCGCTCACGTGAAGCTGCCGTAGATAAAGAGGGTAACCTCGTTACTAAATCAATTGCTAGACGTGAACGTATGGGTCATATTAAGCTAGCTGCGCCTGTCGCACATATTTGGTTTATGCGCGGTACACCTTCTGCTCTCAGCCTATTACTTGATTTAACAGTCAAAAATATTGAAAAAGTCGTTTACTTTGCATCATATCTCATTATTGATGCTAAGGAATCTGAAATTGAGCAAACCTTAAATGATCTTAAAGCTCAACATGACGCCAGCTTACAGGCTATTAAAATTCGTTATAGCGAAGCAGCTAAAGACGCAAATGCTAACCCAGAAAAATTAGCTAATGAACAAGCTAAAGAGATTGAAGAAGTTGATAAAGACTTTCAAAACCGCAAGGGTATTCTTGAAGGTCTCAAAAAGGGAGCCGTGATTTCCGAAATTGATTATCGAAATCTTCCAGAAGAATATGAGGAACTCATCACTGCTGAGATGGGAGCAGGTGCCATTAAAAAGATCCTTGACGAAATTGATATGGACAAGATGATCGACGACCTCAAGGAACAAGCGAAAGAAGCAAAGGGGCAAAAAGAGCGTAAATTAACAAAACGCATCAAAGTTCTTGAAGGAATGAAGAATGCTGGGATTAAGCCAACTGACCTCATCCTTACAGTAATTCCTGTCATTCCTCCAGATCTTCGTCCAATGATCTCATTACCAGGTGGACGTTTCGCTACATCCGATTTGAATGACCTATATCGTCGCGTCATCAATCGTAATAACCGTTTGAAGAAACTGCTTGACCTCAACGCACCGGAAGTTATCGTTCATAACGAAATGCGTATGTTGCAAGAAGCGATTGATTCTCTTATCGACAATAATGCATCACATGGACGTCTTGCCAGTTCACAAAATGGTCGTCGTAAACTTAAATCCTTATCAGATCTCTTGAAAGGTAAACAAGGTCGTTTCCGCCAGAACCTCCTTGGTAAACGTGTAGACTACTCTGGTCGTTCAGTCATTGTAGTTGGACCAGATCTCAAACTTAACGAATGTGGATTACCAAAGTTAATGGCACTTGAATTATTCAAACCATTCGTCATTTCTTGGTTACTCCTCAACGAATACGCACCAAATTCTCGTGCTGCTTCACGCATGATTGAAGCACATGAATCTATTGTTTGGGACGCGCTGGATGAAGTAATTAAGGGACGTTATGTACTTTTGAACCGTGCCCCCTCTCTTCACCGTCTATCAATCCAAGCTTTCCAACCAAGATTAATTGATGGTATGGCAATTCAGCTTCATCCATTAGTTGCTGCCGGCTTTAATGCTGACTACGACGGTGACCAAATGGCTATTCATTTACCACTTTCTGATGAAGCACAAAAAGAAGCCAAAGAGTTAATGACCGCACAGAATAACCTTCTAAAACCAGCTGATGGATCACCAGTTTTGGCAATCTATCAGGATGTCGTACTCGGTAGCTATTATTTAACCTATGATAAACCAGGAACTGAATCAGATAAACCACTGGCATTCAGCTCAGTTTACGAAGCTGAAATGGCTTATGATCGAGGTGATATTGCTTTGCAGACCCCAATTCGCGTCTTCTCTAAAAAAGAAATTCGTGATACCACTCTTGGACGAGTTATCTTTAACGAAATCCTTCCAGTCGATTATCCATACGATAACGGTGTTCAGACATCAAAGCATCTCAAGAAAGTTATGGCGAACATCTTCAATAATTACGGAGCGAAAGTCACCGTTGAAGTAGCCGATAAACTAAAAAATCTTGCTTTTGAGTACGAAACAATTGCTTCAATTTCAACATGTAAAGATGATTACCCAACATATCCAGAAATTGCTGACTTCATTGCTAAAGGTGATGCAAAAACGGCTTTGATTCAAGATCAATATAATCAAGGATTATTAACCGACAACGAACGATATAACTTGACAGTTGCTAACTGGCGTGAAATCGACGGTGAAATTTCCAGTTTCTTAAAACAAAAGCTATCGACAATGGATACAGACATTGCAGTCATGACAAACTCTGGTGCACGTGGTTCCGTATCTGGTATCAAGCTAGCTTCTGCCGCTATCGGTATCATGGTTGATATTAATAACCGTGAAATTGAGCTGCCAGTCAAATCAAGTTATAAGAATGGTCTTAATACACTTGAATCCTTCATTGCCACACGTGGTGCACGCCAAGGTCAGGTTTCAACTGCACTTCGTACTGCCGATTCTGGCTATCTTACTCGTCGTCTAGTCGATGTGGCACAAGATGTTTTCACTACAGACAAAACTGCAGAGGATCCAGGATTTGAGGTGTATAAATATGAAACCAAACAAACTGGTATCGATTTTGTCCAAAGAATTGCTGGTCGTTATACCGCTGAAGCAGTTCCAGGTTATATTGAAAATGATAAATTAATTAGCCGCGAAATCGCTGAACAAATTGCTGCAGACGAAAAAATTGAATCTGTCCGTATACAATCAGTTCTAACTACAAAATCAGTTGACGGGGTTCCACAGAAAGCCTATGGCGTCGATATGGCAACACGTGAGCTTGTTGAGCCAAATCAACCAGTTGGGGTTATTGCTGCTCAATCACTTGGTGAACTTGGTACGCAGCTGACTCTTGATACTAAACACAGTTCTGGTGTTGCAGGTTCAGGTGCAATTTCACGTGGTCTTCCTCGCGTTGAAGAGCTTCTTGAAGCTAGAAATCCAAAAGGTCAAGCCTGGATCGCACCAATTGCAGGACTTTGTGAAGTATGGGAGGATGGCAACCACTTTGTCGTTCAAATCACACCGACTTCCGGTAAAACTGAACGAATCGAAATTAATGATGGTCGCAAAATCACCCTTAAGGATGGTGCAAGCGTTAAGACAGGTGATATTATTGCAGCTAAGGCAAAGGGAATGGAACCAATCATTGCCCCATTTGATGGTAATGCTCAAATTGTCGACGGAGCTGTGATTATCACTGAAAGCGCAAACAGTCCAGTTCGCGTAGAAATTCCAAATGACGCTGAGATGCTAGTTAAAAGCAATGACTCAGTCCAAGCAGGAGATCGCCTTACAACTGGTTCATTAAACTTACAAGACCAATTAAAATATAAAGGCGTCGAAGCTACTGCTCGTTATATCATGAATGATATTATGGCAGTCTATGCCGCCAACGGTAACGATGTTTCTGCTAAACATCTTGAGGTTATTGTCAGACAAATGTTTAGCCGCGTAATGGTTGAAGAATCTGGCGATACAAACTTTGTCGCCGGCGATATTACCTCTGTAAATGCTATTGAAGAAGCTAACCGCGAATGTCTTGCCACAGGTCGTACTCCAGCCGAATATACGCAACTTCTACTAGGTATCACCAAGGTTTCGATCTGGTCAGATTCCTTCCTCTCGGCTGCATCATTCCAAGATACAACCAGGGTATTAATCAATGCCGCCATCAATGGTCGAATTGATAAGCTTCATGGATTAAAAGAGAATGTCATCATCGGTCGTAAGATTCCTGTTGGAACGGGTGTCCGCAAACTAAAAGAAAGTGATGAGGAGCTAGACGAAGAAAATAAATTTGGTGATTTTAAAATCATTCAAGACGAAGACTTCTAGAATCCAAAAGAATAGCTCAAAAATTTGAGCTATTCTTTTTTTGTTATACAATAATTGCATGCATACTTACATCGATACAATTAAACAAGCTGGTATAATCTTTCCGCCCATCGCTATTGTTTTTACCATCCCATATTTAATTTATAATTACAAGAAATACGGCTCAATTTGGAGTCTTAGAATTTGGATTATTTATTCATTTATTCTATATTTAATCTGCACGTATTGCCTAATCATCCTGCCGCTACCTACTCCTGAAAAAGTTCAAACTTTAAACGGTTATCATACACAATTAATACCATTTAATTTCATCGCCGATATTATTTCACGATCTCATGTACAGGTTTCAAATCCAAAGTCATATTTAACAGTTATAAACAACTGGGCTTTTCTCACCACAATCTTCAATATTTTTATGACTTTACCATTTGGATTTTATTTAAAATATTACTTTAGAAATAATCTGAAACAGGTGATTCTCAAAACTTTTCTTCTATCGTTGTTTTTTGAACTTACCCAGTTAAGCGGTCTCTATTTTATTTATCGTGGAAACTATCGGTTATTTGATGTCGATGACTTAATTACCAATACCATTGGTGGAATCTTTGGTTTTCTACTGGCAACTACACTCTCAGGAATCCTACCGACGCGAGAAGAAATTGATGAAAAAAGCCTTGATCGCAGTAAGAAAATCTCTCTTTTAAGACGCCTAGTTGCTATGGGTTTTGATATCATCGCTGGGTCAATATTTTCTTTTGCCGTTGTATCACCAATATTTAAATATTTTTCAATCAGTTCACCATTCATTATTTTACAAGTCGGCACACTTTGTTACATGTTAATCACCACAACATTATCTAGTGGTCGATCACTTGGCTTTTTTATGACTAATCTCAAAGTTGAACTAGATAAAGAAGTAAGTTCGAGCTTCTTATCACGCTTCTTTCACTTCTTTCTTAGATATCTATTCTTTATTTTACAATTTATTATCATCCCATTATTATTTATTATGTTCATTGATTACTATTACCTAAATAATCTTCTCAACAAAGACGCTGTAACTGTCATCGCTATAGCTTTTATCTCAATCTACTTACTCTATCTTGTTGCAACATCCATTCTTGTAGCACTCCGGAAACCAATACTTTATGAAAAAATTTCAAAAACAAAATTAGAAAATACAACTTTAAACAAAAAAATTCAAAAAGAACAAAATGAATCAGATTCGGAAAAATCGATAGAATAAATTCCTATCTTGAAGAATCATAAAAATCATGATAAAATTACCCTGTAAGTTTATCAAGGTGACATTTGACTAACTAGACAAAAGAAAAAGCCTAGATTTTCCGACTGCAATAGTTTAAAAAACTATAGGCCAAGCAGAGAAAATTTACGGAACTATTCTAAAAGTCTAGCTAAAAGAGTGTCCCATTAAAGGAAAGGAAAAGATGAAAGTCATCCTCGGCACCAAAATTGGTATGACCCAGATCATCGGTGAAGATGGAATAGTAACTCCTGTTACCATCCTTCAAGCCGGACCAGCCACAGTGACTCAGATAAAAACCGTCGAAACCGATGGTTATAATGCTGTGCAGCTCGGATACGGTCAGGGTAAGAATCTGAGCAAGTCGGTATCAGCACATGTCAAAAAAGCTGGCGAAACATTAAGTCCTAAAATCTTAAAGGAATTTCTTACGGATTCCACACCCGAACTTAAACTCGGTGACACTCTCACTGTAGAAAATTTTGAGTTAGGAGATAAGGTTGCAGTTACTGGTATTTCAAAAGGCAAAGGATTTGCTGGTACTGTCAAACGATGGAATTTCCAAGAATCACGTAATACGCATGGCTTCAAGGGCGACATCAGAAAAGTCGGTTCAATCGGCTCGATGTACCCACAAAAAGTTTTCAAAGGTAAGCGTATGCCAGGTCATATGGGGCACGATCAAGTAACTGTCAAAAACTTAGTAGTTGCCTATATTGACAAAGAAAACAATCTACTAGGCGTCAAAGGCGCAGTCCCAGGTCCTAAAAAAGGTATAGTAACTGTGGAGGGAAAGGAGTAATATGGCAGAATTAAATCCAGAAATCTTCAATCTCGAAGTTACAAATCATGAACTAGTCAAACTAGCTTATGATGCCTATCTAGCTAACTCACGCACATCACACGCAAAAACCTTAAAGCGCGGAGAAGTTCGTGGCGGTGGCAAAAAACCATGGAAACAAAAAGGCACTGGTCGTGCAAGGTTTGGTTCGACTAGAAACCCTATCTGGCGTCACGGTGGAGTAGCTGGTGGACGTACAGGTGAAGAAAACTTTGCTAAAAAACTTAGCAGGAACGCTAAAAGAATAGCCATCATGCAAGCTTTGTCTATGAAGAATACCGAAAAAGCAATCCAAGTTATAGATACTTTAGGCATTAAAGATGGTAAATCTAAAGAGGTGATCAAAACTCTAGAAGATAAGAAGATCGCTCCAAAGAATGTATTGGTTGTTGTTTCCGAAAAAGACGAGCTCACATTAAGGGCAACCAATAATCTTGCTTTCGTAAAATTAGTCAGACCAACATATCTAAATGTATTCGATATTATGAATGCAGACACGATTGTTATTGTCAAAGATGCTCTCTCTGTTTTAGATAATTGGCTGGCCAAAAAGGAGGAAGCCTAATGTTAGTAATTCCACGCAAAACTGAAAAAGCTTACACGGAACAAACCAAGAACACTTATATCTTTTATGTTCCAGTTAATGTAACAAAACAAGAAGTAGCAAAAACAGTTGCAGAACAATATAATGTCACCGTTAAAGATATCCGTATCTTATTAAGAAAAGGAAAAGCAACCCGTTTTTCAAAAGGTAAACATGCTTATCCTGGTAAGACTTTTCGTCGCGACCATAAAGTAGCCTATGTTACTTTAAAAGCTGGTGATAAAATTCGCATTTTCGACGAAGAAAAAGTTGAGGAAGGAGATAAAAAATAATGAGTATTAAAGCTTATCGTCCTACCACACCAGCACAGCGTCAGAAGACCACTCAAGATTTTGATCAAATCACAACCAGAAAACCTTTGAAGTCTCTTCTCAAAGCTAAAAAACAAAATGCTGGTAAGAATAGTCAAGGACGCATTACAGTCCGTCATCGTGGCGGCGGTGTCAAGCGCCACTATCGTTTAGTAACCCATAATCTTCCAAAGGACATGACCTATGAAGTTATGGAAATTGAATACGATCCAAACCGTAGTGCTCGCATTGCTCGCATCAAAGACGAGAATAATACTTTCTACTACGTCCTTGCAGATTCAAAGATGTTTAAAGGTAAGACTTTCCAAACAGGCGAAGAATCTGAAATTGAAGAATCAAACCGTCTACCACTCAATAATATTCCAGTCGGTACAATGGTTTACTCTATCGAGTTAACCCCAGGACGTGGTGCTCAAATGGTTCGCGCCGCAGGTAGTTCAGCACAACTAATGGCTAAGGAGGGCGATTATGCAACCCTTCGTATGCCTTCAGGCGAAGTTCGTAAAGTACTTGCCACCTGTGAAGCCTCAATTGGCACAGTAGGCAATCTTCAACATCAAAATATCAAGATCGGTTCAGCTGGGCGTGTTCGTCGTAAAGGTATCCGTCCAACCGTCCGTGGTGTTGTCATGAACGCGACAGATCACCCACACGGTGGTGGTGATGGTGGTCGCCATGGTACTGGAAAAGCTCCACGTACACCATGGGGTCAACTCACTCTTGGATTCCGTACTCGCCATAATAAGAAAACTAATAAAATGATCGTGCGTAGTCGACACGAAGGAAAGAGGAAATAGTCTATGGGAAGAAGCCTTAAAAAAGGTCCTTTCGTGGATTTTAAACTAGAAAAGAAAATTAAAGCTCTTTCTACCGAAGATCGCACCGTGATTAAAACTTGGGCACGCTACTCAACAATCTTCCCAGAGATGGTTGGTCGCACAGTTGCTGTTCATAACGGAAAAGTACACGTCCCAGTTTTTATATCAGAAAATATGGTCGGTCATAAACTTGGCGAATTTGCTCCAACCCGCAAATTTAAACGCCACGGTGGTAAAAAAGCAGCTGAAGCTGCAAAACGAGGAGGTAAATAATGTCTACTCATTTTGCACATGCATATATTAAAGGTATTGATTCAATGCCTCGTAAAACCAATATTGTTGCCAGTTTAGTTCGAGATCGTTACGTCGCAGACGCCATCGTTATCCTTGAAAATACACCACGTCGTGCCGCAAGATCAGTCCTAAAAGCAATTGATTCAGCCAAAGCTAATCTACTAAATTCAGGCGTATCAATTGACCCAAAGACTATTCGAATTGCACGTATCTCAGTAACCGCAGGAACACGTATTCGTCGTTTCGTTCCAGCATCTCGTGGTCGCGCTCTTCCATTTGAAAAAGTCTCCAGCAATCTCTATGTTGAAGTTGCCGGTGAAGAAAAAGCAAAGAAAGTAGACACGGCTAAAAAGGAGGATAAATAATGGGACAAAAAGTTAATCCCGTCTCTTATCGTCTTCAAGTCAGCAAAGACTGGTCATCAAAATGGTTCACCAGAAATACTGATTTTAAGAAATGGTTAATCGAAGATGTTAAGATTCGTGAAGCAATTGAAAACCGCTTCAAATCTCGTCCAACCATTGCTCGTATAGATATTGAAAGAACTGATAACCTTACTACAATTACCATCCGTACCGCAAAAGCTGGCGCAGTAATTGGTAAACAAGGTGCAGGCATCAATGAAATCAAAAAAGAACTAGAAAAGTTTGTTTCACAGCCTATCCGAATCAATGTTGAAGAAGTTAAAAAACCAGAGTTATCAGCCAAATTAGTAGCTGAAAATATCGGTTTCCAACTTGGTAAGCGTATGAATTTTAGACGAGCAGTCAAAATGGCTAGTCAATCAACCATGACGGCTGGCGCTAAAGGAGTACGTATTGAAGTCTCCGGTCGTCTAAATGGGGCAGAAATGTCTCGTCGCGAAAAGTTTATTGAAGGCTCGGTCCCTCTACATACCCTTCGCGCAGATATTGACTTCTACTGTCATCACGCTCCAACCATTGCTGGTATCGTTGGTGTCAAGGTCTGGATTTATAAGGGAGAGAAATAATTATGGCTATTTTACTTCCAAGTCGCGTTGCACATCGTAAAGTCAGAAAAGGCAAAAATGACGGCGTTGCAACACGCTGCAATACAGTTGCTTTCGGGGACTATGGACTAATGTCACTCGATAACGAGCGCATCAACTCAAGACAAATCGAAGCTGCTCGTCAAGCTATTACAAGATATATAAAACGTGGTGGTAAAATTTGGATCCGAATCTTTCCACACACTCCAGTTACCAAAAAACCACTTGATGTAAAGATGGGTTCAGGTAAAGGAGAACCTCAGTTCTATGTAGCTAAAGTTAAAACCGGTACAATCATGTTTGAAATGGCTGATGTAACCGAAGAACAAGCTAAAGAAGCTCTAAGACTTGCTTCACATAAACTTCCGGTTCGCTGCAAGTTTATTAAGAAGGGAGAGCAATAAACATGGTTGAGAAAAAAGTGGAAAAAACAGAGAAAACTGAAAAAGCTCAAAAAGTAGCAAAAACTTTGCCAGAACTTCAAAAAGAATTATTGGAAGCTCGTCGCGGATTGGTTGATGGTACACTTCAAAATTTACATAAGATCAAGACGTTAAAAAAGGCAATTGCAAGATCAAAAACGTTAACTAATCAAGGAAAGGGAGCCTAAATATGGCACAAACACTTCAAGGAGTAGTAACTTCTGACAAACGTGACAAGACCATTACAGTCTCCATCACTAACCGAGAAACTCATCCTCTCTACCGTAAGCAATATTCACACACTCGTAAATACACTGCTCACGACGAGAATAATGAGGCAAAGTTAGGAGATAAGGTCGAAATCACCGCTTGCCGCCCATATTCCAAAACTTGCACCTATAAACTTGTCAAAATTCTTGAAAGATCACATGGTACAGTTGAACTAAAGGATGAGGTTAAGAATATACTACCTGAAGATAAAGAAACAGGGGAGGAAAATTAATCATGATTCAACAGGAAACTAGATTGCATGTTGCCGATAATAGTGGCGCCAAAGAACTTGGAGTAATCCGTGTCCTTGGTGGTACTCGTGCTCGATATGCTCACGTAGGAGATATTGTTACCGCTAGCGTTAAAGATGCCTCACCTACAGGAAATATAAAAAAGAAAGCCGTCGTAAAGGCAGTCATCGTTAGGACACGTGCACAAATTCGTCGACCTGATGGTTCTACTATTCGTTTTGACGATAACGCTGCAGTCATCATTAATGACGACAAAAACCCGAAAGGTACTCGTGTTTTTGGACCAGTTCCACGCGAGCTCCGCGAACTTGGCTTTAATAAAATCATTAGCTTAGCACCGGAGGTACTGTAAAATGAAACAGAACATTAAAACTGGAGATACAGTAACTATTATCACTGGTGATAATAAAGGTAAATCTGGTAAGGTTGTTAAGATGGATCTCAAAAATCATCAAGCGATGATCGAAGGGATCGGTGTTCGTGAAAGACACTTACGTGCTACACAATTTAATCCTAAAGGTGGAAAGAAGGATATTCATGTTGGAATTGACCTTTCTAACCTTAAAAAGGAAGGGAAGTAATTATGTCAGATAAATATATTCCTCGTCTTAAAAGCCTTTACCATGATCAGATTATTAAAAATCTGAAAAAAGAACTACAAATTGATAATATTAATAAACTGCCTAAACTTGAAAAAGTTATCGTATCTTGTGGTGTCGGTAAAAAACGTGAAGATAAACATTTCACGGAAACTGTAGCCTTAACTCTTGAAAAGATTACAGGGCAGGCTTCAACTTCACGACTCGCCAAAAAATCAATCGCCACCTTCAAAATCCGTAAGGGTATGGGTGCGCCAGTTGGTTATTTAGTTACTTTACGTAATGATAAAATGTACGAGTTTGTTGATCGCTTAATCAATATCACATTGCCTCACGTGCGTGATTTCCATGGCGTTCCAGCTGGATCATTCGATAAGCAAGGCAATTATTCATTAGGTCTTAAAGAACAAACCGTCTTCCCAGAAATCACCTTTGAAGATGCTTCAGTTCTCCACGGACTAGAAGTTACATTTATTATTAAAAACGGTACTAAAGAAGGTAGCCGTAAGCTACTAGAGGCATTCGGTATGCCTTTTGAAAAGAAGGAGAGCAAATAATATGGCAAAAAAATCAGCAGTCCTTCGCGATCTTAAACGCCAGAAAATGTTTGACAAATATAAAGCCAAACGAGCAGAATTAAAAGCTGCAGGCGATCTAGAAGGTCTTCAAAAACTACCAAAGAATTCTAGTCCAACACGTTTAAAAAATCGTGACCTACTTGACGGTCGTCCACGTGGTTACATGCGTCGATTCGGACTTAGTCGTATCAGTTTTCGTGAAAAAGCCAGCAAGGGCGAAATCCCAGGCGTAACAAAGAGTAGTTGGTAAGGAAAGGAATAAGTATGTCATTACAATCAACAGATCAAATTGCAGACCTTATCACTCGCATTCGAAACGCTATCATGGTTCACAAGAACGAAGTTAGTGTTCCAGCTTCCAAGCTTAAGATTGCAATCCTTGAAGGTCTCAAACGCACAAACTTCATCACAGATTACAAAATAGTTGAAGCTACACCACGTAATTCAATTAAGGTAATCATCAATCAAATTAATGAAGCTCCTCGTATCAACGAGATTAATAAGGTTTCAAAACCAGGTCGTCGTGTTTACGCTGGCGTTGAAGAATTACCAAAGATTAAATCTGGTCGTGGGATTATCCTCATCTCCACTTCAAAAGGAGTGATGACCGGAGACGAAGCTAAAAAAGCCCGTCTAGGTGGCGAAATCCTCGTTAAAGTTTGGTAAGTCTATAAAACTAAAATAGAGTAGTCAAAAACTACTCTATTTTTTATCATCAATAATTTTATCTAACGCGAATATTGCGATAGTTTATAAAACATGGTATTATAACAGGGATAATATTAATTGAAAGGAAGATATGAGTCGTATCGGAAAACAACCTGTACAGATTCCTGCAGGAGTGACAATCACGGTCGGCGAACAGAAAATTACTGTTGCTGGACCTAAGGGTTCACTCGAAGTTCCTGTACAAGAGAATATCGTTACTAAGATCGAGGACGGAAAAGCCATCATTACTCGAAAAGATGATGAGCCAAAATCCCGTGCTTGGCATGGCTTACAACGTGCACTCCTAAATAACGCTGTTATCGGTGTTACAAAAGGTTTTGAGAAAAAACTTGAAATCAATGGTGTTGGTTTTCGTCTTTCAGGCGGACCAAAACAGATTGAGATGTCTCTTGGTTTTTCTCACCCAGTTAAATACACCGCACCAGAAGGTGTAGAATTAAAAACTAATAAGATGGAAATTACAGTTTCTGGCATTGATAAGCAAAAAGTTGGTCAAACTGCAGCAGAAATCCGTGCACTAAAGAAACCAGAGCCATACAAAGGCAAAGGTATTAAGTATGCGGATGAAGTAATACTCCGTAAAGCTGGAAAGGCAGGAAAGAAATAATGAATAAAATTTTTCGCGCAAATCGAACCCGTGCTAAAATCCACGGCACAGCTGAGCGCCCACGCCTCACTGCTCACTTTAGTAATTTAAATGTAACCGCACAAATCATTAACGATGACGCTAGTACAACTTTAGCTTACGCTACAACAGTTGGTAAAAAAGTAAAAGGTTCAATGACAGAAAAAGCCACTCAAATTGGTACAGAAATTGCCAAATTAGCAAAAAAAGCAAATATTAACAAAGTCGTCTTCGATCGGGGATCAAAGCTATATGCCGGACGCATGTCCGCTCTTGCCGATGCTGCTCGTAAAGAAGGATTGGAGTTCTAAATATGACCGATGAAAAAACAACCGCGGTTAAACAACCAAAGGTAATTAACAAGTCAGGTACATTGAAGATGACCGATGAGGTTGCTGCAACAAAACAGCCTCGTGACATGGCAGGTCGCCCAATTCGCAAGAATAATCGTCGCGACCGAGTTAAATCTGACAATGCGCCAAAAGAGTTTGATGAAATCACTATTAATATCGACCGAGTTTCTCGTACCGTGAAAGGTGGTCGACGTATGCGTTTTAAAGCTCTTGTTGCTGTTGGCAACAAAAAGAATAAGGTAGGTGTTGGTGTTGCAAAGGGTGGAGATGTAACCACGGCTGTACAAAAAGCTACCCGAGTTGCAAAAAAGAACATGATCACCTTTAACATGAATGAAGAAACAATTTGCCACGAAGTTGAGACTAAAACCACAGGAGCTCATGTTTTAATGAAGCCTGCAGCCCCAGGTACAGGAATCATTGCTGGTGGTATTGTACGATCAATTATCGGTTTAACTGGTGTTAAAAACCTTATTTCGAAATCTCTTGGCTCAACCAATAAAGTAAATATTGCATATGCCGTTATTGAAGGTTTAAGACAACAGGTCCCTCGCGCAAAGTGGAACACCACAATCGAAAAAAATAAAACCTCCAAAAAGGAGAATCAATAATGAAATATAATGAATTAATCGTTGAACGAAATACTCGCTCAACCAGAGCAGGACGTGGTATTGCAGCTGGTCGAGGCAAAACAGCCGGTCGAGGTACTAAAGGTCAAAAAGCTCGTACAGGACACAGTAAAATGCCAGCAGGATTTATGGGCGGACAACGTGCAATTATGCAAGCAGTACCAAAACTAAAAGGTTTTAAATCACTAAAAAATAAAGCTGAGCTAGTCTATACAGATAATCTCAATGGATTAAAGGGTGTTGTTGATAATTTTATCTTGGCAGAAACCAATTTAATTACCAATCCATACACCAAAGTTAAAATCATTACACGTGGCGAACTTACTTCAAAAATTGACTTAAAAACTCAATTTGCTAGCAAGTCAGCAATCGAAATGATTAAAAAGGCAGGTGGTAGTTTTACTAAAGTTAAAATTCCAGCTCGTCCAAAAACCAATTCCGACAAAGCTGTAGCTTAAAAAAACCAAAAAATAACCTCACGAGGGTTATTTTTTGTTCAGATTATGATAATATAGATTAGTAAATACAAGAGAGGTCCTAATGCATTTCAAGACTATATTTAAATCCCTTAGAAATAAAGATATGTTAAAACGTATCACCATTGTTTTTGGTATCATAATTGCTTACCGGCTTTTAGCACACATCCCTGTACCAATGGGTGATGCAAAAACTTTCAAAGATGCTGTCACAAACTTGATTGCTAAATCAGATTTTTCTGGATTCCTCAATCTTATTTCAGGTGGTGGACTTGCTTCCTTTTCAATTATTCTAGTAGGTCTTTCACCATATATTACCGCTTCGATTATTTTCCAACTGCTCACAAAAGCCTTACCAAGTCTAGAAGAGCTATCAGAAGACGGTGAGACCGGTCGTCGCAAAATTAACCAGTGGACTCGTATGTTAACTGTTCCTCTTGCTATTATTCAGTCTATTGCGTACATCTATATTCTTTATCAATCAGTTGCCGCAACGAATACCGTTACTTTTGTCCCAACAACCCGAGATTGGATTCTTTCAATTACCACTATGACAGCAGGCTCACTTATTCTTATGTGGATGGGCGAGCTAATTACAGAACAGGGAATCGGTAACGGAATCTCAACTGTCATTTTTGCCAGTATTATTTCACAATTCCCAACCACCACAGCCTCACTAACACGCAGCTTATTTGAAACAAAATATGGCACACTTAGTTTGTTTGGCTGGATAAATCTTCCAGTCAATCCAATTGTCTTTTGGACTTTAGTGATTATGTTAGTCGCCATTATAGTTGTTCTCTATTGGCTCGTGAAACTCAATGAAGCACAAAGAATAATCACAATCAATTATGCTAAACGTGTGCACGGAAATAGTGCCTACGGAGATATCAAGTCTATCCTTCCAATTAAATTAATCGCCGCTGGCGTTGTGCCTGTTATTTTTGCTACAGCCTTTCTTTCATTACCATCTTTAATTGGACAATTAATTACTACTATTAATCCAGGTAATTCGCTAGGCTCAGTTTTAACTTCACTTTTTACCGCACCAAATGCACAAAATTTTAAACGACTTTATCCAACGGGAATTACAGGACAGTGGTTTATCTACCCAAGTCTATATTTTATATTAGTTGTGTTATTTACTTATTTTTACACATCAATTATCTTTAATACTAACGAAATTGCAGATAATCTTCAAAAACAAGGTGGTTTCATCGAAGGGGTACGTCCAGGTAAAACTACAGCTAAGTATCTTGACAATGTTGTAAATCGACTTAATCTCTTCGGCTCAATCTCGTTAGGTCTAATTGCTATGCTGCCTTTTATCACTGATTATATCTTCATTATATTAACCGGTTCCCCAATGGGACTCTCTCTTTCAGGAACAGGCTTGCTAATCGTTGTTACGGTTGCACTGGAAAATCTACGTCAAGTTGACTCAAGAGCTCTTATGGTAACATATGACGATTTTAAGTAAAAAAGGGTAGCATGAATTTACAAAATCAAAAAATAAAAATTAACTTTGGAAAAATATTAACAATCATCTTTATTTTATTCTTCATAGCTGTTGTTGTTAGACTATCAACATGGGAAAATGATTATTATAAAAATCAAGAAGGTAAAGAAAGGATCACTCCACGCACAACTGGTGACGTTTCAACAGATAGTACAGACGTTGATGAAACAGTAGTTACTCAAGAACAAACACAAAAATATTCTGTTGCAGCAGACCGACCAAGATTTCTAACAATTGAAAAAATCAGCGTACATAATGCAAGAATACTACCAGTCAATGAAACGAAAAAAGGAGCTATTGAAGTTCCAAGAAATATTTTCGATGTAGGATGGTACACAGGTTCAGATCTCCCAGGAAAAAACGGCACTAGTATTTTAGACGGACATAACGGCGGACCGACTATGCAAGGAGTTTTTAAAAATCTTCATTTGTTAGAAAAAGGAGACTTAATTCAAATTGAAATGGGGGATGGCACAAAGTATCAATATCAAGTATATGATAATTTAACGGTTGGATTAGACGAAGCAAACCAAAAAATGAGATCTTTGCAGGTTTCACCAATTCAGGGTGTAAGTTCAATCAGTTTGATCACCTGCACCGGCGAATGGTCAGATCTACAAAAAACCTATCTCTCACGTCAATTTTTAAGAGCAATCCGAATGTAATGGAGCAAAGTAAAATATGGATGATATCTGTATAAGACCAATGATAATCGAAGATTATGATGATGTTTATAGGCTCTGGACTTTAACCAAAGGAATGGGTTTAAATAATTTAGATGATACAAAGACTGGGATTAATATTTTCTTGCAACGTAACCCAAATACATGTTTTGTAGCAACTTTTCATAATGAAATTATTGGCACAATTATTTCTGGACATGATGGAAGAAGAGGTTATATCTATCACACTGCGGTTTCTGAAAAATTTAGAAAGAAAGGAATCGGACAAAAACTCGTAACATCATCATTATCTGCCTTAAAAACCGAAGGTATTAATAAAGTCGCCTTAGTTGTCTTCTCTAAGAATAAACTCGGTAATCTCTTTTGGGAAAAAATTGGATTCAGAAAACGAGAAGATCTCATTTACAGAGATAAAACTATAAACGAAATGGAAAAAATTACTATTTAATCACAAACTTCAAACAATTAACCAAAATCTACTGACCAATACAAAAAAACAACATTTACATTTTAATTATTTTTTGATAAAATAACCTAGTAATTTATGGTTAGTCAAAAGGAAGTAATCAAACTCGGCGGCACCATCGTCGATGCATTACCAAACACTCAATTTCGAGTGGAGCTTGAGAATGGCCATATTATTATTGCGCACATGAGCGGAAAAATGCGCAAAAACTTTATCCGTCTTGTGCCAGGTGACAAGGTAGAAGTTGAACTCACCCCTTATGATCTCACAAAGGGTCGCATTAGCTTCCGCCTGAAATAATATCAAACGCTATCTTGGCGAAACTTATAGCCACTTTCCGCTAGTGAAACTAGAGGAGTACCTAAGAATAGTTTAATTAAGGAAAGGATTTTTACACAAATGAAAGTACGTGCAAGTGTAAAGAAAATCTCCCCTGATGACATCTACGTTCGTCGTAAAGGCGTTTTGCGTGTCATCAACAAGAAAAAACCTAAGAATAAGCAAAGGCAGGGTTAAGAATGGCAAGAATTGCTAGCGTTGTTATCCCTTCCGAAAAACAGGTTTGGATTGCTCTTACCTATGTTTTCGGTATTGGACGCACAACCTCAAAAGCCATCCTTGCGGAGGCTAAAATAAAGCCTACCACTCGGGTGAAAGATCTCACCGAGGCTGAAGAACAGAAAATCAACGACATTATTTCTAGTAAATATCAGGTCGAAGGTGATCTGCGTCGCCTCGTTACAAACAATATTAAACGAATCAAGGATATCAATTCATACAAAGGTATCCGCCACAAGGCTGGACTTCCAGTCAACGGCCAGCGTACCCGTACAAATGCACGTACACGTAAGGGTAAGGCGATCGCGGTCGGTGGAACACAACCAAAAGCAGCAAGTAAGACTTAGAAGGTAAAAGTATGACAGAAGAATCAAGTCAAGCAAAGGCAACAGAAGTAAAAGCCACAAAAACTAAAGGTAAAAAAGGCAAACGTATTGTCACTTCAGGACAAGTACATATTAAAGCAACCTTTAATAACACAATTATCAGCGTATCAGACAAGAAGGGACAGGTTCTCTCCCAGTCATCTGCTGGAGCTAATGGTTTTAGAGGCTCGAAAAAAGGTACAGCATATGCTGCACAAATTGCCGCTGAAAAAGCAGGCGAAATTGCCAAAAAAGATCACGGACTTAATTCAGTTGATGTTTACGTCAAAGGAATTGGACTTGGTCGTGATAGTGCAATTCGTGCTATTTCCAGTCTTGGTATAAAAATTGATAGTATAACCGATCAAACACCAATCGCTCATGGTGGTGTGCGACCTAAAGGAGAGAGGAAACCGTAATGGCACGAGATAAATCTCCAATCGTTAAACAAAGTCGTCGCGAAGGCTTCGCCCTCGCACCAAAAGCCCATAAAATTATGGCAAAAAAATCTGGAATTCCAGGTCAGCATGGTGACATGCGAGTTAGAGGAGGTAGTCTTTATCTCACTCAGCTACGTGAAAAACAAAAGGTTCGCCGTCTCTATGGTCTTCTAGAAAAACAGTTTGCAAAACTCATGAAAGAAGCTCAAAAGACTGATGGACTTTCTGGACAGAATCTTTTAGAGTTCCTTGAACGTCGTGCAGACAACGTCGTCTTCCGTGCAGGCTTCGCCCTCACTAGACGCCAAGCTCGTCAGCTTGTCTCTCACGGACATTTCCTACTTAACGGTCGTCGCATTGATATTCCATCAATCCGACTCAAAGCCGGAGACGTCTTAGAAGTCCGTGCAAAATCAGCCAAGTCAGAATACTTCAAAAATCTCGAGAATATTGTTGCTGCTTCAGGAGCACAGCCACTCAGCTGGTTAAAAGCCGATGCTAAAAAAATGAAAATTGAAATCACCGGTAAGCCAAAACGCGAAGAAGCAGAAGCCGGAATTAACGAACAATTAATCGTTGAGTATTACTCACGCTAAGGAGAACAATGACAACAAAAGTAATTCACGAAGCAAATCTTGCAGAAATTAACGAATTGTCTGCCACTTCCGCCTCTTTCGTAATTAAGCCGCTTTATCACGGCTATGGTTACACTTTAGGTAATTCATTACGTCGTGTTCTACTTTCTAGCATAAAAGGAGCAGCAATTACTTCTTTCAGTATAGAAGGTACCACTCATGAATTTACCGCAATCGAAGGTGTCCGTGAAGATGTTATTGATATCATGTTAAATCTCAAAAACATCCGCTTCAAATGTCATACTGACGCCCCAGTTGAACTATCACTAGAGGTAAAAGGCAGTGAACAGACTAAAAAAGATGGCGACGCTCGTGTTGTCGCCGGCGACATCAAGCTTACTGGTGATGTCGAAATCGCTAATCCAAACCAGATAATTTGTCATATTGATGACCCAAATTATACTTTAAAGATGCACTTTATCGTTGAATCTGGTCGAGGCTACCTTCCAATCGAAGCCTCTAGCGAAGAACGTATTCATAGCGATATGATTGCACTTGATGCTGTATTCACACCAGTCTTGCGTGTTCGTTTTGATGTAGATAAGACCCGTGTTGGACAAGACACTAACTTGGACCAACTTACCCTTACTATCGACACCGATGGTACGATCACTCCAAGAGAGGCTTTCGAAGAAGCTGCAGCAATCTTACTCAATCAATATAAAGCTTTCGCTGGTAGCACAGTTGTTGAATCAGCTCCTGCACCAGGTTCAAAAGAAGAAACGGAAGACGCCGGTTTAATGCTCCCAATTGAAGAGCTCGGACTTTCCGCTCGTACCGCCAATGCACTTGTCAATAACGAAATTCGCACAATTCGTGATTTAGTAGTTCTTTCTGACACCGATCTTAAAGAACTCAAAGGTTTCGGACAAAAAGCACTTGACGAAGTTAAACAAAAGTTAACGGAGTTAAATATTTAAATGCACCGCCACGGATATAAAGGTCGTAAATTCGGCCGTGAAACCGACCAGAGAAGGGCTCTACTACGTGGGCTGATGTGCTCTCTGATCAAATATCAATCAATCACCGTCACGCTTGCTCGCGCTAAAGAATTGCGCCGCAGTGCTGAAAAGCTAATTACTATTGCTAAAAAAGGTGGACTCGCTAACCGCCGTCTACTAATCTCTCGCCTCGATAATCTCGAAGTGGCAGATCTTTTAGTCGATGTAATCGCACCACAGATCAAACGTGACTCTGGTTATTTAAGAATCGAACGCAGTGGTTTCAGAAAAGGAGATCACGCTGAAATGGCTACTATCTCCTTTGTTGATACCATTAATCTTGATTTAAAAAAGGAGGCTAAATAATGAAAACCTTTAGCCAAAAATCTGAAAGTATTAAACGTGAATGGTATCTTATTGATGCCAGTACTTTGCCACTTGGCAAACTTGCTGTCGTTATTGCAGATAAATTAATGGGGAAATCAAAAGTTACTTACACACCACACATTGACAACGGTGACTATGTCGTCGTCATTAATGCTAAAAACCTTCAAGTTACGGGTAACAAAATGGTTGATAAAAAATATTATCGCCACAGTGGCTTTCCAGGTGGATTAAAAGAATTAAAGCTTGAAGAGGTTATTGAAAAAGATCCTTCTTATGCAATCAAGGAAGCTGTCAAGGGGATGATACCAAAAAATAAACTAGCAGCAGATCGCATGTCGCGTCTTCGTGTTTTCAATAGTGAAAAGCATGATCACACTGCACAAAATCCAAAGGAGATCAAATAATGGCTACAAAATATTCTTACGGTCTTGGTCGCCGCAAAGCTGCCACCGCACGTGCCCGTCTCTTTAAGGGCAAAGGTGAAATCACCATCAATAATAAAGTCGCACTTGACTACCTTTCAGGTAATAAATCGTTACTTGCTGAGGTTACTGATCCATTAGCTCTTGCTGGAAAACAAAAAGAGTTTGATGTTACTATCTTAGTTTCAGGTGGTGGTCTTGCTGGTCAGGTTGATGCTATTAAGTTAGCAATTTCTAAGGCTCTCACCCTAGAATTTCCTGATCTACGCCCAATCCTTAAGAAAGCTGGACTCATTAAGCGTGATCCACGTGAGAAAGAACGCAAAAAATACGGTCTTCGCTCCGCCAGAAAACGCGAACAGTTCTCAAAGCGTTAAGCAAACAAAAAATACCTCTTCTGGAGGTATTTTTTGTTGTATACAAAAATGATGTATAATTAAACCATGTTTAAAGATCTTAAAAAAGCGTTAACCTCAATCAAAGAATTCAAGATTTTTCTCAAAAAATATTCAGAAGTAATCGCCTACCTCTTCTTTGGTGTGCTCACCACTCTAATCAACCTCGTCACTTTCTGGATTCTCTCCACTGTTTTTAATTTAGAAACCATCGCCGCTACCATCGCCGCTTGGATTATCGCCGTAGCCTTTGCCTTTATTACTAACAAAATCTGGGTTTTTAAAAGTAAAACCAAAACCAACCAAGAAACTACCAAAGAAGCTGTAATGTTTGTTATTGCCAGACTAATCACTCTTGGTATCGAAGTCTTCCTAATGTGGCTCATGGTCGACAACTTCAAGCAAGATAAACTTATTTGGAAACTACTCTGCAATATTATCACTGTGATTTTGAATTATCTCTTTTCAAAACTTATCGTCTTCAAAGAAAAGAAAACCCAAAAACCCTAATTCAAATTTTCATACAAAAAAATCTCGCCAATTATCAAGCGAGGTTATTAAACATAATAAAAATGCCCTAACGGCAAAACATAAAAAATCTTAAACTGGTGGAGCATATGAGACTCGAACTCATGACCTCTTCAATGCCATTGAAGCGCTCTAGCCAACTGAGCTAATGCCCCAGCCATTTTATTATAACACATATTAATAATAAAATTCTGGCTCAATAAAAAAGGGACAGCTAGTGTCCCTTAGCTTCAACACCCAAGAATATTTTGCCACTCTTTATCGGACGGTTCATTCTTAGGCAGCACAAAGCCATATGCAACAGAATAGGTATGAATCATACCGCGAAACACCTCTCGCAAGCCACTAATCTGGTTAGCAAATTCAGGCCAAAGTGATTTAGCGTCATCAAGCAACGGCATTAAGAAAAAAGACGTTTCATAAATATTCTTAATAATTGCCTCACGGGATAAATCACACAGCGTCCAGATATTATTTACACGGTCATAAGCTTTACACAGTAATGCATATTTACTTTCCATAAGACCATAATAATATCGACGTTTAGCCTCAAGTTTTGATTCACCATCACAACGCCTAAATGTCATCAGTTCTACAGCATGCTTTACTTCATCATTACACGGTAGTTCAGTAACTGGTGTCATCGTATCCTCTGGTACGTCATGCAACAAAATTGCAGCAAGAAGTACATCGTCCTTAATACCACAAGAAATTGCATAAGTAGCAGCTTTTAAAGGATGTAGGATAAAAGGTCTACCATTTTTTCTGAGTTGACCAGCATGTTTACGTCTTGCGTAACCTAAAGCAATCAAAATCTGTACACATCCTCCCGCGCTGGCAAACCCTCTTAAAAAGGTACTTGTGGTTTTTACTTCATCATCTTCTATCAAGTTAATTCTCTTTTCTGGCATAATTCACCTCCAAATTCTAAATGTACAATAAGTTTGCAAGATTATAATATATTACATAATATTATGCAATAAAGACAAATGTAATTCTAAATTAACATCTCAAGTGCAACACTAACCAACGAAAAGAGGCATCAAAAGTAAAGCTGATCTTCATATTTTAAGCCTCAATTGCTATACTATCACCAGGAAATACGAGTCCATCGAAAATCTCATCACTATTGTAAAAAGTTTTCCATTCATCGAAAATTTTTCACAAGAAGACGAACAAAAAATCATCAAAAATTTTCACGACCCCGTCGTGACATCAGATCCGTTTATTCTGGTCTGCAGAAAGGAGCAATCATTATGAAGAAAGTTGAATTGTTATTCGACGCACTCAGGTCGCCATACGACATGGCGCACATCATCCAAGTTGCGCAGTCAATTGATGCAAAAGTTTATACCGCCGGCAGTTCGTTGCCATTCGAAATGCCGAAAGTAAAATCGAAAGTCCGTTCTTGGAACATTAAAGATGGGTTTACATCAACTCATTACGAAACGTTTGAAGACGCAGTTAATGATTTGCGCTCAAAAGGCAAGTACCTCATCGGCACTTCAGGAGAAACTAACAAAATTTTCTATGACGTCAAATTGCCGCTTGATCAGGACATCGTCATTGTCTTTGGGACAGAAAGTTCTGGTCTCACAAAAGCAAAACAAGCTATGCTTGACGACGTCGTAAAGCTTCCGATGGATAAAACGAAAGTTGATTTCCTCACACTTCCAGTAGCTGTCTCCGCGATGGCCTACGAGCTCTACCGCCAATACTCTTTGTAAAGATTTTCCTAAGTATCAACACGAAGGGGGTGTTCTGCAATGTTAAAAGGAAAAACTATCTATTGTGTTGTGACTGGAGCACACAGAACAGCAACTATTACAGCTTTTCTTAGCATGCTAAGAAATAACGGAGCGAGCAACATCATTCTGATACCCACTCCGGCAGCAATATCTTTCCTTGATTTCGGATCGATATCAAGTGACGTCATAGTTCGCTACGAATCAAACGGTTACCAGCAAATCCCAGAAGAGGACATCGTAGTTGTTGCTCCATGCACTTTTGACACGTTTTCTAAAATAGCGTCTGGGATTGCAGACAACTATGCACTATCAATCGTCCTTTTCGCTAACGCATACATAGGTTTCTTATTTAAACAATATCAATTAAGCATATAATCTAACAATTTTTGATAATAAGTTTTTCATTATTAATGTTGCACTTGAAATGTTAATTTAGAGATATAGTTGCTAAATAGAATATTTTATTTTATAATAAAGGCGATGCATTGAAAC
>CAUUYE010000004.1:0-49271 GCA_963549315.1 uncultured Candidatus Saccharibacteria bacterium | reverse complement strand
GTGTTGCACTTGAGGGGTTAGAGTAGCACGCTTTTATTTCTTTTTGACAGACTTCTTTACAGTCTTGGTTTTACTAGCTAATTTTGCCTTCTTGTTAGCAATCTTTTCTTGCTGATAGTCATTTGACTGCTCACGATTATGTACAGAGTAAATGAGATTAACTATACCGAAAATCATCATATATGAACCAAAATATTTAATAAAATGCATTGTTCCTAGTCGACCAGCGTTCAAAATCACGATACCCATAATACAGCCACAGATACCTGCAAGAACCCAGCTGAATTTATCCGTCGTATCATCAATCGAGTGAAGTCCCAGTATGATTTCAAACAATCCACGTAAAATCGTGTAGACTGCAATTACTACAAGATGCCAAGTAACATTTTGCTCGTATGTGAATAGTAGAGCAAGTGCTGCGCCAATTTCAAGCACCGCCATGAGTAATGAAATTCCCCAAGTATTTCTTGTATGTGTACGAATTAGGAGATTAATTAATTCAATAATACCGAGACTTAGTAGAACTGAGCCAACAACGATGATCAACGTTTGAATATCACTCGAACCAGTAAATAATGCAAACCAGCCAAACAATAGTGCAACGATACCTTGTAGGGCAAAGATTCCCCAATGACTATCTATATATTTAAGTTTAATGGACATTATTTCTCCTTTTTATAATTCTTACGTTTATTTTAACATAGATAAAATGATTAGGCGGTGATTGATGTAAGTCTTTGTATTGTTTTTTCCTCCTGCAATCCCAATAAACTATCTGGCATAATTTCAGCAATTATTGCGTTTGATTCATATTGATAATCTTCGATTTTTTCTTTAATCTTGGGACCTTTTTCTTTGGGATGATATTGTGCAAGGTATTGGTTATATTCTATTAACCCAAGTGCAACTTCAGCTTGATCTTTAGTCATCCCTGTGTAACGAGCAACGATTCCGGAATCCGTGAAGTCTAATGGATGTTTTTCATAATATCGATCAAGATATGCTGTAACAGACGATTTATCAATCAAGCCTGCGGATTCAAATACCCGTTGATCTTCAGAGTAACGAGAGAAATATTTTGATTCTTCGCTTAAACAATTTTCGCCAGTAGTCCAACCAACATTTGCTGCCTCTGATGCGTCAAGGACACCCTGAACGGTTGAACCGATTAACGGTATACTACCAATAACTGCGCCTGTAATATTTTTAATTGCGCCTTTACCAACACCTATGCTTCCTCCTGAAACTGCTTGTGCAATATTACTATCTGCGACTCCAAAATGAGATTCACGGACTGCACATGATAAAGTCCATTTTGCGAGGTTTGAATCATCCTTGATCTCTGGATTACCGTTATTGACATCCTCTTTTATATTATCGACATCTAGATTATCACGTCCAACTTTATCAATGATTTCATCTGGTGAGATTCGAATAGTTGAGTAATCTGACGTGATGTAATGATTGCAGAAGGCATCCATAGCCAAGGGTTTATTAAAGGCATTTGCAGAAGGACAGTTTTTATTTATAGAAGTTTTTATCTTACTCATACCATCGGCTGAAGCAGTTGGCATAAGACTTTTGACAGATGAACCAACAATACTACTAATCTTTGAGACGGTTTGTAGGGGCGAGCCAATAGTCGATGCAACTGGGATTAATGTATTCATAACACTACCTAGAAAAGTATATGGTGAAGTAATATCTAGCGGACTCTTAGTCTCCCTTGCATACCTCGACTCACTAGCTATGACTTTTTCATTCTCTTCATATTGTGCAAGTAAACTCTCCTGTGTTGCAGGTAGTCCGGAGCTAGTTTGCTGCTGTTTACCAGCATACATATTAAAGCCACTATTAATTGCATAGCCAGCATCTTCGCCTACCATGTTTTTAATTAAGTTTTTCGAAAGGGTTTTAGAAATGGTCGGGACAATGAAAGAAATAATGCCACCAACCGCCGCAGTAATAGCTGCTGCCTGTGCCATGCTAATGAATCCCGATGCAATATTCCTGACTACTTCCGATATGCCACCAGATGCGATGGCAGCCACCACTTCAAGTACTCCACTAAAGACACCTAGTACATCACCAGTTAATTGAATTGCTACACACCCCTTATAGGTATTTAAGCTGCCAGAAGCTTTACTTAGAACTGCACCAAGGCTCATAGCAGTTCCTCCTAAATCACTCGAATCTACCTCGTCACTGTGAAAGACGGCTTGCTGCATTGCTAATTCTGAATTGTATTTTTTTGCAGCTGGATCATTAGATTTAACTTTCAATTCCCCGTTACTGAAAAATTGCAGAATAGCATCACTCATCCAAGCAGAAGAGCTTTCTTTGCCTGGAATAATATCACCTTTCATATCCCTCGTTGGTCCGCGCTGGTTCAAACCGTTCATGTAATAATGTAGTTCAGTTGAGCTGTCTCCTGATTTCGCTTTATCAACTACTTCCAAAAAACCAGTAGTATAGTTTAGGATATGTGCACGTTGTAAAGCACCGACGGTCTGTGAAATAGTATTGATCACCTTCATTAGAGTACAGGCGTATCCAACTGTTGTTGTAATGGCTGAGGCCTTACCCACAGCAGCTGCCGCTTTTTTGGCTCTTGATGAAAGAGCTTTAGTGGCAGATTCTGTATCCATACCTGGTTTTATTTCGTCAGGACCATCATCGACGGGGGTCGTCTTTGTCTCATCAGGATTATCAGGATCTTCTTCTTCCACACTAACCTCACTTTTAGCATTTTCGGCTTCCTCTTTTAATCCGTCAGACTCAGCGTTCTTCTGGATTTCTTCGTCTGAAGCACCTTTTTGTGTTGAACCTTGACGATTACGTCCGTGATTACCTAACATGGTATCGACTTTTTTAGCGATTGAATCAAACCATCCTGCGATATGCCCTTTAAGCGTTCTTGTTGATTTTTCTTCTGCCTTAAAAAAACCTTTTTCTTTTGACATGGCGTCATTGAAATTCATTTTGTTATTTGAGTCAATTTCAACTTTAGTGGAAGTATGATTGCCCTGCGCATCCACTTCTGTTGACGGGAGATCTATCGAATCTGGAATACGCGTTTTATCACCATCATATGCAGCCACCGCCATTGGTTTGCCGTCTGGACCGTTTTCGTAATATAGGAGATTGAGTGGTTTGCCATCAGTGCCTGTTGTTTCAATATATTTAATGCCATTCTTGGCTAATTTTTTTGACATTGAGTCAGAAATTTTGAATTTTTCTGAACCCAAGCCAAAGAGACCTTTTGATGTAATTTTTGAATTTAATCCACCATGCAACATACGTGGCATAATATAGCTCGAACGAGTATTCATACTTGTCCGAAGTGTATTAAATTGCTCAAGACCATTAGCAACTAAACCAAAGGGAGCCAAGACTGTTGAACTAGATAGGGCTACGAATATGGTAATTAAGATACCTAAAACGGCAGCGAGCGGACTATATTTTTTGAATTTACGCTTTCGTTTTTGTTTTTTATCGTCTTTTTCATTATTGCTTCTATATAAGCTTTGTTCGAGACCGCTTTCTTGCGGATTTTGTTCAGCGATTTTTGCATCATCTTGCATATCTGGTTGCATCAACGCAGTCTGTTCAGCATCTCTTGCATCTTTTTGTGCCTTAGTTTGCTCCGCTAATTTTCTTGCTTGATTATTTCCCCAGCTATCCTCATCATTTTGTCTATAATCTTGAGAATCCGTATCACGATTTATACGCTGTTGGTTAGAGTCTTGCTCGGATGGATTTTGATCATTTTGATAGTATTTGTTTTCATTGGAAGAAAAAGCTTGGTTACCGAAAGAATTCTCACCAGAACGACCAATATTCTCATCCATACTGCTTATGATTATACTACAAAACTAACGTTTTTATATAAAAGTCTTCTCGTCCTGCACTAATCTCTAATTTAAATTAGATACTAAACATGACGAATTTTACGCCTTATGGTTTCGATTGGATAAGTTTTTAGGTAGTAATCTAGTTTATTTACAACTAGATCTTGTGCCGGTAGATATTTTAGTTCCGTTACACCAAAGCCACGCTTAAAAACAGAGACACCATAAAACCGGTGTTTAGTCTCATTCTCCCCAACGATTCCCCAAAAATTATAACGACCAATCCCTCGCTTTCTGGCATCCCTCATTGCCTCCAGATGAAGTAGAGGTGCACCAGAATACTTTGTACCTAGCTCAGATGAAACACCGTAATGATAAGAGGCTTCATTGCCATAAAAAATCATAAAATTTTCAGCAAGAATTTGCCCATCTTTTTTTGCAATATACAGCATTGCTTCATGGTTTTTTGCAAATGCGGCAAATTGATTTGTTAAAAATTTCTCTGAAAAAGCATAGAATGAATGTCTTTTTGCGGTCTGCAGCTCAATCTGATAGAATTCCCTAATCGCTGATTGGTCTGTCGTCTTTTCGATAGTAATTTGATTTTTTTCTGCTTTTCGAAGCGCACGACGTAAACGCTGGCGCATACTAGCTAGTATCTCTTCTTCGGATTTTGATAAATCAAGTATGCCTGCATACTCAACAGAAAGGTACATTGGTGCTTTTTTAAAATGATGTGTTCTAAAAATTTGTTCAGCGTTTTTCGTAAACTCTAGCTGTGGCCTGACTCTGACGAAGCTACAATTTAATTTTTGCGCTACTTCTTTCATATCCTGAAATATCAGATCAACCAAATCTTGTTTCTGCCAGTCTAAAATGGGTCCACCCGCCACCGCTAAATGTCGACCACGTTTTGCTGGTTCAACTTCACCAGCATAGGCTGCAACAATTTGATGATCTTGTTTAACAATTCGACGAATGATTTGGTGGTTAATATTTTTATAGAATTCATAAAAATCCCAAGACTGTAAAAAGTTTGCATCTTTGAAACTAGTAACAAATTGATCCCATTCTTGCTTTGAACAGGCATCTTCTATCTGGTATTTTTGAGTTTTTTCTTGTTTTTGCATTTTCTCTTCCTAATTTAAGTGACGATGTCTTTTACGTAAACTTTCTATAATACGGTTGATTTGATAATGAATTTTCTTAATTGGTATGTCTTGAGCATGGATATAGGTGAATCTTTGATTAGAAAAACCCGTTTTAAAGGTTGTTACTCCAGCATAACGATGGTGGGTCTGACCAACTGGGGCAATACCCCAAAAATTATATCGCTTAATACCTTTTTTCTTCAAATCCTGAATCACTTGCCATTGCAAGGCATAAGCACCTGGCAATTTCTGATTAAGTGGTGTACTGGCTGCTTCATAATAATCCGCTTCCACTCCATCTATTAGTATTAGACCATAGGCAATCGGTGCTTTTTGATCGTTATAGGCAACATATATTTTAAGGTCATTTCCAAAACTCTTTTGCATACACTTTAACTCATTGAGTGTTGGCGGGATAAAATGCTGTCGTTTTGCGGTGGCGAGCTGCACTGCATGAAATTCTTCAAGTATGTTAGAATCTTTCTTCTCTTTAGCAGTAATCTTTAACTTAGCTGCTCGACGTACTTCATACCTAGTCTGTCTACGGAATCCAGATAATAATTCATCTTCAGATTTAGTTAAATCTAAAAACACAGTATGTTCAGCATTGAGATGGAATGATGCGGGGATTGATTTAATTATTTTTAGATAATTTTGATTCTGCATAGTATCTTCAAGCGCTGGACGAAATCTTATAAAAACACATTTTGCCTGTTTTGCAATTTGATAGATTTTAGCAAATGTAAAAGTAACAAAGGGTATATTAGACCAATCAATTAATGGACCATTAGAAATCTCAAGATAACGACCGCGTTTTGCATCTTTTACGATCATTAATGCTTGTTGATGATTTTGTAATTGTAGATTTATTACCTTATGTCCAAGTAGCTCGTTATACTTTTGCCATTTTGGGGACTGGAGGAAATTTGCTAATGGATACTGTTTTGAGTTTTGAATCCAGAGCTCTTCTTTTTCCTTTAAACTAGTTTTATTCCCAATCAAATATTTTTTATCTTTAATTTTTGGCTGCTGATTTCTATCAACTTCAATACTAATTTCTGACTCGGCAATGATCAATCTCGCTTCGCTCATTTCTGCTAGAGAATAATATATTGGTAAATTTACAAGATGTTTGGAGACCAGATCGGCAATAGGACAGGTTTTTGGATTAAACGCAGACTTTTGATAATATCTTTTAGGCGAGACCGGTATATCATACCAGATTTCGTCAAAATAATACCCTGATTTTTTAAGTTTATTGAGAGTTTTAGAACGATTATCGACAAAATAAGGTTGTCTAATCAGTGAACTTGTAACTTGATTATGTGATAATTCATGAACAATATAATTTGCCTGCCAGAATGTTAATCGGTGCGTAAAATCTAACTCTGCGTCAGCAGATCGTTTGATGAAGTGGATTTTTACAAAAAAAGAGATAAAAAATTGCCCTAGATTACGTCTTCCTACTGGGATATAGGACAGAATTCTTGAAAATAAACCAAATAATGGATAGAATCGATCACGTAGACTATCTGAAATTTGAGGACGTGAGTTTGCAATGGTTGGATCTTCTAGTAGTTGATTCTGTGACTTTTTTCGCATAATCAATGCTCCCCCTGAAATGGCATCAATAGCTTTACCCTTACCAAAGGATAAAATAATAGCATCACCAAGACCACCAGCAGGAAGCGTTGCATTATAATTAATTCCAAATGAATGGGCTAGGTCTTCAATTAGCATTAAATGATGGTCTTTTGCAACTTGACTAATCTCCAAGATATCTGATGCAATACCAAGATTGTTTTGTACTACGACTGCCTTAATATTAGGATGTTCCTTAAGTGCCTGAGAGAGAGTTTCACCATTAAAATGAAGTGTTTTAGGATCAATATCAAGATAAACTGGCTGATAACCCGCAGTTTTTACAGCCTGAACAACCGCATAGCAGGTTAGCGCTGTAATTGCAACTTCTGGCAAATCCTGCTTCGATTGCATTTTATCATTGGTTTTTATTTGTCTTTGCGACTTTACAGAGGGAATTTGTGATAATAGCGCAAGAGTTAGAGCTGTCCTTCCCGAATGAAAAAGCCAAACCTGTTTCTTTTCTACATTATATCGATCAGCAAGGATTTGCTTCAATTCTTCAAAGTCTTTTTTCGTACCAAAGCTAAATAAAAAACGAAATGTTTTTTTAATACCAAATGTGGCAGCTTGCCCTAAAAAATAATGCTTTCTCATTATTTTTTATCCTTCATTACTTGGCTGATTGCATGAGCAAGACCTTCTGGATCGCAGATATACGGTGCGTGCGTCCAATTTGGGAAAATTTTTAAGCGGCTGCCTTTAATACTGGCGTGCATTTTTCGAGCTTGCCTAGGTGGTGTTATTTTATCTAGTTCTCCCCATAAAATATCAGTTTTTACTTTTATCTTTGTTAAATCTAAGTCTTTATCAGAATCTAGCATATTCGTGAGAGTTTTCTTCATATTTTCAGGAGCACGTTCATAATCTGATGCGCCAATTATTTTATGAATGATTTTGCGAAGAGGTTTTATCTGTTTTAATGGTGAAAAAAGATGACTGATTTTTCTTAGTAAGTCACGTTTTTTCGACGGTTCATATACCCCAGCCGCATCTAGAAGAATTAAATGCGACACTCGGTTTTCATTCTCTTTCTTTGATAGTAAATTTAGGAGTATACGCCCGCCATTACTGTGTCCTAATACAGCTGCACCTTCAGGCAATAGAGAATCCGCCCATTTGACATATTCCTTAATAGTCCAAACTTTTTTACTAGGGTCAGTCAGCCCCGGTACATGCAACATCTCAACTTTTATTTGATATTGATCTTTAAGGATTTTTATTGTTTTATTCCATGGCTCAACCGTGTAAGTCCATCCGTGGATGACATATAATGTTTTCATTAATATAACCCTCGTTTCTGCCTACGTTTAACTGCAGCTTTTTCGCGTCTCGGTAGCTTCTTGGCGTCTGCAGGATCTTTTAAGATCTTCTCAATAATCCATTCCAGATATTGAGATCCTTTAAAAAGTAACGTTTCCTGACCTTTGATATGTTTTTTAATATATCCCAAGGCTTCTCTAGGATCGAGAGTACTATAGACTAGTACTCCGGCTTTTTTTAGAATGGGTGCGGTGTATTTTTTTGTTCGGCGACCAATGAGAATAACGCATTCTGGCTGCACTTTTATAATTTCTGCTGCTAGTTTTTGATGTTCTTGCCCCTCAATACTACCTTGATCGACAATATCACCAATAATTAACCACTTATGCTGGATGTGCATTGATTTAAACATTTCAAGAATGGATTTAACAGAGATCAAGTGCGCGTTATAACTACTATCTATAATTTTTATACCATCAACTCCCTCGAAGAATGAGTTGCGCCCAGGAGCTAAATTGATATTAGAAAAATCAAGAGGTAGTTTAATTTTTAAATAATCAGCAAGGGATTCTAACATTGAAAGCTGGATCGCAAGATCTTTCTGCACAGGTCGATTAAAAATATATTGATTAGGTACTTGATCATTAATCCGTTGAACTAAAAAAAGCGTATGGTCTGGGGTTACTTGATATTTTTTCAGCGCATTTTTATAACATTTGATAACTTCAGCATCCGTTAATCCCTTATTTTTTATACTAGCGAGGGCTTTATTCATCAATTCAACATCACCATCGATGATAACCAAACGTTTGGTATATTGAGGTAGCATAGCAAATTCATGGGTAATCGCCTTATCAAGGTTTTCAAATACGCCGTCTTTGACTTGTTGTTCAAACTGTACTGCATGTGAGAGACCAAGTGAAATCCATAATGTAACTTCAGGTTTTAGCCAAGAAGCAAGGAACTCTGTCTCGTGAGGTCTCTCACCATCAATTTCTACCACATAAAACTCTTCTTTATGATGATAAAATACTGACTTAATCGGGACAGCAATAAATAAGTAAATCCAACGAAATTTCGAACCAGTAACTCCTCTTAAATTAAGAAGGTCAAAAGAAATACCAAAAGCCGAATTTGCATCATGCGAATAATGCGCTCTTTCACCTAAGGTATACTCAACAAGATTTAGCATTGTTGTTTTACCAACTGATCCAGTGATGGCAATTACACGGGGATGCCAACGTTTAAAGGCAAAATTTGCAAAAAATCGAAAATAAGATGCAACAAGAAAATAAAATCTCTTTTTAAATTTCATTACCGGAGTCATGCTTTAATTTTACCATAAAGATGACAGTTAAAGATATTTTTCAAAAAAAGAATAAACTTTTTATTTTGCCATCGCAAAAAAACGTGCCGCACGCTCTGTCTTCGGATGGTCCATGACTTGTTTTGGTGTACCATCTTCAATAATTTTGCCATGATCTAGAAAGATCATCCTTGTTCCCACTTCTCTAGCAAAACTCATCTCATGAGTAACGATAACCATCGTGAGTCCCTCTTTTGCCAAATCGCGAATTACGTCAAGTACTTCTCCAATCATTTCTGGATCAAGCGCTGAGGTTGGTTCGTCAAATAAAATAGCTTCTGGATGCATAGCTAAAGCTCTAGCTATCGCAATACGCTGTTTTTGTCCACCAGAAAGAAAACGGGGCATCATATCGGCTTTATTTAATAGACCGACTCTTTTCAATAACTGTTTAGCCTCTTTTTCTGCAACCTTATCTTTAAGATGAAGAAGTTTTTTAGGTGCTAATTTAATATTTTCAATTACAGACATGTTCTCAAATAAATTAAAACTTTGAAATACCATACCAACTTTTCGTCGAATCCGATTTAGATCCACACCAGGCTCTGTAATGTCCGTACCGTCTATAAACACACTACCAGAAGTTGGAGTTTCGAGTAGATTCAAGCATCTTAAAAAAGTTGATTTGCCTGAACCGCTAGAGCCGACCATCGCAACAACTTCGCCATCATTAATAATTAAATTAATTCCCTTGAGGACGTGATTTTTATCAAAATTTTTATAAATGTTCTTAGCTTCAATCGACATTTAATTACTCTCTTCGTTATTTAATTTCTTTTCCAACTTAAACATGACTTTTGAAAAAATGGCGGTGATGACAAGATATATAAGGGCAGCAGCAAAAAGCGACTGAAAAGCTGTGGCTGTAAGAGAGCGGATGTCATCTGCACCTCGCATAATGTCGCCAAGTCCAATCCATCCCACAATAGAAGTTTCCTTAAACATGGTTACTCCTTCACCGATCAAGCCTGGCATTGAATTTTTAAGTGCTTGCGGCATCACTACATAAATCATGGCTTTGGTATGAGAAAAACCTAAAGAACGGGCTGCCTCTAATTGTCCTTTGTCGACACTTTCAATACCGCCTCGAATAATTTCAGCAATATAAGCAGCACTATTCATGGCAAAAGCGATGGCGGCAATAATCAATTTTGGCATTGTTCGCATTGATCCAAAAACCACATAGTACATAATCAAGAGTTGCACAAGTGTTGGTGTGCCACGGATTATGCTTATATAGAACTTTGCAAAAGTTTTTAACGGATTGAAATTGTAGATGGTTTGCAGTATTTTTGATTTATTGTAGCCTTTAAAGCTCTTTATAAACTTAAACGGCTTGGCAATAGATGTTCGCATTAAAGATATAATTAGACCTAAAAGTAGTCCTGCCAATACAGAAATGGTAGTGAGGACCATGGTCACTTCGAAGCCATGCCAAAAATAAATCCAACGACCATTGCCAAAAATCACTTCAAAAAAGTCCATTAAAGTTGTCCCTCCGTTGTCCCAAAATGCTTCATGAGTAATTTACGCATTCTACCATCTTCTTTCATCTGCGAAATAACGTTATTTACTTTGTCTAGGAGATCCTGATTGCCTTTTTTCATAGCAATCGCATATGATTCCCGACTGAGTGGCGTCTCTAGAATCTTGAGACTCGAATAGCTAGAAACATATTGTGCGGCTGGCGCATTATCAAGAATTGCAGCATCGACACGCCCGCTAGTTAGTTCTTGTAAAACATTGGGGACGGTTGGGAACTGAACAACTCTCGAATTATTGATCTTTTGTGCCATTTGATCTCCTGTCGTGCCTAACTGCACTCCGATACTTTTACCAACTAATTCGTATTTATTTCGAATAGAGCTTTCATTTTTTACAATAATTTGTTGTGATGCAACATAATATGAATCTGAGAATAAAGCATTTTTAGAACGATCTTCCGTGACAGACATACCAGCGACAGCCATGTCGATTTGTCCACTTTCTAAGGCAGGCAATAAACCATCGAATGACATATCCTCAATTTTTAATTCGGCACCTAAGCTCTTAGCTATTTCCTCCGCTAGATCTACATCAAATCCAACCACTTTTCCATTATCCTTGTATTCAAAAGGTTTGAATGTGGCATTGGTCCCCATTACTAAGACATTAGTATTCTTTGAAACTACCGTCTCTCGGCTCATAATATCTTTAAACATCCAGCCAATTGCTAGAAGATATAGAATTACTAAACAAATGGAAGAGATTTTCTTTATCAACACATTTTGTTGCCTCATGTTTTAAGTATACTATGATTTTTGTTTTTTCATAAGCTTTTTCAAACAAAAATAATAGTAGTTTTTACTACTATTATTTTTTTAAATTATTACATCTTGATTTCTGCATCAACACCAGCTGGTAAGGAAAGATTCTGCAAAGCGTCGATAGTTTTTGGAGTGGCGTTAGTGATGTCAATCAGTCGTTTATGTACTTTCATCTCAAATGCTTCACCACCTGTCTTATAGACATGTGGAGATTTAACAACAGTAAAAGTACTGCGCTTAGTTGGTAAGGGCACTGGACCAGAAACATTTGCTCCTGTACGTATCGCCGTGTCAACAATCTGTTTCGCGCTTTGATCGATCACGCGGTGATCATAAGCTTTAAGACGGATTCGGATCTTAAGACCTTCTTTTTTGGATTCAACCATTTTATTCCTTCTAGCTCTATAACTTCAGATATACCTAGACAGTATGTCGATGAGTTTTTAGGGCTCAATTATTTGATATGATTGAATAATAATATAATTTAACATTTCCGTCAAGAAAACGTCAAAAAATCGGATTACCAACGATAATCCGATTTTCTAACTTTGCCGAAGCTAATTATTGCTAATTATTTGACGATCTTGGTAACAACACCCGAACCAACAGTACGACCACCTTCGCGGATAGCAAAACGATCATTGTTATTCATAGCAATTGGAGCTAATAACTTAACAGTGAAAGTAATAGTATCACCTGGCATAACAATCTCTTTGTCAGCTGGAAGTTCTACTTCACCAGTAACATCGGTAGTACGGAAGTAGAATTGTGGCTTGTAACCCTTAGAGAATGGAGTGTGACGACCACCTTCCTCTTTCTTAAGGATATAAACCTGAGCTTCAAATTCAGTGTGTGGGGTGATTGAACCTGGTTTAGCAACAACCTGGCCACGTTCAATTTGATCACGTTCAATACCACGAAGTAAGAGACCTGCGTTATCACCAGCCTCACCTTCATCAAGAGTTTTATGGAAGGCTTCAATGCCGGTTACAACTGATTTCTGAGTTGGGCGAAGACCAACGATTTCTACTTCATCGTTTAGTTTTACAACACCCTGCTCAATACGTCCTGTAGCAACAGTACCACGTCCTTTGATAGAAAAGACGTCTTCAATTGGCATGAGGAATGGTTTGTCAAGATCATGTTCAGGAATATCAAAGTAATCATCCATTGCATGAACAAGATCCATGATACGATCTTCCATCTCTTTATCACCCTCAAGAGCTTTTAAGGCTGAACCTTTGATGATTGGAGCGTTATCGCCATCAAAACCATATTTATTAAGAAGTTCACGTACATCCATCTCAACGAGCTCAACGAGTTCAGGATCAGCAAGATCCATCTTGTTAAGGAAGACGATGATTTTTGGAACGTTCACCTGGTGAGCAAGAAGAACGTGCTCACGAGTTTGTGGAAGTGGACCATCATTAGCAGCAACTACGAGGATAGCACCATCAATCTGTGCAGCACCGGTAATCATATTTTTAATGTAATCAGCGTGACCTGGCATATCAACGTGAGCATAGTGACGCTTCTCTGATTCATATTCCTGATGTGAAGTTGCAATAGTGATACCACGAGCTTTCTCTTCTGGAGCATTATCAATCTGATCATAAGCGACAGATTTGTTTACGTCTGATGGAAGACGCTTAGCTAGAACTGTTGTAATAGCAGCGGTAAGAGTTGTTTTACCATGATCAACGTGACCCATAGTACCAACGTTGATGTGTGGCTTGGAACGGTCGAAATTTGCCATTCTTGTTTTTTCTCCTTTAATATTAATTTCTTTTAGGCACTAATATTAACCAGCCCAAAAGTCTATATCTAATATTTTAGACGAAACCTTAGCTAAAGTAAAGAGTAAAATACTATCCTAGTTTTTATTATGACGGCAGTTTTTGATTATTTTCTTTAAGACTACTATTGTCATATATACAGTATACGGAATAAAGATAAACATGGGAGTAAGGCAGATAATTACAGCTACCATAGCTCCGTGAGTGGCATGATACCAGATAGCATTACGAATTGGTTCAAGCATTACATGGTATAATTTGTTACTAAAAACGATTGATAATACAACTGCGAGTGATCCTACCAAAAACTGTTTTAGTGCTTTTTGCTTCTCGCCGACGATGAGCAATAATAAACTAACAAATATTGTGATTAAACTTATTATAGCAAATATAATTAACTCAATCTGATCACAGAGATAAAAGTAGATACCACGTGAATCTGACTTAAACCAAAGAAAAGTGGTTTGCATATTTTAGCTACCTCCTAACCCTTCCGTATCGCCCATCTATATCGCCCTTCAATTCCCACCGGTTTCCTTCTTCACTAACCCACATATTATATATACTACCACAATATACTTTTTACCAAGATCTTATCATTAAAATGATACCCTAGGCTTTGTTATGTTTGTGTTTTTTTATTATTTTTCTTACGGCCATTACTATCATGATTATACTATATGGAAAAAAGACAATCATAGGAATAAGACATGGAATAACTATCATTGCTGCCCCGTGAGTGATATGATACCAAATTACATCACGCATTGGAGATATCAATACATAACGAACATCATAGATTAAAGCTATCGGTAATACAATTGATAAGACTCCTAGTAGAAATTCTTTTATTACTTTCTTTAAGTCATTGGTTAACAGTAATAGGAAACAAGTTATAATTGTAGTTAAAATTATCATGGTGCAAATAATTAACTCAATATTGTCAAGGATATCAAAATATAGACCTGTAGCACTTGATCTAAACCAAAGAAAAGTGGTTTGCATATAACTACTCCTTGATTATGCTTAGTATTATTATACTCCTTCCTTTTCTAAAAAAAGAGACTAGTTTTACTAGCCTCTTTTTTTACTTTCAGATTATTTAGAACTGTTACGTTTTTCGATAATCTCTTGCGCAACGTTAGGCGGGACTTCTTCATATTGAGCAAGCTCCATTGATGATGCGGCACGACCTTGGCTCATTGAGCGAAGATCTGAAGTATAACCAAAGAGGTTAGCAAGAGGAGCAAAGGCGACGATTAGCTTAGCACCACCTTGGAGGTCTTCCATAGAATCGATACGACCTCGACGAGAGTTAATGTCACCAATAACATCACCCATAAATTCTTCTGGGGTAGTTACTTCAAGTTTCATGACTGGCTCAAGAAGTACTGGTTTTGCCTTCTTAATACCTTCACGAGTTGCTAAACTTCCGGCAAGCTTGAAGGCGAGTTCGGAAGAGTCGACATCATGATAAGAACCATCATAGAGAGTTGCTTTAACGTCAACGACTGGATAACCAGCAATAACGCCACCATTAAGAGTTTCTTCTATACCTTGCTGGACTGGCTTGCGATATTCCTGAGGAACCACACCACCCTTGATTTGATCAATAAATTCAAAGCCCTTGCCTGCTTCGTTTGGCTCAAATTTGATCCAAACGTCACCATACTGACCACGACCACCAGACTGCTTAATGTGTTTACCTTGAGCTTCACTAGTACCACGAATAGTTTCACGGTAAGCAACCTGAGGAGCACCTGTATTTGCCTCAACGTTATGTTCACGTCTTAAACGATCAATGATAATCTCAAGATGTAGTTCGCCCATGCCGGAGATAATAGTTTGGCCGGTTTCTTCATCGGTGTGGACACGGAAAGTAGGATCTTCTTCGGCAAGTTTCGCAAGTCCTAACCCCATTTTTTCCTGATCAGCTTTGGTTTTTGGCTCAACGGCAATAGAAACCGGAGGTTCAGGGAATTCAATTGACTCAAGAAGGATTGGATGTGCTGGATCACAAAGTGTAGTACCGGTTGTAGTCTCTTTAAGACCAACAATGGCAGCAATATCACCAGCTCCAACCTCGGTGATTTCTTCACGTTTGTCAGCAAACATACGAACAAGACGTCCGACACGCTCTTTGTTGCCTGTGGTTGCATTTAGAATATAAGAACCAGATTTCAAAGTACCTGAATAGACACGGACGAAGACCAACTTGCCAACAAAAGGATCAGATGCAATCTTAAAGGCAAGTGCTGTAAGCGGTTCGGAAACATCTGCTTTACGGATAATTTGATCACCGGTTTTTGGATCGGTTCCGACAGTTTGACCTTGATCACGATCAAGTGGGGATGGAAGATAATCGACACAAAGATCGAGAACTTTCTCAACAATCACGCCACGACCATCACCACCGGTGACAAGGAAGAAATCACCATCAAGCACACGTTTACGAAGAGCAGCTTTAAGCTCAGCCTCAGTGATAGCCTCTTCACCTTGATTGAAATACTTATTCATTAATTCTTCATCGGCAGAAACTGCTTCTTCAACTAGGATTGCACGAGCTTTCTTCGCTTTATCTAGCATATCAGCTGGAATTTCACCAACAGTCAATGAATGATCAGCATAATCCTTATAAGTGTAGGCTTTCATATCGATAAGATCGACTACTCCACAAATGTCCTTTTCAAAGCCAATTGGTAAATGAATAGCGACAGCATTTTTAGAAAGTCGTTTATGAATCGAATCGAGAGATTTATAAAAATCACCACCGATTTGATTAATTTTATTGATAAAACAGAGACGAGGGACACCGTATTTGGTTGCCTGACGCCAAACGGTTTCAGACTGTGCTTCTACACCCATTTTACCGTCAAAAACCGTGACAGCTCCATCAAGCACACGTAATGAACGTTCAACCTCTGCAGTAAAATCAATATGTCCTGGAGTATCAATGATATTAATTTTATACCCCTTCCAATGTGCAGTAACTGCAGCTGAGGTGATAGTGATACCACGCTCTTTTTCCTGCTCCATCCAGTCGGTGGTTGCACCACCTGTATCACCTTTTACAAGATCAATTTTATGTTTTAATCCTGTGCGGTAAAGAATTGCTTCAGAGGTAGTGGTCTTACCTGCATCAATATGAGCAATGATGCCGATATTGCGAAGCTTTGATAAATCATGATTGTCAGTAGCCATGAATTTCCTTATTTAGTTAATAATTATTGTCTCCTTACGGTGTTTTGTCGGATACAATACGACAAAAAGACGTTGGTGCTATTTTAACATGTCATCTGTTAAAAATAAAGTTGTATTTTGAATTTAAGTATTAATTGTTTTCTTGGTACGCATCGAGATTTGCTCCGTATTCTCGAAGAAGGTCAATATTGTCTTCAATGTCTTCTTCATCCATTTTTTTAATTACGTTATTAACATCCACACCGTGTTCTAAGAGAGTGTCTAGATAATGGGCGATATAAAATGAGTCTAGGCTTGAAACTAATTTGTTGACATCAATATCTGCACCGTGTTCTAGGAGAGTGTCTAGATTATCGGCGATATAAAATGAGTGTATATTATTTACGATATTATTAATATCCACACCGTGTTTGAGGAAAAAGTCTAGATTATAGACGATATCATCTGGTTCAAAGTTGCTTAAGATATTATCAATATCTACACCGTGTTCTAGGAGAGCGTCTAGATTATCGGCGATATTATATGGGTCTAGGTTCGAAATAAATTTGTTGACATCAATATCTGCACCGTGTTCTAGGAGAGTGTCTAGATTATGGATGATATCTTTTGGACCTAGACTTGAAACTAGTTTATTGACATCAATATCTGCGCCGTGTTCTAGGAGAGTGTCTAGATCATGGACGATATCTTTTGGGTTTAGGTTTGGAACTAATTCGTTGACATTAATATCCGCACCATGTTCTAGGAGAGTGTCTAGATCATGGACGATATCTTTTGGATCTAGACTTGAAACTAGTTTATTGACATCTACCCCTTTTTCAAGGGCATATTCTATGCCATACTTTTCTTTTAATTCTGTTATTCTAGGATCTTTTCCATTATAGGTATCTAGGGTGGCAATTGGGCGATCTAGCTCATAGAGGAAACTAAGTTCTTCTTTGGTTAAGTCTTCGCCATTTTGCAATTTATGATCTAGTTTAATGAGAGTTTGTTTATCTTCGAATTTCTGGAGAAACTCTTCGCCACCTGGCAAAGATAAGACCTTTTCTTTTACAGTTTGGACTAAAGAATCTTCAAGGGCTTGTCCACCATCTAACCCAGAGACTTCAGCAACCTTGCCATCTAGATCAAGCCGAATGGAAGCAACACCGTTAGTGGAATAACCATCTGGGGAATTTGGAGCTTTTAGTTTAAAGATAATGAACTTGGCTTTAGAGCTAGATTCTTCATCTGCTTCTTTATTTCTGGAGTGTCCATACTTGCCGTATTCAAGATAACTATGTGCAACATTGGGATCAGCAATACACCAACCAGTACCTTCAGCGGTTTTAGCAAGTTCATCTTCATCACCAATTTGGTATGTAAACCAATCACCTTCAATATCCTCGGCTTTTTCTGGAGTTTTGATGATGGTCTTAGTTTCAAAGAGTTCTTTAGCATAGAGTTTGGGGAAGTTACCAGATTTTACTAATGACTCTAGTTTTGCATCATCTGGATGTTGTGATAGCCAGGCTTTTTTATCTACAGCATAAAATTCGTTAATGTTGCGATAGACCTTAGCTAAGACTTCAGGGTTAAGGGTTGGGAAACTTGCAACAGTACTTTTATCGCGTTTCTCAAATTCTTTGGTTTCTTTGTTGATAAGTCCCATCTTAGAAACACCATCGAAAGCATAGACTTTGAACCAGGTGGGATAGGGACAGTCTTTGTCCCCTAGATAGTTAGACCAGGTGTTAATAGATTCTCGTTGTTTATTGATGATGTCTTCTGTGAGATATTCTTTTTCGTTTGAAGTTAGTTCCCTACCTTGACCATTGTCTCTTAGGATTTGTTCTTGTTGTTTCCAATAGGAATCCTCAATGTTTTCTGGTTTGATAATGAGGTTTTCGGCAGAGGCTGCCCAGAGTTTTTGTTCTAATGCATCGCCATATTTTTCGATCATATTATCGAGACGAGAGAGATAAGCGAAGTTTCTACGTTCATTGTTTTTACCTGGGAGTTTTTCTTTCTGTTTTCTAGCTTTTTCGAAAGAAGAGTTAACAATATCTTTATTTCTTGATTCAAAACCAACAAGAGTGAGGACTTTAGAGCCGATTTCATTCTGGAGACGAGTGAGGTGTTGTTTGTCTGATAGGATCTCGTTTTGACTATTATCTGTGTTTGGGGCAGAGTTGAGATGATTTGGAGATGAGTTTGGCATAGAAATTCTCTTTTATATTGATGGATTAAATATAGTGTATATGGTTATTGTAGCATGGAATA
Organism: uncultured Candidatus Saccharibacteria bacterium; assembly: GCA_963549315.1. GTDB lineage: Bacteria > Patescibacteriota > Saccharimonadia > Saccharimonadales > Saccharimonadaceae > Nanosyncoccus. The sequence goes on along the minus strand of CAUUYE010000004.1, from coordinate 30,434 downwards.
TTAGAAATGACCAAACTTGGCGGTATCTTCGAAACATCTATCTAATAAACCTAAATCTTTGATCATTTGCTTCGGAGTACATTCAGTGTACAGAGATTTTTCCGGTTCAATATTCTTACCATCACCTAAAATATAGATTGCAAGCGGTTCAGCGATACCAATGGCGTACGAAAGTTGAACTTCGCAACGAGCTAGATTTCGTTCTTTGAGATAGCGAATGGCAATTTCGCGGGCTTTGTAGGCACCAGAACGATCAACTTTTGAAGGATCTTTGCCGGAGAAAGCACCGCCGCCAACGGGCGCAAATGATTGATAACTATCGACTACAATTTTACGCCCTGTCAGACCAGCATCGCCCTGAAAGCCGCCAATCAGAAATTTACCAGTTGGATTGATAAGAAATTTTTGAACTTTTAGATTATATTTTGCTGCTAATTCCTTAGCTTTATCAATCAGAATCTTATCAGTTTTAGCGCGTTCTTGTTCTGTGTTTTGATAACTGATTGTCCAATCCTTAATTTTCTTTAAATGCATTTTTCGATCATAAACACCTGTAATCTGTGTTTTGCCATCAGCTAGGAATCTCTTGTCTTTTTGACGTAATTGATTATAAAATTTCGAAAAATCCTGTAAAATCTGCATGGCAATAGGTTTATATTCAGGGGTTTCATCACATGCAAAGCCGAACATCATTCCCTGATCACCTGCACCACCAATTTCGTCATTAGTACCCAGTGCAATGTCATGACTCTGAGTTCCAAGATTATTGATAATCTTTATATCTTCAGGGCTACCAGATTCAACAATGTTATAGGCATGACCATCATCTGTAATATAACCAACGTCCTTCAGCACTCTTTTTACGACTTTTTCAACATCAACTTTCGTATTGGAGGTTACTTCTCCGGTGATAAAAATTTTTCCCTTTCCGCCCATAACTTCAATCCCACAACGAGAGTGTTTATCTCCTTTGAGAAAGGCATCTAATAGTGCATCACTAATCTGATCACAGACTTTATCAGGATGACCACGAAAAACAATTTCATTAGTATATAACTTCATTTTATGCTTTCTTGTGGTCTTAATTTATGTAGTTGTTATTTTACCATAAATATAATGAGAATGGTTAATTATTTTTTAATTTTTGGCGAAGAACTTCTTGTGCCACACTTGGGTTTGCCTTACCACGCGAAGCTTTCATAACCTGACCCGTCAAAAAACCTAAGACTTTTTCAGAACCTGCCCTAAAATCAGCAACGGCTTGAGCGTTTTTGGGATCATGCAAGACGTCATCAACGACCTTTTCGACGGCACCTAAATCATTTTCCTGAATCAAGTTAAGTTCTTTAGCTATTGTCCTTGTTTCTTTAAAACGCATTTCCGGATCGAAGAAACGTAAAAACACTTCTTTTGCACTGGTACTAGATAATTCCTTTTTAGAAATCATAGTATTTAGATCCATAAGCTGATTTTTAGTTGGTAATGGATCATTAAGAAGACTACTATTTTCTTCAGCTAAGAGTACCGAGGTAAACAAATTAGAAATTCTTAAAATTGCAGATTTACTAACTGTTTTATCAATTCCCTGAATATCATATTCGGTTTTTAATTCTACTAATTTATCAACCAGATTTTTATAGTCTAGGAGTATTTCTAGAATATCCGATGGAATGATAAAACCAAGTGTCTTACGATAATCTGATGGTAATAACGGTAAACATTCTCGTTGCTCAGCGATCTGTTGTTCTGATAATCTAATTGGAGGGATGTCAGGTTCTGGCATGTAGCGATAATCTTGCGCCTCTTCCTTGCTACGTTGAGAAGTGGTTTTACCTGCGGCATCGTTCCAGCCACGAGTTTCTTGCGTGATTACCTCACCTGCATCAAGCATTTTACTTTGCCTATCATATTCATATTCAATGGCACGTTCCACTGAACGAAATGAATTAAGATTTTTAATTTCAGCTCGTTTTCCTAATTTTTGGCTACCCTTTTTCGCCAATGAAATATTTACATCAAATCGCATATTACCGTTATAAAGGTCGCCAAGACAGACCCCAGCAAACGTCATGATACGCCAAAGTTCTTTACAATAATCATGTGCATCTTTTGCTGAATGAAGATCTGGCATAGAAACAATCTCGATGAGTGGTGTATCGGCGCGATTAAGATCCACCAAGGAATAGTGATCAAAATGAGTCAGTTTGCCAGCATCACCCTCAAGATGAGCATGCTCAATACGAATTTTTTTACCATCCGGCAACTCAACAAAGCCGGCGCCGATAATTGGTTGATACATCTGTGTAATCTGGTAGCCCTTAGGAGAATCTGGGTAAAAGTAATGTTTACGGTCAAACCTTGAAACAAGATTAATACTAGAGTTTAATGCAAGACCAGCACGGATTGCCATTATAACTGCCTCGTGATTTAAGCGCGGCAACATACCTGGCAAGGCATATTCGACGGGCGATACACAAGAATTTGGCTCTTTACCACGTGCGTCATTATCTACTTCTGAGAATAGTTTTGTTTTGGTTGCAAGTTGTACATGACATTCAATACCTACAGTAATTTCATATTTTTGCTCTGTCATCATTTTTCTCCTTTTGGTTATATTGCTCCAAGGTCTTTTAAGGCTTGACGAAAAGTCGATAAGGCATGTTTGGCTTGGTTGTAATCCAAACTAAAATCTTGTTCGTGTGCGATTTGATTACGTTGTTTATGAGCATACCAGACCGAATTGAGCTGTGAAAAACGATTACCAGAAGCCTTTAAACGTTCGCCCATGGTTTTACCTGGTACCCCCAATTCCATCAAAGCTCGATCCAATAGCTTATCAGCTTCAATAACTGCAGCATTATATGAAAGTTGGTTTTCTCTCGTCAAAGAGTTTTCGATCTTTAAAAATCTGGTTTGATACTCTTCAACATCAAAATTATGATTACGTCGTCCAGTTGAAGAGATGGCAATAAACACAAATATGCCAACAATAAGAATTGCAACTAATAAAATCAACGTTGAATATAGCATTTACTGTTTCTCCTTTAGTTCTGATTCAACAAAGCTCAAAAGACTCTTATCACTGCGTCTTGGACCAACAACTTGTAGACCTATCGGGAGATGAGTTTTCGATGTTTGACCTACGGGGACTGAAAGGCTCGGTAAGCCTGCTAAATTGATCGGGACACTCATTACATCTTCAAAATACATTGCAACTGGGTCATTAGTTTTTTCGCCTAATTTAAAAGCTGGAGTTGGTGAGACAGGAGTCAAAAGATAGTCACATTTTGAAAAGGCATTCTGATATTCTTTGATAATTAATGTACGTGCCTTTTCTGCTTTTTTAAAATAGGCGTCGTAAAATCCTGAACTTAAAACGAAATTACCAATCATAATACGACGTTTATTTTCGGGCATAAAACCTTCATTACGGGAAAGACCAAACACTTCACCAAGGTTTTTAGCATTAGGAGATCGATAGCCATAACGTACACCATCGTAACGAGAAAGATTGGAAGCTACTTCTGCAGGAACTACGATGTAATAAACTGCTAAAGCATATTTTAGACTTGGCATAGAAAGCTCAACGATTTGATGACCTTGTTTTTTAAGCTTCTCAACCGTCAGGTCGAGGGCATTTTGAATTTCTGGATCGATTGAGTCATTTTTAAAATCTTGAATAATGCCAATTTTGGCGGTTTTTGGATCGATCTGCGGAACAAAGTATTTTTGTTCTTCATTGTTATAAAAACTTGGTAAGGTTGTGAGATCTTTTTCATCTTGACCAGCGCAAATTGACATCAAAAGGTCCATATCTTCAACATTGTTTGTAAAAAATCCAATACAATCAGTACTGGAAGCCATGGCAACCACGCCATAGCGAGAAATTGTGCCGTAAGTTGGTTTAAAGCCGTAAACACCGTTAAAGGAGGCTGGTTGGCGGATTGAGCCGCCAGTATCAGTACCAGTGGCGAATTCAACAATATCCAGCGCAACCGCCGCCGCGGAACCACCGGAAGAACCTCCTGGTACACGTTCAAAATCTTTGGAATTATGAGTAGGACCGAAATAGGAGTTCTCGGTGGATGAGCCGTGCGCAAAGGCATCAAGATTGGTGCGGCCGATCATGATAGCGCCCGCTTCTTCAAGCTTTTTGACGGTAGTAGAATCAATAGGGGAATGGAATGGTTCGAGGATCTTTGCTGAAGCTGTTGTATTTCCCTCTTTACTTAAAAAGTTATCTTTCAACGCATATGGGACGCCAGCGAGAGGTCCAACCTCTTCTCCGACGGCGATTTTTTTGTCAATCTCTTCTGCTTTCTTCATGGCTTTTTCCTCATCAGCCAGCGATACAAAAATATTATACTTAGCAAACTGACGAGCTTTTTCAAAAGCCGCTTTTACCAAGCTGACGGCAGAAAGTTCTTTACTTGCAATCTTCATTTCGGTCTTCCTTTAATAATTTCAATATTTAACAAATCAGTTTTCTTACATCTTAAATAACTTATAGAACTTTTGGCACTTGAATCATGTCTTGCCTTGCGGCAGGAGCTAAATTCAAGAGTTCTTCACGGGTGGCGTCTTGAGGTTTTATTTCGTCCTCGCGCCAAACATTTTCCATTTCAAAAACCTGATATGTCGGCTCAATTCCATCAGTATTTAGCTCGTTAAGTTGTGAAATATAATTAACAATATTATCTAAATCTCGCTGCAAACTTTCTATTTCAGATTCTTCAAGTGATAAGTTAGAAAGTTTTGCTAGATGTAAGATATCCTCGCGTGTATTTTTCATAAGGTAATTATATCAAAAAATCGAAGATATAGCCGAGCTTCTGTGTGTCATAATTATCTAATAATCTAGAATCTAGTATAGCAACAAAAAGTACTCCGATAAACAGAGTACTTTTATATATCCTTGACTACCTATTTAGCTTCGGCGTAATTGTTTTTCGGAGATAATACGCTTACTACTGAAATAAGTAATTAGGAAATACCCACCATAAATGATTATTAAAAGAACAACTGTCATGATAATTGATAATAATAGTCCGTCAGTACCAATATAGCTAAGGATGTTAAGGGCGAATGTCAAACCAAAAACTGAATGAATAATGGCAAGCAATAATGGAGTACTAAAGAAAATGGCAATTTGTCTGAATAATGCTTGTTTAATCATTTTTTCGTCTGCACCTAGACGTCTTAAAACCATATATTTTTCACGATTATCGGACGATTCAGAAAGCTCTTTTAATGCAAGAATGGCTGCACTGGAAATAAGGAAGATAACACCAAGATAAAGTCCGAGGAAAGTGGCAATTGCTTGCAGACCAACTGACAAAGAAATGATGTAATTTTTGGTCTTTAGAGTATACAAGCGTTTTTCTGTAACTCGTATATAGTCATTCGTGTTACCAGCAATCATTTTTTGCAATGCCTGATCAAGTTGTTCTCGATCCTTACGAGAATGAACTTTATAATTCGCAATTAGGTAATTATCCTGCTGCACCAAACCTTTAACCATATCATCAGAGACAACGATGATACCAAAATTAGATTTCGGAGAAGTTGGCTCGAGTGCACCCTCAACTACATGATCGAACTTAGGGGAAAGAGCTCTATTGTTCAGTTTAATCTGAAAACCTTCTTTTAGTGAAGTGTTATAAATTGGATATAGCTTAGAAAAATCTGCGAGGATAAAATACTGGTCTTCTGTCATTTCAATTTGGTCTAGATGATAAAGCTTGGCAAGTTTGTTGTAGTCGGTTAAGGATAAAACATTGAGACTTGCATAACTACTATCGCCAGTTTTCTGAGTAATTTCATTAAACTTCTTAATGGCGTTGCTACTGATAACTTGCGAAAGTCTAAGTCTTTTTTCAAATGTATTTGATAAATTATAAGTAGAAACCGATTGCTGATCTTTAAGTTGTGACCAAATGCTGGGATTTTCTTTTATAATATCCTCTACTTTTTCTTTTTGATCCATATCCTTCAAGGCTTGGGGCTGTTCAGGTTTTTTCTTCGTGGATTTTTTACTTTGACTATTTGTTTTAGCGGAACGATCTGAATGATTATCACTTGATCCTTGACCGTCGTCTGAATCTTGTTCATCTTCTAACTCGTGCCAAAAAGATTTATTATTATCATATTTTATAATCACATCTACAGGTGTGGCATAAGCTAGTTGCTTTTTCGTTGCTTCACGAACTGAAAGACAACTTGAAAGCATGCAGATAGTTAAAAATAGCATTATACAAATTACAGTCATTGAAGCAACAGTGGTATTAATTTTGCTACTAATCTGACGAAATGTGAAGCTATTTAGCCCATGATAGTAAAGCTTCTTACGAATCGTAACGAGCCTCATAATCAAACCGGAGAGAGACCAAAAAATAAAGAATGTAGAGATAGTACCGATCGCAAAATATAGGAATAGGAGGCTAGCATTACTAAGAATTTTCATATAGCTAGTTGTCACTTCGAAGTATGCAAAACCAAGAGCAACAGCGGCAATTAAAAAGATAACACTGCAGATTATGGGATTTTTAAGACGTGTCTTCTCTGACTTACGGCTTGATTGTATGAGGTCGATGATTTTTAATTTATTGACCATGAAAGTATTAAATACGATCACTATGAAATAGATGATACCAAAATAAAGGATAGTCTTCAGACAGGCTTCACTGGAAAAAACAAATTGGAATTTCGACATGTCAGCTTCAAAGAGGCTAGCCACGAGGACACTCATTAGTTGGGATAAGAATACACCGATCACTAGACCAGAAACAAGGGAGAAGATACCAATAAATAACGTCTCAAGAAATAGTAATAGCGAGATTTTCTGTTTACTCATGCCTAGAGTTAAATAAATAGCAAATTCTTTATTGCGCCGTCTAATCAAGAAACGTGAGGCATAAATTATTAAATAGCCCAAAATACCAGCCACTAGAACACTTACACCGGACAAAACAGTAATCAGAAGCTTAACAACTTCCCTTGATGAAGAGCTGAGCTGCATCATAGAAGACTGTGTGCCAATAGCATTAAAGACATAGAAGATGACAACGCCCAATATTAAAGTAAAGAAATATATAGCGTAATCTTTAATACTACGTAAAATATTACGGATAGATAACTTAAAGAGCATCGCCAAGGTCCCCTCCAAGCAAAGTCATCACATCGATGATTTTATCAAAGAATTCTTTTCTAGAATCTTTGCCTCGATTGATTTCGTTAAAAATTTTACCATCTTTGATGAAGATTACGCGTGAAGAATAACTAGCCGTAAAGGCATCGTGAGTTACCATAAGGATAGTAGCACCAAGTTCCTGATTAAGATAATCAAATCTTTCAAGCAGCATTCTTGAAGATTTTGAATCAAGTGCGCCTGTTGGTTCGTCAGCAAGGACTAATTTAGGGTTAGTAACAATAGCTCGTGCAGAAGCAACACGCTGTTTTTGTCCACCAGACATTTGATATGGATATTTTTGCAAGATATTTTGAATATCCAAATCTTCAGCGACTTTCTTGACCCTACGCTCTATCTCTGCACTATTAACGTTTTGGATAGAAAGTGCTAATGCAATATTTTCGTAAGCAGTTAGATTATCTAGAAGATTAAAATCTTGAAAAATAAAACCTAATTCTTCACGACGAAAACGGTTTAGCTCGTTTCCTTTTAATTTTGTAATATCTGTACCGGCGACATAGATATGTCCGGCAGTAACTTTGTCGATAGTTGAGATAAGGTTCAGTAATGTAGTTTTACCAGAACCACTGGCGCCCATAATAGCGACAAATTCCCCACTTTGGACTTCAAATGAGATATTATCAACAGCTTTGGTAATACTAGCACGACTACCATAATATTTCTCAATTTTGTCAATTTCTAAAATATTTTTCATAATTTCCTTTCTAATAAGATTCTCTTATTAAAGTCTATCTTACTAAGGTTCTATGGTTTTGTCGTGTTTTAAATATTACGATTTCTTACATTTTTGTAATAATCGTTTTTAGCAAAATAGATAGCGATATCAGTATACTCATTCTCAGTCGAGCTAACAGAAATTTGATGTCCAAGTTTTTTAATTAGTTTCTTAACGATATAAAGACCCATTCCAGTACTCTTTAAATATTTAGTTTCAGCTAGAAGTTTAGCTTTTTTCTGATCTTGTTCTAGGATGCGTCCATTTTGACCAGTAAAAGCTTTTTGGAAAATACGTGATTGATCTGATAATGGTATTCCAATACCATTATCATAAACATGAAGAGCTAGAAATTTATCCTTTTCTTCCGTATAAATTTTAATTTCTGGATGTTTTATTTTGCGATATTTAATACAATTAGCCAATAGCTGATCTAAGATAAATTCAAGCCATTTGGGATCTGTTTCAACGATTTTATCCAAATTTTCTACTTGGAATTTAATTTGTGAATTTAGAATAATGTCTTGATTTTTGAGAGCAACATGTTTGACTATATTAGCTAAACTGCATTCAGAAATTTGATAGTCTTTTTCGACGTGTTCGGATCTAGCAAAATATAAAATTTGATTAACATAGCTGTCTAATCGATCTAACTGGAGAATACTTTCTTGATTTTTTCGTTCATGTTCTAAAATTAATCTCAGCGAAGCAATTGGCAATTTTATTTCATGTACCCAAAGCTCGAGGTATTCTTTAAAGTCGCGAAAATTATATTTATACTGATTAATTTGATCTATCATCGAACGATTGATATCCGAGATTACTTGGCAAAATATCTGCTCTTCGTAAGTTTCTGGCGTAGGAAGAAGTTCGTGTATCAAAAATTTTTGATCTAGTAATTCGGTACGTTTTTGAAGTTCACGCAAAAAGATTGCTTTCTTAAAATAAGAAAAAATGAAACTAAACAAAAAACCTGCAATATCTATAGCTAAGATGAAAACGTTTAGCTCAAATGTAGTATTAAAAATCAAGAATAGACCTTCAGACAAAATAATGACAAAAAGAAATATAAGGATAACGCTAATATGGTCTACTAAATATTCTCGAAATTTCATATTTTTTGTTTCCTAAGTCAAAATATAGCCAAGCCCCTTACGAGTCTCAATAGTATCTTTTTCACCTAACTTTTCTAATTTATCACGCAGACGACTAATATTAACAGTAAGGGCGTTATCATTGATATATTCACAGTTATCCCAAAGTTCAGTCATTAGTTCATTACGAGAGACAATACGTTCTTGATTAAAAAGAAGGGTGCGAAAAATTAATAATTCATTTTTCGTGAGTTCAATAGTTTGTTTTTTGGAACAATCAGCTGAAATGTTTTTACTATTTGGATTAATTTTAGAGATAGCCCCTTTTTTAAAGTCTACTTGAAGATTTCGGTAGATCATAGTGTCGGAGATGGAATTAGCGCGACGTAAAATCGCTGCAATTCGAAGCAATAAAATTGTAGGATTATAAGGTTTTGTAATAAAATCGTCAGCACCATAGCTAATTGATAAAGCTTCATCCATTTCAGTGTTTTGACTGGTTACCATAATAATTGGGGTATTTAAATCTTTTCTGATTTGTCGGATAAAATCACGTCCGTTGATTTCTGGAAGATTAATATCCAACAAAATTAGGTCTGGTTTAGACTCTTTAATTTTATCAACTGTGATTTGATCCATTTCCAAAGTGAGTGGTAAATAATTTGAAGAAAGAAGAAGACTGGTGAGCCCATCGCGAATCGATTGATCATCCTCAATAATTAAGATTTTAAACATTAACTCTTCCTTTTTTCTTCTTCGTCTCGGATTTTTTCTATCATATCACGAATTTCAGCAGCTTTTTCATACTCTAGATTAGCTGCAGCAAGTTGCATTTGTTCAGTTAATTCTTTAACAAGAATCTTAAATTCAGACTTTGGTACTTTCTTAAGATCGAGCTTATTTTCTTTTTCTTTTTCTGGAATAATCGCACGAAGGCCTAGGGAAATTTCTTTTTTGATACTATGAGGAGTAATATTATGCTCTTTATTGTAAGCCATCTGGATATCACGACGACGATCGGTTTCGGTAATGGCACGTTCCATACTTTCCGTAATATTGTCAGCATACATAATCACATGACCTTCTTCGTGACGAGCGGCGCGTCCGATGGTCTGGATTAAGGCTGATTCGGAACGTAAAAAACCTTCCTTATCGGCATCTAATATAGCCACAAGAGAAACTTCTGGCAGATCAAGACCTTCACGAAGAAGATTTATGCCAACGAGTACGTCGTAAACCCCCGTCCGAAGATCTCTTAGAATATCACCGCGTTCTAAGGTATCAATTTCAGAATGGATATAAGCAGTTTTAATACCATGATCCTTGAGGTGTTCGGAAAGGTCTTCCGCCATTCGTTTAGTCAAAGTGGTGACGATAACACGTTGATTTTTTGCGATACGAGCTTCAATCTCTTGCATGAGGTCATCAATCTGACCATCTGTTTTTCTTACTTCAATTTCAGGATCAAGTAGTCCTGTCGGACGGATCACTTGTTCTGCTGGTTTTGGAGAAACCTCAAGCTCATATCTTCCTGGAGTGGCAGAAACGTAAACGGCACGGCGAATATGTTTCTCAAATTCATCAAAAGTGAGTGGACGATTATCAAGCGCGCTGGGTAACCGAAAACCGTAATCAACTAGCGTAGTTTTTCTAGCGTGGTCACCATTATACATACCACGCACTTGAGGTAAAGTCATATGAGACTCGTCAACGAGAAGAAGAAAATCATCTGGGAAAAAATCAAGGAGAGTAGCAGGTGGCTCGCCGGCTTTGCGACCATCTAGATGTCTTGAGTAATTCTCGATACCTTTAACGAAACCTGTTTCCTTGAGCATTTCTAGGTCATATTTAGTACGCTGAGAAAGACGTTGCGCTTCAAGATATTTATGTTCTGTCTCAAAATATTTTAGTCTGCTATCAAATTCTGCTTGAATTGTATCAATAGCACGAGCGAGTTGATCGCGAGGTGTGGCATAATGAGTGTTTGGAAAAATATGAACTTGTTCAGGTTTTTCTAAGACCTCTGCGGTGAGTGGGTCAATAATCTTAACCGATTCTAAGGTATCGAAAGCAAACTCAAATCGATAAGCAACTTCGCCAGAGGCTGGAAAAAGATCGATGGTGTCACCTTTGACACGAAAATTTCCTCTCTCGAAAGCAAGGTCATTCCGATGATATTGCATAGCGATGAGATAGATGATGAAATTGGTTTGGTTAAGAGAAGTGGAATTTTGAGTGGTAGTATTAACGAGCGAAGGCGAATGAAGGCGGCCGAGAGATTTTTTTGCTAACTCACTGAGCGACATGATTTGCCAAACACCCTGCTCTTTGATCAATGGAAGCGACATCTCAACATAATGATCGGGCGAACCAATACCATAAATACAAGAAACTGAAGCAACAATAATAGTGTCCGGTCTGGTTAAAAGAGCAACGGTGGCGGCGTGGCGAAGACGATCAATTTCGTCATTAATAGCTGAATCTTTCTCAATATAGGTATCAGTACTGGCAATATAAGCCTCAGGTTGATAATAATCAAAATAAGAAACAAAGTAATGTACCTCGTTTTTAGGAAAAAATTCCCGAAATTCGGAGTAAAGCTGAGCAGCTAGAGTTTTATTGTGTGCCAAAATTAAGGTTGGCTTCTGAACATTCTGAATGATGTTTGCCATGGTAAAGGTTTTACCAGAGCCCGTGACACCAAGCAAAGTTTGCTCGCGAATACCTTTTTTAAGACCATCAGTAAGTTGCCTAATCGCAGTAGGTTGATCACCAGTCGGGGCAAATTTACTCTGTAACTCAAACGAGGGCATATTTTTATTATAGCATTAATTAAAGCTACCAAGTTATAGAGGCTTGATGCGGATACCAAGAACTCCCTGTTTTTGTTGTACCTCTGCTGGGTAAAAATCTGATAAAACTTGTATAAGTTCAGATTTTGACATTGCCTTATCGGATAAAAGATCAATCGAAAAATCCTGAAATAGCGATTCAAAATCCGTATAACGCAAAAGACCAATAACCTGTGTGGAAAGGGATTCTCCTTCTGGGTTTAAAAAAATAATAGTATCGCCAAGTTGGATTTTACTACGTTTCTCATCATAGAGACGAAGCTCAATGCGTTTGGTGCCGTTTTTGATATAGTTAAAATAACGGAGTTGGAGGTTCATGTGATGTATTGTCATGATTTAATTATAGAACAAAAAATCGTGCTTTTACACGATTTCAAATCCGAAATTGGTGCCCGAGACTGGACTCGAACCAGCACGCACGAGGCATATGCTCCTAAGGCATACGTGTATACCAATTTCACCACTCGGGCCTGTGGCTATTATACCACGGGTTTACTAAATTCTATTCTATAACTTTTATTAAAGATCGGATTTTAGATAAATCTATCCTTTTTGGCGTAAAAATTACGCTTTATTTTTCAACAGCGCGAGCTTTGAATTCACGATTTTTGAAGAAAAGATAGCTGGCGACGCCGACTAGAAGAGCAGTCGGGAGTAATTCTTCAGGACCAGTGTTTGGCATATTAGATTTTTGTGAAACAGCTGTGTTCTGACTACCACTAGTGTTAGTATTATATTGTGCGGCTGGAGAATTGGCATTGCTAGTATTATTTGTATTAGTGGTCTTATTATTGTTTGCAGAATTTTGAATAGCGTTATTGTTTGTATTGTTTTTTGAATTATTAGTTTCAGATGGTTTATTTTCATCTTTTTTAGTATTTTGCTGGCTAGTCTGATTTTCAGCTTGCTTTTTTTCTACACTCTTAATGGCCGAAGTGATAAGCCACGCACCCAAAATGAAGACAATAATAGCAACAATAATGGTAATAATAATGATTTTAATTCGTTGTGGACGATTGGCATCGTGATTATTCATGTATTTTCTCCGCTTAATCTTCGACACCACCTCGAAATATTTTAACTAGTGATATTATACGATAATTTATACTAGATGTAAAGAAAAACTCTAAATTAACATCTCAAGTGCAACACTAAACCTTTATCCCTAATGCATTACCAAGATAATCTTATCAAAATAAATTTTTCTATTAAAATAATATTTTTACTGACGATCCATTGGTTCAAAGATGGTAATACGCGAGCCAGCATAGGCTTTTGTGGAAATTAATCGTGCATTTATCACATGTGGGTCAAAATCGGAAGGATGCGACAATATAAAGTACTCGCTGGCGGTCTGGGCAAGTCGGTCTAATACATAGAGTGGCAGATCATGAAAATATTCATACGGAGGATCCGCAATCACAATATCGAACTGACTGTCAAAATCAATTTGTTCAACTTTTGTATTAAAAATACGGATTTTTTCACAAACACCAAGCAATATAGCATTTTGTTTTAGAACTTCAGCCGCTTTTTTATTAGCTTCAATAAAGGTTACATGCGCAGCACCACGCGAAAGAGTTTCAAAACCTAAAGCACCTGAGCCAGCAAATGCATCTAACACAATTTTTCCCTCAACGTCGTTATTAAGAGAATTAAAAAGTGCAAGTTTTTCACGCGAACCCATCGGGTGAGTAACACCATTTTGTGGAGTTTTTAATTCTCGTCCACGAAATATACCGGATGTAATTTTGACATTAGTTACTTTTCCCTGATGAAATATCTCACGTGCACTCTTCATATTTTCCTTTATTTTTATTTTAGCATATACATTAAATAGATTTAGATTTATTTTCAAGCTCAGGGATGGATGCAGCCCAACAAAGTGTAATGGCTTTCGAGATTTCTGGTAGTAAAATATTTTTAGTTTCAAAGGCAAGATCAGTCGTCCAGCCCTGCTCAAGGAAGCGAGTATACATATCAAGCGATGCAATGCGAGCTAAAGATTGATAGAATGCTTTTTTAATATCTACGTTGAAAAAATTTTTCTTATCAATTTTAGGAGTAACAACTTTCTCTGGCAAAGCAGTCATTGTAATAGCTACACCATACTCAAAGGCGACGTGTTTGCTCATGTAGCCATTAGCTCCCCAGTACAACCAGTTATTACGTAAGGTTTCTAATGAGTTACGACCATGCATAATACCTTTGATTGGGATACCAAAAACTTTAATAAATTCTTTTTCAGTCATCAGCTGGTGCTGTGCTTCTTCAAGCGGAAAATGATGTGCAGGAGTAAGCCCGTCCGTTACCGCATGTGCCATCCAACCTGCTTCAAAAGCGGCACGTATTTTATTGCCAGTCAGAAGCGCTTTTTTCAGATTATACTGATGATCTAAGATAATTTTTATTAATTTACCATCATCATGTCCTGGGATGATAAAATGCATTGGTTCGTCAACACCTGGACTTTTACGCTTTAAACCATCCGGACCGCCCATACCCTCAAAAAGTAAGATGTCTTTAATATCTGGAAAATAAACATTACTGGGAAGATTTTTTTGTAAAAGTTTACGTGCAATTCTATCAAGTTTTTGATGAGTACCAACAATATTCCCCGATTTTTTACTATTAGTTAAGGCAAGGGTCGAATACATATTATCCTTTGATTAAAAACTTATCAGTTAAATTAGTTCAATGTAGTCAGTTGCTGATATTTTTGGATTAAACGACTAAGCTCTTTATATTTTAACATGTTTTCTGGATGAGCTGCAATTTTCATGGCTTGTTTTCTCGCATCGGCGATCAGTTGTGTATCTGATAAATTAGCAATTCTTAAATCTAATTCACCATGTTGCATCATTCCATAGACTTCACCTGGACCGCGTAATTTAAGGTCCACTTCTGCGAGATAAAAACCATTATTTGATTTTTCTAGTTCTTTCAATCTTGCAGATGGTGGATTATCGCCTGTAGTAATCAAAAAACATTGACTTAGTTTTTTACCACGCCCCACGCGCCCACGTAGCTGATGCGCCTGTGCAAGACCAAAACGATCTGCGTTCATAATAACAATCTGCGTAGCATTGGGAACATCAACTCCGACCTCTACAACGGTTGTAGAAACAAGAATATCATAGAGATGATCTTTAAATTTCTCCATCACTAGTTCCTTGTCTTGTGGCTTCATCTTGCCATGTAATACACCTATTTTAGCCTTAGGAAATATTTTACATAATCGTTTTGCTTCTGCTTTCACAGTATATTGATCTTTTTCCTGTGGATCAGATTCATCTTGGTCAATCAGTCGGCAGATCCAATAAACTTGCTCACCTGCTTCAAGATGTTTGAGAATTTCAGGATATAAAACTTCTCGCATACTGACTTCATTGAGGATCTTGGTTTGAATCGGTTGACGTTCTTTTGGCATCTGATTAATAACCGAGACGTCAAGGTCACCAAAGATGGTTAGTTGTAGTGAACGAGGGATAGGGGTGGCAGTCATAGCAAGAAAATGCGGAGCAGAGATCTTGGCTTTTTCATGTTGAACCGAATAATTCAACGATACTTTCTCAAGTAATTTTTGACGTTGACCAACTCCAAAGCGATGTTGCTCATCAATTATACAAAAGGCTAATCGATAGAAGATCGTGTCATCTGTTAAGATTGCGTGAGTGCCAATAATTAAATCAATTTGACCATCTTTGATCTGCTCTTTTAGTTTATCTTTCTGCTTCGTAGCACCAATTAATAGTCCGATTTTAACACCAAAGGGAGATAAAATACGCTGAAGGTTTTCCGCATGCTGAGATGCTAGAATCGCCGTAGGAGCAAGAAGTGCGACCTGCGCACCGTGTTTTATCGCTTGCAGAATTGCGATTGCCGCAACCACAGTCTTGCCAGACCCAACATCACCCTGCAATAGTCGATTCATAGGAGTTGTTTTTGCTAAATCTTGCAGAATCTCCCAAGCCGCATTCTTCTGTGCGTCGGTAAGTTGAAAAGCTAAAGACTTAATAAAAAGTTTAGTCTGTACCAAATCAAACGGAAGAGAAAGTGCATGAAGTTTTTGATTCTCTTGTCGATTAAGATTGCTCGCTAGAATTAGCTCAAAGAGCTCTTCATAACTCAGGTATTTTTTTGCAGAAGCAACATCTTTAGATTGTTTTGGAAAATGAATTTGAAATAATGCCTTGCTGCGTGCTCCACGATAAATATAGTTTGGGGCTGATTCCATCGGCAAGAGATCAGGGGTACTATCAATATATGGTCTAATTTTTTCAAAGATCTTTTTAAACCAAGCTGAGTTAAGACTACCTTTTGTTGAATAGATCGGTTGAAACCTTTCAACTTTTTGTTCAACTTCTGTTGCGGTAATAACTGTTGGTGAAGTGATCTGATAGCGGTTATATTTAAAATCATACTGTCCTGTAAAATAATAGACAGTTGATTCATTAAAATTTTTTACTCGATATGGCTGATTATACCAAACGACTCTCACAGATCCAGTTTCATCATAGATTTCTCCTTGTGTGATAATAAAATTTCGTCGTCTCGTATGGAGATTCTTGAGATTACGAATTCTACCACACAAAATTACTTTACCTGGTTTGATATCAATAATTGGGGTTTGAGCCTGATAGTCTTCATAGGTACGCGGAAAGTAGTAAAGTAAATCATACAAAGTACGAAATCCACGTTTTTCGAGCGCTTCGGATGTTTTTGGTCCAATACCCCTAATTTCATCTAATTTTGCAGATAGATTCATTTTGATGAATTATATCACGATGGTTATATTTTTATTGATTCAAGCTTTCTAGAAATTATAAATATTAGATTATAGCGTTAAGCTATAGGTTGTCAGAAGGTCGCTGATGCGCGTCGCGCCATTCCTTAATCTTTCCATGATGTCCTGACAGAAGTACTTCAGGAACCTTCATTCCGCGAAAATCTGCCGGTTTGGTATATTGTGGATATTCAATATTATTACCATTAGAAAAACTCTCAATAAGAGCTGAAGTTTCACCACCTAAGACGCCTGGGAGAACACGAACAATACTATCAATAACGATAAGTGCAGGCAATTCTCCACCGGTTAGCACAAAATGACCAAGACTGATCTGATAATCGACAAGTGTTAAAATACGTTCATCATACCCCTCGTAGTGTGGACACAGAATAATGTAGTGCTGTTCGATTTTATCTTCGATTTTTGTTGCAAACTCCCGAACTAGAGTTTGAGACCAGATCTTTCCTGCTGGGGTGGGTAAGATAACTTTGGCGCTAGGATCTTTTTGTTTGACTTCTTCAACAGCGGCAAAAACTGGTTCACAACGTAGTAACATGCCATCGCCGCCACCATAAGGTGTATCATCAACCGATTGATGAGGGCCCAATCCATATTTTCGAAGGTCCACAAAAGCAAATTCGGCGATCCCTTTTTCACTAGCTTTCCACATCATGGAAGTAGAAAGATAAGGGATAAGCGCTTCTTGAAACAGGGTAATGATAGTGAATTTAACTTTTGACATTAAACTCATTATAGCATGAGGCGAATAAGTATATTAAACATATTATTAACACTAACGCTTTTTAAAATTAGCTATTGAAGAATATACCCTAAAATTCATTTATTAAGCCAAAATTATTGACGAATACAAAAATATTAGTTATATTAAACATAAGCTGATACGCTTCACGGGGTTCCGCTTCAAAAATAGTGGAGTGTGGAGATTTCATTAAAAACAAAAAGCGAATTAAAACAAAACAATGTGCCCCAGGGTGGGCGCGCATCAGTGAAAAATACTCCAAATGGAGTATTTTTAATCTAATAAATTTTCACTACTAAAACTATCGGATTTTTATATTTTAACTATACCGTTCAACAAAATTCATATCAATATTAATATTGTTCGACAAGAGTAAATGTCTTCCCTGCTATTTCGATAATAGAATCTTGCGTAGCACCTTGGTTGGTGAGTTCAGCACGAATCCCCAGTTTCTTTAGAATATCTCGCAGACGATTAATGGAAGCGTAATTTGACATATCCGTACGGCGTGCAAATTTTTCAATCTTTTCGCCAGTTACGTGATAAACACCATTCTCGTCCAGAGAAACCGACCAAGTATTTTTTAATTTTTCTCGACCAAGTGAAATAACTGGTAGTTCATCTTGTTTGACTTGTGGTTCATTCTCTTCATTTGAAGTTGTTTTTTTAAGTGATATAACCTGATTTTTTTGATCACTGATTATATTTTTGGTATCTATAGTTAGCGATTGACGTTCTAATATTTTCGATTTCGACATTTTAATCTCTTGCCACAAAGCACGAAGTAAATCATCGATCCCTTGATGGGAAACTGCAGATATGGAATAGATATGGGCATTTTGATTAATCTCACGAATTGCCTGAGATTGCATTTCAATAATTTCTTCATCAACACCTTCACACTTCGTGAGAGCAATAATTTCGGGACGGTCTTTAAGGTCGGAGTACTTGTCTAACTCTCTGCGAACAATTTGATATGCTTTTTTTGCATCATTATTATAAATGTCAATTAAGTGTAATAAAACTGCCGTACGATCAACGTGTCGTAAAAAATCATGCCCCAACCCTTTACCTTCAGCAGCCCCCTCGATAAGTCCTGGAATGTCAGCAATTAAGAAGTCGTGTCGATCAATTGTTGCTACGCCAAGATTTGGCGTCAAGGTAGTAAAAGGATAGTCGGCAATTTCAGGCTTTGCGTTACTGACAACAGAGAGAAAGGTTGATTTCCCAGCATTTGGCAGACCAACAAGTCCGACATCGGCTAGGAGTTTGAGTTCAAGTTCTGCTTCGAATTCTTCACCTGGTTCGCCAACCTCAGCAATAACTGGCGTTTGCCGAACGCTAGATTTAAAATGAGCATTACCAAAACCACCATCGCCGCCTTTTGCAATGACTGCTTCTTCTTTATCTCTAGTGAGATCCGCAATTACACGTCCGTCGCGTTTAACTACGGTACCAATAGGAACCTCAACAATTAAGTTTTTCCCCGCACGTCCAGCACTACGGGTACCTGAGCCATTACCACCATTCTCAGCCACCAAAATTGGGTTATAACGAAAATCAATCAGCGTATTAGTATCTTTATCGGCCTTAAAAATAATCGAGCCACCTTTGCCACCATTTCCGCCGTCAGGACCACCTTTATTAATATAGATCTCATGCCGAAAAGAGACAGCGCCATCACCGCCTTTTCCTGCTTTTAGACTAACTTTTGCAACATCACAAAACATATTTAGCCTATTTTACCATTTTAACGACTATGAATAAATAGATAGCCTGCCCAAGTACTTTGCGGTACAGTTTTACGACCAACGTGCCCCCAGCCGGCAATACCGTTCATGTCTGAAACAGTGATTGTACCGTCAGAATTTACTGAATCAACTATGCCAACGTGTCCATACCACCCAGAATCAGTTTGGAAAACATCTCCTGGCTGTGGATTTGAACCACGACTTGTTGGGAAAAGACCAACGAGAGCATTATCCCAAGTATTAGCATTACCAAGTCCACCTGGCAAAACATAGCCGCCACCTAGTTCGTATCGACGTTGCCAAGCATACCAAGTACACCAACCCCAAGGCATTTGGTTTGCTGGTGTCCAATAGGTTCGATAATAGACGGATTGAGTGTAACTTTGTGATTGAGAATTAATATAACGAGGAGCAACATAGTCAGGACGCTCCGCTTCTGGTAAATTTCCATCTGGCAGTAATAAATATTCACCAGCCACGAGATTTTGGTTTAACTCTAAATTATTAGCTGTAATAATTTCTTCCGATTTTGCCCCATATTTACTTGCAACTGTATCAATCGTGTCACCATTTTTTATTTTATAAACAAAACCAGCACGAGATGGAAGATAAATCTTATCGCCGACCTTTGGCTCATAGGTATTTTTAAAATTATTTGACCAGCGTACCATTGTATCATTTACCCCACAAGATGCATATTTCGCGGCAATCGATGCAATAGTTTCACCCTCAGCTACCGTATGTGTGATTACACCAACCTTGAGACAATTACTTGATAATGGGGCGATAGGTTTTTCCATTTTTTCGGTGGAAGCCTGTCCAGAATCATGTAAAGTTGTTAGGGAGTTATAATTAACATTAACTACTTCTGAAGATGCGAGGCTCATATTACTGGCTAGTTCTGATACGACGTAAAATTCAGATAATTGGTCAGTTGAAACTGCGTAGTCTTTTTTTGAAATTGATTGAAGATTTAAATTATTCGTGGTGCCATCAACATGTTTATTTTTCGAACCATAATTTACAATTCCAATAATTGCAAAAAAGACGAAAATATAGGGCAGAACCTTGATGTTTCGTCTAATAAATGATTTTTTGTTGTGTTTTCTTGCTGTCATAACTCACCGATAACCACCTATAGACCCACGTTACAGAGTTTCTGGCAAAAGTCGCGCTTCTTCTGTTCATGTTCATTACCGGTTACACTATAATACATCTTTCCGTCATCCCCTGTCAAGAAATAGTACATGGACCGCTTGTTCTCATCAGGCATTGCTACCGCGATAAGAGCAGTGAGAGATGGGCTACAAATTGGTCCTGGAGGCAGACCGGTATGTTTTCTAGTATTATAGAGACTATCAGCTTCGAGCACTCGAAGGTTATTATTGGGATCAGTTTTATCTCGATTAGGATTCAATAAATCAGCAGCATAAGTGGCGGTTACATCGGAGCCTAAACTCATGCCTACTCTCAAACGATTTTGAAAAACCATGGATACCCCTGCCATATCTTCAGAATGTGCCTCCTTCTGGATGATTGAAGCAAGAATAATCCCCTCTCTCAAGGTGAAACCTCGTTTTTCGAGCTTTTGTTCAATTTGTTCAAGAGAAATTACATTATTGAGCTGCTTAATCATGGTTTCAAAAATATGTTCAACCGTTTCACCTTGATAGAACTGATAGGTTTCACCATAAAGATAACCTTCAAGAGCCACATTTGCTGGTTGAGCCTGGTTCTCTAACTTACCTACACTATCATAGAGACCTTTTAGAACAGGATTTGAGTATTTTTTGAGAAGGGCAGTTTCAATCTGCTCTGATGAATAACCCAGCTTGATCAACTTTTCCTTAATATCACGAATTGTTTCTCCTGGAAGAACCGTAAGGTTAAAAACTTGACTCGTACCAACACCGTTTTCTAGTTGTGAGACAAGTTCTTCGGCAGAAAAATTACTACGTAAATAATATGAACCTGCTTTGATTTTAGTAGCTTTATTGCTAACTTTTAAATACATTTTGAAAGCGAATTCAGAACGGATAAAACCACTTTCTTTTAGATGTTTGGCAATAACGTCGATCGTTTCATTGGTTTTAATCTCGAATTTTTGGTACTGACAATCTGGATTTTCCTCTTTTCCTGCCGCAGCTTCGGTGGGTGAGTTAAACTTGCATGAGATTTTTTTGGGTGGAAGCAGTTGCTGGTTTAGCCAATAATAAGCTCCGCCAAGCCCAGCTGAGACTAATATGAGGATGATAATTAAACTAGTAATAATTTTGCGCATTTTGGATTTCTTCGGTTTTTTCTTTGGTTTTTCTTCCTTATTTGATTCTACTTTTTCATCTAATTGTTTTTCTAAATCCTTAAAATCAACGGGCGAAATGGACTGCTGATTATTGATAGAAGCCTGCATACGCTCGATGAAGTCTTGTAAGATAATCGAGGCGGCTTCAGCGTCGATTTCACCTTTCTGAAAATTAGACTTGCGGGACCTAAGACGTTTTTCAGCTTCAACAGAAGTTAATGACTCATCTTGAAAGTAAATCTTTATTCCTGGGATAATGGCAGCTACTTGCATAGCAAATTTTTTGACATATTCCGATTGCGCGGTCTGTATTCCATCATTACTACGCGGCATACCAATGACTAGAACGCTTGAATTGTAAAATCTTAAACGTCTCTGGATCTCAGATACTTCCTGCCCATTAACGTTAATATATCCGTCAGGGATAGCAATTTTGGTTGCTGTGTCGGCACGTGCTACACCAATACGTACCGTTCCAACATCCAGTCCGATAATTTTCATAAATTTTAATTATTTTCCTCAATGGTAATATCCACACTGACCTTATTTGGATCATCTGGTATTGAGCGGACCCAAGGGAAAGAAGTATCCACCTTAACTTCACTAACACCGTTAATCGATTTAATCAGAGTAGTCACCTCACCGATCTTTTTACCAAGTGATTTATCAAGTACAGTCTTCTCGGTCACTTCAGGTCCGGTTTTAATAGTAGCTTTTAACTTAGCCGATGCATTATTACCGTCTTGAAAACGCTCAATGAATAATGAATTGATATCATAAATTTTTTGATCGCTACCAAGACGACTACTAACGACAGCTCGAATATATTCGTTGACCGCACTCTTATCTAAAATATTTACGCTGTACTTAATTTTTGCAGTTAATTTCGATTTACCATTTGTTGCAACTTCGCCAACTGCAGGACTTGGTGTAGCATTACCTACATTTTTTTTATAACTTGCGTCAATTCTTAGATCAGAGTCTTTGACTTTTGCAAATAATTCTTCTTTACCTTCATCAACTTGACTTAGCTGTGTTTTAGCTTTTTCCACATCTGCAGCAGTCACAATCTTAACGTTCTTGTCTGTTCCACCAGAAAAGGCAGAAGAATTAAAGGCATCAACGCGATTGACAGAAGATTGCCAGCCACTACTACTTGGACCAATATTAAACTTAGCTCCTCCTTCAAAGGCTATTGCGTTTACAGTTTTGCGAATTTGACAGGTGTTTGAAATACGAGCTGTACAACTTGAAGTTGAACCGTCCCAACTAAAATCAGTATTTGCTGTTGTTAGATAGTTTAGATTACCTTTCGCAAAGGCACTGCCAGTCGGTACCGATATGCGTTCTGGTGAGCTTGGTGTAGCCGTCGAGGAAGAAAAAGAGAAATTTGCAGTAAGGACTAGTTGTCCAGTTGCCTTATTGCCATCATTTCTTTCACCAGTAGCGTTGAATTCCAGTGAACTTTCTTTTTCCAAATTTTCTGTTTCAAGGAGAATTTTACCGTCTTTATTTGAAGCTTGTTCGGCTGTAGTAGTAAAAGTAACGTTTTCAGAGAAATTATCCGGTGTAGTTTTGATTTTAACGGAAATTTTTGCTGCAGGTGCAAAAACAAAGGCCCAGATACCACCGACGATCAAGACTACTAATGCAGCAGCAGCCAATATAATCCATTTTCGTATTTTATCGAAACTAGGAATTTTTTTAACTTTTTTTGATTCATCTTTCTTTGATGGATCTTGCGAAATTTCGTGTGAATCCAAATTGATTGTCGATTGTGAATCTTGACTATCGTTTTTAGAGTCTAAAACTTTATTGTCTTGTTTTTTTGACAATTCCAGATTATTTGGGTCTTTCTTATTATTTTGTCCTGCTTTTTTTAGACCTTTAGGAAGTTCGTCGCCCATCTCACTGATTTCTTGTGAAGCTTCAACTGTCTGGTGAATGGAAGCAGGATCTTTATATTCACTAGGTAGGACTGGACGAGACTGAAGATTTTTTGAGAAGGGCAGTCCAGATGCTGCTGATAATTTCATAAGAACAGGGTCAAGAGTAATAATAACGACTGCTTTATCATGTGTTTTAGCCGCTTTGGCAATTAATTTTAAGTTGATGGCGCTACGTAAAACGCTGATCTTTTTAGGAGGAACGAGAGCGACGACTTTTTGTTTAGAAGCCTTTAAGTGAGTAATAATATCAGTAATATCATCCTCTGGCTCTATATAGTAGATGTCCTTATTCATGAATCGATTTTATCACATTACATAATTTTTATGTTAAAATTTAGCTGATGAGTATTTTTAGCTTTGTAAGAAAGAGAGAGACAAAAAATAATTCAGTGGTAGTCAATAACAAAGTGACGGATACTTCGGCTTTGGCAAATCTTGTATTTAATACAATCGAAGAAGGTCTGATTATTACAAATCCGACTGGAATAATTTTGCTCGCTAATCCTGCGGCTATGCGAATGTTGGGAGCTACTGACGCAAATACGATTCTAAATTTGCAAATTAGTTCTGTTTTGCATCTAGAAAATGGAGAAGGTCTAAAAATCGAAGATAATGTAAATCCAATAATAAGATCAATCAATTCTGGAGAAAATTATACGACTTCTGACTTAGTGCTTGTAAGTATGCAAGAACAAAGACGACCAGTTGCAATTACGGTCGTATGTGCAACCTCCGGACAGAATGAACGAATCATAACTATGCGTGATATTGCGAGAGAGCTTGAAGAGGAAGGAGAGCAGACTGAATTTATCTCGACTGCATCGCACGAAATGAGGACTCCAGTTGCGTCAATTGAAGGTTATTTAGGATTAGCACTCAATCCCAAAACAGCCACAATTGATGATCGTGCGAGGAAATACCTTGAAGAAGCACATGCTTCCTCTAAGCATTTGGGGAGATTATTTAAAGATTTGTTAGACGTAACTAAGCTAGATGATAAAAAAATAAAGGTACAACTTTCCCCGATTGAAGTCTCTTCAACTGTACGTTCGATTGTCAATGGTCAAGTCCCGCAAATGAGCGAAAAGGGTATCCATTATACTTTTGGAGCAGCTGGGACAAGTCGTGATGGGGCAGGCAAAACTATTAATCAAGAAGTTTATTCGAGTGTAGATATTGATTTTCTTCGAGAGGCGATTAATAACCTAGTGGAAAACGCCATCAAGTATACAGCAACGGGAGGAGGTATTTGGGTAAATGTACGAGGAGATGATGATCGTGTGTTAATTAACGTAACAGATACTGGAATTGGTATATCCCCAGATGATTTAAAGCATATTTTTCAAAAATTCTATCGTGCTGATAATTCACAAACACGCACGGTTGGCGGGACGGGTTTAGGATTATATCTAGTTAAACAACGTGTAGAGGCGATGGGTGGTAAAGTTTGGGCTGAGAGCTCGTTTGGTGAAGGATCAACTTTTTATCTTTCCTTCCCAAGAATTACGGCAGAAGAATATAAGCGTCGTAAACAAATTGCTTCAAATATCGAAACAATGAGTCCAGTAAATCAAGTAAATAATAATGGAACACAAAATAATACAAATTTTTCGCAGGATACTGGTGCTTCACAAACTTCAAATTTTCCACAAGGCTCCAATATTTCACAAACCCCTATTTTCCCACAGAATCCTAGTGTTTCACAGACTTCAAATTTCTCGCAGAGTCCTAATATTCCGCAAGCTTCAAATTCTCCACAAGTATCACAATCTGTTCCAAATATACCTACTACCCAATCTGGACAAGTTCAAAATCCACAGCCAGTTTTAACACAAACTCCGCAAAATCCCCAGTTTATTCAACTAACGCAAACTAGCACACAAAGTCCCCAATTTATACAAAATGGTCAATCAGTTCCACAAGCTCAAAAGGTACAACAGATGCCGCAGGCACTACAGACACAAAGTGTATATTTCAAACAAGAAAATCCGTCCACGTTAAATAACATTAATCAAGTACCACCAACAAATAATTAAAAAGGATAATATATGGCAAAAATACTACTTGTCGAAGACGATCAGAGTTTAAGAGAGATATACGGAATTCGTTTGACTGCTGAAGGATATCAGATAGTGCCGGCGGGTGACGGTGAAGAAGCGTTAGCAATGGCAGTACGAGAAAAACCTGATCTAATTATTTCTGATGTAATGATGCCAAAAATTTCTGGCTTTGATATGCTTGATATTTTAAGATCAACACCAGAGACTAAAAACATAAAGGTCATCATGATGACTGCACTTTCTTCCGAAGATCAACGCGCGCGCGGTGAAGCACTGGGGGCTGATCGTTTTTTGGTTAAATCACAAGTAGGAATTGAAGATGTCGTTAATGCAGTACATGAAGTATTAGACCAAAACCAAAATAACAACACCGAGAATAAACAAGTTATTTCACAAAATCAAAGTACCCAACAAATATCTGCTGCACAGAATACTCAACCTACAGTATCCACAAATATTCAATTTAATCAGCCAACTAGCCAGATAATAAATCAAACTACTACACAAGCCCAGCCGACTGACCAAATATCCTCAACTCAGCAAAGTCAACCAATGAATCAAGCCCTGACAAACCAGCAAAATCAATCAACTAATCAAGAATCATTAACGCAGCAAGATCAATCAGTAGCACAAGTCTCACCGGTTCAGCAAAATCAACCTATGGGAAATACGCAGATTACTTCACAGAATCAAACTGCACAGCAAGAGTCAGTGACACAGCCAGACCTTTCACAGACGACCTCACAATCGAATCCGAATATCAATGATAAGCAGCCTATTGATTCATATACAATTGATACTGTAACTGATGAATCTGGGATGAATATTAGAGATCAAATGGATCAAATCCTTGGTGGAATGGGTTCAGTATAATTTTTTAAAAAGATGCGTTTAAATAAATTCTTAGCAGAAAGACTCGGTGTTTCTCGTAGGGAGGCAGATATTTTGATTAGTGACCAGCACGTGTTGGTTGACGGGAAAAATGCACAAATTGGTCAACAAATAACGGAACAACAGGAAGTTTTGGTTGACGGAAAGCATATCAATCATAAGCACGCAAATACTTATTTAATATTCAATAAACCTCGAGGATTTGTTTCGTCGCGAAGAAGACAGGGTGATACACCTACTTTATATGAACTGTTGCCAAAAAAGTATCAGGCACTAAAAACCGTGGGGAGATTAGATAAAGAAAGTTCGGGTTTAATCCTTTTAACTGATGATGGGGATTTTGCCTTTCACATGACTCACCCTAGATTCTTTAAAATTAAAACTTATATCGTTGACCTAAATCGACCATTACTTCCACTACATCAACAGATGATTTCTGATATTGGAATTACTTTAGATGACGGATTAAGTAAGTTATTTATTATGAAAATTCCTGATAAAGATGGTAAGGTTTCTGGTAAGCGGTTACAGGTCGAGATGTCAGAGGGGAGAAATCGACAAATTCGTCGTACTTTTGCGGCATTAGGCTACGAGGTAGTCGGTCTAGAACGTATTGAGTTTGGCGAATATAAACTTGGTGATTTAAGACCTAAAGAATTTAAAGAAGTCATAGTTGATAAAAAATTAAAGTGATTTTTTATTGTGCATAAAAAATAGACCAGATTGGTCTATTTTTTTAATTAATTATTCTTCTGTGTTGCTATCTTCTAGGGCAGAAAGTAATGAATCCTCAGCATTACTACGCTTCTTTTTCTTTGGTGCTTCAGCTAGTTCAATATCGAGTTCGACACCAGTTAGCTTTGAAGCAAGACGAACGTTCTGCCCCTGACGACCAATTGCGACTGATTGCTGATCTTCGTTGACATATACTTTGGCATGTTTACCATCTAATTCGACCTTGACGATTTCAGCAGGACTTAATGCTTCGCGAATATATTCTGACATATTGTCGCTCCAGTTGACAATATCAATTTTTTCACGATCACCAATTTCGTTCATTACTGCTTGAACACGAATTCCACGTCCACCAACGAAAGTACCGACAGGATCAACACCTGGTACGGTCGAAGAAACAGCAATCTTGGTACGACGTCCTGGCTCACGGGCAATAGCATGAATTTCAACTGTACCATTTTCAATCTCTGGAACTTCTTGAATAAAGAGTTGTTTTATAAATTCTGCAGAACCACGTGATATGAGGAGCTCCGCACCACGTTCGCTACGTTCGATAGCTTTAATTAAAACCTTAATTCTTGAACCGACTTTATAATATTCACCCTCAATTTGATCCTGTTTTAACATAATGCCAGTTGCCTTACCAAGGTCAACACGAACTAATTTAGGCTCGACACGAGCAATAGTGCCATTTACAATAGTATTAATTTTATCTTCATACAGAGTAAGAATTGCCTCATGTTCAGCCTCGCGGAGTCGCTGCATAATGACTTGTTTAGCAGTCATTGAGGCCACACGACCAAAAGAAGTTACCTTATGTGACTCTTCAACAATTTCACCGATTTTCTTACCGCCAGCAAGATTGGCTGGAATTTCGGTTGCTGGATTATATGCAAGACCATCTTCGATGACTTCTTTTGCAACAAAGACCTCTGCATCACCATTATCTAAATTGAGAACTGCACGGACATTCATATCCTTATCACCTTCTTCTTTACGCCAAGCGGCAGCAATTGCAGTTTCAATAATATTAAGCACTACTTCTTCAGGAAGCCCTTTTTCTTCAGCGATCAACCTGACCATTGAAGACATTTGTTTAAGATCTATACCCTCCATCTTTCCTCTCTTTAATTCATTTTTTTATTATTTATTAGCTTGAGTCTAAAATATCCGACCTTTCGGCCGGATATTATTCAAGTATGTCTTTATTTTAACAAAATATTATTAAAATAGCAAATTAAATACTAAAAACTTGTGTGCTATAATGGTTATAATTAAACTATTTGATATGCACGAAACAAATTTAGATATAGACAAGTCGCATAAAGTAAAACCCGAAAATGTTATTTTAGCATTGGATATTGGGACTGAATTTATCAAAGCCGTGATTGCCGAAAAAACTGACGATGATAATCTCATAATTATCGGGGTGGGTAAAGAACACCAGAATATGGGAAATATGTATGCTGGGGCGATTGCAGATATTCCTGCCGTGGTTTCAACTTGTGAAAAGGCTTTATCCCGTGCTGAAGAGATGGCAGGTGTAATCTGTAAGACATGCGTCGTTGGGATTGCTGGAGAGTTAATTAAAGGTAATACACGTACAGTAAGATATCGTCGTAAAGATGGAAATAAGCCAATTTCCGATCAAGAGATGCAGTTAATAATCCAAAAAGTGCAGGATAAAGCGGGAGAGCAGGCAAGACAAGAGATTGCACTTGAAACGGATAACCCTGAGGTTGAAGTGCGATTAATTAATTCAGCAATCGTTTCATTGACGATTGATGGATATAAGGTTTCAAATCCGATCGGATTTAAGGGTTCGGATTTAATGATTCAATTTTACACTGCGTTTGCACCGCTTGTGCATATTTCTGCAATTGAGAAAGTTTGTGCAGAGTTGAATTTGGATTTACTTGCCGTAGCGGTTGAACCATTCGCGGTCTGTCGTGCTTGTCTTGGTAATGAATTAGAATCAAATTTTTCAGCAATTGTGATGGATATTGGTGGAGGTACTACCGATATTGCTGTGGTGGATGATGGAGGAGTTGAAGGCACGAAGATGTTCGGAATTGGTGGAAGAAGCTTTACTCATCAAATTGCAAGTAAGACTGGGCTTGATTATGATACTGCCGAAGCTGTAAAACTACAACTTAGTGGAATTTCATTAAATAAATTAACCTTAAAACATAGCAATGAGACTGTAGCAGATGCAGAGAGAAAAAATGAAATTCAACAGATCCTGTCTACGCCAGAGAGAGCACGTAAAATTAAGGAAGCTATTTCGGATAATATTGATGTCTGGCTTTCTGGCATTACTGTTGCACTAGAGGACTTTCCATTAGTCGAAGCATTGCCGACTAAAATTTTACTTTGTGGAGGTGGAGCGGGACTTGTGGCATTACAAGAGGCTTTAGCCACTCAAGATTGGTATACTGATTTGCCTTTTTCAAGACGACCACTAGTTCATTTACTTGATGATGTCGACATTCCTGGTATTACAAATACAACACCAGAAGACCTTGATTATTCTTTTATTACAGCATTTGGTCTACTTAGAGTTGCCATTGATACCCTTGTAGGAACAGAGGAACCGACTGGACTTAGAGCAAAGCTAGCAAAGTTATTACAAAATTGATAGTTGTTATTATTATCTTTCAGTATGTTCGTGAAGATAAAAACATCTCAGAAGTGGACATCATCTAAATAACAGAAAACCACCCGTTTGGGTGGTTATTCCGTATAATTTGGCACCTTGCTATCTTCCCGCTATTGCAGTATTCTCGCCGCTACTGAGCTTGACTTCTGTGTTCGGAATGGGAACAGGTATTTCCTCAGCGCTATGGGCACCAATTCCGCATTTTGAATAATCAATAGGCGTCGATTGATGTCCATGAGGTGTAATGAATTAATAAACTTGCGGTGTTCTATCGAGCACCGATTACTAGTTAAGTCTATCAAACTATCTGTGTCTACACAAGTAAACGCTGATAGTTTGAACATAAAAAGGCGATGGATCTATTAGTACGCTTCGACTCCATACCTTACGGTACTTCCATCTTGCGCCTATTAACCAGATCTTCTCTCTGGGATCTCATAGGGAATTCTAATCTTGGAGTGGGCTTCGCGCTTAATATGCTTTCAGCGCTTATCTCTTCCGGATATAGCTACTCGGCGATGCAACAGGTGGTCACAACCGATACACTAGAGATCCGTCCGCCCCGGTCCTCTCGTACTAAGGGTAGATCTCCTCAAAATTCCTAACGATCATGCCGGATATAAACCGAACTGTCTCACGACGTTCTGAACCCAGCTCGCGTACCACT
>CAUUYE010000003.1:0-75206 GCA_963549315.1 uncultured Candidatus Saccharibacteria bacterium | reverse complement strand
TAGAGTATAGAACTCCTGCTGAAATGTTGCATAGGTTCTGAATGTTGTATGCCCTTGAGTTATTTGATAATAGGACTACAATAAAGCTAGAGATTAACAAGGATATATTATGAAAAAGACGTATTGTATCACTATATTATTGATAGCCACATTCATATGTAATGGGCTATTTTTAAACCAATTCACTGTCGCAAAAGAATATGTAGGTGAAACCGTAAACTATGAGTCTTATTGTAGGACTCCTTTTTTAGAATCTTTTAACATTGATCGTAACAAAACTATTGAAGTTGACCATTATAAAAATCCAATTTATTGTACTTTTAAGAACAATAATGAAGCAATAGAACAAATAAACAGAATTGAAGAGAGACTATTATCAGAAATATCAAAACTCTACTCTTTGCCAAAAATGAACTCAAATAACTGGGAACAGTATAGAAATATTGTAATGACGTCAGAAATAGGCAACGAGAAAGAGCGACAGGAATTAGTTGAATTTTTTGATATTTTCGAAAATTCTTTCGAAAATAAAAGAATATTAGATGAAGTTGCAAAGTTACAGAATAAATCTCTAAGAACAATAGATGAAAATATTAATATTGGCACGTTTTTCCCCTCTTATGCACCTATTGCACAACATTCCGATCTTATGATTAAAACACAAAACCAAATATCGCGTTTTTATTTACCTAACATTGATAATGCCATTGCGTATGCTAGGAGATATGCATTACATCCAAATATTAATGGATACGGAGTTGCAAAAGGTGGCTGGTTTGATTTAGTAACTATGGATTGTACTAACTTTGCTTCACAGATTCTTGAAGCATCAGGCATAAATCAACAGTATTACAATAATAAAAATATGGGTTGGTGGCATAGAAAAAATGGTAATAATCATGAGTGGTCAACTTCATGGATTAATGCTGATGTTTTTGCTAGATATATGGGAGTAGGATACTCTACTCAAAGCCATAAAGATTTTTCCAATAATCTTATAAAAGGAGATTTTATTACATATGATGCTGCTAATGACGGAAAATGGGACCATATGGCTTTTGTTGCTGATGTAGCTTGGTCTGAAGGTCAGCACAGCAACGGATATTATAGAGACTATCTCGTAGCACAGCATACGAGTAACTATTTTGACTGGTCAAGCAATCACGGATGGGCAACAGCAGGTCGAAAATATGGACGAGTAAGACGATAATGATATGAGATAAGGTATGAATAATTTAGATATCTGTAGTTTCCTATATGTCATGATTATATCTATTTTTGGCGTGATATTAGGGATAAAACTTTTAACCATGAAAGACGATAAGACTTTAAATATACTATCGATAATACAGATAATTAGTTCTATTTGTACCCCAGTTTTAACCGTGATTATTATAGAATGGAATAGTAATCGTGGAGCCGCTGGTCTAATTGGCTTAAATAAAATTTCCGCTATTATCAAGGAGGCTAAAAACGGGGAACCAATATTTTTTTTAACTATTGTATTCCTCCATACCATATTGATATCATGTACAACATTAACAATTCGAGCAATCCATGATCAACGAAATTAGGCAGATATCACATAACTATAATATAGATTTTGACCAATGTATAGTTAAGCTAATAATAATTATTTTTGGCATAAGTATTGGTATAATTTTATCTAAGAAATCTAAAAAACAAAAAAGACAACAAGCAACTACTCAAATTATTATTTCACTATTCGTTCCAATTATAATTGAGTTCATCTTTCAATACTGTAAGATACAATATAATATGCAATCTATTACTAACAATAGCTGGTCAGATCTAATTGTATTATCTGAACAAGTCTATCAAATACAAAATGGTGATATTTCTATCTTCATTGTTTTAGTTCTGTATATCTTATTTGTTTCGTGTACAACATTAACCATCCGTGAACTCGTCAATTCATAGAATTACAATAGTTTTCGTGCAGTGACTCGCACGGCTTCAGCTAGGCTCATTCCTACATGTGGTGCTGCTGCAATATCTACCACTGATAATCCATTTCGCATTGCTAAACTAATTTCCTGCATTAAAATATCTGCATTGGGAGCGACAATCGTTGCCCCCAAAATTTTCTTCTCGCGATTGCAGAGAATTTTTACAAAACCATCTTCAGCACTTGGACTCCATGTTGCAGTTTTTTGAGTTAGACCTGAAATTGCAGCCGTATATTTTATTCCTGATAAAATACATTGGTCTTCTGTCATCCCGACACTTGCAACTTTTGGATATATATTAGTCATCCGTACAAAACCATTATTCTCAACTATTGTTTTGCTACGCCCATTAAATGCCACCGATGCCGCAATTGCCCCTTCATAACTATCTTTTTCGTATGAGCTAAATAAAATATCACTGATTTTTTTATTCTCTTTTATAAACGACACTCCGCCTGCGGCAAAAATGTTTTTATTTGAAGTTTGCATCTGATTTGAGACAACAATCCCCGTTGTTTCGTATTTTACGTTAGCGTTCTCCAGTCCAAGGTCTAGCTCTGGTTTCTGTCCAGTTGCAAGCACCACAGTTTCCATTCTCACTGACTTTCTCTGTTCGCCACGTGCTAAAATCGCTCTTATCACTTTTGTTTTTCTACCAGTAGGTAAAGTTTGCATTCCATCGTTTTCAAGTGCAACAACTTTAGTTTCCGTCAGAATTTTTATATTCTTTTTCCGGTTAAATTTTGCTTCAATAATTTTTGCTACTTCAGGATCTTCTTTTGGTAGAATCCTTTCATCCATATCCACTAATATCACTGAACTTCCTAGGTTAGCTAAAAATTCTGCAGCTTCCACTCCATCTTGTCCTGCACCAATAACGAGTACTACTTTAGGAATTCTTGGTAATCCTAAATAAATTTCAGATGAAGTTAAATAATCGACGTCTGGAAGTCCTGTAATCTCGTCAGTATAAAGATTGGTTCCTGTTGCGATTAAAAATTTCTTTGCCGTCAGCGTCCGATCGTTAATCGCCACTTCGATTGGTGAAATAAATCTAGCCAAGCTCTGAATTATATCGATCTTCGCCTCTTCCAGTTCTTTTTTTCTCATCTCGATGTAGGTTTCGGTATTATTTTGGATTTCACTATACATTGATGGTAGATTAACTTTTAGATGATCTGAATTAAGTCCAAAACTTGCACCCTCACGTGCTCGATATAACAATTGAGAAAATCTCGAAGCAATTAGTTGGGTGAAACCACAAATCGTATTTCGTCCTCCGATCAGATTTTTTTCAATAATCGCCACTTTTTTCCCATTTGTGGTTGCCATCATTGCCCCAGCTATACCAGCTGCTCCACCACCAATCACTATCAAATCATAATCATATTTTTTCATATTAGCTTATTCCTCTCTCCCAAAATAAAAGCAAGATCTTTATTGTATTTTCTAACTTCTGTAATAATTTTACGATCCATATCAGATTGGGTAATTGTTGGTTTATCCATAATCCACTTCTCAATTTTTTTAGTAACTTCTCCAGCAATTAATTCTGCAGCCCCAGGGTGAATATTTAGTACTCTTGCCTCTCTTTTTATGTCGTCGGCTAGCTGTATCCCAGAAAACTGCACTTTTTTCGTAACCTTCTTCATTTTTGCAGAATCCTAAATGCGGTTAAGAAAATAGCCAATGTCACAAATAGTGAACCAGAAAGCACCTTCATAAAAGTTTTATTTTTAAGACGCCATTTTTGTACTTCCACTACAGTATTGCCGTGTTTTATAGCAATTCGTAAAAAAACCAAAGGCAAAATCGCAATCAAAGTATAAATAAAAAACATACTAATCTGTAATTCAACTGAGAGTTTTAATAAACTATCTGCTGTTACTAAAAATAATACGATCACAAAAGGAGTTTCCGCGAAACTTGCCAGTAAGCCTAAAGCAAAAGCTTCAATATTACTATCTGTTTGCTTAGCTCTTCTAGTAATATATCTTGAAATTGGTTTTGGTAACCACAATTCTGTCGAACGACCACTTCGATAATAAAAAAGCCAAATACAAAGAGTTAACGCGATTAGTATTCCCACTAAAATCACTAAACAAATTGTGGAAAGACTTGAACCAAAAAATAGATAAATAAAATAAGAGGTTGCAGCAAGTGCCATCATGACTAAAAAGGATACGCCCAAAACATAGTTTGTTACCAAAAATTTCGTTCGCTTCTTTAAATGCCTGCCAAGGCTTTCATGATATAAGAGAAGCAAAGACCCTAAATTCATCTGTAACGACGCATGGGTAATTGCTGCCAAAATTATTACACCCAGTGCAGAGAATATAGTGAGACCTTCCATAACCAAATTATAGCATATCCTGCTTATGCTAGATTATATCTTGCTTATGTTATCCTAGATATTCTACAGATTCTTATCTATACATGAACTAATCTAAAATGCTTATGCTTGTCATTTAAACACAAAATCTTTACATTGAGCTTGTTAGAAATTAAATGAGGTAATACTATGCACAAGTTATTATTTACTACCATACAAAAAATAGTAGCAAATACTAAATTAAAGAAAACTACTAAGCCTAAAAATATTTTCGATCGAAGCCAGAAAAAACAAAAAACAACTAGGGAACGGAAGCTAAAATATCTTATCTATCTGTTTGCTTTAATGTTTAGTTTTTCGACTATAAATTCTGTACAATCAGCCTCAGCTCTCCAAGCTCCTTCGGATGCTAAAGGTAAGAATGTTGTTAAAGAAGAAAAAACTTGTCCAAAAGGAAAATATCTTAATCCAAAAACCAAACGCTGTAATAAAATACCAGAGCAAAAAGTGAAAACTTGTCCAAAAGGTTATTTTTTGAATGTAAAGACTTATCGCTGCAACAAAATCCCCGTGAAGAAACCTTCTAACAAAACAAACCAAAATCACTCAAAATCAGGTAATCAAAAACCACAAAATCAAAATTCTCAAAATAAACCCAAACAGAGTTCAAATCGTCCGAGTAGCTTAAAGACATGCTCACCAGGATATGTCTTAAATCCCGCCACCAAGCGTTGTAATAAGGTAAAAAATCAGATACCAAAAACCTGTCCAGCTGGCTATTTTCTCAATAAGATCACCAACCGCTGCAATAAAAATCAAACAACGACCGATAAAAAACCTTGTAAATCTGACCAAGTTCGTAATCCCAAAACTGGACGT
This sequence comes from uncultured Candidatus Saccharibacteria bacterium, assembly GCA_963549315.1. Taxonomy (GTDB): domain Bacteria; phylum Patescibacteriota; class Saccharimonadia; order Saccharimonadales; family Saccharimonadaceae; genus Nanosyncoccus. The sequence goes on along the minus strand of CAUUYE010000003.1, from coordinate 70,025 downwards.
TGCCATAAAGTTGCTGCAACTACAGGTCCAAAAACCTGTCCTGAAGGAAAGATTCTTAATCCCGCCACAAATCGCTGTAAAAATCCTGAAAAAGAACATGAGTTAAAGCCATGCAAAGAAGGCTATGAACGTCATCCAGAAACCAATCGCTGCCGCAAAAAACATCAAAATACAGGTGCAGAAAATCCGGTCGAAGTACCAGAATTAGGCAATCAAGATAAGAAAAACGAGAAAAAGGATTTTAACGGAGCTAAAGCAGTAGCAGGTTCTGCGGTGGTTGGACTTGGTATTGCAATTTTTCAGTTTAAAAATGAAATTCTAGTTATAATTCGTAAAATTTTCTTTCATAAATAATTAATATTTTCCTTATTTACCACTGTTAAAATCATAAATTAGCAGTCTTGACATGAGAGTGCTAATGGACTATACTCTAAGTAACTTAGCAATGAAATATGACGAGCGCTAAATGATAAAATAATAAAAAAGGAGTAAATAATGAGTAAAATTATTGGAATTGACCTTGGTACAACAAACTCTGCGTTTGCGTACATGGTTGCCGGAAAACCGGAAGTTATTACCAACGCTGAAGGTGATCGTACTACACCATCCGTTGTCGCCGTTACAAAAAAAGGTGAACGTCTTGTAGGAAAAGTTGCTCAACGTCAGCGTGTAACTAACCCAAAGAACACCATTTATGGTATTAAACGCTTAATTGGACGTAAGTTTGAGGATAAAGAAGTCCAACGTGATCTCAGCATCATGCCTTACAAGATTGTTAAAAAAGGTGATGGTGTAGCCGTTGAGATGGATGGCAAAACCTATACACCTGAAGAAATTTCTGCCATGATTCTTTCAAAAATCAAAGCTGATGCTGAAGCCTTCCTTGGTGAGAAAGTCACCGAAGCCATCATTACCGTCCCAGCTTACTTCGATGATTCTCAACGTCAAGCTACTAAGGATGCTGGTAAGATTGCCGGTCTTGAAGTTAAACGTATTATCAATGAACCTACTGCCGCTGCTCTAGCTTACGGTCTAGAAAAGAAAGATGAAGAAAAGATCGTTGTCTTTGACCTTGGTGGTGGTACCTTTGATGTTTCTATTCTTGAACTTGGTGACGGTGTTTTTGAAGTAAAATCAACTAACGGTGATACTCATCTTGGTGGTGAAGATTTTGATAATATTATTGTTAATTTCCTCTGTGATCGATTCAAAGATGAATCCGGTATCGATATTCGAAACGATGCCGCCGCCATGCAACGTGTTAAGGATGAAGCTGAAAAAGCTAAAAAGGAACTTTCATCAGCTAAAGAAACTGAAATCAACCTTCCATTCCTTTCTGCCGATGCTGATGGTCCAAAACACTTTGAATACACGCTTACCCGTTCAAAGATGGAAGAGCTAGTTGCATCACTTCTTGATCGACTTGCAGGACCAGTTGAAAAAGCTTTGAAAGATGCAAAATTGCAAACTTCCGATATTAACGAAGTTGTTATGGTCGGTGGTATGACTCGTATGCCAGCTGTTGTCGAAAAAGTTAAATCAATCTTCGGTAAAGAGCCAATGCAAGGCGTAAACCCAGACGAAGTCGTTGCTGTTGGTGCTGCAATTCAAGGTGGTGTTTTACAAGGTGATGTTAAGGATGTTCTCCTTCTTGATGTTACTCCGCTTTCGCTTGGTATTGAAACCATGGGTGGTGTCTCTACAAAGCTCATCGAACGTAATACTACTATCCCAACTTCTAAATCTGAAACTTTCTCTACCGCCTCTGACAATCAACCACAAGTAGAAATTCATGTCTTACAAGGTGAACGTGAAATGGCAGCAGATAATAAATCTCTTGGTCGTTTCATCCTTGATGGTATTGCTCCTGCCCCACGTGGCGTCCCACAAATCGAAGTAACTTTCAATATTGACGCCAACGGTATTTTGAATGTTACTGCACGCGATAAAGGTACTGGCAAGGAACAGAGCATTACAATTCAAAACTCTGGCAATATGTCAAAGGAAGATATTGAGAAGGCTCAAAAGGATGCCGAACTTCATGCTGATGAAGACAAGAAGAAACGCGAGGCTATAGATGCTAAAAACAAACTCGAACAGGTCGTATACCAGTATGAAAAGATGCCAGACGAGTATAAAGATAAGATTTCAGATGAAGATAAAGAGACAATTAAAAAGGCAGTAGACGAAGCTAAAGAAGTTCTCAAAGACGCTAATGCTGACTCCAGCAAATACGAGGAAGCTGCAAAAGAACTTTCAAATAAAATCATGCCAATCGGTGCAAAGCTTTATCAATCTACATCCAATGCAGGACAGGCAGGCTCCGCAGAATCATCTGAAAAGCCAGCTGATGGTGAACCAGTCGAAGGTGAAGTTGTCGATAAATAAAACAACAAGAAAACTTCCAAAATAACAAAAATACCCCATCTGGGGTATTTTTGATTCTCTCATAAAGCGATATAATTACATAAGATATAAAAACTCTAATATGATATATCTATTATTTATAAAAGGACTTTTATCATGAATAACCTCTTTAAGAAATATCTCAAGCTTTCGCCAAAAGAGAAAATAAACTGGCTTTTGAAAATTGCAATTAGTATCTTTGGCATTGCATTCACTTTTCTTCATTTTGCCGATGCTTCAACTTGGCACAAACTTCCTAGCTATCTAGTTACGATCCTACTGCCATATATTCCGGAGCTTCTTGCTAAGCTCGGTCTTTCCACCACTACGCAACTTCAGCTTATCTATGATGGTTTCCTAGTTATTGCCATGGTTCTTGGGATCGACCTTGATTGGTATAAGACTATCATCATTATGGGGAATCCGAGTTATGATAAAATTGTTCATACTTTAAGTGGTGTCTTTGCTGCTTTTGGTGCTAAAGAAATTTTGGATCGGTTTTATGATGGTAAAGAAGCCACTGACCACTCTGGCAAAATCCTAGAATCTAAAACTGGTTCTTCTGGTAAATCTATCATTAAACGTAAAGTTTACAGCTCTGGTTTTGCTTTGCTTTTTATTGTTTGTTTTGTCGTTTTTACAGCCGCAATGTGGGAATGTTATGAATTCTCTTATGACAAACTTTTTGGTGGGCACATGCAAGAGTTAAACGCGCCAGGAATTGATGATACAATGGGCGACATTATTTCTGCCTCTCTCGCTGGATTTATTACTGCTATATTTTTAAGAAAAAAGTAATCAATAATCTAACCATGTAATTTTATAAAATACTCAAATTAGTAAAATCATGACAAAACATAATTCATCAAGTTCCGATTCGGTCTCGCAGGTTTCTCAAACTGAGACGAATATAATATTAGATTTATTACGAAAAATTCTAAATCAAAACGTTGAAGGTGATATTGTCGAGTTTGGTTGTTATCGCGGTGACACCTCAGTTCTTCTCCAACGCGAAATCCGCCCTCCAAAAACACTTTGGCTCTATGATTCTTTTGCTGGTCTTCCGCCTAAAACCAAAGAAGATGATTCTGTAGCCGGTGATCAATTTAGATCTGGTGAATTGTTTGTTACCAAAAGGGAAGTACTTGATAAATTTAAACACCTTAATTTACCACTTCCTAAAATCAAAAAGGCTTTTTTTGAAGAATTGGACAAAAATCAGGATCTTCCATCAAAAATTAGCTTTGCTTTTCTCGATGGTGATCTCTACTCCTCAATTAGAACCAGTCTATATCTAATTGAATCAAAACTTCAAAAGGGAAGTATTGTTGTTGTACATGATTATAATAACCCCGAACTTCCAGGCTCTGCTCGTGCTGTTGACGAGTGGATCAAAAACCACCGTCATCAAATCAAGCAATTTAAAACACAAGAAACTCTCGCTATTATTTACTGTATCTAACATGCCGTATGAGTCATTTTTCTCATCGCAAATACATGATGAGATTTAATATTATGATCTGATGGCCATAGGATTTTTACTGACGTGTGTGGTCAATATATTTTTTGATAATAAATCTCTGCGCAGGTCTTTTTCAATTGATGTTATACTTATTTTATAATTAGGAAGATTTTATGTCTGTAGAAATTGAAGGTAGAATTATAAATATAAATCCAGAGGAAACTAGGGATAAAATAACTAAATTGGGCGCTAAACAAGTGGGTTTTTATAATTTTAAACGATATACTTTTGATTCTATTCCAAAAGTTGATGGTCGTTGGGGCAGACTAAGAACAGACGGTAAGAACACAACATTGACACTAAAGGAAATTATTAATGACTCGCTATCAGGCACTAATGAATGGGAAATTACTGTAAGCGATTTTAAGGAGACATTAATAATTCTCGAGAAACTGGGTTTATTACATCAATCATATCAAGAGAATACTAGGGATGATTTTATTATAGAAGATACCAAAATATCTATAGACCATTGGCCACAACTCGGATATATACTTGAAATTGAATCGAACAAGGAAGAAGATGTTAAAAAATATGCAAAAAAATTGGGATTCAAAGAAGAGGATATAACCACAAAGGATATACAAACGTTATATTTAGAGAGAGGTATTGATCTAGATAAAACACGTGAACTTAAATTTTAAAAAACGACCATCAACTAGCCGTATTTTAATAATGGTATGTTTTTCGCTTCGCAAAAATCATTCCAATCTGCGTCAGTTTAATAAAGAAAACAAGTTTTCTTTATTTTTTCTCCTTGATTGGTCGGGGCGACAAGACTCGAACTTGCGTTTACCCCTTGGGACGTTCCGCAAGTTCGTTTGAAATATTCTAGTACAACAAAAAACGACCGATATAGTCGTTCTAACTTATAGTGGTCGGGGCGACAAGACTCGAACTTGCGACCTCAGCGTCCCAAACGCCGCGCGCTACCAACTGTGCCACGCCCCGCTACAGTCAAATTTACCACACCTCCCCTAAAAATGCAATGATATGTTAATATATTACTATCTGTTCCTGTCAGTTTTATAGACCAAAAGTCTACAAATTGACCAAGAGACATGTATCCAATTTTCTAGCAAGACCAATTTAAGGAGATTAATGAAGACTCAGAATTCAACTGGCAATAAGCCAAAACTTAATTTAAATAAGAATAACAAATCGAACACTCTTCGCTCGATTATATTCACTCTTTTTTCGATCCTTTTCCTTGCCTATTGTTTTAATTTATTTAACTCAAATAATCTCAAAATGAAAGAAGTTCCACTTTCGGATGTGATCGCACGCGCTAATGACGAACATGGCAACATTAAGCGTATCACTGTCTCTGGTAATGAACTTGAGATTACTTTAAAAGATAAAGACGTCCCCACTGAAACTTCCCGTAAGGATTCTTCCGGTACTCTTTATGAGCAAGGTTTAGTTAATCATTGTTCTGATAAATCTGGCGATGACCTCAAAAAATGCCAAGAAAAGTATCCAACTATTAATTATGTTGAGCCGATCAACTATACTGAACTCATCATTAATATTCTCACGATTGCCATTCCAATTGCCATTGCAATTTTTCTTTTCAGTCGTTTACTCGGTCAAGCACAGAGTATTAATAAGGAAAATATGGGTTTTGGCAGAGCACGTGCTAAACTCTACGGTCCAGACAAAAAACGCGTACTCTTTTCAGACGTCGCAGGAAATGAAGCTGCTAAGCAAGACCTTTCTGAAATTGTTGATTTTCTCAAAAATCCTAAAAAATATGAGAAGCTCGGTGCAAAAATCCCTCGCGGTGTTCTTCTAGCTGGCGATCCAGGTACCGGTAAAACTCTCATGGCTCGTGCCGTAGCTGGTGAGGCTAATGTTCCATTCTTTAGCATCTCGGGTTCGGAATTTGCTGAAATGTTTGTTGGTGTTGGTGCCTCTCGTGTCCGCGATCTTTTTAGTAAGGCTAAAAAGAACGCTCCAAGTATTATTTTCATTGATGAGATTGATGCCGTTGCACATAAGCGGGATGCTCGTGGTGGCGCCGGTCGTGAAGATGAGCAAACTCTCAATCAAATCCTTGTCGAAATGGATGGCTTTGATAATGAGTCCGGTGTTATTGTCATCGCCGCTACTAACCGTGTTGATATGCTCGATAAAGCTTTGCTTCGTCCAGGTCGTTTTGATCGACACGTTGATGTAACTTTGCCAGAACGTAAGGATCGTTTAGAAATCCTTAAAGTTCATTTCAAAAATAAGCCAACTGCCAAAACTGTAGACTTAGATGCACTTGCTGCTAAGACTGCTGGCTCTTCTGGTGCTGACCTTGCTAATATTGCAAATGAATCTGCTATTACTGCTGCTCGTGAGGGACATAAAGAGATCACTGGTGCCGATGTAACAGAGGCTTTCGAACGTGTTGCTATCGGTCCTGAACGCAAATCGAAGGTTATGAATGAAAACGAACGTAAAATCACGGCATATCATGAAGCTGGACATGCAGTCGTGGGTCATGTTTTACCAGATTCTGATCCAGTACACAAGATTACTATCATCCCTCGCGGACATACCGGCGGTGTTACTTGGTTTATTCCGCCTGAAGATCGTAGTTACAAGAATATCTATGAACTTAAAGATGTCTTGGCTCGTGCCATGGGTGGTCGTATTGCTGAAAAAATTATTTTTGGCACTGATAATATTACAACTGGAGCCGCCTCAGATTTACAACATGTTGCTGAACTTAGTAAAGAAATGATTACTCGCGAGGGCATGGGCGATAAAACTCGTAATCTTGTTTTTCCATCGGAAGATACAGGTTATTACACTATTAGTACTGGCAAACCTTATTCAGAAAAAACCGCAGAGTTGATCGATGAAGAGATTGCTCAGTTCACCAACGAAGCAGCTAGGCGTGCGGAGCTTGTCTTACAAGCTAATCGTAAGGTACTTGACCGCGTTGCAGAAGCACTGCTTGAAAAAGAATCTCTCGAAGAAGAAGATCTTAAAGATATCTTTGACGGCGCAACTCTACCAGAACGTGCAAAATTACACGAATAAGCCTATAAAAAAAGAACCCTAGGGTTCTTTTTTATTGTTAGATTCATAATTTTATTTTTTATATATCATTAACTAAATTGTTTTAAGAGCAATATCGCAATTCGTAGTCGTAGGTGCGAGGTTACTTCGTTGACTGTACAAATCTTGTCTGCTATCACTACCATCCAACTTTCTCGATACTTTGGCATCACAATCCCGATTGGAAACATATGTGATTGTATTATATTTTTCTCGATAATATTAAGTTTAAATTCTTTCTTCGCATTATCATAAGCAATTAAAGGATGTAGATAAGCATGTGCCTTTGGCATTGCCGTTTTATCATGCCAATCATAAAGAAAAAAATCATGTAACAAAGCTCCTCGTATTAAGGATTCTTCGTCTAGTTTAAATCGAAAAAGATGAGCCAAAGTTAAGCTCATTTCTGCTACATGGAGGGAATGATCATAAGTTGAAACATTAGCATGCTGAATAAATCGCTTTTCGCGTTGCATATTCTTTGATCTTAGAATTTCTTTCCCAAATTTCTCAATCAGTACAAGATTTCTTGACTTCACTCACTCATTATACCATTTAATGGTTAATAAAAAAATAAAACCATCGTCCAGCTACCAAGCAGAATCATGTATAATAATAAGTAATGAAAAAATTCCAGTTCCGTTCTGTAGTCGCCATGGCTAATAGCAAATTAAGTGTCAAATATGCGGCTCTCCTCCTCAGCGCCAGCACCCTAATTTCCGCCCTTCTTGGTATTTTCCGTGATCGTCTTCTTAATTCTTACTATCTTGATACTTACCCTACTGGTATCGACGCCTACACTGCTGCCTTTACTATTCCTGATTTTATGTTTTTTATTCTAACATCGGGCGCTCTTGCCGTCAGTTTTATCCCAGTTTTTAATCAGCGCCTCGCTTCTGGTAATAAGAAGTCGGCTTGGGAATTAAGCTCCTCAATCCTCAACCTAATGGCTATAGTTACTCTTATTTCTAGTATCCTCATTATGATTTTTGCAGATCCTCTAGTTCGTTATATCGTTGGTCCAGGGCTTGATGAATCTGGTACTATCCTTGCCATCAATATGATGCGAGTCATCGCTATTAACCCCTTTCTTTTTAGCATTGCGACAGTTTTAAATTCCATCCAGCAGGCAGTCGGGCGTTTTGTGTTCTATTCACTCGCCCCTGCTCTCTATAATGTCGGCATACTAATCGGCATCACGGTTTTTACAAATGGAATCAATCTTTTTGGTATTCAACTCTTTGAAGGCGGCATCATGGGAGTCGCTCTTGGTGTTGTTTTTGGCGCCATCCTACAAATCTTTGTTAGTCTCGTTGGTTTATTTGGTCTAGGCTTTGATTACCAGTTTAAGATTTATTGGAAGAATCTGGGTTTTAAAGCTGTACTTAAATTGCTTCCTGCTAGATCTCTTGATCAGGGCATTGATTATGTCTATTCTATTCTCGCTACTAATCTCTCTTCTCGTATGGGTAAAGGAGCTTTACGCTCTTTTCAGCAGGCTAACAGTCTTCATCAAATGCCAGTTAATCTAATCGGTGTTGCTATTTCTACTGCCTTCTTTCCCAAACTCACTGAAGAAACTAATAGCGAAGATACCACACGATTTGACGATATTTTTCGTAAAGCTCTCAGGATGATTATTTGGATTTCATTGCCAGTCTCTGTTATTGCTTTCTTCGCTCGTGGCTATGTTGTGAGTTTTGTTAAAAATGGTGGACAACCGATGATCGCTAGTATTTTAGGCTCTCTTGTTCTCGCTATTTTTGCTCAATCAATTTTTCATATCGCCTCTCGTGGTTTTTACGCTAGACAGGATACCAAAACTCCATTCATCGTCAGTATTGTTGCTGTTGGCTTTACTATGATCCTCTCTGTAATTTTTAGTATGATCGGTTTTGGTCCTGATGGTCTTGGTTGGGCACAATCTATTGGCGCAGTTCTTGAAATTTTTATTTTACTTTTTATCTTACAGAAAAAATCTCGTCAAAACTTACTCAACAAAAGTTTTTGGTCTGCTTTTTCACGTATGCTTGTCGCAACAATTGTTACTGGTGTTTCAGCCTATATCTTAACTAAGTTTATACCGCTTCGGGCTACTGATAATTCTATTTTTGTAACAATCCCTAAATTTCTTATCATCTCAATTGTTTCCATGATTATTTATTTTGCAGCCAGTTTCTTGCTCGACCTTGAAGAAGTTCAACCATTCTTTGAAAAATTAAATAAAATTCTCTTTCGTAATATTCGTCCCAAAGACAATTAGTTGTAGAATTTTTTCCGTCATATCTCAATAGGAGCTACTTGAAGCTTATTTTTGGAATTCGAGACTCAATTTAGTTTTCACTACATGGTATAATTATCACCATGACAGAGCAAAATAAAAAAGTCGTTTCTGATTATAACGGCTATGATTATAAAAAAATTTTCTGGGAAGACGCTGACCGTAAATATGAAGATATGGCAGATCGCCTCGCAATCAGGCGTTTACTCCCACGAAAAATGGATAAATTCGTAGATATAGCTGGGGGTTATGGTCGTCTCGCTAAAGAGTATCTTGATCGAGCAAAATCTTCTACAATTTTCGATTACTCCAAAACTGAACTTGACCAAGCAAAGAAGGAATTCGGTGATCGTGTAAAAACTGTCCAAGGTGATATTTATCATACTCCATTCAAAGATAATGAATTCTCTTGTCTTTTGATGGTTCGCGCTACTCATCATTTTGCTGATCTCCCTGCTGTTATTAAAGAACTTTATCGTATTCTCGAGCCAGGTGGTGTTGCGGTGATCGAAGTCGCGAATAAGCGTACTCTTCCTAAGATATTTCGTTATTGGTTTAAGAAATCCAAAGTCAATCCTTTTGATAAAAAACCTTCCAATCTAAAAAATATTGATAAAGATGGTTTTTATAATTATCATCCCGCCTACGTTGAGGATCTTTTTAGGAAATCTGGTTTTGAAATTACTGATGTCCTCTCTGTCTCCAATCTTCGTAGTCAAACTATGAAGAAAATCTTTAAGACTAAAACACTCGTTGGTTTAGAAAAGAGGTTACAAAAACCACTTGCTAGTATGCGCTTTGCTCCAAGTATTTATTACAAACTTATCAAAAAAGTTTCAGAGGATTAAGCTGGTAGCCTCAAGTAATTTGATAACAAAGGTATAAAATACAAAATAATGAAACTTTTTCATCTCAGCACTTATCGTTTTTATAGCCCAGATTTTTTTGCATCACATAAAAAGCTTGAAGATCCTTTTAAAATTATGATCATGTCTGATCTCCATTTTAGTTATCAAGTGTCAGATCATAAACTTCAGTCAATTGTTAAACAAGTCGAACTTATTAATCCAGCATATCTTCTTTTTCCAGGTGATTTGATCGATACACTCGATATGGTCGATAAAAGCTCTGAACGAAAAAGGCTACTAGATTTTTTAGCAGCATTGGGACAAATTACGACGGTTATTTTGAGTATCGGAAATCATGATATGTATCGAAAACCCAAAGCTAATCAATCTGGTTGGCAATATGAAAAAGCCACTATTCTTTTTGATCAAATAAGAAGTTTGCAGAATGTCCATCTTTTGGATAATCAAATCTATGAAGATGACAATATCTATTGTCTAGGCTATACTCAGTCGCCTGATTATTATGAAAAGAAAGAGGGAAAATCCGAGAACTTAACTGTTATGCTAGATGAACTAGCGAATTTGCCAGAAAAATATCTTTATCATCTCCCACAAAATAAATTAAAATTTGCTCTCATCCACTCTCCAGTTTATCTCAATGATTCGGAAATCAAATATCGCCTTCGTGAATTTGACTACTTCATCTCTGGACATATGCACAATGGTGTTGTTCCACCGGTTCTTGATGAGTTACTTTCAGGTTCCCGTGGTATTATCTCACCAACTAAAAAATGGGCGCCTAATAATTCTCGCAATACTCTTAAGACTTACACTGATAAGCTCCTAGTTGTTGGTGCACTCACGACCTTTCATGAATGCATTAAGCCACTAGACAAGCTCAATGCTTTCTTTCCATCTTACCTAGCACTTATGGAATTTACTACCAAAAAAACTTACTCAAGAAAACCTTATATCAAACATACTTATAAAAATTGGTAATCATACGAAAAAGCAATTTTTATTTTCCGAGATCCTTATTAGTATTGAGTAGAAATTAAAAATAAGGTTAATGAACGAGACCTCTGCTATTTTACTAGCGGAATAAGAGTGATGTAATTGTTTTTTTAAAAAAAGATGATTAACTAAATAATCATCTTTTTCTTCACTTAAAACAAAAACAATTTGGTAGCGCCAGTAGGGTTCGAACCTACGACCTTGAGCTTAGAAGTCTCCTGCTCTATCCAGCTGAGCTATGGCGCCAAGTATCTCCTTAACTATACCACAAAACCGCTGCTTTTGGAGTTAAAACTAGTTTATGACCTATCGGTAACAAAAAAGAGCCAAATCCTGACTCTAATTCTTCACATGGTCAACCAACGGCATTACGAATCAATATAGCACATAAAGGAAAAACTACCAGCCTTGAGCCTTAATAATTCATCGTCGTTAAAAAAGCTCTCCTTAGAGCTTCCAATGTTAATGTACTTAGTGTAAAGTCTGATAAATACGACTAGAATCTGCCGTAAGCTCTGTTTAGTATGCCGACACGAAAGAGAGGCATGATATAATAAACATATGGCTATTACTATATCGGAACCAGAGAGTGAAAGGCTAGAATTTAAAAGTGCAACTCACGGGAAACTTCCTGAAAACGCCTGGATGTCGGTTAGTGCATTTTCGAACACAGATGGTGGTAGACTCCTCTTAGGAGTTAATGACGACGGAGAGGAAATTGGGCTTTCCACAAAAGAATTAGATACCTTACAGAAAGATTTCGTCAGTTTATGTAATACTGGATTTAATCACAAGATTATCCCAGTGATTTCAGTAGAAGATAGCCATGTTTTAGCGATTATTGATCCACTTCCGGCAATTATGCGCCCATTATATTCGAAAAAACGTGGTATGGAGCATGGAACTTATATTAGAGTTGGATCGGTAAACGTCAAAGCCACTAGTGAAGATATTATGCGGTTTTCTGCGGCAGCGCAAGGTGGTGCAGAAACCTTTACTTATGACGTAGATTATCGTGAAGTTCTAGATGAGCGCAAAATTAGGGATTATATCGATTTACTAAATTCTCGGAACAACAATGTTTATCAGCGCTTCTCTAAAGAAGAAATATTGAAGAAACAGAAAGCTATTATTGACGGCAAGGTAAGTCTCTTTGGACTTCTCGCATTTGGAAATGGAATGTCTCTCAAAGAAGTCATTGCGCCAACAATGAACATTGCTGTAACTCAATATCCAGAAGCCGATAAAGTCGTTGGTGACGCCAGCTTAACTTATACTGACAGCCGAGAATTTGATGGTTGCGTAATCGACCAATTTGAACACGCCTTTTCATTTATAAAGAGCAAGCTTCCAGTACGTGGTATGATTGGTCCAGATGGCAAGCGTCAAGACTATTTGGTAATCCCAGAAATCGCAATTCGCGAGGCGCTAGCTAATGCTATCGTTCACCGCGATTACGCTACTAGCAGTTCGCGGATCCAAGTTGATATTTACGCCAACAGAATCGAAATCATTAACCCAGGGCGAAGTTTAATGCCAATCGATGAACTTGAAACAACGCAATCTATCACACGTAACCCACTTACTATGAACTTCTTTAAGGAAAATGGATATACTGAACAAAAAGCCCGCGGAATCAGAACGATTAAACAAACTATTCGTGAGGCAGGTCTACAAGCACCGGTATTTGAGAATATTTCTGGCCAATCTTTCAAAGCGACACTTTTCACTTCGGCTTTCATCTCGACAGAAGATAAAGAATGGCTAAAACAATTTGGCAATTATGAGCTGAAAGATCGTCAGCTTAACTGCCTCGTTTATCTCAAACATCATAACGATGACGGCATAAATAATAGCACTTATCGAGAATTAAATGGCATGAATTCTGTTGGCGACGACAAAATGGCAAACCGCGAGCTAGTTGGAATGGTTAAGTCAGGGATATTGAAATCTAGCGGCATTGGACGATATCGAAAATACTATCTAAAAATAGCTTAGTTTTCATTCTATCGGACAAAAAATCGATTCTATCGGACAAGCTTATACTTACTCTACCCCTGTCAGCAACAATTCTATCGGACATTCTATCGGACAAAACATGATAAAATAAAAACATACCGTCAGTAGAACGCACTTCTAGAAAAACGAGGCACCATGACAAAACGCCACATATTCAGAAAAACAAAACTTGACAAAACAATACCAGTGGCGAAACGCCAACTTTGCAATTATATGAATACGCATAAGGGTAACTTATCGACGCGCGACTATGAAAAGTTTAAGCGCATGGAGCTTATTGATCTCCTTGTCCGCGATGCACTATGGGGGCTTAGATTGTATTCAGCCGATTACTAGGAATTAACAACTTAGTGGACACTTTTGGGCGCGGTAAGCGCGTTTTTGCCCACTTTGACGGTGAAAACGACACTTGCTGTTTTTTGATTTCATACATCCCACGCGTGCTATATAACCGCGGCGAAAACGACGCAATAGTCCAGATGTTCTTTATTGGTAAATGGAAAGTTGGAAAGATTTCGCTTTGGGCAGAGCCGGAAGATATCATACATTATGACCGCGATTCTAATAAAACATTTTGGTAATTAGTCAATAGATAGTATCCACTTGATTACAATCGGATTTTAAAAGTTATTGTGCAAGAAACAGGTGTGGGATTTTTTCTTAACACGAAACGGTAAAAGGTTGTGGAAAAGTAATAATTTTTATGCATCGTATATTGTAAAACGCTTATGCTTTTTGTATAATATTGTTATGAAATGTGATGAATTAGAGCCTAATGCATATCTCACTATCAATGAGGTAAGTAAGCTATTAAAAGTTCATCCAAACACTCTAAGAAATTGGGATGCAAACGGAGTTTTAGTAGCTACTCGTATAGGCATTAAGAAAGTGCGTCGATATCGTAAATCAGACATCGACAGATTTATAACAAAATCAAACGAAGAAAGGAGCCAGAATGGCTAAAAATGAGATCGTAACCGATCTATGGGTGCATGATTTACTTAATCAAGCCGAAATTCATTTAGACGCACAGGGTTCAAACATTAGAGAACTTGATGAAGCACTTAAATCGGCCTCTAAGCGCGGTACTGGCGGTATTGGATATCCAGAATACTGCGGTATAGTAGACGGTTTCGTAATAGTAATTGAAGATAAGGCTAATATTCAACAGCATATAGCCGAAGATAATGGCATTATTCTTGATGATATTAAAAGTATTTGTGACTATGCAGTGAATGGTGCCCTACATTACGGAAAGCATATTGCGAAAAACACAACTTACAAAAAGATTATCTGTATTGGTGTTTCTGGCGACGAAAAACACCATCGCATAACACCGGTTTTCGTAGACGATCCGAGTATTATCGCATATTACCGGATGTTGAAAGTTTCATCTCTTTCAGTTCTGCTAACATCGAAGAATACTATATTCGCGAGGTGCTCAAAGAAGATACCGATAAGGAAAAAGAGCTTGCCGATATTCTTAAAGATGCTACATCTCTACATGAAGATTTACGTAACTATGGCAACCTGCAAGATCAACAAAAACCGCTTGTAGTGTCTGGTATTCTATTGGCATTAAATGAACGCAAACAAGCGCTTTTGGACGAATTAAAAGGCGATGAAGTTAATACGGACGGTACGGTTATCTATTCTGCCATTGAAACCGCCCTCAAACGTGCTAATGTCGCGCCAGAGGTTAAACGCGACAAGATCCTACACCAGTTTGGCGTAATTCAAGATACCGCTTTATTAAATCGCATTAATCCTATTCTTGGCGAAACGCCATTGAAATATTATACAAAATTCCTCTATAATCACATTTTTAAGGCTATTAAATACACGAAATCATCTGAAGACTATCTCGGTCGCTTTTACGGCGAATTTATGAGTTATTCTGGTAGTGATGGTCAATCACTTGGTATTATTCTTACACCAAAGCATATTACTGAACTATTTGCTGACTTAGTAGATTTAAAACCGACGGATACCGTGTTTGATCCATGTTGTGGTACTGGCGGATTCTTGATTTCGGCAATGCATAAAATGCTAGGCCAAGCTACCACGGATGCACAAAGACTTAATATACGTAAAAATCAATTACACGGCATCGAGCTTCAGCCATATATGTTTACCATTGCCACTACTAATATGATTCTTCGTGGTGACGGTAAGTCAAATCTAATTAACGCTGATTTCTTTGATGAGTCTGCCGAGAAAATGCAACTCAAAGGCGCCACAGTCGGCATGATAAATCCACCATATAGTCAAGGTTCCAAGAAAAATCCGCAACTTTACGAAATATCATTTATTGAACATCTTCTAGATTCATTAACGCAAGATGGTCGATGCGCAGTTATTGTTCCGCAATCTACCTTTACTGGGAAAACTAGCGATGAACAGAACTTCAAGCGAAGCATTCTTAAAAAGCATACACTCGAAGGTGTTATCACTCTAAATAAAGATACATTTTATGGCGTAGGAGTTATGCCATGTATTGCAGTATTTACAGCACACAGACCACATCCAAAAGAAAAAGTAGTTAAGTTCATTAATTTTGAGGATGATGGTTATAAAGTGGCGCCACATATTGGACTTCTTGAGACCGAATCTGCTAAAGACAAAAAACAGCATCTCTTAGATGTGTGGTTCGATCGTATCGAAGATGATACAAAGTTCTGCGTGAAATCAACTATAGAGCCATATGACGAATGGCTACATAGTTTCTATTATTTCAACGACGAAATTCCAAGCGAAGAAGATTTTGATAAGACTATTGGTGATTATTTATCCTTTGAATTCTCAATGATAATGCAAGGTCGCAAATATTTATTCGAAGAAAGGAGCAACGATGATTAGTTTATCTGATAGAAAATGGCAATCATTTGAAATTGGTGACTTATTCAATGTTTCTGGCACAACTACAACGCATCCAAGCGTCCTGAAAGGAAAAGGTAACATTCCTCGAATTACCTGCCAAGCTGTCAATAATGGACTTGAGGGGTTCTATTCAAATACACCGACCGAGAACGGCGGAGTCTTGACGGTAGATAGTGCTACAGATGGTGCAGTAAATTATCAAGGGTATGATTTTATTGCGACAGACCATGTAGAAAAAATATCTAGAAAAGATGGCGAAAGGATCGATAGGCTTTCCGGCATTTTTCTAGTTTGGGCGGTCAAGTCGGCTATTGGGAATAAGTATAACTATGGTTATAAGTTTTCCCAAAATCGGATTCGTAAACAAACTATTTTACTGCCAGTTACTGAGACAGGCGAACCAGATTATGATCTTATGAGATCATTTGTAGCTGAACGCGAATCTTCAAAGCGCAAAGAATACGTTGAATACGCAGCGCGCCAGCTTGCACAAATCGAGAGAGAGAGTAGATAACGAAGCTATCGAATGGCGCGTGTTCTACTTATCTGATCTGTTCTCTATACAACGTGGTAAAAGGCTCAAAAATGACAATCATAAAAGCGGCGATATACCGTATGTTTCGTCGTCGGCTACAAACAATGGTGTAGATGATTATGTCAGTAATGTAGAGAAAGTTCGTATTTTTGATAATTGTCTCACCTTGGCTAATAGCGGAAGTGTGGGATCAACGTTTTATCATTCATATCATTTTGTCGCTAGCGATCATGTTACTAGCTTAAAACAAGTAGGAATGGACAAATACTGCTATCTATTTATTGCCACGCTGATTTCTCGTCTGAGTGAAAAATATAATTTTAATCGAGAAATTAACGATCCTAGAATTAGACGGGAAAAGATTCTTCTCCCAGTAAAAAACAACGAACCTCACTATATCTACATGTCCAATTGCGTTAGGAATATCTTAGCAGACAAATATACTGAATACTTAAACTATGCACAAAATATAAACTACTAAGATTCTCATGCTTTGAGATTAGAGGTAAAAAAATATAATATATACATAAATAGCAAAGATGACTATGTATACATATTAACAAATCCAAGTATGCCAGATTATGTCAAAATCGTCCATTTTGGCGAAAAGGTGGTACAGTATGTTGTTGATGAACGATGGAGTAAACGCATTGCGTTCGGCTACACTCGCGTCTCGACGGAAGAACAAACTTACGGCGCTTCTTTGGAAAACCAAAGACTTGCAATACAAAAATACGCAAACCAAAACGATATAGAGATAATCGGCTGGTATACCGACGCCGGTATTTCAGCCAAAACCGCTCACGTGATCGTTTATAACATATCACGTATTTCTCACGATATGACGTCATTCTTTAACGATATTGGCAAGAATTCCAATTTCTGCTGAATCGTTTCTTCGAGGGCGATATAGCCGCCTATGGAGTTAGTAACTTAGCGCATAAATGGGCGTTAAACGGCAAGAACGGCAAACCTATTACACTAAATACCATACTTGGCGTTCTGCGCCAGTCTGTTTATGCCGGATATAATATGTCTAAGAATCTACTAGACGGCAAGCCGACCTCGAGACGAGACAGGCGTTCCAAAAAATGCTGTTTCCAAATGGTCTACACTTCGATATCAAGGAGAGAATTTTTGGAACGGACGATTTAAACTCATTCTTCTCCGTTATTTACAACAAAAAAAGTCCTGCGATGACAGCAACTTCGGTCTGGTGATCTCTGCGGGAGTCGAACCCGCGTTGACGGGATGAAAACCCGTTGTACTAACCGTTATACTAAGAGACCATACAAATTGTAATAGTCCTATTCTAACAGAAAAACTGATTATTTCAACATTAGAACTCAAAAATAAAACAAAAATCTATAATCTATTAGATATGATTAAAAATCTATAGCCTATTTAAATAATCGATTTAGTTTTCTTTGCAACTAAGAGAAATAGTTAGATCATAATCTTTTGCAGAAAACGGTGCCTTTGGCTTAATAATTGCATAAGAGCTATTAGTATCGCAATTAAACTTTTCATGCGAGAAATATTTCTGCATATCCTTATTATTCTTTTCACTATAATCTAGTAATCTACGTAGTTTTACAGGTGTAAAACCCACAACGGTATATCTTTCGAAATATTTTGTAAGATCTTTTTCCTGTTCATCAGTAACATGATCTCGAATAAAACGCTTATAAAAATCGTTCTCATAATAATCTCTGGCTAATTCTTCCATCTTTTTATTCGCCAAATTATTACTTGTTACATTCTTTTTTACGAAAACACTAGCTATGACAATAACTAGACAAATTACTACAATTAAAAGACTAATTAATCTCACGATTTTCAAATTACGATTATTACATCTCATAGCCAAATTATAGCATAAGAAATTTATATTTTCCCTCAATCATTATATAATATCTCCATGTATAGACTTGTTTCTGAAGAACAAATGATCGAGTTTGGGGAAGCCTTAGCTAAACAACTATCTTTTCCGTCTGTTGTCGAATTAGTCGGTGACGTTGGTGCTGGCAAAACCACAATCACGAAAGGTATTGCTAAAGGTCTACATATTTCAGAAGAAATTACTTCACCAACATTTACATTATCAAAGCATTATTCTTTTTCAAAATCTGGTAAAAAACATTTTTTAGTACACTATGACTTTTATCGATTACAAGATCCAGGCATTATGGCAGAAGATTTATTAGAATCCATCAACGATCCGAACACGGTTACCGTAATCGAATGGGGCGACTCGGTCAGTGATCTCTTACCAAAAAATCATCTTCGTTTTTTTATTACACTTAATGATGATGGTTCAAGGAGTATTGAAGAAAAATGAAACTTTATTTAGATACATCAACCTCACAAACTATTTTAAGATTAAACGAACATGAGTATCATTTTGATCTAGGAAACCAACTTGCTGAAAAATTGCTAAAGACTATTCATGACGAATTACAGAAGTTAGGTGCTGATTGGTCGGATCTAACAGAAATTACCTTTATGGCAGGACCAGGTTCTTTTACTGGTTTACGTATAGGCGCTGTCATTGTTAATACCTTAGCTGATCAATTGAATATTCCTCTTTATAAATCAACTGGCGAAAAAGTTCCAGTTATCTTGCCTGATTACGGTCGTACCGCAAATATAACTGCACCCAAAAAATAAGAATCTTTGCTATAATATAAAAAGAATAAGGGCTTTGCATGGATCAAGAAAAAAATACTTTTGGTAGTAATAACTTTAATAATCCAACAACAATTGGTGGGGTAACGTTTGGCGGTGGTTCTTCTCAGCAAAACCATCAGTCAATTTCATCATCAACTTTGCCACCTGCTTCAAATAATCCCTTCATATCTTCTGCTTCTCAGAGTCCATTTGGTGAAAATGGTTTTTCCCAAGCAGCAAGTTCCGGAACTCCAAATTCGAATAATCAACTAACTCAACAGGCTATCGCTACAGCCGCGAGTATCGCCGCTAAACAGTCTAGTAAAGAATCAAAATCACAAGAAAACACTCAAGATACTTTTAATACACCTCAAACCTCACTAAATGTCCCCGTCGTTTCTCCAACGCACTTTGATTTTCAGACTGACCAAAAAAACAATCCAGTCCCTCTTGATGAACTCCCACAGCCAATCAATCCGAAAACTGACCCAAAAGCAATTGCCCTAAAATCTCTTAAAAAAATGACTACCATGTCTCTAGTATTCGGCATTCTTATGGTTATTTTCTTGGTACTTAGTATTGTCGGGCTTGTATATGGTATATCCCAAGGTGATAAAATTTCTACCCTTACTCAAACTGTTGCTAGTAAGGATAAGATTATCAAAGCAGTACAAGAAACTACCGGCGTATCAAATATTACTAAACCTGAAGACGTTCCTGTTTACAAAGCCACAACGGGGTATATCTACCTTACTGATTGGCATATTAAAATCAAAATTCCTGATACTTTAACCAGCGTTAGTTACATCCTAAACAGCTATGAATTTAGAAATTCAATTTGTTTTAATGCTGTTCAAAAGGGAATACAATATAAGCCTGCTTTTGCTGATCCAGGTAAAAATTTAGGACGTCAAGGATGTCTTAGCCGTATTCCAGTCACCGACGGCGATTTTGATAGCGCAACCGGTGTACGCTTTGGCACAAAAGTCTTTACTTATAAGGATTACAATTATTTTTATGTTGATCCAACTATGTATAGTACTGATGGTGCTGAGCAGGGGCTAGAAAATACCGCAAATCAATTGATTCGTAACATGCTAACCGATAATATTGAACCATACGAATAAAGTACAAATAAGAAATCCTTAACATCGAAAATTATAATTTGTTGTATCAAATTAAAAGTTACTCGAAATAATATGCTACAATGAAAATATCTGGGGGATTTTTTATTAAAAGTAATTAATTATTATATATTTTGTTAATCAGTCAGTATCAGGAAAATATTGACACGTCAAAAATAACAAAAAAGAAAGAGGAGTATGGAGTTAGTCCCTGTGATTATCGCCGCAATAGTCGGACTCGGTGCCGGTGCTGGAGTGGTTTTTGCATACGATAAAAAAAATGAAAATGGTGGAAAGAATCGTGCAGATGATCTAGTACGTAAAGCCAAAAATGAAGCTTCCGATATCGTCCTTAAAGCAAGAAAAGAAGCCGCAGATCTTGCTGAAAAATCAAAAAATGAAGAAGACACTCGTCGCAAAGATTGGAAACAAACTGAAAAACGTCTTAGTGAACGCGAGATTTCTCTCGATAATAAATTTGATCAGATCGAAAAACGTTCAGAACGTCTTTCTCGTCAAGAAAAGGAAATTGAAGAATTAAAACAGGAGATTCATAGCCTTCGTGATAAACAGCAGGAAAAATTAGAAAAAATTGCGGGCTTGTCTAAAGCAGATGCTAAAGACAAGTTGATCACTATGACTGAAAAGGATATCAAAGAAGATCTTACTAACCTTGTAGTGAAAGAACAACGTGAAATTAAACGTGATATTGATGAAACAGCGCAAGCGCTTTTGGTAACTGCCATGGAACGCATGTCTTCCGAAGTAACTGCTGACCGTACTGTTACTGCTCTTAAACTTCCTGACGACGAAATGAAGGGTCGTATTATCGGAAAAGAGGGTCGCAATATTCAGGCTCTTCAACGTGCTACTGGTGTTGATATTATGGTTGATGATACACCAGGTATGGTGGTTTTATCTTCATTTGATCCTATTCGTCGTCAAGTTGCAAGATATGCCTTGGAACGCCTTATGAAAGATGGTCGTATTAATCCATCCAGTATCGAAGAAGCAGTTAGCAAAGCTGAACGTGAGATTGAAAAAGAGGTTATTCGCGCTGGTGAGGATGCTGCTCGTGAAGTCGGCATCATCGGTATTCCTCATGAGATGCTACATCTCTTAGGTGAGTTAAAATTTCGTACTTCTTATGGTCAGAATGTTTTACTTCATTCTATTGAAATGGCCCATATGGCTGGTATGATTGCTGAAGAAATTGGCGCCGATGTTCGTATTGCAAAAACTGCCACCCTTCTTCATGACGTTGGTAAGGCAGTTACTCATAAAATTGAAGGTAAACACGCTGAAATTGGTGCCGAACTGGCAAAAAAATATGGCATGTCCGATCAAGTTGTTCATGCGATAGCAGCGCATCATAATGATATCGAACCAACCACCCCAGAAGCTATTATTGTCAAAATTGTTGATGCTATTTCAGCAGCTCGTCCAGGTGCTCGCAATATATCTGCGGAGAACTTTGCTGAGCGTATGAAGGAATTAGAGAATATTGCCACCAGTTTTCCAGGCATCGATAAAGCGTATGCTATTTCCGCAGGTCGTGAAATTCGCGTCATCGTTGAGCCAAAACAAATCGATGATCTTACTGCTTTGAAACTCGCGCGTGATATTGCAGATAAGATTGAAGCCACTATGAGTTATCCAGGTATCATTAAAGTAAATGTCATCCGCGAAACCAGAGCTGTTGAATATGCAAAATAATTAAAACAAAAGACACCAAGGTGGTGTCTTTTTGTTGACTTCTTTATGGTCGGGGCTACCAAGTTTGAACTGGCGTTTACCCCATGGGACGTTCCGCCAGTTCCCAGTTAAATAACTTATTTATATATGGGGCTTTAAACATCTTTTGATGTGGTCGGGGATACCAGGATCGAACTGGCGACCTCACGTCCCCCAGACGTACGCGCTACCACTGCGCTAATCCCCGAAAAAAATGCAGTTAGTATGGTCTGGGCGACCAGATTTGAACTGGCGACCTCGCAGTCCCGAACCGCGCGCGCTACCAACTGCGCCACGCCCAGATATTTTTATCTTATCACGAAAACTACAAACTCTGTTAAAATCAAACTATGGAATCCAATAAAAAAACTCCTCGGTTTTATTTATCTCTTTCTTTAATTTTTCTTATTGGGATTTATATATTGTTAAGCCTGAGTGGTATTGCTAAATCGATCACAAATCAAGAGGCTGAAAATTATCGGTACTTTAGTGATTTTCTTACCAAAGCTTCTCCTTCACCGCTTGATACTAACAAAACTCTAGTTCAGACAATTTATTTTTATCTATTATCTTTCTGGTCAAATTTTTTTGGTGCATCCTTAATTACGTATCGTTCTTTTTCGTTCTTCTGCGGCGGTTTAATTATTTTGTCTCTCTTTTTCTTTTTTAGAAATAAATTTACTTTAAAGACTACAACACTTATTTTATCAATATTAACTTTTAATCCGTTTTTTATTCAAATTAGTCAACAGTTCATTCCTTATACTGCGCAAATTTTAATTGCTTTTCTTTTATTATTTTGTACTCTACAAATATCAAAATTTTTCTTTAAAAAAGAATTACTTCCAAAAAAAGATACTATATTGTCAGTTAAGTCCCCAATTATGTTTTTATGTATGTCGATTTTTGTTTTAGTTCTCATCATATCTTCCACCTTTCAGAGTCTTGCACCAGAAAAGAATATTCGTAAAATTATTACCGCAATTTATCAGATGAAGACTCATAAAACAGATCCAGGTGAGCAGCGTGGCGTTACTTTTCTTGTTTTTGATCAAGATTATTCATTAGCAACATACGTAGAAAATCAGCTTATTGCTAAAGAGTTACACGAAACCCCTCTCAGACTTCAGTGGCATGAACATCTAGACCAATTTATTCCAAGTGGTGAAGTTGCTGATTTTTGGCAAATTAAATATAAAGATCAATCAATCAGCCCCGTCTTTAAAGATCTCAAAAACTTCCGAGAAACTGATCAAATCACTTTAGAAGACTATTCAGCCGTACGTTTTCAAAAAGTCAAACCCAATTAATCTACATTCTTTTATGTATCTTCAAAAACTAAAATATAGTAAATCTATACTATACTCGTTTATATTAAGGCTGTGATTGCGGCAATTGTTCCAAAAATCACACCAGGTACGTTTGCAATAATGATCGGCCATTCTTTTTTCTTTTGACAAAAGCCATAGATAACCCAAAGCAGGCAGTTAATTACTGCCACCGTAGGTTGTAAAAATCCACTCCTACGTCCATTTAAGTTATTAATAATCTGCGGAAAATAAGAAATATACATCAACATCGCAGTGCAGGTTGCCACCCACCCAAAATTTTTAAAGTCTTCTCGTTTATCGCTTCTCTTTTATATGGTTATTATGCTTATAATTATATAGCCAAAACCTCATCTCATTCAATTAATAATAAATTCCCTTAAATCTTAGTTACTCATAAATAATCTATAACATCATGCTTGATGATGCATATTAATTTGAACAGTTTTAGTTCTTATCTAATATTTTTCTCCCTAAATCAGCACCTATCAAATATGTTATAATTAATCAAGTTATGAGTAGATTATTTAAAAGAACAAAAATTTTGGCCACGATTGGTCCCTCTGTTTTTACAGAAGAAAAAATTACTGAATTAATTATGGCTGGCGCTAACGGCTGTCGTTTAAACTTCTCGCACGGTAGTTATGGAGAGCGAGATCAGCAAATTAAATGGATTAGAGATGCTGCTGCTAAAAAAGGTCGTTCTGTTGCTATCTTGCAAGATCTTCAAGGGCCAAAAATCCGTCTTGGCATTTTAAAGAATGATCGACTTGATGTTCATACAGGTGATGAGTTAATTTTAGATTACGCTATCAAAGAACATGATGGATCAACCACTTTACCAGTTCAGTATAATCTTGCAGAGCGTATGAAAGTTGGTGAACCATTATTCATGTATGATGGTAAGATTCGTTCAAAGGTTATTGAGATCATTAGCGACACCGCAATTAAAGTTCGTGTTGAAAATGATGGCTTCATCATGAGTCGCAAAGGTCTCAATCTCCCAGACACTGACTTTGGTGGTGATGTCATCACTGAAAAAGATATGGCTGATCTTGAATTTGGGGCTTCGCGTGATTTCGATTTTGTCGCTATGAGCTTTATTCAAAGCGCTGAAGATATTGAAAAACTACGTCAAATTTTATTATCACATGGTTCAACCGCCCAGATTGTCGCCAAAATTGAGACTAAAAAGGCAATTGAAAGTGATGAGAAAATGGAAGCTATCGTTAAAGCTACTGATGCTATTATGGTTGCCCGTGGTGATATGGCAGTCGAAGCTGGCAACGAAGTAGTGCCTATTGTTCAACGTAAATTAGTGAATCTCTGTCGCAAACATGGTAAGCTTTGTATTGTTGCGACCCAAATGCTCGGTTCCATGGTCGACAACCCAGAACCATCCCGCGCCGAAGTTTCTGATGTTGCTAATGCTGTTATTCAAGGTGCGGATGTAGTCATGTTATCTGATGAAACCGCACAAGGGAAGTATCCGATTGAAGCCGTTAAGCAAATGAAGAAAATCATTCTTTATACCCAGAATCACGTCGGTGTTAATCAGCTTGATACGGACCCAAAGGGCAATAACGAAAGTTACAATGCTGTTGCTCATGCAGCTGTAGATTTAGCTGAAAAAATTCAAGCAGATGTGATTGTTTGTGAAACAGCCTCTGGTGCCACTGCCGATTCTATTGCGGCTGAACGTCCAACTCTCCCGATTATCTCTGTGACAAGTAATCCTCGCGTGGCAGGACAACTTGCATTAACTTACGCAAATGCCTGTTTTGTTCGTCCTTATTCTGATAACTATGGTATTGAATTGATTAAAGAGCTTAAAGCTTCGGGCTATGTTTCTCCAAAAATTGGTGAAAATGAAATTCTCGCGGTGATCGTTTCTGGACAGCCAAACACAGTTTCCGGTACTGATACTATTCAAATCCGCCATATCTAGTTTCTATAAGATAAAAATAATACCCTAGTAGGTATTATTTTTATTTGCAATAATTAATGTTTGCTTTATTAAAAATAGCTAATCTTTTTAAACGTCATTAGTTTTTAGGTTATACTATAACTATGTTTAACAAAAAAACTATTCACGACATTAATGTTGAAAATCAAAATATTTTAGTCCGTACTGACTTCAATGTTCCGCTCCAAGATCAAAAAGTGCAGAATAATTTCCGTATCCAAGCAGCCCTTCCTACAATCCAATACCTCATCGATCATCACGCTAATCATATTATTCTCATTTCTCATCTTGGTCGCCCAAATGGACAGATTAATCCAGCACTTTCTCTAGAACCGGTTTCGCACGAGTTGTCAAAACTGCTCAAACGTCCAGTTATTTTTATTCCAGAGACTATCGGCAAAAAAGTTAGGAATATCATCGATTCCGCTCCCGTAGGTTCAGTAATTCTTCTTGAGAATCTTCGCTTTAATTCAGGAGAAGAAGCGAATGATCCATTATTTGCTAAGCAGATTGTTGAAGATACTCATGCTAATTTTTTTATTCAAGATGGCTTTGCAGTTATCCATCGCGCACATGCTTCCACTGCTCAAATTCCAAGATTGCTACCAACTGTGGTTGGTCTTCTAGTTGAAAAGGAAGTTAAAAATCTTTCAAAAATCTTAGAATCTCCAATTCGTCCCGCCACACTCATCCTTGGTGGCGCTAAAATCGCCGATAAACAGCCTCTTATTGATCGTTTTTTGCCAATTGTCGACCATATTCTGGCCATTGGTAAAATTGCTGCCGATGGTTTTCGATCGGATAATTCTAAAATTTATGTTGCCGAGGATTTTCGCAAGGATCAAGAAGGAAATAAATTAGATATTGGCGATCAATCTCTTGCAAAAATATTGCCAATTATCAAAGAGAGCCATACCGTTATTTGGAACGGCACCGCTGGCAAGACTGAAACACTAGGTTTTGATGTTTCTTCTAAAATCATTGCAGAGACTATTGGTAAAAAAGATTTAAATAATAATCAAACAATTATTTTAGGTGGCGATACGGTTAGTTTTGTAGAGAATCTAATTTCAGGTCAGGATAAGAATCTAAATCTAGACTTTAGTCTTCTATCCACCGGTGGCGGTGCCAGTCTTGAATTTCTTTTAGGGCTACCTCTGCCAGGTCTAGAAGCTATCAGATCATAGAGTTGAATATATTTTTCTACTTATTCTTTGAATCCGAAAATAAAATTAAACAAATTAGCACTCTATACTTGACAGTGCTAATATTTGCTCTACAATATAACTATGCAAGATGATTTTACAGAAATTATGAATAATTTGACCGAGAATGCCCGTTTTGCACTCCAAAAATCTGATTATTATGCTAAAAGATATAATAATGGTTATATGAGTACAGAACACCTGCTTCTTGGAATTCTTTCTCAAGATACCAGTACTGGTGCGCGTTTCTTAGCAGATGAGGATGTCAATCTCGAATCAGTCGAAAAAACTATTAATCATACCGCTGTCGAAGTCCCAGGTTCTCAGATGGCGATGATGTCGCTTTCTGAGGCTGCTGTTTTGACACTTCGTATGGCAGCTAATTTCACTAAAGAACAGGGAATCAAGATTATTGGCACTGAACATATTCTTTATGCTCTTTTGCGTCAGCCAAATTCTCGTGCTAGTCTTATTCTCCAAGGTCTCAAAGTCAATTTGAATAGTCTTACAAATGCCATTGAGGAATATACTGAGAAACAGGCTGAAGATGCTAAGATTGACCAGAAAAAGGCAGGTTTTACTCGTAAAACTCCGCTTAAATGGCTTACTAAATACGGCCAAGATTTAACAGAAATGGCTAAACAAGGAAAACTTGATACCGTTATTGGTCGCGACCAAGAAATTGAACGCACAATCACAATTTTATGTCGCCGTACAAAATCAAATCCAGTTCTCATTGGTGAGGCCGGCGTTGGTAAAACTGCCATCGTTGAGGGTCTAGCTACTCGTATTGTTAAAAACGAAGTCCCAGGTAATTTAATCGGTAAAAGAATTTATCAAGTTGATCTGAGCTCCGTTGTTGCCGGTACTAAATTTCGTGGTGAATTTGAAGAGAGAATTAAGGGAATCATTGACGAAGCTTCTGGTAATAAAGACCTCATCCTTTTTATTGATGAAATCCATCTCCTTTCAGGTGCCGGTTCTGGTGAAGGCAGCCTAGATGCCGCTAACATCTTAAAACCAGCTCTCGCTCGTGGTCAAATCCGTCTTATTGGCGCCTCCACTATGGATGAATATCGTAAGACTATTGAGAAAGATAAAGCTCTCTCTCGTCGATTCCAGACCGTAGTGGTCGAAGAACCTTCTGATACTGTTACGTTAAGAATTTTAAAAGGCATCAAATCTCACTATGAAAAACATCATGGTGTCGTAATCCCTGATGACATTCTAGAAACTGCCATTAATATGTCAAAACGTTACATTAACGATCGCTACATGCCAGATAAAGTTATCGACGTTATTGATGAAGCTAGTGCTATTGCTAAAGTTGCTGCTGATAAAAAAGGTGGTGGTGAATATAAAAAACTTAAAATCGAACGACAAGATCTCCAGAAAAAGATTGAAGAAACTGCAGAAGCTGAAGATTTTGAAAAAGCTGCTCTCTATAAAACTCGTGTTGCCAAAATTGATGAACAAATTGAAAAGTTAGAAAAAGCTGGTGTTAATGAGGACCTTGCCCCGACCTTAACTGAAGAGAATCTAGCTACTGCTATTAGCTTGAAAACTGGTATCCCAGTCTCCAAAGTACACGGTTCTGAAATGAAGATGTTAACAGATCTTGAAAAACGTCTTGACAAGGCAGTAGTCGGACAGGATGAAGCTATTAAAGCTGTCGCTAAGGCGATTCGTCGTGGTCGTTCTGGCATCGGCGACCCAAAACGTCCGATCGGTTCTTTTCTCTTTATGGGACCAACCGGTGTAGGTAAAACTGAGCTCGCCAGAGTAATTGCTCGCGAAGTTTTTGGCGGTGACAATGCTCTGATTAAAATTGATATGTCTGAATTTGGCGAAAAGCACAATGTTTCTCGTCTTGTCGGCGCTCCTGCTGGTTATGTCGGTTATGATGACGGTGGCAAATTAACAGAAGCTGTTCGTCGTCATCCATATTCCGTCGTTCTCTTCGATGAAATTGAAAAAGCCCATCCTGAAGTCTTCAATATGTTACTTCAAATTCTTGAGGATGGCGTCTTAACCGATGGACAGGGTAATCATATTAAATTTAATAATACAATTATCATCCTTACTTCAAATCTTGGTGCAGACGAGATGTATGACGATACAGAATTTGGCTTTGGTACCAAAGATAAAAAGAGTGATAAATTCGTTGAGGAAGAATATGAAGCCAGTAAAAATGCAGCCATGAAGGCTCTTAAAAAATCCATGCGACCTGAACTTATTAACCGTCTTGATGCAATTGAAGTCTTTCATGCTCTTAATAAAAAACAAGTCGAACAGATTTTTGAAAATATGATTTCCGAGTTGAAAAAACGTTTAGCTACTAAATCAGTTGGACTTAAACTCACAAAAGCTGCTTCGGATTTTCTTATTGATAAAGGTTATGATCCCAAAAACGGTGCACGTCCGCTCCGTCGTGCCATTGAAGATTATCTAGAATCAATTCTTTCAGAAGCTCTCATTTCTGAAGAATTAAAGAAAGGTGAGATTGCCGTTGTTGATCTTAAAAAGAATAAACTAGTACTTGAAATTGAACAGCAAGAAAAGTAAAAAATAAGTAGTACTTATGTCAAAATCAACCACAAAATCAGGATATTTCGCCAGTCGACTAGTTAGTATATTCTTTATTATCTGTGTTTTAGGTATCTGTACTTTTGGCTATTTATATCAAGACGAATTTAAGGCAAAAAATGTTGTTTTTTCAGCTGAACTGTCCAAAATTGTATCTTCAATTGATCTAACTAGTCGTGCCACCACAATCTTGAGTGCAACTCATCCTGAACTACAACAGAGGGAAGAATTTAACCAAAGTTGCAACAGCCACAGTCAGGAACTCTATGTCCTTGGTTGTTATAAGGAAGATTCAGACCGACTCTACGTTTATAATGTTAAGTCTTCTGATCTACCAGGTGTACGTGAAGTAACCACGGCTCATGAAATGCTACATGCCGCGTTTCATCGTCTTCATTTTTGGGAGAAACCTAACCTTGAAAAGCAACTTCAAGCAGTTTATGATCAACTTCCACGAGATTCCGATCTACGTATCTCGATGGGAACTTACCCGAAAGACGAATTCCATAATGAGCTACATTCTCGTATTGGTACAGAAATCGCTAATCTCCCATCCGAATTAGAAGCATACTATACGAGATATTTTAATAATCGTCAGCAAATTGTAAAATTTAATGAACAATACCACAATGTATTTTCTAAATTAAAGCACGAAAACGAACAGCTAAAGCAGTCTATTGAGTCCAAAAAACAAATCGTTGAAAGTCGTACTACTAATTATCGTAATAGCCAACAGAGTTTAAATGAGGACATTGTTAAATTTAATCATAATGCTGCCAGTGGTCATTTCATTAATCAACTGGATTTTGAAAATCAACGTCGAAATCTTGTACAACGTTCCAATCAGCTCAAAAAAGATTATGAACAACTTAGCAATGATATTGAGAGCTTAAATCACGATATTACAAAATACAATCAGAACATCTATCATAATAATCAATTAATTGATCAAATCAACTCAAACTCCCTTCCGAAAACTGTTACTGATTTATCTAGAAGTACATAACAAAAAATAAATGAAAGGAAATTATATGAATCATCAGAAAACATTAACCAACGACTATCTTGTCCCTACCGTTATCGAAACCACTAACCGTGGTGAAAGATCATACGATATCTATTCTCGTCTTCTCAACGATCGCATCATCTTCATGGGCGAAGATGTTAATTCCCACACCGCTAATCTCGTAATTGCCCAGCTACTTTTTCTTGCCCATGAGGATCCCAAGAAAGACATCAAGCTCTACATCAACTCTCCAGGTGGTTCTGTCTATGATGGTCTCGCCATTATTGATACTATGAATTATATTGAGCCAGATGTTGAAACTATCGGTATCGGTTTGCAGGCCTCCATGGGCGCCATGCTTCTAAGCTGTGGCGCTAAAGGCAAACGCTTTGCTTTGCCAAATTCTCGTATTATGATTCACCAGCCTAGCTCAGGTACTGAAGGTAAAATTACAGATCAGGAAATCATGCTTAAAGAAGGTATCTTCTTGAAGAAGCGCCTTGCTGAAATTATGGCTAAAAATACCGGAAAAACTGTCGCCCAAGTTATTAAAGATATGGATCGCGATAATTGGATGTCCGCTGAAGAAGCTAAAAAATATGGTATTATCGATCAAGTCATTGAAAAATAATAAATTCAATTTTAAACCTATGAAAACAATTTTTATCGCAACCGGCAACACCTCTAAACTTCAAGATTTTAAGTTATATTTAGGCGATAATTTTAATATAGAATCGCCAAAATCCCTCAATATCAAGATTGATGTCCCGGAAGGTGTCAATTCGATTGAGGATAATGCAATAGCAAAAGCACAAGCTTACGCTTATAAGACTGGGCTAGTTAGTATTGGTGATGATACAGGCTTCTTTATTGAAGAGTTGAATGGAGAACCAGGAGTTGCTTTAAGACGCTGGGGTGGAGAATTGTCTGAAGAAACCACTGGGGCTGAATTTTGGAAATATCTTCAAAAGAAAACCAAGAATCTCAAAAATTACAAATGCTATTTTAAGCAATGCGTTGCTGTTGTTTCACCATCGGGAAAAATGGAATTAGTATACAATATCAACCATGGAATCCTTAATAAAGAAAAATTAAAATTACCATACAATGGTACTGGTTTTCCCCTAGCCGCGGCATTTGAATCAGATAATCGTCAAAAGACTTGGGATGAAATGACCGATCAGGAGAAGAAAGATTTCGATCAAGTATTTATCAATAATTTATTAAAAGCAATCGATCAAGTTATCGAAAAATAATTCATATTTATGTAAAAATTGACGTGAAAAAGGATTTAATGGAGCTAATAAAATGAATCTTATTTTTATGAGACATGGAGAATCCATGGATAATATTAAACAAATCCTATCGTCTAATAATTTAGCCTGTTCTTTTTTAACAGAAAGAGGTATTGAACGAGTTAAAACTGCAGTAGGTAAAATAAAGAAAATAGATAAAGTTTATTATTCTCCACTCATAAGGACCATACAGACTGCTTGTTTTTTTAAAAAAATACATCATGATGTTGAATTTGTTATTGATGAGAGAATCCGTGAAATTAATTATGGTATCTATGGTGATAAGAAGAACAATATTGACTTGGATAAAGTGAGAGAATTACAGAAAAAAGGTGATTTTTTTGTAAGATTTGGAAGATATGGCGAGAATAAATTTGAAATTTATCAACGCTTAATTAGTTTTTTAGAAGATGTCAAAAATGATAATTTCGACAATAATAATATACTAATAATTTCGCATGGTAGTATTATTTCATTTTTGATGAAAATTTTAGGAGTTAAGTCAACCCATTTAGCAAAAGGTGAGTTTCAAATTGTAAAGAATATTGATTTTTCAAATATAAATAGTATAAAGATTTCTCAATATGATATAGTAAAAAAAGAAATTAGACAAAGATTGGATTGGCTTGAATCAGTAAAACCATACCCACCATTATTAAAGAGTATTGCTGAACTGAACTATAATGATATTAATTTTAATCGACAAGTTTTTCGAGATTTATGTTTAGGCTTTACTGATAAGTTATACTTAATTACTAGTAATTTGACTGAACATAATGAACCATTAATTTCTAATCCAATATGTGTTTGTATTTTTAGAAATTTTAATAATTTTCTTAAAAAATGGATTTCGCATCATGTTTCTTTAGGTATTAATAAGTTTGCTATGGTATCTTGTGGCAATGAAGCCGATGAACTTAACAGAATCAAAATCTATTTTGAAAAAGAACAAAATATGAAAATTGATCTTTGGATATGGGAAGGAGATTTTAATTGCAATAAAGAGTGCTCTATTAAACAGAGAATAGCTGATTATTACGGAAAAAATAACTGGTTCTTGTTCGTTGATTCTGATGAGTTATTTATTTATCCTAATTATAGAAAAAACAAGATTCAAGAATATCTTAAGAATCTTGAAGACAAGTCACGATTTATTACAAAAAGTATTATGATCGATGTTTATCCAAAAGGTAAGATCATAGACATTAATGATATAAATGAATGGAAGTATTTTGATAAAGACGGATATAGAATTGATTCTAGTGAAAAAAATTTCCCACGGTTTTATGGAGGAATGAGATCTAGAGTTTTTAAAATTAAGTCCAGTATCCAAAAAATATCATTATTTAAATATAGTGGAAATGAATTGATCGCTAATGACCATTTTCTTTTTCCATATAATTTAAATAATATCCCACTAGAACATATATTGTTACACTACAAATTTCAGCCAGGCTTTATGAAATACTACGAGATGCTTGTTAAAGAAGGAAGACATTGGGATTCTGCGAGCGAATACCAAAAGTATTTAACTACAATAAAGAAAAATAGATCTTTAAGTTTCTATGATAAAGATATTTCCCAAGAAATTAGTGATATTGATATTTTTAAAATTATCCAATAGAGGTAACTAAAAAATCATTCTAGCTTCTATTTTTCTTGATATAAGTATCCTCTTTTTCCATCTGCGCTTTTAAGGTATATTCCTTACATTTTCCATTAGAACAGTTTGCCGCTTCATAGGTATAATTGCAACCTTCACGTCCAAGATTTACTCCGTTTGGATCGGTAAATAGACTGGGATCCATCACTTTTAAATTTTCTTCTGAAATCTTTTCTGGATAATAGCCATTCTTAGCGTGAAAGCCCTCTTCTAGAGCATAATACATTGCATTCAAAGCTTCTTTTCGTTGTTCATCACGATGCATTGCATCAAGGTTAAGTTTTTGTAAAAAGAATAAAATCAGAAGCAGTGAAGCGAAGAAAATCACCACCACTAACTCCAAAATCGTAAAACCGCGCACACGTTTCTGTTTCATAATACTCATATTATACATGATATTTTAAAAACCTTTACGACATCCTATGTCTTCGTCAAAACCATTACAATGTGCCTTATATTTCATTGAAAAATTTTCTGATGTTTGTATAATCATATCACTTAAAAAACTTACATGGTTGTAAAATAACACGCCCCTGTTGGTGTGTTTTTTCTTATCACGGTCTCACGAAGACCGTTTTTTGTTGTTTCGTGAGGCTATTAAACTCCATTCATCAATTTTTAAGTTTGTAGCTTCACGTTGACACCAAAAAGCTAACAGCGGACACTCGCCAGTTCACACAAGTAGATGAATGGCAGAAAGAACAAAAGCAGTTAGGGGTGAAATTAAACTAAAAAGGAGAGAAATATGGTTCGACGCCAAAACAAAAACTACAAAAAAGAAAAAATAAATAACAACCAAATTGAAGGTATGTCTACTATCGAGGGCATTATTACCATCGGATTAGGGATCTTATTACTATTTATAGGTGGTGGAAGGTATCCAATTATCAATTGGACGAGTTTATACCTACTAGTACTTGGAGTTATTAGTGTAATTAAAAATCTTGAAGAAAGATGAAAAAAATGAAAATTGAAGTAAAAGTAATCGATGACACTATTCCAGTTTGTCTACATGAAGAAACTCACACAGATAAATACGATTTTGGTCATGCAGATCCAATTAAGTGTGATTACGTTGAAGATTATCAGGATGTTGAAGTTTGCAACAATTGTGGTGCTTGGCGAACATTTAAGCGTGGCAAATTGATTGAATATCCAGATGGACATAGTAGCGAAGTAGTAGATGACGAAGAAGGAGAATGGCAGGAGCCATTACAATAAAAAATGACAGAGACACGATTATCAATAGCTCAATATATCCGAGAAGATGCTGTTAGCGCTCGTCTTAATGATTTACTTGGTAAACGAGCATCACAATTTATAACGAGTTTAGTTGCAGCAGCGAACGCCAATAAACTACTCAATACTTGTAAGCCTGAAAGTGTAGTTTCGGCGGCACTAATTGCCGCATCAATGGATCTACCTATTAACCAGAACTTAGGTTTTGCTTACCTAATCCCTTATACGCTAAATAGAAATAAGAAGGACGAAGAAACGGTCTGCCAATTTCAAATGGGCTACAAGGGCTTTATTCAACTGGCTCAACGTTCCGGTTTTTACAAAACCATCAATGCCACTGAAATAAAAGAGGGCGAAATTATCAATTTTGACCGTCTAAGCGGTGAGATTGAGTTCAAATGGATCGAAGATCAAGTCGAGCGCGAAAAAGCTCCTACAGTTGGTTTTGTGGCGTATTTCAGACTATTAAATGGCTTTGAGAAATCATTTTATATGACTACTGAAGAGCTAAACAAGCATGCCAAAAAATACTCTAAGAACTTTGCAAAGTATGGTTCTGGGCTTTGGTCTGACGATTTCGATTCGATGGCAAAGAAAACCGTGTTAAAGCTTTTGATCAGCAAATACGGTCCACTCAATACTCAGCTTCAAAAAGCAATTCAAGAAGACCAGGCTGTTGATGGCGAATATGAAGATAATCCACAACGCAAGCCAGAACTCACAGAAACTCAAGAAGCAGAGATTGTCGAGGAAGTAAGTAATTTAGCTGATCAACTAGAACAGGAGAATAAAAAATGAACGAAAGAGATATAGCTATGCTCAAAAATTTGCGCGGTATTATTTATTATTCTTATGAATATATGCGTGAAGAAATGAGCGCGTATGTAATTTTCGACAAAGGTAAGCCAGACCAACAGATATTTGATGATACTTTTAATGACTTAGCGAGGCTTGGGCAACAAGTTTCAATCTTGATAAAGAAATATGAGAAGAGGACAAAATGAACAACGAGTTAATAGTGAAAATTAACCCAACCGAGATTTTTCAGGCACAGAACGAGGGTAAGGACTTTATTGTCAATCCTAATGCCGAAAAAGCAATTATCCGCCTTCTTGAAATTCAAGCTGAGGTCGATAAAGCAGTTGAATTACTTAAATCAGAGATTGAACGTCAAGCATTAGAATTTAATCCAAATTTTTCAGCCATTAAGGGTGAGAAGATTAAAATTAACTATTCTGCTGCTGGAGCAAAATATAAAGACAATGGCGAAGCCAAGTTTCATAGTTCTAAGTTTTGGACGAAAAAGACCACGTGGTCAATCAATTCAAAAGCGGTTGATGAACATCGAACGAAATATTATCGATTGCCTGCCGGTATTACAGAAGTAGAACGTAAAAAGACGATCAGGATAAATGTAAGCGAGGCTTCTAATGAATAACGATGGTTTCGGCGCGATTCGTGTTAGCTATTCGATCTTAAATGCTTGGGAGAGTGGCGATATTGATCGTGCTATTGCTCCATACACTGGCGTTGAAATTGAACCGAATAATACGATGGAGTTCGGGAAAAAGATGCATG
Organism: uncultured Candidatus Saccharibacteria bacterium; assembly: GCA_963549315.1. Taxonomy (GTDB): domain Bacteria; phylum Patescibacteriota; class Saccharimonadia; order Saccharimonadales; family Saccharimonadaceae; genus Nanosyncoccus. The sequence continues at coordinate 34,075 of CAUUYE010000003.1, read as the reverse complement.
GTATCTGGGAAAGATATGTCAAAAAACATAAAGCAATCCCAAAAATCTTTGGTGGTCGCAAATTAGAAGCACCTGAGGTTGAGCTAGCAACCAAGCGAGTCCGTAAATTGACAGATTGGTGTGTAATCTCTGGCGTACTAGATGTTAAAGACGGCACAACTGGAATTGATTGGAAGACAGGCAAAGCTACGGCTTCAGACTATACCAACTCAAAGCAATCAGAAGTTTACCAAGTGCTTTACCCTGAACTTAAGCGGTTTGAGTTCTATTGCAAGAATCAGCACATCCACCATACCGACAAAAACCATATTACCGTCGGTATTGTGTATCTGAATCGTAAAACACTTGAAGATGGCTTGAACTGGATTTTAACAATGGCGGCGGAACTTCGTGAGTATTTAATCAATAACGGATATGGAAACCGTCTAGATCAAGGTAAAGGATTAGAATAATAATTTTTTAAGGAGAAAAATATGGAAAATAATGAAAAAAACAATAAATTAAATGAGTTAATAGCAAAAATAATTAAACTTACGGGCGCAAGAACAATTAAGCGCAAAGAACTAGACAATCTTGACTCTGCAATCGAGACAATTAAAGAATGTGCTTCAAAAGATAAGCTTATTGGATATGTAGTCATTGGTTTGTCGAATACTGGTGATACAGTGCAGGCTCTAGTAGGTTCAGATTTTTCAGTCTATGAGATGATGACTCAATTTTTTAAAACTATAACGAAAGAAAAAAGTAGTCTCAGTAGAGTGATTTTAGAAAAAATTAAATGTAATTTTGAAGAGACAAAGACATCAGAGCCTAAAGACGAAATAGACGATGATGATGATTGCGATGAGGATGATACGAAGAAAGAAACCGTGAAAGAAATTAAAAACATACTTTCCAAATGTTTTGATATTGATCTTGAAGATTTGGACAAAAAATGAGCAACAGATTAGATCAAGAGCGTGAGGCAGAGCTTCAACCTATCAGGATGAAATCTTGCCAAGAAACTTTAGAAAAGCTTGGATACGAAGTCGAAGTTGCTAACCACACACTTTTAATCATTCACCATCCTAGTGGAATTGATATTCAACTCTTTCCTTATTCAGGGTGGTGGAGCGGTAAAAAGATTGGCAGTAATAGAGGATTTAGAAAGCTACTAAAAAAGCTAAAAGGACTCAAATAAATTGTAATGTGGTGCTGGCATAATACCCCCTTAAGTAAAAATAGCCAGTTAAATGTCAATGCAGATGCAGCCACTATCCCACCAACTTAAAACAACTATTAGCTATTGAATTTCTACTATTGTAGATTTGGTAAAAGGTAATTTGTATTATCTCCTCACGTTAGTTTTAAGTTGTTTGTCTCCACTGTATGGTTCAACGTTATGACCTGCAGTGGAGAACCAAAAGAAAGGAGGTAATAAAAAATGAGACGAATTCCAAAATACGATTCCGAGCATAATCTCTATGAGCAGATAGCATGTCATCTGCAGACGCAATACCCAGACGTAATCTATCGCTTCGATCTCGCAGCCGATCTTAAATTGACACCTGGTCAGGCGGCGAAACATCATAGATTACATCCGGAAAGGGGCTATCCTGATCTATTCATCGCAGAGTCAAGTGAAAATGTAAATAGCAAAGACTGGAATAGTATCGTGCGCGAATGGGGGTTTTATTTCGGACTTTATATTGAAATTAAAAAAGACGGCACCAAATTAAAACGTGATAAAGACGCTAAAAAGCTCTTGAAGGGTGAGGTTAAAATCCGCAAAAAGGGAGATTGGTGGGACAAACATATCGAAGAGCAGGCTAAAATGCTCGAAAAACTGCGTGCGAGAGGTTACAAAGCAGAGTTTGGGGTTGGGCTTGAAGAATGTAAGCAAATTATTGATGAATATTTACGTAATTAAATAAAAATCTTGCGAGGAGGTAAGGTGGCAAGAAATTATCAGGTATCCGTTCGGAAAACGAATGGTCTTGAAATATGGTTCGTTAATCCACGTGATATTTATATCAAAGATAAATACGGCTGGCAGAAATTTACTAGATGGGACGTTCGACAGAGAAACTTCTGGACTTATCACTGGCGACCGTTCATGCGCGCACTTCGAGATTACCGCTATCTAGACATGAGTACGATACGTCGTCTTGCCACCCTACACGACATTAGTATTACAACCGGAAACTTACCTGATTGGGTAAGAAAATCCACAGCTAGAATAATTCCGGAGAAAGGTAGAGCGAGGAACAATGAAAGATTTTATGATAAATCAAGATACTAAAGTTACCCTCTATCTTAAAGAATGTTATGGCTGTGATAGAGCCGGTAAATATACTCCTCTTCACCAGTTTATTATCAATAATCAAATTAAATTGACCAACTTTATTGTTAAAAGGATTGAATTAAACCCTACATGGCAACAAGAAGCAAATTCATTTGATATTGAGCTACCCTTAGTGGTTTTTGAGAACGAAGATGGTGAAAGAGAGGCTATTACTTATTCAGAATTTTTAGATAGACAAAAATGAAAGAAGTGCCAAACCGAAAAGCTAAGTTATTGGGATCCGTGTCAGTGAGTCGAGCCACTGATGGCACTCCTCCGAGAAGAGAAATAATAATGAAATTATCAACAATCAATCAAATAGTGGAAGCAATTTTATCCCAGACTAAATCAGACATCAAGCTTGTCCACGAGGATGTACGAGAGGCGACGTTTAAGAGGATGGCGAATGAAGCCACTATTATCCTCAAGACCGCCATGATATGCGAAGCTCGTGGAATTGATGAGGCGATGAAGTACTATAACGGTACTCATACAGAGGATGAATATAAAGAGTTCAGAACTAGCGTAGTAGACTACGATGTTAGCCTCTGCACAAACTGCTATTGTATGACTCATACGATAGGTAGTAAATGCGGTAAGTGTGGTGCTAGAAAGGAAAATTCATGAAAAAGACGCGCACATACGTAAAACCGATTGCTCCGATCAACTACATAATCCGCTATACCGCCCATGACGATACTAAACATAAAATCATGAACTCTAATTTATCAGAAATTAAAAAGACAGAGCGATTTTTGAGAGAAAAAGGAGTGAAAGATATTGATATCGCAGTAACATTGCCACAAAAACCAAAGGGATCAGAAATGTTTCCCGTGAATTATTAAGGAGAGTTGCATGGATAACGACAAAATCAAATACATAGTTATAAATGAATCAGTAATAGGCTCGATTATTAAAGATATAGTTACATTTTCAATGTTTGCTGGACTACTTATGTTTAATCACTGGCTTTTAGGCGGGTCTACGGTCGTAGATGTTATGTTTATTATCTTAACTCTAGGATTTCTCGCCGGGAAACATAGCAAAACTCGTTTTGAGGGGACAAAAGAAGAAGTAATTCAATATTTAAGTGAGGAAAAATAATGGACAGACTAATGGAACTTTACAGTATGGAAAAACCGCCAATGTTCGAGACAATAACTAAAGGCAAGCACTCCGGCTATGAATTCTTTATCGTGTGGTGTGCTAGCCACCCAAACGCCTATATTAGAATTCCGAAAAGCCACCCATATTACAAAAAAGACCACCTCGAAATAGACGATAAATGTCTAGTCTACGGGGGGTTTACCTTTAGTGGCGAAGACCTAGACAAGAGATTCAGATTGCCGGAGGGATGGTACTTAGGATGGGATTACGCTCACTGCACAGATTTTATAAATCTCTCTGGACATTTCATGGATGGTCGTAAGTGGAGAGTAGAAGACATTGAAAAAGGTTGCAAAGAGGTAATTGACAAAATAATAAAGGAAGCTAAATGACATACACAGGACATAAAACTAGAACAATGCCGGATGGGCAAAATATCGTGGACTACATTATGCCGACGATTATTCAAGATAGTAGGATTTTTGGTAATACTCCAATACCGATCCCGTCAAGAGAACAAATAGCATTAGTGATTAGAGCTATGAGAATGCACCCCTTGCTAGAATACGCCTCTAAGTATGATTATTCGGAATTATCTAAACCAAATGAAATTACAAAATTCTTCCCAACAATATCAAGCATAGGCAGGTTTTTCAGGGATGCGCCACTAGGGGTCTTAGATGGTTCTGAAGAATAAGGAGAAATAAGAAAGAATAATTAAAATGACTAAAATGTTAAAAATTACACAGTCATTAAACCATATTTATGGATATTCAAGACATGGCTATAGAGAGTTAAATATAGAAAAAGAAAAATGGGAGAGGATGTCATCTGATGAACAAAATGAGTTTTTTGACTCATGTGCAAATGTAGTAATGAATGAAATCCAAATTACAAGCTTCGATCCAGAGGATGACTACCATATTATAGAAGAGGAGTAATAGCAATGCGTGAATTAAAATTTAGAGCTTGGTATAAATCAGAAAAGAAAATGATTTATAACATTCAAAATGAGTTCGAGGAAAGAATCGAACTTGGCATGGACTGCTTTTCTGATTATTTAAATAATGATGACTTTATTGTCAATCAATTCACAGGTCGTACCGACAAAGAGGGTAAAGAAATCTATGAAGATGATATCTTACTCATTATTGGTCAGGGCTATTTTAGAGTAACGTGGGATAGAGATAACTGTAAGTTTTATTTACTTCCGTTAGAAGATTATCTAGATGAGATGCCTCTCGATAGGAGCTGGGAGGTAGATTATGAAGTTGAAGGTAATATTTACGAGAATAAAGACCTACTTGATTATATTGAGAAAGACCAGAAGACGGAATGAAAAAGAGTAAGAGTAAAAAAGTAGTAAAATCTACTGTCAAGCCAACCACAAAAAGCGGACATAGACTAACTCCACAGCAAGAGTTATTCTGTCAATTGTATGCAGGCGATCGTGAGTTTTTTGGTAATGGAGTTCAAAGCTACGTTGAAGCTTATAATGTTGACACCAGTAAGCCTGGCTGGTACAGGACTGCAAAAGCAGGAGCGTGTGAAAACCTGACAAAACCTTACATTCTCGAACGAATAGATGAAATTTTTGAGGCTCATGGGCTTAATGATCAATTCGTGGATAAGCAGCTCGAGAAACTCATAGTGCAGGATGCTGATTTTAGTGCCAAAATGAAGGCTATCTCAGAGTACAATAAGTTAAAAGCTCGCATCACAGAAAAGCGTGATATTACATCTGGTGGTGAGAAGATAGAAATACCAGTAGCGTTGGTGGAGTTTGTGGATGGTGATAGCAAAAACACTCGTAAAGCTACCAAGTGAGTTTAAGTCGCTTTTTGATAGTTGGTGGCGACATGCTGTTATTGAGGGTGGACGTTATTCTCTAAAGAGCCATACCGTGGCTCGGTTTTTGCTACTAACGGCTCGTTCAAGGCGAGTGCGTATTGCTTGCTTACGTCAGTTCCAGAAGAATATAGCTGATAGCTCATATCAACTTCTGATTGACTTAATCCAGCAATATGGATTTTCCGAGTTCGTCTGGACAAACGATACCATCACGAATACCAACACCGGCTCAACTTTCATCTTTAAAGGTCTTGATCGAAACGTGGAAACAACCATTAAGTCGCTTGAAGGCGTTGATATTGCATGGATCGATGAAGCACAAACCATTACGCTAAAATCAATCCGCATTCTCAACCCAACTATTCGCAAAAAGGGTAGCAAGATTATCTGGACACTAAACCGCCTCACTGACCTTGATCCTGTGATTTCCTATTTCATCACTAACCCACCACGTAAAGATGTCTGGCATTTAGAAGTAGATTATCGAATTGCACAGAAAAACGGCTGGCTTTCTAACGGAATTCTTTACGAAATTGAACAAGCCAGAATCAATCATCCAGAAGACTATGCTCACGATTATTTAGGTAAGGCGCTCGCTATCTCGGATAAAAATATCATTCAGACCGCCCAAGTGATTGAGGCGATGGGGAGAGAGGTAGATGACGAAGGGGCGATTGAAGTTGGCGTGGATGTGGCTCGTCTTGGTGGCGACCGGACTGTATTTGTGAAGCGAAAAGGTCTAAAAGAAATCGGACGAGCTTCGTTTACTAAAAAACGCACAACTGAAGTTTGTGATCTACTAGTCAATTTTATTGGTGCGGACAAAGATGTCCTAATCAAAATTGATGATACTGGCGTAGGTGGTGGCGTAACTGATGAAATGATTGCAAGAGGCTATAACGTTATTCCAATCAACTTCGGAGCCAAAGCCTCAAATCCAGACAAATATCCAAATCTCATTTCAGAAGCATGGTTTTACTTGCAATCCATTATTGATCAAATTTCGATTGCTAATGACAAAGATTTATTAGTGGAGTTATCGAACCGTGAGTGGAAGATGGATAGCAAAGGGCGTAGGGGTGTTGAAAGTAAGGACGATTATAAAAAACGAGGCTTCCGTTCGCCTGACCTAGCAGATGCTACTATTCTCTGTTTTTACACTCCACCTGCACCACCAAAAATTGAATATGGCGGTGTGATTATCGGTTAGATATAACATTTTTGCTTCACGGATTTAACAAAAATCGTTTTTCTACCTCTGTTAAATTGCTTCATGGTTGCTTCATATATATTCAACTATACAAGTAAAGATATAACATTATCGCTTTATTCATCTGCCACCCTGTATAGAATCATAATTTATCGCAAGGAAATATTTCATGCTTGATAAATTAAAGAGATTATTTAACGCAAAATCAAAATCAGCATTATATAATACTAGCTCTCATCCTGCTGGTTATTATCGCCAAATGCCACTTGCTTATAGTTTTTATAAGGGCAACAGTTATGATAATACATATCCGTCAATCAAAGCGATTGTTAATAAATTCATCGTTATTAGACCATATGCAATAGACGCTAATGGTAAACCAGTCAAAAACAATCCAAACGTCGTAAATGCACTATATCGTCCAAATAAGCAGATGTCGGCAACAGACTTTCGTGAAGCCTTGGCAGTCATGGCACTGGTTCACCCAAAAGTATATTTACTTTTGTGGCATTATGAAGGTAATACGGCTTGTGCTGGTGGCGATATCACGGAGGATAATTTTGCTGGTCTGACATTCTTAGAAGGCGTAAGTGAAGTCGTTAGTGGCGGTAAGAAATATTATCAATGCAGCGGCTCAACTTATAGTGAGAATGAAGTAATCGAAATCTATTCAGGTTACGATCCGTATAATCTCAGCCGTGGATATGCACCAAGCAACGCCATCCAGAAATGGGCTAATGTTGACGATTATATTGCTGCCTATCAAGCAGGTTTCTTTGAGAATGGTGCCGTGCCAGCTGGTCAATTTATTGTTACAGCTAAAGACAGAGCGCAATTTGAAGATATTGTTAGTAAAATGCAAAGTTCGCATCGTGGAAGTGGTAGAAATAATAATGTTATCTATTCTCATCGTCCAATTGATCCTGCAACCGGAGCTGCTACATCTGCACAGATCGAATGGGTGCCATTTTCTCAATCAAATAAAGATATGTCACTTGATTCAGTTTTTAAGCAGGCTAATGATAAGATTGATAGCGCTTTTGGCGTACCAGCTTCAATCCGTGGCGTAAATGATAATAATACTTACGCTTCAGTCCGCGTCGATGAGCAAATCTTTATTAAATATACCGTAGAGCCATTCGCAACTAAGATTTATTCTAGACTTACTCATGAGTTTAATCGTGTTACTGGTGGTCTTGGATATGCTATTACTTTTGACTTAGATATTCCTGGTATTGCCGATGAGGAAAAAATCGATGCCGAACGAAAAATGACTGAGTTTAATTTAATCAACCAAGCAGTGATGAATGGCTACTCACTCGATTCAGTAGTTGACGCATTTAATCTATCTAAGGGCTACAAACTGCTTAAACAAGGCTATGTGAAGCCAGTTATCGTGAATGATAAACCAGAAGTAGACGAAGGTGATGAAGTAGAAGACGCTCCTAATTCAACACAGTCTAATGATGCGGATAAAAATAAAGCTATTGATGGCAATCAAGAAAAACATCTCGATCACTGTACTTGTAGTCATAAGGCTCATACTCCAACCAAACAGGAGCAGAAGTTTATTGATGACGTTTCGTCTGTTTTGAGAGACCAGATGAACCGTCAGATTGAACGCGCGATTGAGAACAATGAGCTTAATAAAGACGTAAATGATATCGATGAGGAAGAAGCAAATAAAACTGCACAAGAAATTCTAGCGTTCATTATTGCGTACATGTTAGTAAGGGGTCAAACAACCTACACAGAGGGTATTGCATTACTTAAAGCAAATAATATCCCGATTGACGCTACTTCTGAATTTATTGTGTCAACTCTAACTCGTGCTGATTATCAGGCATATTTAGTAAATGTAGCAAAATCTTACTCTAAAGAAACTGCAGAAAGTATTCGTAATGTTTTGGCTCAAGGTCAGGAAATGGGACTGAATAAAGAAGAACTAGCCACTAGATTACGAGAGATTATGAATACTGACGAATGGAGAGTGCAGAGGTTAGCGCGCACCGAAGAACATCGTTCTGCTAATAAATCTAGCGTTGATGCAATGAGTCAGCTAATGAATGAAACAGGTACTAAAATTTACAAAGTATGGCACACTGTCTCCGCAAGCCCATGTGAGTTTTGCCAGGCTATGGATGGTAAGAGAGAACTCGTAACAGACTCATTTTTACCAAAAGGTGGAAGTGTCGTAGGGGCTGATGGTGGCATTTTTAACAATAACTTTGTAGATGTTGATGCGGCAGATTTACATCCGAATTGTCATTGCCGTGTTAAATACGAAGTGGAGAAGTAATGAAAATCAAATGTCCGCACTGTGATAGATACTTATTTGAAACTGATAGTACATTGATTGTACAAAATGTAAAATGCTCATATTGCAAGAAGCGTTTTAATCTCAAGGTCGTAACACCTCAATCATCTGAGGCTGATATTAGACTGAAAATAGATTAAAGAATTGGCGGTTCGCTCCAAGTATATTTAGCTAGACAGAAATTATATTTGTCTTTAGGATGTAGTTTGTTTTGGCAATCCTTAAACGGAATTGGCATCTTCTCTTCTGCATCTTTAATTTTAATCTTTTTACCATATCTAGATCTACAGACTTCACAACAGCTATTACTAGATACATATAGATAATCTTGCCCAGGATTATTTAGCGTAATCATGAGCTTACAATAAGCAATATTATTTTCGATACTGGACTCTAATAGCGATCTAGGGTCTCTACCACAGTCATTTTCATATATTGCAACCAAATGTTCCAGTCGCTCTACTGCTTTTATCATCCTTAATGGGTCATTTGATAGAGTATCCGGAAATCTTCGCATTATATCCCATATCACATCACGAGAAGCTGGTTCAACTGGAAAAGATTTGCGCCGACTTTCCAAAATATTTCTTACAAATTCAACGGATATATCGAAGTCTGGCATGTTTAGCATATGAGAAAAGCAATCAGCCGCAATTGCATCTTGAGGCTTTAACAAATCACTAGCAAATAACCTATTCCCAATCCTTACGTAAAACTGATTACCACACTCTGGGCATTTTCTACCACGGGTGGGTAGCTCATCAAAAATGTGTCCACAATGTGGGCATGCATTAGTATTACGGTTTTTATAATCACCATAAACTGTCGTCAATTCTTTAGTTCTATCTTCAATCGGACTTAGATGTTCATTATCTTTTACTAAGTATGTTTCGCTAGTCAGTTCAGTTTTTTGTTTAATAACTGCTTTGTCTGAATCTGAATTTATTTTTTTATTGTAAAAATCCTGTGCTTTTTTCTTAAGTTTGTCGAGCAACATAATACCTCCATATGTTACTGCTTATTTTATCACGTTTTACTGCCACCCTATATCTTTACATAATCGTTTTTGATGAAGCAGATGTCCATATGGATGCAGAATCGCAAATATTAAATTAACTCTAAGGAAAACATGACAATCAAACAGAAAATTGTTTCAGTTACTGGCAAGCTCTCTACTAAGAGTGTTGATGGTGAAAGAAGAATTGTCTTTGTTGCAAGTTCTAATAACGAAGATCGTCATTATGAGCATGTAGATGTAGCAAGCTTACGTTTGCCATTAAAAGGTGGTGGAGATATCACAGTCTCATCTATTCCAAGCGAAGGCGTAAGTGAAGTTATTGATATTCCTTTAATGTTGAACCACAGCGGTGATGTTCGTGATGTGATTGGCTCCATTCGTGCTGCTTACTTCTCGAATAATGAACTGACATTTGAAGCTGGCATCTCTAAGCGAGAAATCGCCCAAGAAATGCTCACACTGCTTGAGGAAGGTCATCTGTCTAATGCGTTCTCGATCACAATGATTGATTACGACTACAATATTGACTCCGAAACAATCAGCAAGGCTGAAGTGATTGAGGTTTCACTGGTCTATCGTGGATCCAACAAGGAAGCAAGACTACTTGCCATTAAATCTTTATTAGGAGACGAAATGAAGACAAAACAAAACGACAATTTTGGTGATGCAAATGGTGATGGAGAAAACCATACAATTATTCCTGAAGACACAGAAGCTAAAGCTCCTGAAACACCAGAAGTATCTGAAACGACTAACGAAACTCCCACTGATAATTCAGGGGAAGAAACCACTAACGAATCAGAGGGTGAAACTCAAGAAGCACCCGAAACTAATAATAATGAAGAAAAGGAAGAAACTATGAACAATAAAGAAATTGCAAAAGATGCAGTTGTGGAAAAAGGTGCCATGCCTAACCAGCCAGCCTCTGCCAATAACTATCTTAAAACTAAAGCTGCGCTTGTAGACTTTAAGAATATCGTTCTCAAAAACCACCGTGGCTCTAATGAACAAATCATGCGTGAGTGGAACGAAAACCTTAAATCTAAAGGTGTAACCGGTGATGCTATCATGCCGTCCCAGATTGAAAATATCTTCTTCAAGGCATGGGTCGATAATCCTGGTATTTTGGCAACTTTCCGTACAGTGGGCGTAAAAAGTGCTGCTGTTTACGCAATTGGTACTAGTGATACCGCTAATGGACATAAAAAAGGTGATGCAAAAGCTGATCAGTCTCTGACCAACGTTCGTCGTGATCTTAAAGGTCTTGGTATCTACAAAAAGCTTCCAATCGACTTGCAGGATCTTTACGATGATGAAACTGGTGAACTTCTTGCCTTCCGTGTTGAAGAATTAGCAGCACGTGTCGCTAATGCTATTGCTATTGGTGCTTTAATCGGTCAAGGTGCTGGTGATAAGGCTACCTTACAAGGTACTCGTGGTCTTTATCCAATGCTTGCCGATATTAATGCAACTAATGGTTATGGCTCAAACGTCGCTACTAAAGTTACAGGCGAAACTGGAGAGGGTAGCTATGAATTGGCAGTCCGTGCCGTTGGCGCCGTTAAGGACGAGAAAAACGCCGGCAAAATCTTGGTTGTACCAACTGGATTTACTACCGAACTTAAATTAGCTAAAGGTTCTGACGGACACTTGATGTTCCCAGCAGGCTCTAACTTTGCTAATTTACTTGACGTAAAGCAGATCTTTGAAATTGACGAGCTTGTCGGTAAAGATGTCAAGGCTATTGCATATGCTAACCAAAGCTATGTTTTAATTGGTGAACCTACCGCAACCGTACGTACCGATTTCGACACCAACAAAAACCAAGACGTTATGCTTACTGAGCGTTATGTTGGTGGTTCTGCACAAGGCTACAAGACCGTTGCCGGCGCATTTGCACATGCTTAATCAACTAAACTAAGGAAGAGAGGACGATCAGATGAACGATTACCAACCTGTGATGACACAAGATGAAGTAGTGGCTCTGCTTGGTCGTCCTCTTTCTGAGGTTGAAATTAAGAACTTTAATATTTACTTTGAAATCGCTGATCTAAAACTAAAGGATCTACTTTGCTTGTCTAATCTTTCAAATCCAATTCCTGCTGACCTTAAAATGCTTCTAGCTAAAATGTTTGGCAGTATTAAAGCGACACAGGATTTTGAACATAATAATGGAGTGGAATCAAAACGAGTAGAGGATTTTTCTATCAACTATACAGCTGATAAGAAAAGTCCGATGAGTTTGGTTTTATCTAATGAAAGTGCAACGCTCCTAAAGTACAGTCAATGTTCGAGCGGCATTATGCACGGAAAGACAATGTTATGACCGTGTTTGATATGTTTGTTGAGGTATCTTTTGAATATCTAACAATTAGCCGAGGTGAGGTTTATGGTAATCGAATTATCGGTCAAAAAACTCTTCGAGGTATCGTTAAGATTAAAGAAGGTATGGTCTCGCAGGGCAATCAAGAGACACGCAAATCTAACAACACCGTTCACGTCCATCCAGAAGATTTTACTGACTTAACATGCGAGCAGATTATCGGCAACGGTATTCGCTATAATAATGCTGATTACTCGATTGTTGGTGTAACTGAAGGGCGTAATTTCGATACTAATGAAATTGAACACTTAACCTTAACACTTGAAAGGGCTGAATATGTCGGTGATAATTAGAACCAACACGAAGCTTTTCGAGCGAGTCGAGCGAGAGAACTGGAGAAATGGTTTACGTGCTATGGGTGATAGAATCCTGATGGATGCTATTGCATTAGCTCCAGAATTAACCGGTGATCTAAAAAGTGATGGACGAGTAGAAGTTGTATCTGATTCTGAAGTACATGTTAAGTTTGGAGACGCTAGAGTGCCATATGCCAAACGTCGACACTTTGAGAATAAGAAAAATCCTCATACTAAGTATTATCTGCAAAAAGCTGGTGATAATGTCGTCGCTAAGCTTGGCTTCAAGGAGTTTCTGAAATGATCGTATTATCATTACTTAAATTCCTCGAAGATAACGGTCTAGGTAAAATTGATCAAGATTTATTCTGGGAGAAGATTGGTTTGGGTAAAAACGGCATTTATGTTGCCAGCGTCGGAGCATCTCAAGACAGGGGTATGCGTAACCGTCAAGATTACATCTTTTATTCGAGAGGCAAAACCGACATTGAGAGCTACCAGAAGCTCGAAGAAATAAGAAAGTTCCTAAATAACTCATACGATATCTGTACACTCCCACCTGTACCGCCAGTGTTCAATCGGGAGTATCATAATGTAACTATTATGCCACCATCATCCATTACTAATGTAGGATTAGATACTAATGGGCGAATGGTCTGGTCGTTTACTGGCACAATCTATTACTAATAACCATAAAGGAGAATATATGGACGAAACACTCATGGCTGGTAAATGGGAGATGAGCATTGGAAATACCCTTATTCCAGCAAAATGTCTTGGCGATATTACGCCAAACTACGCTGAAGGTACAGTAGAAGCAAAAACTCAGGCTGGTACTCGAAAGCAACCATCTGGCAAAGCTGAAACTGCAGAACTAACCTTTACCGTTTATTTACCAAACTTAGATTATCTAAAAGTCCTCTGGGCAGACGCTTATCAAAAACCTACTGCTGAAGCCCAAAAAACTGGTGCAATCGTATTCGGAAGCAACAGCTGCAGTATGCGTAAAGCATTGCCTGTTAATATCCATCCAGTTTGTGAAAAAACCGACGATAATGATATTCACATTTTTGCAGGTCTCGTAAATATGTCATTTAATCCGACATTATCTACAACAGATGCAGTATCTATTGAGGCAACCCTACAAATGCAACCAACAGATAACGGTTATCTCCGCGTTGGTACTGGTGATTTATCTAAGCCATCTAAGTGGGATGTAACTGCGCAAAAAACCATTCCAGTTACTGCACACCAATAAAGTCTTAATAATTAAAAATAAGCTCTTAGTAGGAGCTTATTTTTTATAGATGCCATTTATGTTTTTTTGAGAAAGTAAAGTAGATTACAGGAATGTAGGCAAAAATACCTCCAAACAAAAGCCATAAGATAATTGAATGCTCGATTGGATAAGTTTTTGGACTATTTTTCTTCTTATTTTTTTCATTGTTTTGGATAACAGTCCATGCTCCAATGAATGTACCCATATCCATAATGCCTCAATTATAACATATTTTCAGAAAAGCACAAGTTTTTATTGCCACCCTGTATAGACACATAATACTAAGCATAAAAAGGATTTTAATTACAATGTCAGTATCTATTTCAACATCAGTATATACAAAACAAATCACTGCCGAGATTGATGGTGTAGAGTTTAAAGTTACGCCAATGTCTTCAGCACAAACATTATCTTATGTCGATTTATGCGACGAATTAAAAGAAGCAAAAAGCACTAATGACTTAATGAGAGTTAAAGAGGCTATTAGAAACTTGAGCGACATTCTTTATAGTGTGTTTGACAAGCCGGATGAAGCTCGCAAAGTATTGGCGAAAGTTCCAATTGAAGGCATTCTCGAAATTTATCAAAAGATCGTAGGTGAAAAACCTGATGATCAGGAGTAGGTATGGCAAATCTGCTTGATTTAATGACTCCAGAAGATCGTGAAGCGGTAGAAGTAGCTTTTAAGAAGCGAATGTCTGGAGACAACACATTCCGCAAGGGTAAAGTATCTAGGGTAGCTTATTTACTGGCTGAGCTTGGTATGCTTTATGGTTGGGAAGCGATCGTGGCGGCAAAACGTGGCTATATCGAAACTTTTGATGAGCATACAGGTAAAAAGCAGAAGATGCCATTATCAATGGAAGAGTTATCAGCTTTAGTAGATGCTGGGCAAAAGGTTAAACATAGTGATTATGTAAACTATGCAAGAATCGTTTGCGTTGGTACTGGCAGTGCTTTCAGTAAAAATCCTAACGAAACCCTTCGTGATGGGATGAAACCATTTATTGATGGAGTGAATAAATAATGAGTACCAGCAGTACCGTAGTTGGCGAAATTGAATATCGAGTCAAAATTGATACTAAGGATTTTAAGTCCGAGATTTCTCATGTCGAAAAAACAATGAAAACTGAACTGGGTTCTGCTGGTGATAAAAGTGGTAAAGATTCAGGTGAAAAAGCTAGCCATGGTTTTGGAGAGAAGTTCAAAAACGGTCTAAAAAACATTGGTAATGGCTTTTTGGCTGGCATGGGTGGATTTATGGGGCAAAAACTCATGTCTGGCTTCCAATCAGCGTTTTCTAGTCTCACAAACATTTTTAAATCATCAATCTCTTCGTTTAGTGATTATGAACAACTTACTGGCGGCGTAGAAACTTTATTTAAAGATTCTCAAAATCAAGTATTTCAATATGCAGACAACGCTTATAAAACTGCAGGTCTTTCGGCTAACCAATACATGGAAACCGTAACTGGTTTCTCAGCCTCACTGCTTCAAGGATTAAAAGGTGATACAGCTGCAGCGGCGAGATATGCAGACATGGCAGTAACAGATATGTCTGATAACGCCAATAAGATGGGTACTGATATGGGGCTAATTCAGACCGCATATCAGGGTTTCGCCAAGCAAAACTACACTATGCTTGATAACCTTAAACTTGGCTATGGTGGTACTAAAACTGAGATGGAACGTCTGCTTAAAGATGCCGAAAAGCTACCACAGGCAATGGGTAAGAAATTCGATATCAGTAATTATCAAGATATCATTGAAGCGATTCATTTAGTTCAAGAGAACACCGGAATTGCTGGTACCACGCAAAAGGAAGCTGCCGAAACTATCAGCGGAAGCTTAGGAATGCTTAAGGGTGCGTGGAGCAACCTAGTGGTTGGACTTGCTGATGATACTCAAGACTTTGGCAAGTTGCTGAATAACGTTATTGAATCAGTCGAGGCTGTCGGCAAAAATCTATTACCAACAATTGAAGTTGCTTTAGGAGGTATGGTTCAACTTATTCAGGATGTCGCACCGCTTATCATTGCAGAGATTCCGAAACTAGTTAGTCAGCTATTGCCGCCAGTGCTTGAAGCAATAATCAGTATTGCAATGTCGATTATAGAGATATTACCAGGACTTATTGAGCAATTATTTAATGCCTTAGTAGAGGTTTTGCCTAAGCTAATAGATGCAATAGTTACTATTTTACCTAGTTTGATAGACGCTATCACTAATTTAGTTATTACTATCGTTACGAAGCTTACGGAACCAGCAACACTTACTATGTTACTAAACGGCGCAGTAAAACTATTTATGGCAATTATTGAAGCATTACCACAAATCCTTACTGCTTTAACTAATGCGTTGCCACAGATAATTACAAACATAATCGCGTTTCTAATCGATCCGAACACAATTGCGCAATTATTATCAGCAGCGATAATTTTATTTATGGCGCTTGTACGTGCTGTCCCTATGATTTTTGGAGCATTGATTGCTACTTTGGGTGGCTTATTTGCAGAGGTCTGGAAACGAGTGAGCGAAATGTTTAGCCAAGGTGGTGAAAAAATTGGACAAGCGTTTTCTAATGCATTTAAGACCGCAATCAATAACATACTTGGAGTAGTGGAAAACACAGTCAACTTCTTCGTAGATATGATCAATGGCGTTATTGGAATTATCAATGCCATTCCAGGTGTTAATCTCGGTAAGCTAGATAGGCTTAAAATTCCACGTTTAGCATCTGGTGGAATTGTGCCAGCAACGGCTGGCGGTAAAATCATCATGGCAGGCGAAGCTGGTGAAGATGAATGGGTAGTGCCTGAATCCAAGATGGCGAATTTGATAGAAAAATTAGGTGCCGGTAATGGAAATGGTGGTGGTGAAACATTTAACTTCACATTTAACGGGGTTGTTGGTACCAAGAGCGAGCTGAGACAATGCGCCATTACTTTCCATGATGCTTATGAAGAAGTAAAGAAAGCGAGGATGGCGGCATGAGTTTAGCTCTTACAATCACAGATGATAATACAAGTATTACCTATACACTGCTGCCATCACCGTTTAATAAGAATCGAGAAATCGGTAAAAGCGAAGTTTTAGTCGCAAGTGGTGATATTTATACTGATTATGTCTATAAGAAATTTACATTTGAATACGAATGGGATTTCTTATCAGCTGAAGAATATGCTGTTCTAGAGGGCTTCTTCAATCGTCAATATGAACTACATAAATATCCTCGTATCTCTATTCCCGAACTCGGTGTTGATAATATGGTGGCAAGAATGGAGTTAAGCGACCAATCAATCGTCAATAATTGTGGAATGGTGGAGAATGTAAAAGTATCATTCAGGGAATCGACGCAATTATGATTACCGTCTCAGATAAATTCCATCAATTAGCAGCAGCTTCAGTTAGACCACTAGATTGGGACGTGGCAATTTCGTTCACTAAGAAAAGAAATACTGGAATCAAGTGGTTTACACTTGACCAATCAACACTGGATGGCGCTGACCTTCTTGGACCGAGTGATCAAAACCCAATTCAGTTATGGGACGCGTATGACTATATGTTTCTAAAAGAGCGTCTCGTATCTATGAACTTTTCACGTTCTGTGGAGTTTCCGTACAATATTCAGAGTTGTATTGCTGATTTTGAGTTGAATAATTACGATAAACGCTTCAGCTTCAGTGAAGACGGAAGTGCCTCGCCAATTGGAAAGTATATTCTTCCAAAACGACCATGCCGGCTATATATGGGTTTTAAGGGCGGTGGCTTAGCGCCAGTTTTTGTTGGGCTTACTCAAGGCTTACCAACATATGATGGGAATCTAGACGAAGTTGTAAGTTTCACTGCTATGGATTTCTTGAGCGAAATTGGCGAGATGAGTCTCAAGAATATGGTGATGATGCGAAATGTTCGCACCGATCAAGTCATCGCTACTATCTTAAACCAGTTTGGGCTCGATCCCGCAATGTATAAATTATCAGCAGGACTCAATGTCATTCCATTTGTTTATTTTGCTTCTGGTAAAAACGCCGGCAACGCCTTGAAAGAATTAGTTCAAGCCGAAAACGGTGCGATGTGGCTTGATGAACAAGGTATTATCCGTTTTCAACCACGAACTTCAATTATCGGTAAGCAACCAGTAATGGCATTTAATGCCACAACAATTATTAAAGCCACGCCAAGTCGCACCGACAGTATTGTGAATACTGTTAAAGTAAAAAGTGAAATCCGCGCCGTTCAGGCATTTCAGTCTATTTTCACAATGGACAATTCCAACGGATATTCTGGTGAATCTAAAGAAGATGCCTATCGATTACCAGCCAACAGTACTAAAGATGTATGGATTTCATTTGATGATCCAATCTGGCAATGTTCAACCAATCCAGTTCTAAAAGGCAATTCCGATAACTCAAATTTTACGGCTGTAGATTTATCTGGCAAACCAGTTTCCGAGAAAGTCTCGGCTACTGGCACATTATTTGCTGATTCAATGAAGCTTACATTTACCAATACGAATAGCTTTCCAGTTTCTGTGAATTTCTTGCAGATTTTTGGTGAACCAGCTAAGCAGGTCTCAGGGAGTCCAATAGAATATGAAGCCCACGATAGCGAGTCTGTCGAGAAATATGGCGTTCAGGCTCTAGAGATTAACGACAATGATTGTTTCGGTAATTACAAGAATATTGACGGCTACGCCACAGACATCCTCAAAAAATATGCCAATTATTCACCAATTTTGAAATTAGAAGTTAAAGGTAATCCGGCGCTTCAACTTCAGGATATTGTATCGGTAGATTATAAAGAATTTGTTGGTAACTACCAAATTATAGGTATTGAAATGTCGCTTGGTGATTCACAATTAAAAACCACTCTAACACTCAAGAAAACCACAGTCATTTCACCATTCATCTTAGATCAATCAGTATTGGATAGCGCAGACGTATTGGGGTAAAAGGGAGAGAATATGACAATTGAAAAAACAGTAAAATATTCAGGTAATGTAGTTACGTCATCTAATGACGGCAAAATGATTATAGATCAGACAGCAGGGGAAATTATTGTGAGGGATGGCAATAACGTTAGGCGCTATTATCTTGGCTCTGAAAAATCACCAACTGGGTTTGGTCAATATATATCAAAACCAAACGTCGATGTGATTACGGAGCTTAATCAATAATGACTCAACCTAGAAATTTTATAATGAGTAGCGATTATCCTATACCGATACTCGCTCTCAAATTGACTACTACTATAAACGTTCCAGTTGGTCAGTATTGGAATGAGAATAAAAAAATAGTTCCACACAATCTTCCATTTACCCCTCTCATTATTGGACAATGGTCTACTAATGCTAATTTTAATCCAGCTTTTGACTTATCGACTCAAATTCCTATTTTTTATGGTAGTAGTCAGCCACCACTTGTAGTTAATATCGGGGCGGACGACCATAATATCTATATAAATTGTTCACATAATAATTCATTTGAAACTGTTTTTTATTTTAGGCTGACTGGATTTGTTCCACCAGATTGTGAAGGTGAAGTAGATAATGTAGATGATATTACTAATTTCAGGCTTAATTCTGATTTTAATTATCCTAAAATCCTAGAGCAAAGAAAAATAACAGTCGAAGCTAATACTGATTCAATTATTAACCATAATCTTGGATATATTCCTCAAGCTAGACTTTGGAAGATCGGTCAAGTTGGCAACTACTCACAAGGTTACCATAACTGTGTTATGCCACAGGCTACTACGAGATCTACCAATAATGATGGTTATCTAGGTGCGCTAATCAATGACAAGCAGTATATTATTTGTAATAAATCGAATAGTTCATCAAGAGAGACTTTTTATTACCATATATACGGAGATGAAATATGACGGTAGCGAGAATATCTAATTTTTTGCAGAATAGTGATTTTACGGCTCAAAAACAGAAGAACAAGATACATTTTGAACTCAATATTCCATCAGGAAGTTATAAGACTGGCGATTCGTGGCACGTAGACAAAGATTCTCCAAGCGGTGTATTTTTTGAAAATGTTGTAATGAAAACAAATCTTGAGCAAAATTATCTACCAACAAACTACACTATAATTTTGCCAAATCATGAAGCGGATATTTTTGTAAGCGTTCATAGGCTAGATATCAACCATTATAGGCTTTTCGCAGTGTTCCAAAGACTTATGACACCGGAAAACTTAAATCCATATGCACAAATCCCTAATATCAACATACAAGCATGGCTTAATTTATCCATATCACCATTTTAGCTATTCTAAGACGTTTTGAGAAGTTTATCTTAATAGATGATAAAACTATCGTCTAAATTAAAATAACCCCTTTATCGTTTATGATAGAGGGGTAGTTTTTTTGAGGTAAACTAAGATTTTTATTTTTTCTTCTTCAAAAGCTTAAAAATTAGTAAAATCTGTGAACCCAAGGTCGCTAAGATACTAGCAAATGCAGTACCAAAGGCTGTCATGTTCTTATCATTCATGCTCATAATAGCAAGCACAACTTGTGGTGTGATAGCGCTAGCCAATAATAAGAAGTCTCCAACTAAGTAAGCAACAATCTTAGTTTTATTACTAAATTCAAACCCTGAACCAGCCTCTGCGATGGCTTCAGTTGAAGCGTTGGCTAGCTTCATGTATTCTTCGTTAATTTTATTAATTTGTTCGTCCGTCAATGTTGATTCCATAGACTTCGTCTCCTTTTTTGATTCTTCTTTTTCTTCAATTGGTTTTTCTTCAGATTTCATAGATTCCTTATTATCTTCTTTTTCTTCAGGTTTAGGCATTTCTGGCGTTGGCTCAGGCTTAGGTGGCTCAACTGGTTGTTCCGGTTGCTTTGGTGGTTCTTGTGGTTTCTCTGCAGGTTTTTCAACAGGTTTGCCAACTCCTTTATCTACGAGGGGTTGAATAGCATCCCAGCTATAACCAGCCGCAGCTAAACGTCTCTTTCTTTCTTCGCCATCGCCCCATTTCTTTTGCCAGATTTCTGCTGCGATTTCTTCATTGGATTTTAGTTGTGGCGGGTTGACCCACTCGACGACACGGGTAGTATTCATCGTTTCCGTCCAGCCTGCATAGCTAACGCCGTAAATACGAGACATATTGTCAATTGTTGCATTTAGTTCACCCTCGAAATAATCAAAGTAAGGCTTATGTCGGTATGGGCTAGACCAAATCTGGATACGATTGCCAGACCTCTTAGCCACAGCCACATGTCCATAATTGCCAGTTCCACCAGTCCACCAGATAGGAACGAAGCATTCATCTGGAAGATTACGATCAGTATGTTTGGTATTATTCCAATTCCAAGCAATTTGAGCAGAGGCTGCGAATGGATCCACATTAAAGGTCTTCTGTGCAACGGCTAGGCACCATAAAAACCAATCCATCAGCTGTTTACCTTGATAATTGACTACGAGTTTCTTGTCGTCTAGGTTAGGATATAGTGTTTGCTTCCAGCTCACTTTAACTCCTTAAACATTAAGATTATAAATAGCGTCCCAATAACGAGATATGAAATTAATGCCTGAACAAAACATCCGTTCAAGGTTACAAATAGCCAGAATGAGATGTTAAATAACATCAATCCTCCCCAAGTTAAGACTGATAACCAATTCGTCTTTTTCATCGATGAACCCCATCAATAACTACGAACTTCAAAATTGCGCTAAGAACTGCCATCACGATCGCCCAGACAATCTTGGCTTGGTTCTCTTCAAGTTTGTGAAGCCTATTGGATCGGTCTGTGGCTCGTTCTTCTAGAACAGTAACGCGTTGAGAGATTACGTTATATGTATCAACTTTATGGTTTACCTCATTTACAAGATCCCCGATATTTTTAATATCTGCTTCCATCTTGCCAAGTTTCTGATATAGGGCTGAATCGTTATTCATATGACTATAGCGTAAGCAATTATAGGGTGGCAATGGTATGATTCCACTACGTAAATTACAGCCTAACTGCATTACAGTAATTAGTGGAGATTCATATCAACAGCCTATTGGAGCTGGCGCAAAGATTCCTCTTAGCAAGATAGAAAACAAGGTCGGAGATAGTTTATCTCTGAGCGATAGTTCCATTGTTATTGGCGAAGGTATAAGCTATGTAAAAGTTTCAGCTTCTGTTTATTATCAACAAAATGGAGTGAACTATGGTTGGTTTGAATTAATGAAGAAAGAAAAACCAGTCCCACATACTAGGACAATCACCACTATGACGTCAGGATTTGGAACTGCTACTCTTGCGACTGTTCTAGTGCCAGTATCCAGTGGTGATTTTTTCTGGCTTCAAAATCTTGACCCACGCAATATAAATGAAATAAATACTTTTATGACTATTGAAGTTATAAAATGAGCCTATTCAGGGCTTACCTCGATGCAATAATCGATAACTAAGTGCCACCAATAAGCACTAGCCACATTATTTTTAAGTTGCATTACTACTACTTTTCGCAACGAATCCATATAGAAACCAGCAACCCAGTTATTATCGCTTGTGTCATATAACCAAGGTACAGTTCTCCAAGATCCATTATTTGCTTTATTCTTAACGACCATTCTCATATCAATAACGGTCGCACAATTTGCCACAGATACTTCTTTAGGAACATCTCCTTTTCCAAAATAGACTTTTCTATAAATTTTCCTACCATCAATCCAGGTACCGATTTCTATCGATTCTTTTGAATAGTTAGGCTGTAATTTACGTAGTGGAATCATACCATTTTCGAGGTTAGTCCCGTTCGCTAAACCAGTACAAAAATCAGCTAGGTATTTGTCATTAGCGACCATCTGATCCATCTCTGCTGCAGTTAGAACGTCGAGTGGCGTAAAATCCATATTAGGGTATGGTAAAGTTGCTGCCATTATTTTGTCTCCTCATTAAAATAAAAATCTGTGTACTCAAAGCTAGTATCAGTTGCAGTCATCACAACTCGCTGAGCTAAAGCAATATCAATCTGTTTAGCAACGTTGTCTAAGAAGTTTTCAATGGCTTTTTCGGATTCTGAAGTTGTCAAAATCATCAAACAGAACTTGACGGCATTTTTGTCTCCAGTAGCGTAATTTTTAGCGTAACGATATGTCGGAACTTGAGTAGTTTTTGCGATATTATGCTCAAAATAAGTTCGTCCAGCCGGTGATTGACGAACGGAAAACTCATCATTTAGTTTTGGTTTCCAAATTGCAACTCTATCAAGAATAAGTTTGTTTATCATATTCATGATTATGTAATTTAACAGGGTGGCAATGGTATGATTCCATTGTCTAAATTAAATAACAAATATAATACCGATGAACAGATTATAGGCATATGGGAAGATGGTAAAACTATCTATCGTAAAGTAGTTAAAGGCACTGGATATATTCCTGCGTCTGCAAAGTTAGCTGAGGCGAATATCATTGATACTGTTGTATTTGCTCACTGTGAAGCTTTTTCTGACTACAATGAATGGCGCCCAATTCCGTGGCTCTACGGAAATAGTGCAAATAGTGTTGATGGAGGATGGCATGGTGGCTTCTCTATCCGTCCAAAACTTGGTGATATCGCGTTTCAGGTTGGCTCAGCTATTAGTAAAACGAAAAAGTGGCATGTAATCGTAGAGTATACGAAAGCATAATAAAATGTGGAGGGTTTCAGATATCCATAGGGTGCTTCTTGTTGAGAAAATTAATAAAACCCCTTGACTTTATACGCCACATGGCGTATAATTAAGACAGTGGTAAAGATATTGGCACATTAAAAAATGGTAGAAAGGAGGAAGCTATGAGTATTTCATTCAAAATCTCTCGATTAAGACTTGAAATAAAAATTACTCTCGCCGGTCGAAGACGAAAGTAATCTAACATAACGATTCCATTCTAGCAAGACATAACTAAATAGTCAAGTCTTTACCACTATTAGGAGGAACATGAATAACGATATTGAATATATTACCATCCCAAAAACTGAATATAATGAACTAAAAGATAAAGCTGATAAATGGGATGAATACGCCTCTAAGTTGACTAAGAATCTGCCAAATAAAAGCCTTAGCGCTAAACAACGTTCTGAAGCAGCCCGAAGAGCCGTACAGGCTCGTTGGGCTAAAATTAAGGATTGACATATTACATAATTTTTATTAAACTCAAGGAAATTGATGTAATGGAGTTTGAGCCTCCTCGTTTAAATTACGAGGGGGCTTTCTCATGGGATAGCCTCACAATTATAAGCGAGGTAAAATGTCAACTAATAACTATTACGTCAGGATGGACAAGAGGACGCTCCCCACCGTTTTTAGGGGTGATTTAGTAGCATGGAGTTGGTATTACTCGCTAAAAGATTACATATCACGATTTAAACCAGATAAATATGGATATGCTAGGATTTCTAATCGTGTCATATTACAAGATTTTGGACTTGATAGGTTTCAATTTTACCGATTAAATCATAAGCTTGTTGACTTAGGCTTAATAGCCATTGATGATGTTAAGCGAGGTCAAAGGGTCTTTTCAGGGATAAAAATACTTAGAATAATATAGGTTAAATTACAAAAACTATGGAGGTAGCTGAAAAAGCATACCTCTCTTTATTTGTCAAATTTTACCTGTGGAAAACTATGCAAAATCTGTGGAAAACATGTGGAAAAATACCCCATTTTTTGTGGATAAGTCTGTGGAAAAGTACCATGAAGTGTGCGAAATCCGCACACTTCCCGACCCCTGTTAAGTGTGCGAAATCCGCACACCCATATAACCATATATACCAATAGTAATAGGCTCAACTAAAAAAGTAATTTAATTTTAATTTAAACACGAAAAGCTTCCCAAGCTCTTGCTTGGTGATTAGCCGAGCTTGGGGCTTTTCTTTCAATAAAGGAAAGTATGAAGAATATTAGACAAATAGATAAGCAAATTGATGAATATTTGAATTACTGCGAAAATGTTCGTCGCATGAGTGAACAAACTCTTCACAGCAAAAGATGGATTTGTAAGGAGTTTCTCAAGGCTATTAAGATTGGTAGCCTTAGTGAACTATCAAATAAACATATCAACGACTGGGTTGCTGAACAAACCGTTCGTGGATGTTCCGGCAGGACAATCAATAGTAGATTAGTGCATTTAGTCGCTATGCTTAGATATTTTCAAGACATGGGGATATCATTTCCGAAACTAAAACTACGATTGATCATTAAATGTAAAGAACAACCGCCTCGTCGTGTTTACTACACTAGAGAACAGATTGAGCAAGTATTGAAGTATGCTGATCATTTAGAGTGGCTACTAATTAAACTTTGCTTCGATTGTGGACTTCGGATTTCTGAATTACGCAATCTTCGGCTTATGAACCTTAATGGAAGAATGGTAACGTTTATTGGTAAAGGCTCCAAGGCTCGTGAATCATATATGAGTAAAGAAGCTAAATCCCGTTTAGACGATTGGATTCAAAGAAACCGAATAAGCGATTTTATTTGGGTAAGAACACTCGGGAAAAATGAGCCGATGTCGGTTGAAGACATACGTTATTTGATGAGGAAGCCGTTCTATCAAGCTGGCTTTAAAAACTTCTATCCGCACGCTTTGCGCCATTCTTTCGCAACTGATATTCAAAAACATGGTGCTTCGTTGATGGAGACCAAAGAAATGTTAGGACATGCAAGAATCGAAACTACAGAACGATACGTCCATGGTTTAGAAGGACACTTGGAATATTTCTTCGATAAATACAAATTTACAACGGCTTAATAAGGGGTAGTGTTGGTCATGCAGATTAGTGATGGTTGTGGAAAACTATCTGCATGACCAGAATATTGTTATTGACAAAATGACGTATTTTAGCTACACTGAAAATATCTTAGCGAAGTCATCAAGCCAAGCTAAAACTCTTTAACACTTAGAAAATAGAAACCGTGGTAATTTACTATTATGGAAAATTTTTAAGTGTTATAATCAAAACATGACTGCAAAGATTATTGAGACTAATATACCACAGGCAAATTTACCACTAGTCTACAATATTGTATCTTCTGGAGCTATGGAGCTTTCTTATAAAGACAAAATCAGCATCGGTCGCCTCTTTCATATTCAGGTAAACGACGAATGGCGTGATTATTACGTACTTTATATTGGACTTTTAGATCAAAATAAAATGCCAAATTTGGCTGAAAATAATGATAAGGAAATTATCGTTCGCATTGACTCAGGTTGTCTTACTGGTATGGTTTTTGGGGATCGTACTTGTGATTGCCATGAACAATTATTGATCGCCATTGATTCTGCTATCGAAAACGGCATTGGATTTATTATCCATATTCCTAGTCAAGATGGCAGAGGTATGGGTATTGATTTTAAATTGAAAACTTTAGATGAACAATATTATAACCATCTTAACACCGTTGAAAGTGCTAAGAAAGTGTCTTGTTTAGAAAATATTGATCGTCGTACTTATCATGGCGCAGTTGGTTGTTTGAAACTTCTTGGAGTAAAACTCAATATGAAGTTAAACATCGCCACCAATAATCCAGAAAAAATTGAAGCTTTTAAACTAGCAGGCTTTACTAATTTAAATACCTCTAGGGTTTTTGCTACACATATTTCAGATGAAGTGAAAAAACATCTTTCAGCAAAACAACAGTTTCTTGGTCATCTAAAGTAATTACAACCCACTTTACCTGCTATAATTTCCTTATGGGAAAGAATAATAGTCAGTTTGTCTGTCAGAATTGTGGTGCCAAATACTCCAAGTGGGTAGGTCATTGTAGTAATTGTGATGCTTGGAATACGATTATTGAGGATCTTGTGGTGAGCGAGATCACCGGGAAGAATGCTATCGCTCAGGCAAAAACCAGTGGTAAAATTCTTAAATTTACTAAAATTAATGACATTTCGGTAAGTAGTGATAAAGAACGTTTAAAAACTGAATTTACTGGATTAAATGAGGTTCTTGGTGGTGGAATTTTGAAGGGCTCGGTCACTTTACTTGCCGGACAACCAGGTATTGGTAAGTCCACCATCCTCATGCAAATTTGTGCTGAAATTGCAAAAACTCATAATGTTCTTTATGTTTCTGGCGAAGAGTCTGCCAGTCAGGTCAAAATGCGCGCTACTCGTCTCGGCGCTAACTCCGACAAACTAGTTTTTGCTAGTTCGACTTCAGGTAATGATATTGCGAAAACTATTTCCAGTGGAGATTTTGAATTAGTTATCGTCGATTCTATCCAGACTCTCGCCATTAATGAAATTGCTTCCGCACCAGGTACCGTCTCTCAAATCACTAATGCAGGCAATTTAATTATTCAAGCTGCCAAGTCTACCGATACTGCTGTTATCATCGTTGGTCATGTCACAAAGGAAGGTACTCTTGCCGGTCCTAAGGTTTTGGAACATCTTGTTGATGTAGTGATAAATTTTGAAGGTGATCGCTATGGTGGCTTTAAAACCATTCGTGCTGTCAAAAACCGTTTTGGACCTACGTCTGAGGCTGCTATTTTTGAGATGAATGAAAAAGGATTAAGTGAAGTTCAAAACCCCTCTGCCGCTCTTCTTGCGGAACGCCAAAATACCGATGGTTCGATTATTCTTGCCACTCTTGAGGGTACACGTCCTCTGCTTGTTGAAATTCAAGCTCTTTGCACTCCCACAAATTTTGGTTATCCCAAGCGTGCAGCTTCTGGTTTTGATCTTAATCGTCTCAATCTCCTAATTGCCGTCATCGAGCAGCGCACAAAATTAAACCTTAGTGATAAAGATATTTTTCTCAACGTCGTCGGTGGTATTAAAGTTAAAGATTCTGCTGCCGATCTTGCGGTTTGTCTTGCTATTGCTTCTGCTGCTGCTGGCCGCAAACTTTCGGAGGAATATGTGGTCTTTGGTGAAGTCGGTCTTGGTGGTGAAATCCGTTCTGCTTTCCGTCCCGATCAGCGCATTAGTGAAGCAAAAAAACTTGGTTTCAAACATGCTATCGCTCCCGCCACAATTCGTGATCCCTTCGTCATCCCAGTTAAAGATCTCCGTCATACTTTAATTAAATATGTTAACGAATAAAAGTTTAAAAATATAGATTTAATCTAGCTAGATGAATAGTAAAGTACAGAATCAATATATCATATATGAGATAAAAAGGTTAGTTACAAAATGAAGATTTTAGGAATTGATCCAGGAACTGGAATTTGTGGATTTGGCGTAATTGAAGTCAACACTCAGAATGGTTGTACGAAAGGTGCCGCAAAAATGCTTGATAACGGTGTTATTACTACCCCTGCTCACACTCCACTGCAAGATCGTCTTCTAGATATTTATGAATCTCTCCATGAAATCATCAAACTCAATCAACCAGATTGTGTTAGTATCGAAAAACTTTTCTTTACCAAAAATATCACCACAGGTATATCTGTTGCTGAAGCAAGAGGTGTTGTTCTTTTAGTGTGCAAACAAAACCATCTTCCGACTTATGAATATACTCCAAATGAAATTAAGAAAACTATGACCGGTTATGGTAGTGCAGACAAGAAGCAAATGCAGGAAATGGTCAAGCTCCATCTTCATCTTAAAAATATCCCAAAACCAGATGATGCCGCCGATGCTCTCGCCGCAGCTATCACTCATTCACTTATGCATTATGGCAGATAGCCTTTATCTAAGAGATTAAATAATCAATCTATCTTTAAAGACTTTTAGGATAATCAGATATCAAAAAATAGGTCACAAACTGACCTATTTTATTAGATTTAACTATTTTAGTAATTAATTGCGCGAATTTCAAAGAAAGCCTGAGGGTGTGAACAAACTGGACAAACTTCTGGAGCTTCCTCACCAACAAAGGTGTAACCACAGTTTCGGCACTTCCATACTGTTACTTTTTCAGACTTAAACACCACATCATCATCAATATTTTTAATCAATTTTCGGTAGCGTTCTTCATGTTCTTTTTCAATACTGCCCACACCTTCAAATTTTGCAGCAATTTCGTGGAATCCTTCCTCGTGTGCAATTTTTGCAAATTCTGCATACATATCAGTCCATTCATAATCTTCGCCTGCTGCTGCGAGTTCGAGATTTGTCCTTGTATCGGCAACTTTACCATCGTTTAAGTACTTGTACCACATCTTTGCATGCGCATTTTCATTGTTTGAACTCTCGTCAAAGATTGCAGCAATCTGCTCATAGCCATCCTTTTTTGCTTGTGAAGCAAAGAATTGATATTTTACACGTGCTTGCGATTCTCCAGCAAATGCAGTTTGCAGATTAGCATATGTTTTGCTTTTTTTAAAATCAGCATCATCAATATCAGACATAAAATCCTTCCTCTTAATTAAATATAAATGATACAATAATAGTATAATACAAAAGCCAAAGGATGTGTCGTTGCATTTCTCTTAACACTGTATTCTGAATATCTGTAATTTGAAAGAAAGATTATATGGCAATTGAACGCGTTATTGATAATACTTCGCATGAAAATGATACCGAAGAGCAGGCAATTGAAGTGGGGCTTCGCCCTACTAATTTTTCTGAATATGTTGGTCAAGAACGTCTAAAACGCAACCTTAAAATCGCTATCGATGCTGTGAAAAAGCGTGCTGATGGTACCACACTGGACCATGTTTTACTCTATGGTCCACCAGGTCTTGGCAAAACTACTATGGCGAATGTCATTGCTCACGAACTCGGTGCTAGCCTCCGTGTTACTTCCGGTCCCGCCATCGAGCGTGCTGGTGATCTCGCCTCAATTTTGACAAATCTTCAGGATGGTGACGTCCTTTTTATTGACGAGATTCATCGTCTACGCCGTGCGGTCGAAGAGATTCTTTATTCCGCTATGGAAGACTATAAGCTAGATATTGTTATCGGCAAAGGTCCTGCTGCTCGCTCGGTTCGTCTTGACCTTCCGCACTTTACGGTTATTGGTGCCACCACTCGTACTGGCTCGCTTGCTGGTCCCCTTCGCGATCGTTTTGGTATTACTCACCGTCTTGAATATTATAAGATCCCTGAAATCGAACAAATTATTTCTCGTACTGCTGCCATTCTCAACACCGAGATTAAGCCAGAAGCAACCAAACTCCTCGCTACGCGCTCTCGTCTTACTCCCCGTATTGCAAATCGCCTCGCAAAACGTGTTCGCGATTATGCTGATGTTAATGGTGATGGTACGATTGATAAAAACATTGCCACACGTGCTCTTGCTCTTCTTGAGATTGATGATTTAGGACTTGATCCAGCCGATCGTAATATGCTGGAACTAATGTTGGAAAATTATGATGACAGGCCTGTCGGATTAACCACTATTGCTGCTCTCACTGGTGATGAGACTACTACAATTGAAGACTATTACGAACCGTATCTGATCCAGCTCGGTTTTATTGAAAAAACTCCCCGCGGTCGACGTGTTACTGAAAAAGCAAAGCGTCATCTTAATGCTTTAGAGAATACTAAAAGAATGGGAAAACAGACATAATAAATAATCACGATCTATTCTATAATGAAGATAACTACTTAAAAACAGCTTGTTCAGAATTGTTTGGGCAAGCCGCTATCTAAGGCTGTCTTGACAAAAAGCATAATATAATATATAAGAAAATTTAACAAATTTTAATTAAGAAGATAATAATGAATGTATATGTACTCAGACATGGGCAAACCAACTGGAATGCTAAGCAAGTAGTTCAAGGTAAAATGAACGAAAGCCATCTCGATGAAACTGGTATAAAACAGGCTACGGCAATTCGAGAAAAACTTTTAAATAATGTTTTTGATGCCGTATTAGTATCTCCTCTTCATAGAGCTCAAGAAACAGCCAAAATCGTAAATAATGGTATACGTAAATATGATATTGATGAAAGACTTACCGAAAGAAGCTACGGCGATTTCGAGGGACACGATTATGATATTTATCCCAATTATGACGATTTATGGGATTATAATATTGTCGATACTTCAAAAATCGGCAACATAGAGTCTGTTAAAGCATTCTTTGACAGAATTCATGATGTCATTAATGAGCTAAAAACAAAATACCCAGATGGGAACGTTCTTCTTATCTGCCATGGCGGAATTTGCCGAGCAATACATTACCTTAATGAGGGGTTTAATAATGAAACGGATTTACTCCAATTCCATGCAAATAACTGTCAATTAGATATCTACGAATTCTAATTATTGGGGTCATTGTTGACAAAACATCTTGAATAGGTTATAAAAAAGCAGTCAGATTTTTTCTGATGTATTTTTATAAGAAAGAGGTGGTCAGAATGTCATCAACATTAATTGTTGTATCTGGTCCAAGCGGAGTCGGCAAAACGACTATTATTCACGCGATGTGCGACAGATTCTCTAATTTCAGAGAAGCAGTTGCATGTACAACCAGAAGCCCTCGAGCAGAAGAAGTTGAAGGTAGGGATTACTATTTTCTTGACGATGAAACATTCTCATCTTTTATGGCTGCCGATAAATTCTTTATTTCTGAAACTTATGACAACCATAATTACGGAATTCTGAAATCGGAGCTTACAAAAGACGATGGTTTCGTGTTCTTGAATATAGGAATACCATCCCTGAAACTTATCCCGCCCGCAATTCGCAATGGCGCAATAACCATTTACATGATGCCTAGTAATCTTAGTGATCTAAAACGCTGGATGCAAGACAGGGGCGATGGACGCTTAAAAGCGGCTAAAAATGAAAGATTCGAAGTAATCAAAAACTTCGAATATATAGTTATTAACCGCGATGGAAAGTTGGAAGCCTCAATCACACAAGTGCTCACAATTCTGCACGGAGACCCACCGATCCACGCAAGGATCGAGAACAACACATGTTTTCTCGAACATTTCTATGACGAAAAGGAGTGATAAGATGAATATCCAAAAAGAAGAGCTCTGGACAATTCCGGAGTGGCAAGAATCATTTTTTCGTTTAATCTGCAAAATTTTGCAAAAAAACGGGATCGAACCTATCGGTAAAGGATTTGCATCTATGCGCATTATGGCATGGTCGTTCGTCGGAAGAATTGAAACGAGCCATGGTGTGTTTTATGCAAAGAGTGTAAGTAGCACAACTGAATATGAACCCATTGTCACCAAATTGCTTTGGCTCGTTTCTCCGTATGTAGTAGAGGTGGTTGACATCTCTGAGACAAACGGCTGGATTCTTACCAAGGCAATGCATTCCGATGATGAAAATATGCCATTCTCGGTGGTTGTAAACGCTATTGAGAAATATGCAGAACTGCAAGTGCAGTCCCTTGAAGTTAGTAAGGAAATCTGCAATACTGGCATACCCGTTGTTGAATTGGGAAAAGTGCAAGAACGCCTGAATGACGTACTTGAGCGCTTCTCTCGACTCGATCAAACGCATCCGTCACATTTCACTATGGAAGATGTTAGCCTGGTTCGCTCGGTAGAAAACTTTTTTGTTGACACCGAACAGCTTCTCATGACGACTGGGATCCCCAATACTATTGAGCACGGCGACTTATTGGCGAAAAATCTCTTGCATGGATCCGACTATAAAACTCTTAAGTGGTTCGACTTCGGTGATGCATCATGGAATTTTCCATTCATATCTCTCGATATGATGACGGAACCAGTTGTTTCTGGTTATAATGAATGCCAGATTGCTCAGATTAAAAAGGCTTATTTATCTATTTGGTCTAAGCAGACTGCACTTAGTATGGAGAAACTGTACCGGGTTTTCGATGCCGCTATGATCCAGGCAACGTTGCGCAGAGCGGAAACAAGACTCGATATCATGGAAACAGTGCCGGTTGAATTTCTCGGAGAAATGGCACCTGTCGCCAAAGATGATTTCATTCGCATGGTAAATGCGCTGGTTTAGAGAAAGGAGTACGATTAATATGCTGACTACGAACTACATTATCTCTCAGGTGATTTTTACTATCGGAGCAGTCCTCGGTGCTATTGGAGCCCAACAGAAGGCCAAGAAGAATATCTTGATATTTTTCTCGGCGTCAACTTTTGTCGCATCTATTGGCTTCGTATTTCTCGAAGCATATCCCGGAGCATTGTCGCTTTTTATGATGGCAGTTTTTGGGATCATTAACTATAAGTTTGATGAGAAAGAAAAGAAAATCCCTATTGTAATTCTGGCGATCTTTATCGCGATTGTCGTAGGACTTGGAATCATAACATTCACCACTATTACCGACGCGTTGCCGATCATTGCAGCCGTCTGCTATATTTTTGCGATGATTCAGCAGAAAGAAAACAGGGTCCGTCTGTTTACTGTCTCTAATCTCTCGTTGTTTGTTGCTTACGACTTGATAACGACGGCATACATAGCTTCTTTGACTGATGGGATCTTCGCTATCTCTACGATTATTGCAATCGCAAGATACGACATTGTTCCTATATTTAAAAAGGCAGAATAACCTTCAAAGCCCTCACTTCGGTGGGGGCTTTTCACATATAAGGTTCAGTACCTTTGCAATACTTCATAAGGAGTTTTTAATCCTATTCCTAAATGAATCTACCATAATTATATTGATCCTGCCTTAAAACATATCCAAGTCGCGGATAGTGGACTGAGCTACGTCATGGTTGGATAGATGATCATCCAGTAACGTGGTGTGAAGGGACTGGCGTAAATAGTGGTCAAACGCTAATCTGTGATGGTCATGTGGATAGGGAATATTTTGATTCGCATCATGATCATTACGGTATGTACACTAAATATGGTACTGGTCGTAGGATTGAAGATATTACCGATTCAATGGGTAGAAAAAATATTATTCTGGTCCTGGTAAATAATCATCTTATAAATGGGGCTGCTGGTATTTAAGCAGCTCTTTTTTATGATAAACATTAGGTATAGTGTATAACGAGAAATTGATTCAAAAAAATTAAACAAATTTATAAGCAATACGTACTTAAGGATGTAGAAGATTTTCACCTTTATGATTATCAGAAATTTGAGGAAGAAATTTGGAGTCTAAAAGAAGAATTTAATCTTCAAAAAATCCATTTTTATTGCTTCCTGAGCCAGCAGAAGAGGCGGATTATGATATGATGAATGCCACAAATGATGGTTTTACTGAGCCTGACAATTTAGCAAAAGAAGTTTATGTCGAAAAAATGAGAATTTCTTATAATCGCTTCATCGAATTGCATAATAATCAGTTTTCATAATGTAATGACTGTGCAATGCTTGGATATGAGATTATTTACTTTCTTATCCTAATCCCTCAAGTGTAACACCTTGAGATGTTAATACGGAGTAATCATACAACATTCAGAACCTATGCAACATTTCAGCAGGAGTTCTATACTCTAATCC
>CAUUYE010000002.1:0-111882 GCA_963549315.1 uncultured Candidatus Saccharibacteria bacterium | reverse complement strand
TTGAGCTTTATTATTATTCCCCCATCTACCCCATAGCTGTACTCGATTTTCATCAACAGCACGTGCAGCATTAACATCCATAACATAAATTGGATTACAGCTATTTTTGAAGACAAAGCCAGCACCATTTTGAATAGCCTTCCATTTTTGACTACAAGAATTAGAGACTGCCGGCAATAAGAATAGTTGTTCACCATTTTGTACTTTATTTGTGTCAGCACTGATAGCCTTATTAGATAACTTACTAATGATTTGATATTCATTATTGCCAAGGTGTTTAAACTGCCATTGTTGTGCAACATTATTATCTCGCCATTTGTGGAAGAGTTGTACTTTGGCATAATTTTCGGTATTACCCTTTGCAACATCAAGGAATTGACCATTATTTAATGCAGTAGTAATGCTATAGATACCATCTTGGATTAATTGAGTTTCTTTGTTAGTATTAGTTTTTTCGATTATCCATGCTTGAGCTTTATTATTATTCTTCTTATTAATTTGTACTGGAGACTCATCTTTTGGCTTATCATCCTTAACATTAATAGTATGATTAGTATCGCACGAGGTAATAATTTTATATTCATGCAAATCTTTTCTTTGAATATTCCAACGTTGAGAACAATCATCTAAATTTTCATTTTTTAGTTTTAGCTGTGGATTAATATCAATAGAGTTGACATCGAATGCAAGATTTTTACCAGATAATTTACTTTTTATCTTATAAATTTCATTGCCAATGTTTTCAATACTCCACTCTTGTGCTTTATTATTATCTAACCATTTTGAATAAAGCTGAATTAGTGCGTTTTCCTCTGTGTTACCCTTACTGACATCTAAGTACTTAGTTTTATCAAGTGAGGTTTTGATAGTATATTCGCCATTATCGATCGAGCCATCTTGACTAGAGTTTTGGTCGGGTCTATCAATTGGATTTAATTTTTCTTTAATGGTGGCTATTGGATTGCCAAACCATTGTTTAAAAGTGGCATAAAAATTACGGTTGCCATAAGCGCCACAGTAGGCGGTACCTGGGTAGTTGGCGAGAGCGCCATTATTTGGTTGATACGGGGTATAACGATAAAGAGCTGAAGTAGCACGGTTTTCAATATTAATTATTGAACCACCACAATTCGGATTAGGATGATATTGTACATAGTTTCTACCTAATGGATAATTCGTCCAGCCGCCATTGAGAACAGAGCGGAACAGATTTGCTGCATTACGAACCTGATTTCTAAAACCATAGTATTTTGAATCGCATTCAGCTGTATCTGGACAACCAAAGCCTGTGGCGCTGCGATATTGAATATGGTTTGGCCAAGTATCAGTAATCAATCCCTGTTCTTTTTCAAGTAAAACAATGAGGACTTGCGGATTGATCTGATAATCTTTAGCAGCTTCATAGATAACTTGTGCCGCAGTTTGCTTTTGATTATTATATTCAAAAGTCTCTTCTGACAAACAGATGAAACGATTGCCTTCGATATGATATCTAAGATTTGGATAAGCTCTTGCTTTAGCAATGTTCGTATCTTGACAATTATTTTTACTAGTTAGAAAGCGTTGTATTTCATCAACCGACATAGAATTGGAGTTAGACATAACACTATCCGAGATAATATTGCCTGGATTAAAACTACTAAAATCATAGGCGTGAATTTTTATTAAATTTTTAGTTATAAAAAAGACAAGTGAAGCAACTGTAAAGAAAGCAAAAATACAGAGTAAGAGATGCTTAATTTTTATATTTTTTATTTTACCTTGAACAATGTTTATCATTTAAATTGTTATGCTCCCCTTTATGTTACCACTTTGATGCGACGTTTTAATTTCAATATTGATTTGGTATTCACCAGCTTGAATTTCGGATAACGGAATATCGAATCCTTGGCAAGTGGCAGAGGAAGGATTATCAATAGTATTGGCTGTGCGATTAATTCTCTGTCCGCTGGCTGAGGTTAAAGAGAGAGTACAAGTGCCAACTTCTTTTAATAATTGGTTAATTGTAACGCGAATCGTGAGATTGTTATCATTTTTACCAGAATAAGTAATAAAGCCAGTAAGATCTGCGGTCGGCTTGTTATCAGTTTCTTCATATTGTTTTGGGGTTTGATGTGTTTTACCAGCTTCTAAGTCTTCCTTAGTTTCATTTTTTGATGACTGATTTTCGGAAGTGGAAGCCGAGGTTGATTGAACTTGTTGACTAGGATTATTAGTATCTTGTTTAGACTGTTTTTCTGTGTGTTGATGAAGAAATGGGTAAATAACTAAAGCAGCTATGGCTACGACTAAAATAAACAAAAACCAAATAATAGTAGTTCTTGCTGAATGGCGGCGTTTAGTGTTAGTATTTTTTGACATAGTTTCGTTATTCTATATTGTTTACGGTTATATTTTAACACACTCCGTCAAACTGTACCGTATTCTAAAATTTACAAGCCTAAATTAGCTACTATGGCTTTAAATATAAAATATTCTTAAGTTAAATAGTATTTAAATTATTTAAGTTTAAATAAACCATTATGTTTTTTGCCGTCAAATATTTCGACTGGAATACCTTTGGCTTTAAGTTTTTCTTCAACTAGTTTTCTAGTGTCCTGCTGGTTTTTACTTAAGTTTTCTATAATCTGTTTGACATAAGTATTTTCTTTAGTTTGACGTTTGTCAGAAGTTTGATTTTTTTCTTGGTTATTAATAACAGATTTAAGGAGATGACGATCAGCTACGTTAAGTCCAAATTCTTTAGACCAGATATCTAACTCTTTAAGAGCAGTATCATGATCATATGAATAATTAAAGAGATCAATATAATTACGATTATCACTTGAACCGGTGTATAGACGATCAAGCATCTTGGTTGGGAGACGTAAGAGAAGACTTAATTCATCTTGACGTTGCTTACTTAATTTTGTGAAATCAAAATTGGGATCTTGATAGTATTTTTGATTTTTTTGTTGGATGAGATAGACAATTGAATTTAGATAATCAGTAACTAGCTTCGAATTTGTAAATTTATATTCGCTATCAGATTTTGGAATAGGATATAAGTTGGCGAAGGTAAAATATTGATCTAAGAAACCTGATTGCTTCTGATTTAGATAAGACTGCCTGCAAACTGTACAGCCTGGGTCGATAATATCCACGGCAACCTTCGAAGAATCCGTGATGATTTGAGAATGATAAAACTGAAGAAGTTTCTTGGTATTCTTTAAAGAGGACTCGTCATGGTCTTTGGTAAGATCAATGAGTGGAATACTGACGTTAGTGAGATAATCTTGAGCCTGCCAAGTTTTTAAGCGATCTGGGATGGCAGAAAAAATCTCACCCCATTCAGAAAACCCACGACCAATTTTATTAAATAGATCAGTAGGCTCAACTTGATCAATACTACAAACTTCGGAACCAAGTCCACACTGGCTGGGGTGGGAGATATTGCAAGTACCAAAAACCCAAAGTGCGAGAAGTGATTTAATAGCAATAACAAGAGACCAAACCGTGATAAAAACAATGACAACAGAAAGAATCTCGATGAGAGCGCTGGCTGGTTTTAAAAGATTTGGATGTTTAAGTACTATACGTTTGAGAAGAGTATGTTTTACATCATCCTTGAAATTGGTATCACATTTTTGTAAACGTACTTTTTTAAAGACACAATGCCAAGCTTTTTGAAAAACTACCCAGTATTTTTTGCCAAGTTCTCGGTTGAAAATACTTAAAAACCCAACAAAAACAGAGACAATACTAAGTATAATAAACGCAGCTATACAGACCATCTTCTTCCCTTACTAAACTTTTTACTATGCACCAAAATTTCACACATAATAAATTAAAACTTTTTTAATATACCAATTAATTTATTGATATGGGATTCGGTGGTTTGATACCCTAACGAAACGCGGACTAACGGCGGCAAATTTAGTTTGTGGTCTAGATAGTAGTGTACACAGAAATATCCTGAACGAACCATAATTCCCTGATCACTGAGGGCTTCAGCGATTAGATGACTGTTGACTTGATCAATATAAAAAGAGAATGTACTAGATTTTTCTTGGTTCAAACAATGAATTTTAGAGTGAGTAGATAAGAAATCAAAAAGTTTTTCCTCACATTTTTCTAATTGATTTTTTGCGGATTCAGGGAGTTGTTCAAGCCATTTAATAGCTGCGCCAAGTGCTATAATCTCCCCCCAGGCTTGTAGACCAGCTTCGAAAGCAGTGTATTTTTTATCATCGTGTTCTGATGAAAGAAGATAGCTACTCTTCTTTACGTCATCAACCATGCCACCGCCAAGAAAAGAAGATCTTATTTGCTCTAAAAAGTCTTTTCGAACTACCATCACGCCGAGAGAAGCACCATACATCTTGTGAGCTGAAAAACAAACTGCATCGGCTTCTGTATTAAAAAGTATCTCTCTGTTATGCGCCATTGCTTGTGCGGCGTCAAGAACAATATAGCCGTGTTTTTGATGAACAAAAGAAACGAGTTCTGAAAGATTTTTAAGAACACGACCGTCGACATTACTAACTACATTAACTACAACTAATGAATTATCTGGTATTTCGGAAATAGGGATTGAACCATCCGCTTCTCTTGATAAAACTAAACGATCAAGCTTATGATTTTCAGAAAAGGCAAGAGTGGCAAGAAAAACAGAATTGTGTTCAATGTCAGAAGTGACGATGGTTTTTATCTGTGATTTCTTGGGGTCAAACTGGGAGAGTATAAGGTTTATGCCGTAAGTGGTATTCAAAGTGAAACTAACAAAATAATCTTTCTTTTTTAATTTAAGATACTTTAAAACTAGTTCTCTCGTTTCTTCGACTTTTTGATCAGTGATTTTTCCCCATTGATATTTGACTCGTTCACCGCAAGAGTTAAATTTTTGATAATACTCTACCAAAGCATCGATAACTGGCTGAGGTCGGAGAGACTGACAGGCTCCATCAAAATAAATTTGATTATTCTCAAGATATTCAAAGCCAGTTGCTGGAGAGGCGTTCGTAGCAGCTATCTCTTTTTTCTTTCGTAGATTAAAAATTCCCATCGACCTCCTTGTTTTAGATTATTCTATCATAAAAAATATACTCTGTAAGTTTTCCACATGTGCACATTGCAAATCTACGATTTTATTTTATGATTTTAAATGATTGTTCGGTTTGATTTTTCCACGTTTTTGTTTAGTTTTCCACATAATACTTTAATTTTTATTTATTGATGTTCGGTTTTATTATAAACGGTGTGATTTTTTGTTCGGTTTTAAAGTGTTTCTTTGCTTTTCTCTGTTATCTTTCTTAATAGTGAGTTTACTAAATTATTTTTAGACGATTCTAGATTACGAGATTCTTTCTTATTAATTATGTATAGTGGTCTATTTTGAGTTTCTGCATGTATATGTGATACATAGAGAGATGTAATATATTGCGAAATCATGACGAGACCAATGAGAAATGTAATAAAGATCGTCATTTGGACTGCTCCATCCCAGTATAGGTGCAATGGGTCATTTAAGATATATTGATTAATAATACAGAATAAACCCAAAATTAAGGCAAAAATAGAAATAATACTTCCTAGATAGCCAAAAATTGTTAGGGGTGTGGTCGACATAGAGATGAAACTATCGATAGCAAGTTTAAATAATTTAGAGAAGTTATAGGAGGGCTTTCCAGATTGACGATTACCATAAACATATTTTATATAATCTTTTTTATAGCCCATCCAATCGATAAGACCTCTAGTAATACGATTATGTTCAGTAAGTTTGTTATATTGATCAATGACTTCTCGATCAATAAGTCTAAAATCTGTACTTCCCTCTACCGTGGTTTTATTCCCCATGAGGTGCAAGATTTTATAGAAAAGTTTGGAACCAAGTTTTGGAATCAGTCCGTGTTTAGTGTAATGATCTCTAACACCAATAATTATTTCGTTACCTTTTACCCAAGATTTAATAAAACTTTCCATAATTTCAGGCGGCTGCTGCCCATCCGCATCTATACTAAAGACGGCATCACCTGTGGCATTCTTAAACCCAGCAGACAAAGCAACTTCTTTCCCAAAATTGCGAGAGAGAGCAATAACTTTAATCTCAATGCCTTTATAACGTTTTTGATTGTTTGTGTATATTTTTTGTAAGATGGATAGCGTATTATCAGATGATCCATCATTAACTAAGATTAGCTCACAATTATAGTTTTCTGATATTTTGATGAGTTCTGGTAATAATCTATGTTCAATAAAGGTCTCAATACCTTCTTCTTCGTTATAAACAGGAACAACAATCGATAATGTCTTTTTTACCATATTAATCTCTTTGCTTGCTTATATCATATTCTAAATATCATACCTATTCAAGGTCTAGACCTAAGATCTCAGCAGCTTGAAGCAAAACTTCGCGATCAGCTTCAGAGGCGAACTCAAGACGTTGCTTAAATAGGGCAGTGGTTTCGGGAAATGAGAGGTCAACAATTTCAAGCGAGCGTGAGGCACCAGTACTTCGTTTTAAAAACCCCTGCTGAACTAGATGATCAATATGTTCAGCAACAGAAGCTACAGAACGTAGACCTAAACCTGCAGCAATTTCTCTATAGGATGGCGAATAATCGTGATTATTTTGAAAATCTTGTATAAAATCCATTAAACGCTTTTGCTTTTTAGTTAATTTCAGTGCCATATTTGTTATAATTATATAGTAGATGGAGATTTTGTGGCAAAAATGAGTAACTCATATATTGATGGACTGATTTCACCTTCAAAGGAGAAAAAACCGCTTCGACGTGCTCGCCCAAAGGCGGGACTTGAGGTTAGTGAGATGCAAACTACAAAACAGCACTTGGAACAACAAAGAATCTTGCGTGCAGAACAGTTACGAAAAAGAAAAATACGTGCTAAAAATATGTCTTTAGCACAGAGTGATGATCCTCTCGTTGGACAGGCGGAAATTCGTAGGAGGAAAAATTCAGAGATAGAACGTAAGCCGCGGACAGTAGATTGGGATTTTTTTGATGGCGAATTAAGAGATAATGTAACGGATAACCAAGAAGACTTAGATAAAGCCCCAAAACAAGACGAATGCAGAACAGAATCTAGTAAACGAACTGGTATAACTAATAGTGCTACAGGTAGAGAGCGTCGGAAGATTGGAGATTTTGAGAAAAAGAGATTAAATGATTTTCTACAACCAGTTCAGGCATTTGGCTTGGTCCGAAAAAATACCTCCAGTATTAGTGAACCTACGGAAGATACTATTGAAGAGACACCAATCGACCTAAGCTCGGATGATCTTTTTAACAACAAGAAAAAGAAGAAAGAAAAGAAAAAAGAAGATGATAAACCAAAGAAAAAGGGATTTTTTAGACGACATCTTAAACTAACAATTTTCTTAATTCTGTTACTTAGTGGAGGAATTGGAATATTCCTATACGGTAATCAGCTGATTGCGAAAATAACAGGTGGGAAATCCGGACTGGTTGATTTAGTAAAAACTGTAGTGACAGAAAAGATTACGCCACTAAAGTCAGATAAGCAAGGTCGAACTAATATTGCGATTTTTGGAACCTCAGGATATGACATGGCTGGACACGAAGGTCGTTCAGTACACGATGGTGCGCAGTTAACAGATTCCTTAATGGTGATGTCTATTGATCAGAAAGAAAAAAATGCTATTACAATGAGTTTGCCACGCGACCTTAAAGTTGGAAAAGAAGCTTGCTATGCTGGAAAAATTAATGAAGTCTATACCTGTGCGAGTAAAGATGGTAAAAACGAGGAAGCCGGCGCGAATGCAGTGATGAACGAATTATCAAAGATAACTGGTTTAGAAATGCATTACTTCGTTCATGTTAACTGGGGATCTTTGATACAGATTGTGGATGCATTAGGGGGGATCACAGTTACTGTAGATGAAGACATCAATGACTACTACTTTACAGGGATTCGAATGAAAGCTGGGGTGCCAACCGTACTCAACGGTGAAAAAGCCTTAGCTCTGGCACGAGCAAGGCATGGTTCGGTTGGAGGCGATTTCACGAGAGGCGAAAATCAGCAAAAAGTATTGGTTGCAATAAAAAATAAAATTATGGAAAAAGGCATGGATATTCCCGCCATGATTAATCTAGTAAATGTATTGGGAGATAATTTAAGAACAAATGTTAAGATCGACGAGATAAAGACTGCAGCGAAGATTTTCTCTGATTTTAATTCAGCAAATATTACGTCCGCCCCACTCACGGGACTTCAAACAGGAGATCTTGTGAGAAATGCAAGCTATCCAGTCGGCGGTGTTGATGTATCTTTTGTTATCCCAAGTGCAGGACTACAAAACTATACAAAGATTCAACAATATTTGAATTCAAAAATAGCAGAACATAGCGATTCACCTGCCACATCAAGAATTCTCGTATTAAACGGAACAAATGAAAGTGGTGTCGCAGCAAACGAAAAAGTTGAGCTGGAAAAGGCAGGATTTAAAGTCACTGGTACTGGCAATGCACCAAAAGGAGAATATTCAGAGAAGGTTATAATTTATAGTATTGGAACAAAAAATGAAACAAAGAAGAAGTTAGAGACATATTATGGAACTTCTGCAAAACCAGCAAATGAATTACCGAACGGAATAGATAAAACGAATTATGATTTTGTAATAATTATCGGAAAGACAGATATAAAGGGACAATAGTTACATTTAAAAACACCCAGAAGGGTGTTTTTAAATTATTGATCTATATAATTTGATGTTTTTAGGCTGATTTCTTTTCAATAATTAGATGCCTAGCACGTCCTTCGCCTTCAGAGTGAGTAGTAATATCAGAATAATCCTCTGCTAACTTATGGACGATACGACGATCAGCTGCATTAAGCTCAAGAGTTAATGGCTCACCAGTTTCACGAACTTTTTGAATCCAATTTTCTGCTTTATGCTCAATACGATCGGCTCTTTGACGTTTATAATCGGCAATATCCACATTAACTCTTGTCACTTCAGAGTCATGAGCAGAGAGTGCCATAGAAACTACATGTTGTAAAGCGCGTAAATTGTCTGCATTTTTACCAATAAGTAATGAATTTAGACTTGTGCTTGGCACACTAAGTTGTATAACCTCATCATCAATTGTAGACCACACAGCAACATTAATGCCAAAAAATGACAAAAGATCTTCAAGATATTTTGTTGCAAAGCGAATCGACTCATCACGATTCATAAAACTCCTATTCTCCTAACCGTTATCTGGCTGGTTATTTTTAGAGCTTTGTTGTTTATTTTTTGTAGTAGATTTATGAGGTGAGTTTTTTACGTCTTTTGCAGAAATACGCGTGATTTTAGTACCTGTTTTTTTATTTTCTATTACTTCTGCTTCTTGAATTTCAGACGTTTTCTTTTTAAGCTCTCTAAGAATTGCACGATCAGTATTATCATCCATTTGTTTATCTGCTTGATTAAAAACAATTTGTTGCTGGATGATTGTGACAATATTTGATAATAAATAATACATAACTAGCGCACCTGGAAAGTTGATAGTAACCATCAACATCATAAGCGGCATCATAAAGCTCATCTGACCAGAAACCATATTATTTAGATCAGCTTGGTCCATATCTTTCCCTGCTTTAGCATCTGCAACCATTTTCTTCCAAGTATTTTTTGTGCCTTTCTTTGGCATCTGCATTTTAGTCATTAAGTATTGGGTATAAGCTGAAGCTAAAGCAAAAATAAGAATAATGATTGAGCTAATAGAAGTTAAGCCGGCTCTTGTAGAGAGATCGATTTTACCAAATAATTGTGGTTTAAAATCGTAGGTCCTTTCACTAGTATTTTCAAGATAAGTTTTTTGAAGATTGATTATTTCATCGATACGAGTCATTTGTGAAACAACTGAATAAGCGCGTTTTGAGACGTTATCTGTTACGGTTGGGGTAACCATAATCCGAATCGCAAAGAAAATAGCGAAAAAAATCGGAAGCTGAATAAGAAGTGTCCAGATTGAAGTAAATGGTTTTATATTGTAACGCTTGTAGAGATCCATTGTTTGAATAGCTTCTAGTTGTTTATTACCATTACAGTGCTTACGGATTTCTGTTAGTTCAGGCTGAATCTTACGCATTAGTTTTGCTTGTAGGAATTGTTTCTTGACTAGTGGCCATGAAAGAAATTTTACTAGAACTGTAAAAAGAATCATTGCTACG
This sequence comes from uncultured Candidatus Saccharibacteria bacterium, assembly GCA_963549315.1. Taxonomy (GTDB): domain Bacteria; phylum Patescibacteriota; class Saccharimonadia; order Saccharimonadales; family Saccharimonadaceae; genus Nanosyncoccus. The sequence goes on along the minus strand of CAUUYE010000002.1, from coordinate 101,700 downwards.
CCGAAATCACCAATAAAATTATAGATGACAAAAAGAATATTGATGATTGGATTAACAATTAAAAAATCAATTAGCTCAAACATTTGAATAATTATAACATATCAGAGATGTTGTTTCCTAACAATCTTCGATATATTCGATTTTGTATTGTTCTGGATTTATATTTTGACTTTTTAGATAATTTAGCGCATTTTGTTTTAGAATATTTTTAATTTCTGTTTTACATGACATTGGTCTAATCTTGACGACAATACCGTGGTCTTTATTTAGCTCACTATCTATATAAAAACGCTTTTCATCGCTATGATAAGGAGTTACTGAGAAAATCGGGTCTTGCATAGTTTCGCTTTTTTGGATTTCATTTAAGGCTTGGTTTACTTGATCACAAGCTTCTTGATCTTTTTTGTGTTCTTTGAACCAATTCTTATGTTTTTCATCTGGTTCTAAGCAATAATAAATATATTTATGTCCATTTTTGTCTATCTTAATTTCGGTTTCTTCCGTATTAAATCCCTGACGTTCTATTTTAATTTTATATTCACCTGGAATAACTTTTTGATTTCCTGATGAATACTGTACCTGATTTAAAGTAACTTTTGAATCAGTGGGAGAAACTAAAATACTAATTTTAGCAGTTTTTGGGAGATCAATAATAAATGTAATAATAACAAAAATACATATGATAAAAAACAGTATAATGACACCAATTATTAGTTGTTTCCTTGTTAATGGTAGTATTCTTTTTGGCGAATTTTCTTCCATATTCTGGCTCCTAATTATTGTTTTTTCCGAAAAATATAATACAGTCTTCCTCTACCACCATCTTTACTATAACCACGACCATTATCATCAATAATGCTGACTCGATCTGCAGTCTCTGGAGCATGACCGTTAAGAGAAGCTTGGATTTCTTGTAATTTACCATTAATAGCAATTGCAAATTTGACATGTCCTGCGACAATTAGAATATCGCCAGACTGTAAGACGGAAGTATCGCCATCATTATTTGGGATTTGTTCATATAACTCAGTATGTCTTTGAAGATAAGGTAATATACTATAAGTTGTATCAACTGGCGGAAAATTCGGATCAGCACCAGAATATCGCATTACAACTGAAACAAATCTTCCACAGTCTGTTTGATTACCTACATTGTTGACCTGATGCTGTGCTTCTATATATTTATTATTACCATATTTTCGACTAGAGCCAAAATAACGCTTAGTTTCATCATCAGTATCGTAATGATGCCAAGAAAGATCAATTGCAGTTTTTGAAATACTATCATTTCCTCCACCAGAATAACCGGAAGAGCCGGAAGACAAGTCAATACAATTAGCAGTACCGGAATTATCGGTAAAACCGCCTAAAGCAAGATAGACAACATATGCACCGAAATTTGTTTCATTACGACCTGAGCCTACTACATTATCTCTAATAAACATTTTCCAAGTCATATTACCTTTTGTTGAATCACGTTTGGCATCAGCACGCGACATGACATATGGTGAACCTTCTCCGTTGTTTGCCTGCTCTGCAGTAAAGCCCATATCAAGAGCTTGATCTTTATAAATTTTGGCCATACCGTTATAGTGGAAGAAAAAATGCTTCACAAGATTTGAATCAGGATTTTCACTGAGATCTGATTCCATTTTTTTAACAATACTAGCTGTAATTTTTGATTGACGTAGAAATTCTTCTGTCGAGACGGGACCGGTTGGTCTAAAAGCTTTATTATTACTTCCAGCCTGAGTATAAGAATATAGTTGATAGATACCTTGACCATTTGAAGGATTCGAAACACTAAGACCATGCTCTCGGTAATGAAGAGCCGCTAGAATTTGCCATGGAAAACCATACTCTTTGGCAGCCTCTTCATACACTGGGCGGTTTTGAGCGATTAAGTCTCTCTGAGTCTGATTTAATATAATATCTCCGGCATAGTTTTTAAAATCCGAAGTAACTACTACATCAGGGTCACTAGCTGGTCCTGTTGAATTAACAGCGGTATTTGATGCAGTCCTGTTTGAATTATCCGTACTATTAGTTCCATTAAGAGAGGTGTTTGATTCGTTTTCATGTTCACCAATGCCTTTATCCTGAAAATAGCCAAACGGATCACCTTTTAATCTATCTGAAGCATTTGGGTCAGACCATCGATAAAAGACATAAGTTGAAGACATTTTATTTTTTATGATCGTCTTTTTTGATATATAATTTGCTTTATTGTTTTTATCAACGACGACCCCGTCATTAGAAATAGAGGCGATATCACTTAAACTATCATGTTCAACAACTCCTGTAGGTAATGTACGTTTTCCACTATTTAATACTAATTTAACTGCATTAAATAAATTGTCAGGAACATTTGCGGTTTCACTATATTTTGCTTTGGTGGCAGAGGCATACCATCCACCTTTTAGAAGCATATCAAGAAAGCCCTGTTCTTTGTTTGCGTTCTTATTATATTTTTGCATTTGTGGTGATTCAAAAAGGTTTGCCATCTGTGAAGCCTCAGTAAGGACTGAAGTTGGTGGAGATAGACCATTTTCCTGAATTGCCATAGCAGTAATTCCACGTAGTTGACCATCAGTAAAATTATATTTAGTAAACGAGCCAGAACAGCCGGAGTTTAGAATAGAACTAATGATACTAACAAGCTGTTTTGCGCCAGAATCTGAGAGTTGGTTATTTAATACTAAATTTTGATCTGAAGATATTTTTGAAGCAAAATCAATAATTTTAAAGTTTTGATAAGTTTTTGTTGCTTCTTCAATATTTTTATTTGATTCATCAAAGAATCCATCGGCTTTATAGTTGTTTAAAAATAAAATTGTTTTTGAAGAGCCTACAGCAAGTATAATTTTGTTAATTTGTTCCTTAGTTAGTGCAATATTTGATTCAGTACCGTAACTGATAATTATATTTTTCTTAAAAGTTTTTGTAGTTGCATTATTAAGAAAATCATCAAAAGAGATGTTTGAGTTAGCAATAAAGTTTGTGTCAGATGTATCAACCTTAGAAAATGTCGTTCTAATTTGTTTTTTAAATGCATCATTAGCAAGAAAACCATCGCCAATCATACTAATATCTGATCCATCACTTGTTTGACATCCACGATCAGGACTAAGACAATTGGCTTTTTTCTTACCACTGGGATTGTAGAATACAATATTATTTTCCGAAAATTCCCATTCTCGTCCCTTTGGGAGTTGGGCTATTGCAAGAACAGGCTGACTCAACGAGGACAAAAGACAAAATATTGCAAGAAATATAGATAAAACTCTTCTACTTTTTTGCCTTAAAAACATAAGTATTTTAATTATAGCATTTTTATATAATTATGGATTAAAGGCTTCGATTTTTGCTTTTTCTAAAAGTTCTTTAACTAATGATTTAATTTGATTAAAATCCATATTTACAAAATCTTTCGAATAAATTACAAAGATACAATCAAGCTTCAAGCTTGGGTCGAATCCTAAACGGATTGCCTCATAGAGACGGCGACGGATCCGATTCCGTCCGACTGCGGTTTTTAAAACTTTCTTAGAAACTACAACGGCGTATCTTTGTTTTTGTTTTTTATTAGGTGCAAAAACTAAAGAAAGTTTCGGAGTACGAATAGTCTTTCCTTTCTGATAAGTATATTTAACGCCACCACGAGAATGGAAGCGGTATTTACTTGACAACATCTAGTTTATTTTATCACACCTGATTTATTTTAATTCAAGAGAAGCCTCTTCATCATGGAGAAAATCTGATGAGCTATCAGCTTTTATGTGTTCCGTTTCATCATCAAGGCTTGGTCTTGCAAAGGTTGCTGTGCGTAGAGTACGATAAAGAGCGCATTTTGTGAATACTTCCTTATTCTTCCCTTCTGCAACAACTTGTCCATCCTTGAGGACTACAATCTTATCGGCAATTTTCATGATTTCAGGTTTATGAGTAATAACAATAACAGTATGGTCTTCTTTTAAATCTTGTAAAATTTCAATAATATCCTTAGAAGTTTCAGGATCCACATTACTGGTTACTTCATCAAAAAGTAGAATTTCAGCTTGACTTAAAAGTGCTCTAGCAATAGCAAGCTTCTGAAGTTCACCATCTGTAAAAATACTACTATCTTCATCCAAGATTGTATTAAATTCACGTGGAAGTGAGCTAATTTTCTCATAAAGACCAACACGTTTACAGGCATCAATTTGATGTTTTTGGTTTCGATCAATAGCGCTGAGGTTATCTCGGATACTCATCTTAAAAATAATTGGTTTTTGAAAAACTCCTGAAACATTGGAAGTATAAACTTTTTTAGTGTAATCAAAGATGGATTTTCCATCAATAAAGATATTACCGGATTTTAATGAATAAAGACGATACAGTAAATTAATAATGGTAGTTTTACCTGATCCTGGGCGACCGACGATAGTAGTGATTTCGTTTGGTTTCGCTTCAAATGAAATATTTTTAAGAATCTCACGTCCATTAATATTAAAAGAAACTTTATCAAATAAAACATCACCATTAATATAGTCATTATTGAGGCTACCAAAGCTGCTTTTTGAATAGGTTGTATAGTTTAGAATTGATTTAATACGTTGAATACGAATACTGTAAGTGGAAAGATTTAATAGTTCCTCCAATGTTTTATCAGTGTTCGTTACTACCATTTCGAAATAACTAACTAGTAAAACTAATTTATCGATCGTGATTTGATTATTAAAGACCAGAGCGGCAAGAAGAATATAGAGAGTAATTTTACCGACTTGAATAATCATAGGAATTTTACAATACCGCGTATTTAGATATAAGTAACGTTTATCGTATTGCGCATCAAAACTATTACGATTTGATGTGATTTTACGATTGAGGACTGGCATTAGATTGAGGATTTTTATCTGTTTAAGATTATTCAGAATTTGACTTAAAACATCAAGGATACGATCCTGATATTTTCGAATGCCATTATAATATTTTGCAACAAACTTTGAATTTTTAATCATTAGGTAGATGTAAAATAGATCAATAATAAAGGCGATTAAGGCAATAAAAATATTATAGCTTGCAAAAATTAGAAAGATAATAAAAAGCTGTATGATACCAGTTAAAGTAATAGCAGCAGAATTAACAACTTGAATTAGATACGAGACATCCTCACTGCAAGTATCAGTAATGCGTCCACGAGAAATCCGTTCTGTAATGGAAATATTATTAATTATGTGATCAAATAACTTCTGTTGGATAGTATTGTAATAATAGTGTGAAAGTGTAACAAAAATATAGTATTTCCATGCAAGAATAGCGTACTCAATTATATAGAATAAGAGAAATAAAATAACATAAAACCAAATTGCGTGAAAATTCGAACCTTGCGTAACTACAGCAATAATACCGGCAGTAGCAATCGGCGGAAGCAGACTAACCAGATTATATAGCATAAAACTTAAAAAAAGCTCAAAAACTTCAAAACGCTTTTTGGGGGCAATTTCAAAAACTGTTTGAATAGTTTCGAGAAAATGTCGCATGTATAAATATTATATAGCATAACCTTTAAGAGCGAAACAAATACACGTAGTTTATAAAAAATACCGCAATTGCGGTATTTTTTAGTAGGTTAAACGAGCACGTCCTTTAATGCGACGGCGTTTTAAAACTTTTTGCCCATTTTTTGTAGCGTTGCGTTTCATGAAACCATGTTCTTGTTTACGCTGACGCTTATGGGGCTGATATGTACGCTTTGGCATATAGTTCCTTTATTTCACATAGGATTATATTAGTAATCCATATATTTGTAAACTGTGTTTAATTGTACCGTAGTTTTCCACTTTTTTCAAGAAGTTTTCCACATCGATCTCCCTATATTAATTAAATTGTGGATAAATCTACCCCTAAAGAGATTTTACATATTAAACAATAAAAAATAACAAAAATAAAACCTGTGGAAAAGTATATATTTTTGTTATAATGAAGATAAGTAAAGGTTATACGGTAAAAAGCTGGAGGTAGTGGCAGTGTTTGATGTATGGAATAACATATTAGCAGAGTTAGAACAAAAGATCTCACCGGAAAACTATGCTACATTTTTTGCACAAACTCACACATGTTTACTAAATACTAATGATGGTATTATCGAGATCGGTGTACCAAATGTTTTTATGCAGGTGAATATACAGAAAAAATTCGGTTTATTAATTCGTGATGCTTTGGAAGCCAATAAAGTATTCATAAAATCAATCAATTATATTGTAGTTAGTAATTCAACAAAGATTAAAAAACCTCGCGAAGTTAGCCTAGAAGAGATAAAAAATAGAGTAGGATCGGTCGAAAAATTTCATATTCCGACAAATAATTTTAATTCAACAATAATAACTGGATTAAATAATAAGTTCACCATGGATAATTTTGTGGTGGGGACTAATAATGAACTAGCTGTGGCAGTGGCAAAAAATATTATTGATAAACCTGGAGATAAATATAATCCTTTTTTCTTGTATGGAGGACCTGGACTGGGTAAAACTCATCTAGTCGAGGCGATTGGTAATGAATTACTGAAGAGAAATCCTAAATTAAAAATTCTATATACACCAATTAATCATTTTTACAGTGATTTTATTAACGCAGTACGAAAAGGTGATATGGAAAATTTCCATAAGAAATTTCAAAAACTGGATGTACTAATAATTGATGATTTTCAATTTATCGTTGGTAAAGAAAAAAGTCAGGAAGAATTCTTTAATATCTTTAATGATATGCATCAGGCGAATAAACAAGTGATTATTACGAGTGATCGCCTACCTAGCCAAATTAAAACTGTCGATGAGAGACTTGCATCAAGACTCACGATGACTGGAGCCTTTGATCTTCAATATCCAACATTTGAAGACCGCTGTGCAATTCTCCATGCGAGAGCAGATTTTGATGGAGTCGAAATTGAGGATAAGGCAATCGAATATATTGCAAAAAACGTAGAAACAAATATTCGTGATTTACAGAGTTTGTACGGAAAAATTATTGCACTATCTGAATTAAAAGGAGTCTCACCATTAACAGTTATTCAGGACGGTTTAACCACCTTCACTGGTAGTAATATAAGAAATCGCAATTTAACTTCTAAATTAATAATTAATAAAGTAGCTGATCACTTTAATATTACAAAAGAAGAATTGTGCGGAAAAAGTCGAGTTTCTAATATAAAAACCGCTCGACAAGTTGCGATGTTTATTATGTCTAAAGACCTTCAAATGAGTACCCCAAAAATTGCACTAGAAGTTGGAGTAAAAGATCATACAACAGTTATGCATGGGATTAAAAAGATAGAAACTGATATGAAACTAAATTACGCACTACGAGATCAAGTGGGAGAAATTCGAGAACAGTTAAGTGATTAGTGTGGAAAAGATGTGGAAGAAGTTGTGAATAATTCAGTGAAAAAGTTAAGAAAAACTATGTGGATAAAATTTATAATATTAATGTTGATAAATAAATTGTTGAAAAGTATGATTTTTCCACTAAGTTTTACAAAGTTATACGATGGGTTTTACACAAAGAAAGAATGGAGATGACCTTAGTAAAAGTTTAGTTTTACACAATATACACATAGTCTATTATTACTACAATTAATATCTTATAAAGGAGAGAGATGGAAATAATTGTTGAACAAGGAAAATTAGCAAAGGCATTAGGCGTTGTAAGTCGAGTAGCTGCTAGTGGGAAGACGACCTTACCAATTTTAAATAACGTATTAATTAAGGCTTTAGATGGGAAAGTAAGTTTAGTTACAACTAATCTTGATATGGCGATTGTTAATTTTTTAGGAGTGGCAGATTCAAAAGATGGAGAAATTACAGTACCTGCAAGATTGTTGGCAGATTTTGTCGGTAATTTACCAAAAGGTGAAATTAAATTAGAAGCAAAAGATTCAAAGTTAACGGTGACCTCTGGAAAATATAAATCTACATTTAATGGCTCATCTGCTGATGATTTTCCAGAACTTCCAGATATTAATGAAACAGAAGCAGTGATCTATAGAATGAGTGTGGAAGCATTTAAGACTGGTATTAATGAAGTAAAAATTGCTTGTTCATCTGATACTACAAGGTCAGCTTTAACAGGGGTCTACTTTAATACTTTCGAGAATAATCTTTACATTGCTGCGACGGATGGATATCGGTTAGCTGAACGTTTATTCATTGAGAAGGTTGAGAGCGAAGTGAAAGCAATTATTCCGTCGAATTGTTTAGCTGATGTGCTTGGCGCGATGTCGGATAATATGAGTGAAATAGAGATTGTGTTCGATAATTCACAAGTGAGATTTAGGATGGGGGAAATTGAGATCACATCTAAGTTAATTGATGGCTCATTCCCTGATTATAGGCGTTTAATTCCGGAAAAGGTTGGTGTGGATATTAAAATAAATAAGTCAGAACTACTCAGAGTAGTGAAGTTGGCAGCACTATTTTCTCGTGGTGTAGGTGGTTCGATTATCTGTGAGGCAAAGAGTAATACTCAAACATTTTCAGTGTCTTCTGTAGTGAATGAATATGGTGAGAATGCATCTGAAATTGAGGCAGAAATTCAGTCTGATGGAAAAGTAATCTTAAATTCGCGTTATCTAATTGATGTAATAAATGTGATTGAAGAGGAATATTTGACTTTTGGTATCTCAGGTAAATTAGCGCCAGTTGTAATTAGAAATGAAAAATCAAATAATTACACACATATTATTATGCCATTAAAGAGTTAATCTCTTTAAGGAAGAGTTGATGATAATTCAATCGGTTAAATTAGTGAATTTTCGAAGTCATGATGAATTTTTATTACAATGTAATAAGGAAACGAGTTTGTTGGTTGGTGAAAATGGATCCGGAAAGACTTCAGTGCTTGAAGCAATCTATGAAGCGTTAAGAGGAAAGTCTTTTCGTGCAACTGATGAAGAGATTTTGAAGAGAGGAGCTGAATTCTATCGGATTGAATTAGATTTTACTGATGGAACAAAAACTATAGTGCTGTATGATGGACAGAAAAAACAATTTTTAGTTGAAGATAAGAAAAAGATAAGGCTGCCTAAGAAAAATCGTTATCCGATCGTGTTATTTTTACCGGAAGATTTACATTTAGTTGCAACTAGTCCTACAAAACGTAGAAATTATTTTGATCGTGTGATTTCTGAGTTTAATGAATCATATAGTAATTCCCTTTTAAAATATGAGAAAGCTTTAAGACAAAGAAATGAATTATTAAAAAAATATAAAATTGATGAAGATGATAATAAAGTAATAGATAGAGATTTTTTTTCTTGGAATATTTTGCTTGCTAAATATGGTTTAGAGATTCGTAATTATAGAAAACAATATTTAGATAAACTAAATGCAGAATTTAATCAGGTATATCATTCAATAGTGGAGAATGGTGATCAGGTGTTTTTAAAATTAAACTTATTTGGGGGAGAGATTACTGAAGCTGAATATTTTAATAGATTAGAAAATGAATTTAGACGAGATTTAATCTTAGGGCACACTGGATTTGGGATCCATCGTGATGATTTTATCTTTTTGTTTAATGAGAAAGAAGCAGACGGAACGGCAAGTCGAGGCGAACTACGATCGATGATCTTAGCTATGAAATTTATTGAAGCAGATCTGATTTTTCGAGAAACTGGAAAAAGACCAGTAGTTCTACTTGATGATGTTTTTTCAGAATTAGATAATGTAAGGCAAAAAAGTTTGGTAAAAAATTTTAAAGATAACCAAGTAATTATTACATCGGTTGATGAAATATAAAAAAATAATAGTAAAAAATTGATGAAAATAATTTAGAATAATTTTTATTTTAATGGAATAAAAATAAAAACTAACAATTTGTAATTTGGATGTCGTAATTTTCTGGATTAATTTGATTGTCTTTGAGATATTTTAAGGCAGCTGATTTGAGAGCTTCTATTTGCTGATCGGAACAAGTGAGAAGATTAATTTTTAGTAAGATTTTTGAGGTCTGTGATTGTTTTTCTGCAGTTATCGAGAAGCCAGATTTGTAACTAGAATATGGAGTTACTTTGAAGATTGGATCGCTTTCTGTATAACTTTTACGTTCAAGGTCGACCTTAAAGTCGGAGATATGTTGTGTACGTGATTCTTCGGCTGAGTGATTCTTATAATAATCTTGATTAGAAGAATCTGGTTCGAGGTATTCATAAAAATATGTGGTTTGGTTGACTTTTAGCTCGATGTTTTTTGAAATTTCGGTGAATCCTGATTGAGAAACTTTAATTGTATAGGTGCCTGGTTTTAGCTTGATTTTACCATCTGATTTTAGTGGTTGATTGTTGATGGTTGCTGTTACAGTTGATGGTGCTAGATAATAGTCAAGTGTAGCAGTTTTATCATAATTAATAATCCACTGAAAGAAAAAGTAGATAATGATAACTAGAGATATAACTAGGAAAAATAAAATTAAGTTAATGAGAGATTTTGACTTTTTGGTTTTAGGTTGATCAAAAACGAAGTTTGAGTTTGCAGATTTTTTAGGAATATTATGAACAAATAATCTTTTTGTATTTTGTTGTGATTCTATAGAGTATTTTTTCATAGTTTTCTTTATTTGTTAGTGTTTCCAATAAAACGATAAGCTTTGAAAGTACGAGAGTTGTCGTAAAAAGGTAGTAATTCCCCAGTGCGGGAACCATGTGATGCAGAGGCAATTTTACCAACGCCGTTTTGTTCTACGTAGATTTCAATATGTCCCGCACCAAGACGAATATCACCTGGTTTAAGGGAGCCTTGACGGTTTTCAACCTCAACAAATTTACCAGAGTTTTTAACATAATTTGAGGTTGGACCGCCATTACTAACACCACAGCAAACGAAATTTTTATCAATACCGGAAAAACGTAAGACCGTGGCGACAAAAGCGTCGCAGCTTGCTCCCATCATAGACCATCGGTCACCAAGACGATTGATACCAGTTTCAATTAAGGCGTTACGATAATTATCATTTGGAGTAATACCATGTCCAGTACTATTCCAAGCTAAATTGAGTGCAGTTTGATTAATATTAAGATTACCTCCACCACCAGAACAGCTACTAATACCACTTGATCCACCAAGTGAAGAGAAAATAAGAAAGGCACCTGGAATAAGATTAGCAGAGCTTGGCTTACCGTGATCAGTCTTAATCATTAACCAGTTACTATTTTTACGAGAATCACGTTTGGCGTCGGCGAGATTCATAACATAAGGTGATCCTTCACCACGTGTGGCTTCTTGCTCACTATATCCGAGTGTACGTGCTTGTGCAATATAGGATTTTGCAGTACCGTTGTAGCGAAAAAGAAGGGTTTTTATTCCATCGTCAGTTTTTAAATTAAGACCTGTGCCGTATTTTTTTTGTAGTAATTCAGCAAGTATATCGGTTTGTCTTTGAAACTCTGAATCGGAGACTTCGCCGAAGTTGGTGAAGGCATTACTATTTTTACCACCACCAGTGTAAGAATATAGTTGATAGATTCCCTGTCCGTTAGTTGGGTTATATCGTCTGAGACTGGTTTCCCTGTAGTGAATTGTGGCGAGTAATTGCCATGGGAAACCGTAGCGAGCAGCGGATCGTTCATAAAATTGACGATTGGCGGAAATTTTTTCAAGATCTGATTTGCTGATAATTTCATTTCCATCATAGAGCTTGCCGATAGTGCCAGAAAGGTTTGAGGTAGTACAATTTTCGGCATCTTTATCAAAATAATAAATACCATTGATATCAAACATATCCCAATCGGATTCTTTTAATGCAAAGACTTTTGTTGGTTGTAGGAGTATGAATGAAATACATAAAAGGATTATGATCTTTTTCATGCAATATTACTCCTACTTCTTGAGATAGTTTTCAAATCGGCGTATGAAATAAGATTAACTGTTTGGTTTATAGGAGATTTTAAGGTGGATGAGTGATGAGGCAGAAGGTTTGAGATATTTTTTGTTTCCTCTTTTGGCGGATGATAATTTGCGAGATAATTAGCGTAGTCGAATAGGGCAATGATAGTCTTGGCTTGATTTTTTGTGATGCCAGAAATTCGCGCTAAAATACCTGATCGAGAATTATCAAGAGGATTTTTGGCATAATAGGCTTCCTTGTAGGCTGTGATAGGATTTTTATCGTTACCTTCGGAGTCAACAACACTAGAACATTTAATTTGGGTACAGATTCTAGACTGTTCGGTGTAGTGTTGTAAATAACTCATTTCTCGCCAATGAGGGTTTTGATCACTCATGACACAGAATTTACCGGTCGACCATCCTGTGGTCTCAGGAGACATGTCTGATACCGCATTAAGTAATTCAACGGTTTCGGAGATGATAGGAATATTATTAGCGAAGCCGAGGCTGGTATTAAAAGCGTTAGCGATATTGGCATCAAAATGTCCAAAAGGAGAGTCGCGCTCATCGCAGAACATAATTTTATGTGCTAATAAAGAATTTGGAATAACTTCATCAAAACCGTCGGCATTTTTACGGACATTTTGACCGATAATACGCTGATATTCGGGGTCAGAACTTTCGATTTTTTCTGTAGTAGTGTCTGTGGCAATCTTTTCCGAGCCATACATATCGCAGGCGGCATCAATGCTTGACAACGCCTCACAAGTTGATTCATCACCATAAATGTTTTGATAGCTGGTACCTGCCAGTTCAGTATCTGTGACAAATTTTTCTGATCCATCAGCAGCATAAACAGAATTTTGTAGACCGAGTAGGGTGCTTAGTGAATTGCGTGAGATTGTACTAATGTGCGAAAATTGTGAGAAGAGATTAGAAGAAGTTGAGATACGACTGAAACGACCTAATAGTGAACCTAAAAAGGTATTAGGGCTACTGAGATCAAAAGGTGATCTTGTTTGACGATCAAGTTGGGCTTCTCTGTTTGCGGCGATGAGAGTTTCTTGATAATACTTTGCGGCATATTTTTTTGACGCTATGGCTTGACCAGAAGAAGAGCGACCAAGTTTTTTATTGACTAAAGCAGCGCCTTTAACATAAGCTTCACCGGCTGGTTTACCAGTAAGGGTTTTGGCAGGATTTTCAAAGAGAGTTTTTTGAATATAAGGAATGAGGACTGAAAGCATACCAGCAATTGTGGAGGCTATTGCAACGTTTATAACAGTAGTTTTAAGTAAAGTTACTGCTGTTTTAATGAGACCACCACCAAAGGCGAGAGTGGCAAGACTAATAACAGCACCAACTGCACGGACTCCTCCGCAAACTTTAGCGTTTGTCGCAGTTAGTCCAAGGGCGGCACTACTAGCTAAGAAGGCAGAGTCGACAGAAAAATTTCTGGTGGTATTCAAATTGACTTTTTCGCCAGCTAAAATATTATTAAAACCTTCAGCTTGAATTGGCGCTCCGGTGACAGTCTTTTTTTGTCCTGTAGATACTTCAGTGTATTCGGTGGTAGTGGAGGTATTAAGAAAATTCATGAGCGAATTGATAGCGGATTCATTGCCGTAACCAGCTTTAGTCTTACTGATATTTTCTTGATTGGACATAAAATAATGCATTGATTGGTAAATTTGGTTTGCAGCTACGGCAATGGAAATTAAATTAGCAACTTTTAATGCACCACAGACTAGACCGCCAGCTTCTGCAACACGTCCTGCAGTACTTAATAAATAGTTGTTGGCTTTTAATTCTGGAGTGTCGCCATCGATATTATTACTATCGATATCATCGCCAGATTTGGTGATTTCTGTGGTTTTATTACCTTTTTCATCGGTTGTCTCGGTTTCGGTAGTGGTATTAATACTTGAGTTAGTTTTTTCACCGAAGACACCTTCTTCAGTGGTTTGATAATTTTTTGTATCAACTTCGTTATTTCCTGTCGAACGATAGGCGGAATAGAGATTTCTTGTAATACCAATTTTTGCAAGATTCATTGTGGCGGGTTTGTCGAAGAAATTGGATGAACGTGCGCGCTTGGCTTTTGTGAAAGCTTCTTGAAAAGGAATGTTTTTTGCGTAGTAGTTTCGGAAATTGTCGGAAGTAATTGTAGCTCCGTCATAGACTAGATTATAGCTATTTCCTTGATCGACGACTTCGATGCCATTGCTTTTGAGACGATCTGCAAAATATTTAGGAAAAGTCCCTTGTTTTTTTGCAAGTAATTCTTCGGTGATACGAAGGGTGTTTTCAGAATATGAACCGAACATAGTATCAGTTGCGCGAGTGATTAGAGACTCGATTTGGTTACCAAGATTACTGACTGAGAAAAATAAGAATAAAATAATTGCAAGAAAACTACCAATAGCTAAAATGAGTGGTGAAAATTTCTTGATTTTTTGAGCAGGACTTAAACGTGAAAAAGCTAAATTTTTTGATTTATGTCTCGGATGATTGAGGCTTTTATATAGAGGGTGTTGTTCAATCTCACTAATCTGAGATGTGGTGAGATTATCGGTGTTTGATACAGAATCAAGAGAAGCAGATTCAGAATCTCGTAAGGAGGTTTTGGCAATTTGATTACGAAAAAGTTCAGTTTCGGAACTGTTTTCTGACCGTAGAAAATTTGGCTTTATTGAATCTTTACCATAGTAGACCTTCGTCATACCTATATTATATAAGAAAATAGGTTTTTTGACGATTGTTTACTATAGTGGCAATAAAAATATAGCAAATCAATTATTTTGTTGAATTTTAGTTTTATGGAATTCGTTATCGGTTATAACGAACGGGATTGGTGGTGATTAATTCGGTTTCAGTTTCAGAGGCGACAATTTGTATATGAACGTGAGATTGCCCTGCAAAGAAGAGTCCTTGCCCAACTGGAAGACTAGAAAGCAGCTGGCGCTCAGCATTAGTAAGCTTGAAAACGTCAGATAGAACATCTACAGCAGCAGACGATTGTTTTAAAAGTAATTGCATTGAGGAGTTCATAACGATGGCACGACCCATTTTGCTAGACATGAAATCTTCAACATCCTGAGTAATAGTAGTAAGACCAAGATAATATTTACGGGCACGTTTGGCTAGTGAGAAAAGAAAGCTAGCAGAGTCGTCATATTTCATAAGTTGCCAGGCTTCATCAACGATTAGGAGACGTCTTTTTTGTTTGGCACGGACGATATTCCAAATATGATTTAGGACAATATACATAGCAACTGGGCGAAGTTCATCTTCAAGATCGCGAATGTTAAAAACAACCATTTGATTATTGATGTCGATGTTGGACTGTTGAGAAAAAATGCCTGCGAAAGTTCCGGTTGAATATTTTCTGAGACGCTGGGCGAGTTGTGGCCCTGAACCACCCATATGAAGAAGAGTATCATAGAGATTAATAATGGTTGGTGGTGTAGATTGATGTGTTAGAGGATCGGAAGTAATGCCAGCACGGGCATAAGTATCGATAAGGGCTTGGTCGAGATCAGCTTCTTCGCTTGGGGAGAGTGCAGCAACGGTTTGTCCATTAGGTCCGGATTGAATACCGCCAAGCATGAGACGAAATAGACCATGGAGGGTAACAAGATTGGCACGAAGGGCGTCAGAAGCATCTTCAGAATCAATAACCTTTGGTATATCAAATGGGTTAATACGGACATCGGAATTAAGAGATAAACGAACATAAGATCCACCAACGGCGTCGCAAAGTTTTTGATATTCATTTTCAGGATCAATGATGACAATTTCACTACCCATCATCATGGAACGGATCGCCTCAAGTTTAACTGCAAAAGATTTACCAGCACCAGATTTAGCAAAGACAACGAGGTTGGCATTTTCGAGAGTGAAGCGATCAAAAATAACTAGACCATTATTATGAAGATTAACACCATAGAGGATACCTTTTTCTTGAGTAAGATCGGCAGAGGTGAATGGGAAGGAAGTGGAAATAGCACTGGTATTCATGTTACGACGAATCATAAGTTGATCGGTGGCCATTGGCATAGTAGAATTCATTCCCTGCTCTTGTTGGGAGGTGGCAACTTTAGAAAAAATCATGGAAGAACCGAAATAGTTTTCAATTTTATGTTGAACAAAGTTTAGTTCATCGAGAGAATCTGCCCAGAGTGTTACATAGAGACCGAAACGGAAGAATTTTTCTCGTCCAAGCTGAAGATCATCACGGAGCTCTTCAGCATCTTGGATGGCATGTTCAGTTTCAGGATTACGAATACGACCTTTTTCAGCATTGAGAGAAATATCAGCTTCGAGCTGAGTAACTTTTTTACGAAGGTTTTTCATGATGACGCCAGTATCGACTGGATAAATATAAATAGAAATATCAAGTACCTCATCCATATTGATTAATGGACTGAGCCAACCAGTACTGATGGTGCGTGGATAACCATAGATATAGAGGGTACGACCATATTTGGTACCAAGGCGAAAATGATCGGATTGAATTTCAATCGAGGATGGCGAAATTAAATCACGGAGTGTAGTGATTCCTTGTTCAAACGCGCGTTGGATTTCGGCGTCTTCCATTGATTGGGCTTGGGCTGCTAGTTCAGCAGCGGTTATTTTCTTTTTTGCCATAGTCTTCCTTAGTTTAATGGTTTTTGTTGGGTTTCTGACTCACCTTTTTTGGTATAAATTGTACCAATTTTATTAAAATCGATGAATGGTTCACGAACGGCAGTATCGGGATTATTGAAATTATAAAAGAGTTCAGCTAATTCTTTTGTATTAAGTCTAACGGAATGGATGCCGATATTAAATAAACCACCAATAACAGATTGAACGCGGTTGTTAATTTCAGTAACTGCTTTATCATAAGTTGTACGGTCAATGTGAGTTATTTCGGAATTTTTAGAACTGAAGAGTAGACTAAAGATATTTTTACTTTGTGTGCTAGTTTTTTCAAGTTCAGGAGAAGAATAATATGGAACGATAACAAAGAAGGACTTATCCATAATGTTGGCTTCTTGTGAAATTTGGTCAATGAAATTGATGTAATCGTCCATAAGTACACCAAGAAGCATATTGTCGTTGTTACGACGAATCTCTGCAAGGCGCTCGAGATATGGAGTAATATCAATACGCTGTGAACGAATGAGGATTTGGATTGGAAATTCAAGAGAGTTAAGCACACCTTTATAACCATATTCAATGCCATCACGTTCTGGTTCGGACATAAGATCGTAATTGATGGATTTACAAGCGATTACTGCACGGAACGAACCATCTTTCATGATGATTAGACCATCACGGAGTTCAGAGACAAGAAGGGTGGATTGAGTGGAGGAAGGGTTGTCTTGTTGAGCCTGATCATTATTATCGGTTTGAGGGGCAAGTGGAATGCCTGCGTTTGGATAAGCGGTAGGAGACGCTTTTGAGGAATCAGTAGACTGGAAAGGAGTTGGGGCGTTTTGGGAAGATGGAGATTGTGGAGCTTGAGATGGAGTTTGGGGTTGAGGATTTGGGGTTTGAGACTGAGAGATAAATTGCGGATTCTGCGGGATTTGTGGAGATTGCGGTGGGATCTGTGGCTGAACTGGGATTTGTGTTTGTTGTGGATTCATATTTTTCCTTATAATTTTATGATTATTGATTTGGTGGAGTAAAGATTCCGGTAAAACCATTAGATGTATTTGAAGGAGGAGTTGGAGGAGTTTTGGTGATGCGATTTGCTTGTTTACTAATGGTATCAATGGTGAAGACTTGGTTGTTGGCAAGGTTTTGTAATCCTTGGTTGATATTGGGATTAATTGTTTGATTGATGAAGCCATTAATATATTGTGGGGGAGTTTGTGGGGATTGCGGAGGTGAGAAGGGAGACTGCTTTAAAGGTTGATTTGGCTGGGTGGTGGTTGTTGAAAGAACTTGGTCAGCATTTGAAATGGCAGCTTTCATATTTGAAATGAGAGTGGCGTGACGATTTGCTTGCTCTTTTGCAATCATTTGGTTAATAACTTGATTACTGTTTTGGTCTAAAATGTCAGGAACGTTATTGGTTTCTGCGATGAAATCATCATTAAAGTTACTGTTGCCACGGATTGAATAACCTTCGGAGTCAACAAGATTAGAAAGAAAAGATAGACGAGTTGAGGCTTCTTCTTCAGTAATATTGCGGGCACGTGGTTTTTCAATAATTTTTGGAGCGGTGATTTTTATGGTGGATTCTTTTTGTCCTGACATCCAAAGGCGGATACTTGGTTTAAGATAAAAACTAATGATTGATGCAAGATAAACTTCCATTGGCTGATCCTTTTTCAAAGGAAGTGCAAGGACTAGGAAGAAGAGGACGACTGGGATAGGAATAATAGCAAGTAGTGGAAAGATTTGAAAGAGACCAAAAATTACGGCGATGCCACCAGCGGAAACGAGAAGATAGATAAACTGGCGAAAAGTAAATGGACCAAGGAGTTTATCTTCTGCCTCAACGTCTTGAGGAACCTTGTAAGTTGCCATATGAAATTATTTTACCATAAACATGGTGGAATGCAGTTATCTTTGAGTTTGGTTTCAGTTACTTTTAAGCTTTAGGATTGATGGTCTTTTTTGTTGTTAGAATCATGGGATTTATTAGATTTATTGTTTTTGTTTTTTCTTTGACGTTCCCTTTCTGCTTCTACACGTGGTCTAAGAATATCTTTAAGTTTAGATTTCATGCCATCAAATAGATTACTGTTTGGTCTAGCAAGAGTTTCAAGAACTGTGCTTGCTTCGAAGATGTCATTGATTTCTTTGTATGCGGCTTGTTCGGCTTTTTGATAAGCTTTTTTCTGAGCCTCTGGGCGATCAGCTTCAGAAAAATCATCAGGATTGAAGTCATAATGTTCAGCAATGAGACGATGTTTAATTGCGTTTAACATATCGGTTTTCATATTAGCAGCATCACGAGCTGTAAGGGCTTTAAGATAGTTAACGGTTTCTTGGTGAGCAGTTTGGCTTTTGGTAATTTTGGGAACGTTGTCTATGATATCGCCAGTTTTCCATTCCTTACGATCAAGTCCGGTTAGCATACCGGCAACGTTAACGATTTGTTCACTACCGGATGGATAAGTGGCGATTGCGGAAACAAGAGCAGGGCGAATAGCATCAAAGATTTTATCGTGTTGTCTTTTTCCTGGATCGAGTCGACTATCATAATAATCAATCATATTGATGATATTGCCGGCAGCAGTACGATCGATTTTATCCATCTTAGTACCTTCAAGACCAGTGGCCATATTAATTTTGGTAGTGTAGCCTTGATCTTGGTCATTATTAATAGAACCAGTGAAATATTGTTGCATGGTGATTTCTTGAGTGTGTCGCTTACCAGTGGTGTAGGCCCAAGTCTCCATATTGATGTGTTTTCCAAGACGACCGAGAGTTGGGTCGGCGTCTTTCATAGACATGAGATTAAGAGCAAGAACGTTAGCATCATCGGTATTCAATTTGAGATTACCGGAATCCATATAATCGCGAAGATTTTCAAGAATTTTATCATAATCACCGCGTCGAGCGAGAACGTTGTTACCAGCAATAATGCCGTCCATACTCTTATTTTTAAGCATAGCTTT
This sequence comes from uncultured Candidatus Saccharibacteria bacterium, assembly GCA_963549315.1. Taxonomy (GTDB): domain Bacteria; phylum Patescibacteriota; class Saccharimonadia; order Saccharimonadales; family Saccharimonadaceae; genus Nanosyncoccus. The sequence continues at coordinate 82,217 of CAUUYE010000002.1, read as the reverse complement.
GTAAACTTGAAGAGCATCTCTTGTCACCATTTTATCCATATAAGTAGAAAGCTTATTGACGTTAGCTTTACGTTCGGTTTCATAGGCATCAACAGCATCAGCAGCAACAAGTTCAAGAGCCATGAAGCGATCTTTTTGTTGTTGTTCAGTGAGACTACCACTATCAAGATGCCAAGCATCAGTACCAGCACCAGCTACAACATATTTTTCATAATTTCTTGGATCAACACGATTGCCTTCAGTGTCAATGGCAGCAGCTTTACGTACAGTTTCAGAGTAGAACCTATTAGCGTTATGGTCATTGCGACGTTTAGAAGATTCTGCAGTTTTAGCAGTGAGAAAGTTCTCAGTCTGGTTTTTAGCGAGTTGAGTGAGATACGGATTAACGTTTTTAGTATTGATACCATGTGCTTTGCGATAATCATCAGTATTGTGGGCAGAAAGATAGTCGGACATGTTACCGAGAGCGTCTTCAGTTTTAGTGTGCTGTCCAAGAGCGGCAAGTGTAGCGACACGATTCTCGTAAGTGTATCGCATTACTTTATTATTGGGGTCAACAAATTCGGTATATTGAGGACGACCATTTTTATCTGTACCGTATTTTTCACGTTTATAAATGGCATGACCATACTTATCACGTCCAATGATGCGAGCGCCACGACGCTTGGCATCAAGTTCTTCTTGGCGATACTGTTTTAGTGTGTCTTCTCGAGTTTTAGATTCATCATCATGGCGGAATTTTCCAGTAGCAGCACCGGCAGCAAGAGCACCTCCCCAATACCATGGGAGAAGATTTAGGAAGCGCTGACGTTTCATAGCGTTTTCAATAGATTTTTGACGATTGACTTGTTGGATTGAATCAAGATCAAGAGCTTTGATGACGCGAGCAGAAGTATTTGAACCAATAGAATTGAGTCGATTGCTAATTCCGCTAAGAGCAGTACTAGAAAACTTCATGAGGTTAGCGGCGAGAAAGAGTGGCAGGACTTGGACTGCGGCGCCAAGGATGAGACCGAAGGGAGTAGTAGCAGAAGAAATAAAAATCATACTGGCGAGTTTGGAGACGCCAAAGAGCATACTGAACATTGGATAGAAGAAAAGCATTTGACTAAAAGTGGTTTTCCATTTTTGGAAATGTTTTTCAGTGTTTGGCAGGATATAAAGAACGAAAGCAACTGGTGAAATAGTTACAAGAAAAATGACAAGCGCTTGGCGAAGACCAAGGGTGAGTAATCCGATGATTACGGAGATAGCACCACCAATGATAACTGGGATAATGGCTAGTAGGAGTCCAAGTGGTCCACCTGGAAAAGTAAAGACTAAGGTGGTACCTATTCCACCAGCGGCAATAGTTGTGAAGAGTGAGTAAAATCCAAGGTTTTTTGATTGATTGATAGTACCGGTGGTAATGGCATTATTTGCAATGCTACCAAGAAAATCTTTTAAGCTATTACCAATAATATTGCTAACATCAACGGCGATCGCGCAAAAAAGATAACTGAAGTTTACGATCATAGCAGCAATAATTAGACGTGGGAGGGACTTTTTAATGCCATAATTATTAATGCCATAGCCTGTGATTTGAGAATATATAATAATAAGAAGGAAGATAATAAAACAGATATTTGCAATATTACGCATGTAGGTCCAAAATTGATAAATTGGAGAATTACTGTTCATATCAAGAGGTTTGACGTCGAGTAGACCCTCTATGAGATTATATAGAGCATCAATACCTTTAGCTAGAAGACCTGTGGATGGGCAAATAATCCAACCAAGTATACCAATTTGTGATGAACAAGTGCTAGCTTGATTTTCTGAAGTAGTGTTTTGACTATTATTATTGTCAGTTTGAGCTTGATTAGAAGAATTGTTTTGGTTCTCTTGACTAGTGTTTTCTTGGTTCCCTGAGTTGTTATTTTCAGATGGAGTAGAAGTGTTTTGATTTGTGTCGGTGTTCTGATTATTGATAGTGGTATTTTCAGGTGTAGGATCTGCATAAGTAGGAGAAGTAATGAAGATGGTATTGATTAATAAAAAAAAGCTGGAAAAAAATATCCCAGCGACTCTCAAAAAACTTTTTATTCTTGTGTTGACCTTCTTCATACAGGTGTAGAATTTAATTACTCGTATATTATACCACACATAAGCGCTATGTCAATAGTAAAATCAGATGTGGCAGGTAAAATATTACTTAGTTAGTATTATATGTTATATACAGAATTTGAACAATAATGTTATAATCAGTGTATGAAAAGTCGTATCCGTGGACTATTGACACTTGTTTTGGTGTTTTTTGCAGGTTTTGGGCTGACGTTTGTATGGTCAGAAATATTTGGACAACCAGTTGAAGCGAAGGTAATTGAAGAGAGTGTAGATAGCAGTTGTAGCAATTCAATGTTGGGGCTTCGTCCTTGGTATAAGGGTCTTGTAACAAAAGATGGTGGGTCGTGTCATGTTGGAAAGATTGCTACTGATGAAAATGGTAATACGAACCTTGCGGGATTTGTATGGGTGATCGTTTTAAATTTAATGTATGATGCTTCTCTACTAGCTAGCTTTGTGGCAACAGGGTTTATCATTTGGGGAGGCTATAAGTATATTATGTCAGAAGGTGATCCTGGGAAGGTTACAGAAGGCAAAAAGATTATTACTGGGGCGGTGATTGGTTTAGTAATGACTATTTCTGCGACGGTACTGGCAGATACGATATCGAATGTAATCGGAGGAATTGCCCAGTGATAAGAGAGTTGAGTTATTTTGCTGGTATTAGTGGGAGAATTTATGGTGATTCTTTTGATGTAACTAAGGTGAACTCTTTGAATAATGCCTTGGATAAAATTCCAAATAAAGGTAATACTAGTGATTATAATTTGATGGTGGTATTTAACTGGCTATATGCGCTGACGGCATTGGTGGCAGTGGGATATATTGTTTATGCTGCAATTATGTATGCAACTTCGGATGGTGATGCGAATAGGATAAAAAAAGCTACCAAGACAATTACTTATTCGATAATTGGTTTAGTAATAGTAGTATTAGCTTGGGCAATAACGACATTTGTGATTAAGTCTATCAATTAGGAGAGAGATGAAGAAAATAAAGAAGCTTACAATAACTGCTATAGCACTAACGATTTTTGGATGCTTGAATATGCTTTTACCAGTGAACAAGTTGTATGCGGATAGTGGAAATGGCAAAAAGATCTGTGATGAGTTAAGAGGAGCGGACGATGTGGATGAGGGAGTTTTGGACAATGCAGGCTGTTCTGGTGCAACTGGAAAAAATAAAAATATTCCTGAATTAATTAATACGATAATTAACGTGGCGATAGCAGCTGTGGGGATTATTAGTGTGGCAGCAATCGTATTAGGTGGTCAGCGACTAGTGGTATCGTCTGGTGACGGGGAGAAAGTTAAGAGTGCAAAACAGATAATAATTTATGCAACAGTGGCGTTAGTCGTTGCTTTTTTGGCATATGCAATTGTGCAATTCGTGCTTACTTCGATCGGTGCTTAATTGAAGTTCAATAAAAGACATAAAAACTTTTTAGTTTTTTTCTAGAGGTGGGGGCTTGTCTAAACAGATGCTTATGATATAATGAGGAAAATAATATTAAAGGAAAAAATATGACGATCTCTAATAAAATCAAAACATTAGTCGCAGGCGGTCTTGGTGTAGTATCAATGGGACTTCAGGCTGTTCCAGTATTTGCTGCTGGTAAGGTACGCTGTCCAGATGGCACAAACGCTGATGATCTTACAAAATGTAAGAGTATTGGATCAAGCGACAATAACCTTAATAATGGTAATTTAATGACAACATTAAACCAGATTATTAACGTGATAATTGGTGTGATTGGCTTTATTGCTGTGATCGTAATTATTCTTGGTGGTGTTCAGTACACAACATCAGCTGGTGAAGCTAGCAAAGTAAAGAAGGCTAAGGACACAATTATGTACGGAATTGTTGGTCTTGTGGTGGCTTTACTGGCTTATTCAATTGTTAACTTTGTACTATCTAATTTATTTGGTAAATAACAGAATTTATAAATTGAAAAGGATAGCGCGATGAATAAGAAAAATCTTTTAGGTAAAGGATTTGCTGCTTTGTCACTTAGTGGAGTTGTTTTGATGGTAGCTACTCAGGCAGTAAGTGCGGTTACTTGCCCCCCTGGATCATTACGTGGGGACGGTGCGAGCGTTTCGTCGCTTTCAGAGTGTAATATTGCAAAAGATCATGCTGGTTCTGACAATTTGATGGCAACAATAAACACGATCATCAATGTTGCTCTTGGAGTGCTAGGTCTTTTGGCAGTAGTCTTTATCATCTATGGCGGTGTAATGTATACGACGTCAGCTGGTGATCAAGCAAAAGTAAAAAAAGCTAAAGATACAATTATGAATGGTGTGATTGGTCTAGTGGTGGCTTTTTTGGCTTATTCAATTGTTAACTTTGTACTATCTGCTATCTTTAAATAAGATAGCTCTGATTATTAATAATAAAAATAAACCCAGTTGGGTTTATTTTTTATGCTAGAGCTTGCTTTTATTTTTTGAAAAAGATAAGATGGATCTAGTTTGAAATAGTGATAATTAAGATTATTTGGTTAGTGTAGGGGAAAATTTCTTACAAAGAAGAGCAATAAATAACACCACAAATTTGTGGTGTTATTTAAGTATTGCTGCTTGTAAGATAGGCTATTGGATTGGGATTTTAGTTGGGGTTTCGGTCTTCTCTTTCTCAAAGGAAATGGTGAGAACACCATCTTTTAATTCAGCTTTGACACTACCTTCATCCTCACGAACAGGAACAGGAAGTGCAATGGTGCGAGAAAATTCGCCCCAATAACATTCCTGAATATGCCAACGGGTAGTTTGTTCGTCTTCTCCACCACTCAAGATACCAGAGATGGTGAGAATGTTGTCAGAAATAGTTACATCGAGGTCATTTTTTGAAATGCCTGCGGTGCGAGCTTTTACAACTAACTTATCTGCAGTCTCGTAAACATCAACTGCTAATTGACCTGGAAAATCTTCCGGTTCGTCCCACGCCTCTGGATCTTCTTCTGATGGAAGATTTTCAGGAGTCTGAGCAGGACTTTGTTCAGCTTCTTCTTGGCCATCATTATCCAGAAATGCGGCCGCAAGTTCATCTTCCATAAGCATGTCATCGTCATTTGTACGAGCCATTGCTAAGTATTCCTCCACATTAACTATTGTTATGGTTATTATAGGAGTGGTTATGGTAAAAAGCAAGAGTAAAGTGTGGTTTGATGTAAAAAATACAATTATAAACATATTGTTGGAGGTCTTATGTCCTAACAGATGTCAGAATTGTGGGGCTAAGGGTGAGGTTTTATGTACGCGTTGTAAAAATTATCTGAATGCAACAAATCCTGGTTATGTGGTGAGACAGAAAAATGATTTTGAATTTGTAGTAGTGGGCGGAATAAAAGAGGGGATTTTGTCTGACTTAATTAAAGATTATAAATATCATTCGCATAGAGAATTGGCTGATATTTTGGTTCGGAAAGTAGTAGAAATGTTTAAGGTGCAGATTGAATCTGAAGACAGGATGATATTAGTTCCCTTACCGACGACTTTTGCACATATTCGTGAGCGTGGATTTGATCATATGAAATATTTGGGATTTTGTTTAGAAAATGAATTATCAAATTTGGGCGAAGGAATTATTTGGAAGAATAAAAAAATAGAGATGAAGATGTTACTTTTGAGAATAAATAATAAAACACAGGTAGGAAAAAATGCTGCAGTGAGGATGGAACAAGCAAAAAGCGCATATGTAATAAAAGAAGGTACTGAAATTGATCCAAAGGCGATATATGTTTTATTTGATGATGTTTGGACGACGGGAGCTAGTATGATGGCGGCACAACGCGTTTTAAAGAGAGCTGGTGCGGAAAGAATCGCGGCGCTGGTGATTATGAGTAATGATCATATTGACTAATTATATCAACTAAAAATTAATGGTTTGAATTTACACTATAACAGAGTTGAGCACAAATTTGACAATAGCGTAGGACAGTAATGAAATGATGAGTCCGATGATAGCATAAAGAACTGTATTTTTTGCATCAGTAACCTTTTTGCTGTCGCCACCAGAGAGAATATAACGAAGTCCACCATAAACTAGCATAATGACGGAAATAAATCCGACAATTAAGAGAATTGTGCTAGTGAGACGATTAAAAACACCGTTATCACCAATTAGTTCGGTAGGCATAACGTCAGCACGTGCAGCATCTGCACCTTCTTGTACGGAAAGAGCAGAGGCAAGAACGCGACTTGTAGTCAAACATAAAAGTGCGCCAACGCCAGTTAGAGTTTGAGTTAGGGTCTTAGTGATTTTTTTCATAAAAATAATCGAATCTCGCGTTTACTAAATATGGTTCTATTGTACCACATATGTTAATAAAAGCAATTTAAGAGAGAATGTATATAAAAGGAAGAAGATAAAAATTATTAAAGCAGAATAAAGAAAAAACTATAGATTAATTTGATAAAAAATGCCTCAAATGAGGCAGTGTGTCAACAATGGCGGAGAGTATTTATATCAAGTTCGAACAGTTATTATTAGTTCAAACTACGCTATAAGGTTTATCGCTGCCTAAAATTATGCTACACCTACACCTCTTTTTTCTATCTATTATTTTATAGTATAATATATCTTATGAATAATAGTTTTGAAAATTCTATTGTAGCACGACGCAACATTCTGAATAATTCTTTTGCGGTAAAAGAGATAGAAGCAAAAGTCGATATTAAAGGAACATTTTTTGGTAATGAATATTGGTTAACGACACAACAAGTAGCATCTTTTTTTGAAATAGACGAAAGAACTATTCGTAGATATGTAAAGAAATATGGTGATGAATTGACTGAAAATGGCTATAAACTAATTTCTGGAAACGAATTAAAATCTTTCTATTCTGGTCAGGACATTGATGTCCTAACCAACGCTGATAAAACGACTAGGTTGGGTATTTTTAATATTAAAGCGTTTCTCAACATGGCAATGTTATTGAGCGATAGTCCGAAAGCAAAACAGTTAAGGACATTGATGTTAAATATCACGACGGATACTATTACGAAGCTTGCAGGGGGAGATACAAAATACATCAATCAACGAGATGAAAAATTTATATTGGCTTCATATTATAATGAAGGATATAATAAAAAGCTTAGAGACGCATTGAGAAAATTCGTAACAGATAGTAGTGATACGGCTAAATATCCAAACTACAATGATAAGGTGTATAAAGTTATATTTAAAGAAAATGCTGCAGAATATAAAAGATTATTAGAATTGGGTAAAAAAGATAAAATTCGTGAAACCCTATATGCTGAAGTATTATCAGCAATTTCTAGTTTTGAAAATACAGTAGCCGAGGAACTTAAAAACAAACAAATCGAATTGCAAAGAAATCTAACAAGAGACGAGGCTGACGAAGTTTTCGAAAAAACAGCAAAACACCCATCATTTGAACCGCAAGTTGAATTAGCTAGGAGAAATATGGCGAGCTTAGATAATGGATTAAGGAATAAGCGCCACGAAAATTTGGGAGAATACATCTACCCGTTAAACAAAGAGGATTATGAAAGGTTTCTCGGAGAAAAAAGCAAAGCACTATCGGAGAGAATTGATGATAATTTAAAAATGTTGAAACGATTAAAGGATAAGTAATATGAACTATATTATATATCCAACATACGACGACTTATTGGATAAGCATAATGAAGTTATCCGTAAGTCTGGTGGCACAATGGGCGTATTTAATGAAAATTTACTGCGAGGTTTTATTGAATTTATACAAAATGATGTCTATTATCCGAGTTTTGAAGAAAAGCTTACCCATTTAGTCTTTTCTATTGCTAAAAATCATGGGTTTTGCGACGGGAACAAAAGAACAGCTATTATAGCTGGGGCATTTTTTCTAGAACTAAACGCTTTCGATCAATTTATTGTAGATGCCTTTATTCAAAATATGGAAGGTGTTATTTTACTTACAGTGCAAGGATTAATCGATAAGGATCAGCTTCGTCAAATGATAAACGATTTTATCCATAATGGCAAAATGTCAGAAGAAACCAAAATGATCTATGTGGAGCTATTAGGAAAATTAAGTAGTGAAGGATACTTGGCGGAATGAACAAAATAGACAAAATCTATTTCGATATCGATGGGGTGCTAAAAGGTACAGCCTCACCACAAGAAGATGTTATAGCTCTCATACGCTATTGTTTAGATAATTATGGCGACTCATTATATTGGCTAACTACTCATTGTAGAGGGGGTGAAAACCAAACGAATTTTGCATTATTCGATGTATTCCCTGCAGAGCTAGTGGAAGAAATGTACCAAACATTTAAACCGACTAACTGGGAAGTTCTTAAAACAGAGGGTATCGATTTAGATAGCGATTTCGTCTGGTTTGATGATAACTTATTCGAAAGCGAGAAAAATGTTTTGGAAAGCTATTATGTGCTAGATGGCTTTTTCAGAATGAACCCCAAAGACCCCGAAATGGCAAAGAAAGCTCTTCTCTTCCTCAAAAGTTTTGAGAACTAAAATCACAAATACTATAATTGCTCTCCCATTATTTAAACTTGGTCTATGGTATGATTATACTGTCTAGATCAAATTAAATCTGTGCTTTGTGCCTGCAAAAGACATAAGATTGGTTAACTATGATAGGAATACTAACCCAAAGCACTAGTTAACTACACTTGGCGCAGAAAAACGATTTAAACACCGTGATCGGTGTCCTATTTCGTTTAAGGAAAGCAATATGAAAGACGATAATTCTAGATATGAAACAATACATATAAGAATACTCAGAAAAAATAACCCTACTTTCGTAAAAGAAGAGTGGGCATTCGGTCCTTCGGATAGCACAGTCTTCAGATATATGAAACACCTAAATGATAAGTATAAATGGGTCAGTAAAAAAGAAATTAGCGAATTATCCGACCATATGTATGGACTACAAATGAAACCGATACCGTGTGCTATCCCAGAATTTATAGATAACAATGATTTGGATATATTAGGTAGATGCATAGAAGGTTGTCTCGATATACTTCTCAAAACTTCTGAGGTTCTGCATAATAAAATCGATTGGGAGTATGCTCAAGAAAAGCATAACATTAAAGATGTAGATACTGCCTATTATTTAGCCTATCAAACTATATCTAGCACCGCAGAGATAATAACCAGTTGGCTGGAGATCTTGCAAATATGAACCAGAATGAGAAGTCTGAAGTCCAATTAAGAAATGAAGAGACTGTTCGTAAAAGTATGGTTGAGTGAGGATACGATAGAAGTCCAGTCAAAAAACAAAAATTTAATAAATCTTTTGTAAAGCCGCTTATACCATCTGGTTTAATAGTGATAATCAATTCGTGGAAGAGTCAATTTCTATTTATAGATAAAAAATTCCTCGAATGAGGCTGTTTGTCAGTAATGGCGGAGAGTGGGAGATTCGAACTCCCGCTGCAGGTTTCCCCACACTAGCGATTTAGCAAACCGCCCCCTTCAGCCACTTGGGTAACTCTCCATACTTGTCATTTTAACATATTTTAAGGGATTCTAGAATGGTTTAAAAGATGTAATTTGGTGTGTTATAATTTAAAAAAGCTAATGGATATTGAGGTGTGAAAGTGAAAGATAATACTGTTGTACAATGGGAAGCTGAGGAATACGTATCGCATGAAAAGAATATGGGATGGTATTTTGGGTTAATTCTGGTCGGTGTGATTTTATCTTTGATCTCGATTCGGTTTGAATGGTGGAGTTTTACGGTGCTGATTATAGTTTCGGTGGTGGCGATAATTGTGTATTCTGTAAGACCACCAAGGAAGATTCAATATGTGTTATCGGAAAAAGGTTTGACTGAGGGTGATAAAATGTATCGATTCGAAGAGTATAAGGCGTTTGGAGTACTGCAAGACGATGTACACTTTGCAATTGTTTTAATGCCAAAGAAGCGATTTTCTCCGGCGGTAACGGTTTATTTTCCGGAAAATAAGGGTGAAGAAATTGTAAATATGTTTGGGCAAAAATTACCAATGGAAGAAGTGAAGTTGGACATGATTGATAAAATCGTAAAGAAACTGCGATTTTAAAAATTGAAAAACTGTACTGTTTATGCTAAACTTGAGAAAAGTTTAGAAAAAAGGTGGGTATATGAATCAAAATAACGGTGTGCCAACGACAGACGCAACTAGTGCGGCAGGTTCAAGTGCAGACTTTAGTACAAATATTCAGGATCAATTTGGAGTGCCTCCAACGCCGCCAGTGCCAGATTTCTTGTCTGGTGAGCCAAGTATGCCTGGTGTGAATCCAAACGTAATGGCGGATTTGACTAATACTGGTCCAACACCAATTACTGGGAATAATGGAACAGGAGTAACGCAGGATAATGTTAATTCTGATATAACACCAGAAGTAACTGCAATAGAAGATAGTAATGCTGAAGTAAAAGATGCACAATTTGAAGAAGTCAAGAAGCAGATGTTGCAGGATTTGTACCCATTAATGGATAAGATTAAAATGCAACCAGAGCAGAAATTTAAAGTATACAAGCAGATGATCGAATCAACAGGTTCGAAAGATATGATTACTTCTGCTTATGAAGCAGTAAAAGAAATTAGTAATGAGCAGGAGAAGGCAGAAGCATTACTATTCTTAGTTGAGAAAGCAGATGGCTAGAGATTTTGAACTAAGTATTCTAGCTAAGCATAGAAATTATTACTGACTGGAATATAAAAGATGATTAAAAAATAACTTAGATTTTATCTAAGTTATTTTTTGTAACTAACTGTTTATTACAGAGGCTTATGGTATGTTTTAATACATACCACCCATGTTGGCACCAGCAGCAGAAGTATCTTCTTTTTCTGGAAGATCAACAATGAGAGCACCCATGGTGATTGTTGTTGCAGCAATGCTAATAGCATTTTGGACTGCTTCACGAGTAACACGGGCTGGATCAATCACACCTGCTTTTTTGAGGTCCTGCAAACCTTTTTCAGGTTCCATAACGTTGATTCCCTGACCTGGTTTTGCATTTTCGATGGTTGCAAGAAGGGCTTGGGCGTTGAGACCTGCATTTTCAAGAATGTGAAGGAGGGGAGTTTTAAGGGCGTTTTTAATAATTTTGGTACCTGCATCTTCTTTTGTAAGTTGATTTGCGAGGTTGACAAGTGTTACGCCGCCACCTGCAACGATTCCCTCATCGAGAGCAGCTTTAGTTGCTGCAACTGCATCGTCTACGCGATATTTCTTTTCATCAATTTCGGTTTCTGTGGCACCACCAACTTTAATGACGGCAACTTTACCAGAGAGAGCAGCAGCACGTTTTTCGTATTGTTCACGATCGTAATCGGATGTAGCGAGATTAGCTTGAGACTTAATTAGTTCAATGCGACTTTGAACAGCTTTTTGACTACCTGCACCACTAATAATGGTAGAACTGTCTTTGGTAGCAATGATTTTCTTGGCATTTCCTAGAGCAGCAACTTCTGTATCTTCAAGTTTCATACCTTTGTCTTCGGAAATAACAGTAGCATTGGTGAGGACGGCAATATCTTCTAAGATTTCTTTACGGCGATCACCAAAGGCAGGAGCTTTAAGAACGAGGGAGTTAAAGACTCCTTTTAGTTTATTAAGAACGAGGAGAGAGAGCGCTTCACCGCTGACTTCTTCAGCAATAATTACAAGATCTTTATGTCCGGCTTGGGCAACTTTCTCTAGAATTGGAAGGATCTCATTGCTTGCAGAAATCTTTTTGTCGGTAAGAAGAATGAGTGGTTTGTCAAAAACAGCTTCTTGACGATTGACGTCGGTAACGAAGAATGGTGAGCTGTAGCCTTTGTCGTAACTGAAGCCTTCGACGATTTCCTGCTCCATTTCAAGACCTTGACCTGCCTCAACAGTAACAATGCCATCTTTACCGATTTTACTAATGACATTAGCGATTAGTTCGCCAATTTCTTTATCACCAGCTGAAATAGTGGCAACTTCAGCAACTTTCTTGTCATCGCCAGCAATCTTCTCGGCAGTTTGATCAATTTTCGAGACGATTTTTTCACCAGCTTTTTCGATACCTTTTCGAAGTTCCATAGGATTGACACCGGCGGCGATTAGTTTGTTTGCTTCATTAAGAATGTTGTAAGTGAGGACAGTAACGGTGGTTGTGCCATCACCAGCGACCTTGTTAAGTTTTTGAGCGGCAGATTTGATAAGTTTGGCGCCAATTTGTTCACCAAGATTAGCTTCAGTGTTGCCTAAATCAACAGCTTCTGCAACAGTAACACCATCATGTGTAATAACTGGATTGCCATATGATTTTTCGATGACTACATTTTGTCCTTTTGGTCCAAAAGTAACTTTTACTGCGTCGTAGAGTTGTTTAGCGCCGCTTAAAACTTTGTCGCGGGCTTGATCTGCGTAAAAAATTTTTTTTGCCATATTTCCCTTTCTTTTTAAAGATAATTTGTGGATTAATTATTAGTTTAAATTGTTTTATTGCTGTGGTTAATCAATTGTTGCCAAGACATCTTCTTCTTTGACAATGAGATAATCTTGATTATTGAGTTTAATGTCGGTTGTACTGTATTCCTTAAAGATAATTTTGTCGCCTTTTTTGACATGTTTTACATCTGGTCCGACAGATTCGACAGTGGCATAACTTGGTTTTTCTTTTGCATCACCTGGCATAAAGAATCCGGATGCAGTTTTTTCTGCAGGGGTTTCTTTTTTGGCGACGATTCGATCTTGTAATGGTTTTAAGGTCATTTTCCTCCTTTTACTTATTTTACAGTTGAAAGTTTGAAGATTGTTTATTATGGATGATCTTGAAAATTTATCTTATTTCCTCAAATTCTAATCAACTGTAATCTGATTAGTATTGTATAGCGAATAATTAGCACTGTCAAGTGGAGAGTGCTAATTATGCTAAAAAAATAATTTAGAAAAATATTAACAGGGGTAGATATGATATAATGAGAGTTAGAAAAAGTGAGAGGTGAATGATGAAGATAAAGACATTCTTAATGGATAAAGTGCCAAATTATAACCGTTTAGTAATTCCATATCATTTGACGAAGGCAGCGATGGCGGCACATAAATATGGTTTTCCTGGAAAAAGAATGCGAGTAATTGGGGTGACGGGTACTAATGGGAAAACTTCTACTTGTTTTATGATTTGGAAAATGCTTAATGCAGCTGGCTATAAAACAGGGTTGATGACAACCGTTGCATGGGGAGTTGATAAACTTGAGGAGCAGGTTGAACATATGACAACCGTTGATGTTGAGACTTTAAACTATAGGATGAAGAAAATAGCAGATCTTGGGGCTGAATTTTTGGTATTGGAAATAACTTCACACGCTTTAGTTCAACATCGAGTGTATGGTGTACCGATTGAAATTGCGGTGATGACGAATGTCACGCATGAACATCTGGATTATCATAAGACTTTTGAAAATTACCGAGATGCAAAGCGAATGTTGTTTAAGATGGCGGATTTTGGAGTGATTAATGAGGATGATAAGAGTTGGGCGTATTTTGCACAAGATGTAAAAAAGTATGTTACTTATGGAATAAATAATGGAATATTACAGGCGGAGAATATTACTTTAAAGGCAGATGGGGTCAGATATCAGACTATAGTTTCTCAGCAATTTTTTGATGTGAATAATGTGGATAATAAGATAAAAAAATTGGAAATTAAGACACAAATTCCTGGCAAATTCACAGTTTATAATTCCCTTGCAGCAGTGGCAGTGGGGATAAAATTGGGATTAACGAAAAATGAGATTGAAAAAGGAATTTATGCGTTAGATTCGGTGGAAGGACGAATGAATCGTGTAAGAGAAGGGCAAAAATTTGAAGTAATAGTCGATTACGCACATACGCCAGATGCATTTTTGAAGGTTTTTGAATCTGTAGTACCTGGGAAGAAGGCGAGGATTATTTCATTATTTGGGGGAGCTGGAAGGAGAGATGAGTCTACAAGAGAAGAACGTGGAAAGATCGGGGCAATTAATTCAGATATCGTGATTGTTACCGAGGACGATTCGAGAGACGAAGATCCAAAAATGATTGCTAATGAATTTGTTAAGGGAGCTGAGGCGGAAGGCAAAATTTTGGATGAAAACCTTTTTGTTGAGCTAGATCGTGAAAAAGCAATTAAAAAAGCGATTGATCTTGCAGAAAAAGATGATATTGTGTTAATTCTTGGAAAAGGACACGAAAAAACGATTCTGCGAGCTGGTGGTGCTGAACCGTTTGAAGATCTGAAGGTGGTTAGAAAAATATTAAGAAAAAAGATGAAGAAATAAGTTGAAGAAATAAGCTAAAAGATTAGCCGGCGATGTGATCTGGATCAAAATCGCTGATACCATTAATAATCTGGTCTTCAGTGTAATGCATAAGATTTGCGATAGTGGCGGCAGCTGCCATATAAGAGATATTTGGTTCGCCGGTGAGGAAGCTGGCGACACTGAAGGAATGTCCTTCGATTTTGAGAGTGGCTTCACTTCCCTTGCGATATAATGTGCGACGTTCAATCTTGGTGTCGCTGTAATGGTCTGAGCCATAAGTAACGGTACCCTGTTTGCCTTTGAAATTGGAGAATTCAAGATAATGGCTATCGTCACGGTTAAGGACAACGTATTCTGGATTTAAGCTAAAGAGAGTGTTTTCTGCGGCAGCATATTCTTCAGGGGTGAGATCGGAGAGTTTTGAGGGGACATAATCAGTAAGAGCAGCAATATAGACTGGGAGCTGATAAAAAACATCTTTTTTGAGAGAACTGGCAGGAGTTGTTATGATGCAATAGTCTGCACCTGCTTTCCAAGCATCGCTGAAAAATTTATAAAGTGTACCAACTTTAATCTCGTCTTCAGAGGCTAAGATGGCAACTTTTTCGTTTGCTTCTTTTAAAATATAGTAAAGATAATGTGCAACAACGCTCTTTCCTGTGGTACCAGTTATGCAAATGATACGCATATCTTTTAAGATGTTGCCATAGTAAGTTTTTAATAAACGAACTTTAATTCGACCTGCACGACTACCGGTTAATTTAGTGTTAGTTGTTTTTTGGTCGAAGTTTTTATCCATATCTTTAATATACCATAGTAAATTTATTTATTGAAAAGGTTGTTTAATGAATTAAGTGGAAGAGTGCTACCACCTAGTGAACTCTTTAAGAGAGAGTCAAATAAGAGGACAAAGACTGTATAAAGTGCAACCATAAAGATGAGGTTAGCAAAGATACGTTCATTACCTTTATAACCAATTTCCTCATTGAGGGCTTCGTATGCCATGATTGAACCGTAAGAGATGCCACTCATAAAGAGAATAGTGCCAAGTTGTGCTGAGATAATGGAAATAAGTGGAGTAACAACTAAGGCGACGATCATGGTTGGGACTGTAGCAACAGCTACGATGGTGAGAAGGCGGAAAAAATTGCTGGTCTTTTTAAAGATCAAGGAAACAACGTAATAGACACCTGCGACAAACAAGATAGGAATTAGATAAGAGATAAATGAGCTACCAATGGTTTGAAACCAATCGATTTTTTCAAGCCGTTTCCAGTTCCAAGATGCTGAAACTTGTTGTCCAAAGAGGGTTTTGTGTGGGGCGGTGTAAACTTTGGAGATTACAGTATTAAAAAGATTGATGATAGTGTAAGCTATGCTGGCGAAGACTGGAAGCTGCCAAGTATTTTTGAAATCAGAATAATCTGCAATATACTCTTTAAAGGCAGATGAAGGTTTTTTGATTGCAGAAATGATAAATTTCACAGTACGATTTTTGGAAGCTTGATCGAATTTATTTTTTAATGTAGAAGTTGTCGATTTTGCGTTTGAATCTGTACTTTTTTCAGTGTTTTTAATTTTACTTTCTTCCATATAACTCCTTTTTTTGTAATTAAATTATAACACACCTCTAGGAATATTAATTAAATATGCTATAATATGACTGTCGCAAAAAAGCGATGCTCATTTAATTTCTAGGTGGATATCGTTCGAATTTTGGTTTGGATGGTATCCACATCTTGCACCCGTAGCTCAGCTGGATAGAGCGTTTGCTTGCGGAGCAAAAGGTCGTAGGTTCGAATCCTGTCGGGTGTACCAATTAGAGAAATGATGAAAACTCTTCCTTTTTAGGGGAGTTTTTTGGTGAAATTTAAGTTTATGATAGAATGGAAAACGGAAGCGTGGCCGAGTGGTTGAAGGCGCACGACTCGAAATCGTGTGGGCAGAAATGTCTCGGAGGTTCGAATCCTCTCGCTTCCGCCAAGATGAAGCAGCCGGTCGGGTTGTTTTTTGATTGTATATACTTTTTGAACAGGAATAGCAACTATAGAAAAAGTAGGTTATTCGCTGCCTTTACCAGTAAAGACGATGGCGAAAGTTTTGAGGAGGATTTTAATATCACTAGCAACGCTCCAATGATCGATGTAGAAACAATCTAGGCGAACAACTTCTTCAAAGTCAGTGATTTCGCTACGACCAGAAACTTGCCATAGTCCAGTTATACCTGGTTTGATGCTGATGCGACGTTTGTGATGTGCTGAATATTGATTGTATTCGTCAACGGTTGGGGGACGAGTGCCGACGAGCGACATGCTTCCCTCTAAGACATTAAAAAACTGAGGGAGTTCATCTATACTAGTTTTTCTGAGGAATTTACCAATTTTGGTGATTCTTGGGTCATTTTTCATTTTAAACATAAAACCGTGCATTTCGTTTTGAGCTTGAAGGTCTTGGAGTCTAGATTCGGCATCTTGATACATGGAACGAAACTTATAAATGTAGAAGAATTTACCATTGCGACCGACACGTTTTTGTTTAAAAATGACAGGTCCTGGATCTTCAAAGAAAATAAGCGGAGCGACAATGATACCAACGAGAAGGCAGAGGAGACAGCCGATGAGAGCACCAAGGATGTCCATCAAGCGTTTAATAATAAGTTCCCCTTCAGAAAAGAGACGTGGTGAAAGACGAATGACGCTAGTGGTACCAAAATCCTCTAATTTAGTTTCGAGGGTTTCGACTGCGAAGCTATCAATGGTGATAAGAGAATCGATTCCCATTTCGCTGATTGATTCAATGAGGTGTTTGATTTTTTCGCGGTTGATATGATTAACGCAGAAAATTACGAGATCTACTTGATGACGTTTGATGTAGTCGAGAGCCGTGAGAGGACTTTCTTTTAGATCGACAGTAATTGGGAGAAGCCATTTTGATGGAGATTGAAGAGTGGTATGATTTGTGTTGGTGCGTTTAGAAGTTTGTGTAGAGGATTTTTGGGCTTTTGGACTTTTTGATTGTTCGACTGGACGTGAATGGACTTTAACTTTAAAAAAATGGTTTTGAGATTTGCCAGTGAGTGGAGTGATGCCAATAATTTCACAATCTTCAACGTCGAGTTTTTGGATATTATAGACAGATTGCTCAAGAGAGGAATGATCGGTGAAAATAACAGTTTTCTTAGTATGGTGTTCAAGATATTCGCATTTGATGAAGTGAATGAGAAAGAGGCTGGAAAAAGAGATAGTGAAATTGATTGAAAAGAAAGTGCCAAAAAATAGACGAGGAATACTATCACTGATGTGAGTGATATAGACAATGGTAGAAAAAATAATCGCCATAAATAGATTAGTTAAAAGGGCGGATTTGAAATGTCTCAGAATGCCACGCTTGGAGGTGATTGGATTATATCGATGAAAAGTGAAGACGATAAGATATGAGAAAAGTAGATAGAGGAGGACGGTGGAATCTTTGAGATGACGAAAGGCAATGTCGGTGGGCTCCCAACCGAAACGAGAAACATAAGAAATGAGAAAAGAGAGGATAATGGAAAAAAGATTCGCAAAGAATAACCCAACACGATGATTTGACATATTGTGTTTATTATATCATAAAATGTTTCGATTTAAAGGGTTGGAGATGTAATTCTCTGTTATAATAAGATAAAGGCGTGTAGTTGAGAGAAAACGCTTCAAGAAGGGAGTTTTTATATGGCGAGTATATTTTCAAAAATTATTGCTGGAGAGATTCCATGCTATAAGATTTATGAAGATGAGAAGACATTTGCTTTTTTGGATATTCATCCGGAGACACCTGGACACACTTTAGTGGTGCCGAAAAATGAGGTGGATAAGATATATGATTTACCGATGGAGGATTATCTTGCAGTAATGAGAACTGTGAAGATGTTAGCAAAGAGAATGGAAGAAGTGTTCGGGGAAAGGACGTTATTAAAGGTAATTGGGACAGATGTGCCACACGCACATGTTCATCTAGTTTCTTTTGACCCAAATTATAAGTATGGGCAAGAAGTGAAATTGTCTGAACAAGAAATGAATGAGATTCAAAGGAAATTAGTAGGTAAAGGGGATAATGAGATACAGAAATAGATTAAATAAAAGGAGCGAGAGATGAAATTTTCACCGTCTTATAATCCTGCGGATTTTGAGACAGATATTTATGCTGCATGGGAGGCATCTTCAAAGTTTTTGCCAGCGAAGATGGATCGGAGTGGTAAAACTGGGCGTGAGTCGAAACGATATTCAATCGTAATGCCACCACCAAATGCGAACGGTAATTTGCATATTGGTCATGGACTAACTGTGGCAATTGAAGATTCTTTGACGAGATACTATCGTCTAAGAGGGCGTAGAACTTGGTATGTACCTGGTGCAGATCATGCGGGATTTGAGACATGGGTGGTATACGAACGTGAGCTTGAAAAACAAGGCAAGACGCGCTTTATGTTTTCGCGTGATGAACTTTATGCGAAAGTTTGGGATTTTGTACAAGAGAAACGGGGGGTAATGGAGTTACAATTGCGTGCTCTAGGAGCTTCTTGTTCATGGAAGGATTTGACTTTTACACTAGATGAAAACGTGATTCGTCAGACATATAGAACTTTTGAAAAAATGTGGAAGGAAGGTCTGATTTATCGGGGTGAGAAGTTGGTGAATTATTGTACGAAACATCAGACGGCGTTTGCTGATATAGAGGTGGAATATAAGGAAGAAGAAGGTAAGTTATATGAGATAAAATATCCGTTGGTCGAAGATGATGGGTATGTTGTTATTTCTACAACAAGACCGGAAACTCTGTTTGGTGATGTTGCAGTGGCAGTAAATCCGGCAGATGAGCGTTATAAAGAGACAGTCGGAAAGTCTGTTTCCCTGCCACTTTCTAAACGTGAAATTCCAATCATTGCTGATCAGCATGCTGATATGGAATATGGTACTGGAGCTGTTAAGATTACTCCGGCACATGATGTGAACGATTTTGAGGTGGGTGAACGACATAAGTTACCAAGGATTTCGGTGATTGGATTTGATGGAAAGATGCTACCGATTTGTGGTCCTGATTATGAGGGACTATCGGTGCTTGAATGTCGTAAGAAAGTTTTACGTGACCTTGAAGCAGCTGGACTTTTGATCGGTGAAAAAAAGATACGACACGCAGTTGCACATTGTTATAAGTGTGGGACGGTGATTGAACCGATGTTAAAAAAACAGTGGTTCGTGGATACTTCAAAATTAGCTAAGCTGGCAATCTCACATTTGAATAATAATGAAATAAAATTTTATCCAGAAAATAAGCAAAGAGTACTAATTAATTATCTTGAGAGTCTAAAAGATTGGAATATTTCAAGACAGATTCCGTGGGGGATTGCAATTCCGATGTTTAGGAAATTGGATCCAAATGATCTTGGTGATGAATGGATTTTTGATGCGCGAACTAATTTGTTGGAAATTGAAATTGGGGGAGTGAAATATGTGCGAGATGAAGACACTTTTGATACGTGGTTCTCTTCTTCGCATTGGCCGATTGTATGTACGAACTGGGAAGAGGGGGTCGGAAGTGAATTCTATCCTCTAAATGTGATGGAAACGGGTGCCGATATTTTGTTTGCTTGGGTGGCACGAATGATTATGGTGGGGATTTATGTTACTGGCGAAGTGCCCTTTAAGGAAGTGTATCTTCATGGTTTAGTGCTGGACGCACACGGTAAGAAGATGTCTAAATCGAAAGGTAACGTGATTAATCCGATGGAAATGATCATGAAATACGGGTCAGATGCTTTTCGGTTGGGAATTTTACGTGGTCGTTCGGCAGGCTTAAATCAGGCCTTTTCTGAAAATTCGGTGATTTCTGGACGTAATTTATGTAATAAACTTTGGAATATATCACGTTTTGTGCAAGGGATTGTGGATGACGAAGAAAAGGAGAAAGGATTTTCAGAAACTGATATTTCAGTAGTGTTGGATGAAGACGCGGGATCTGCAGTGCATCAAACGGAAAGTGATTCGATAAATCCAGAAGTGTACCAATATACAACTAATAATATGGGAGAGGACTGGATTTGTCGAGAGATAAACCAAGCGAGAGGAGTCTTGGAACAATGTATGGCGGAGTATCGCTTCTCTGAGGCTGTGGAGACAATCTATGAGTTGATTTGGGATAAGTATGCTGACTGGTTTTTGGAGAGTCAGAAATTATTTAAGAATATTTCCCTTTTGAAGGTGAGTCTTGAATCGATTTTGATTATGTTGCATCCTTTTGCGCCGTTTGTAACAGAGGCGATATGGCAAAACTTGTCATGGACTGATGGGATGATTATTGATCAGATGTGGTCTTCCCTGATGAATTTTGACTTGATTTCTGGTGAAAATTTTGAACGATTGATCGAAGTTGTTTCTAATATTCGTGGCATGGAGACTGCTCTTGCTAAGTTTAATAGAGGTAAGAAGTTTACTCTGTTAGTTGGTGAAGATATTCTAGTGAATGATAACCTTTTGCTGGTCAAATTTTTATCAAGATTGCCTGCGATTTCTTCAACTAACGGTGCGCCAAGAGGACTAAGATTAGCTATAGCTAATCACGAGCTTTATCTTGATGTACCAGAGAGAGTGATTGTTGATTATAAAGATGAACTTGAAAATAAAATTTTAGCTATTGGTAGAGAGCTCGATAATCTTAATGCAAGAATGATGAATCCTCGTTATGTGGAAAAGGCACCAGCAGGTCTGGTAAGAGAGACGAGAAATAGTATTGCAGAGAAAGAAGAACTGATTGAAAAGATGAAATCACAACTGAATATTATCTAGTTGTGGTTTGCTTTAATTCCCTGTTTAGAAGATTTTTTTGGTTTATAGAAAGTGAGTTTTATGTTTTAAGTTTATTTAATGCATAATTTGAAAGATTCTTTTATAGAAAGTGCTATCAGATAAAAAAAATGGACCGAATGGTCTATTTTTTATTGATTTGATCGCTAAATTTTGTTGTATTAAGAGATAAAAAGATTAATTGCAGTTTGTTAAATTTTAAAAATGGGAAGCAAATATATTCTGAAAACATTTAAAGAAAATAAGGTAATTAGCCTGTAAAGAAAAGCTATATATTACTTGGATTTAAGTTTTTTATGTAGATTGTGCGATTTTAGAGATTTTTGGTGTATTTGAGTAGATGAGCAAAATGATGGTAGTGAATTTGAGTTTTGACAAATGTTTTATGGATAATTGAAATTGACAATATTTATGTGAAAGTGAAACAAAAATATCGCGCTTCCCTGTTAAGCACGTGAAATTACTTGTATTTATTAAAATGCCAATAAATTTATGCTTGACAAAAGTCAAGATTTATTACATAAAAGTACATTTTTGATATGACCAATTACTGAGTGTGCTTTTTAAACTTTAATTTAAGTTGCAGTAATTGTTATGTTTATATTACTTGATGTGGGTTGCTAAGTCAATAGGTTGTTAAATATAAGGGTAATAGAAATAGGGAATTGTGTAAAATACTCGTTTATTTATTGGTTAAACTTATTTTGTGTTTTTTGGATTTTTGAAGATTTATTTTTTGGTAGGGAATTATGATAGAATCAGGTTGTGGCATATATTCGAAAATTTAAAACTGCTTCGGGGGCGACGGGTGTACAAGTGTGCTATAAGGAACATAGTAAAATTGTAAAAACTGTACATGTTGGCTCGGCTAATTCGCCGGAAGGTCTAAAAAAACTTTTAGAAAAGGCACAAAAAATAATCGACAAGGGGAAGAGGTCGCTTTTTGATTTGAGCGATTACTGATTCTTAACCATAATTTTTGATTTTTCGTCTAATTTTGTATGAATAAACTAGTAGGGAAGAGATGATTCTCTGATTTAGAGAATTAGCTTTTGACTAATTTTTAATCTTTCGTATTGATAATTTTGCGTTTGAGACGATTAATCTTTCTTAATAATCGATATAAGTTATATTTACTGTTATTTAGGATATAATCATAAGTTCCGGCGTAGATTTTTTCATAACCACCGAAAGATTTTTTAAATTCAGTAAATCCGTACCAAGGATGCGAAGAGGTTGCGCCCTCTGGTGCGATACCCCAAAAATCAAGAGTATGGAGTCCTGATTCTTTTCCAGAAAAAATTGCATAAGAGAGTAAGGCAACGGTGGCTGGCAGGTGGCGATATTTTAAACTGGCAGCAGATTGCATGTAGTATCTTGTGCCTTGATAATCAAAAAATAGGGAAGCAGCAATCACTTCGTTATCCTTGGGTTTAGGCTTTGGAGTTTGATTGTTTTGTGTGTTATTTTTTTGTTTTAATTTTAAATTTTCATTTTGATTTTCAACTAGTGCATTTTTTGCATTAGTTGCAGAAGCGTTTTTTACACGTTCGTTTTGGGACTTTGTTTGATTTTCTGGTGTTTGGTGATAACGAACTAAGAAGAGGGAAGCGAATGGCTGAGATAGTTCTGTTTTTAAGTATTTTTCTGAAAAACTGGCAATGTGTTTTTCTTTTGCTAATTGATGTTGCAACTCGACAAGATAGTTAATGTCTTCAGGATTTTTAGTGATTTCAACTGTTAACCCTTTTTTTTGATAGGTATTATGTCTTGTACGAGTACCTTGGGCAAAATTTGATAGAATGGTGGCTGTTTCTTGTGCTAAATCTAAACACCAAGTTTCGGCTGGATTTAGATCTTTAGTTTTTAACAAGTGTTTTTGATTGAGTGAAAAATATTGTGCGACATTTGATATTTTTTGATTTGTTGTATATTTTCCGCTGTTCTTTTGATTTTCTTGAGAGAATCTTTGAGGCTCAATTCGTATAAAAATTGCATCTTCTTGACTAGCAAGTTTGAGAATATGGTCCATACATTTTTGAATGTCAGCTTGTGTAGCTGTTTTTTTAATATAGGGACCATAGGGAAGATAGAGATAAAAACCAAGAGGGATACTTTTTTTAATTGCTAAAAATTGATACTGGTTCGTTTCTTCAAAAAAAGTTTTTTCGCCTAAATTTTTTTGTAATGTTTGCCAAGCCTTCGTTTGCAGAAGAGGAGGCTGGTCTTTTTGATTTGTCATTGATTTGATTATATCATTTTAGACTATGTTTATCTTGGCGAAATTGATAATTAAGGATTTGTTTGTATGGAATATTTGATTGTTTAGATCATTAATCTATTTGATTTTGTTGTTGACTTTTTTGTATGTAATATTTAATTGCTTTTAGATGCCTAGTTGTGACAAAACTACCATTATAGGGAATGAAGTGATTCTTTTTAAGAATATTATATTTATCTTGAAGTAAATTTTCTGCTTCAATTTTATTCACCCAAATTAGTTCGTAATCTTCCTCAATTTCATCATCCATGAAATGGGGGGTGGATTTTTTATCGGCTTGTGCAATGAAAAAATAGTTATTGGTGAGACGATTGTTACGTTCTTCGTAAATTTTACCAAGTGGGATCGGATTTTTAATTGTGTAACCGGTTTCTTCATAGACTTCACGATCTAAAGTTTGTAATAAAGTTTCGTTTGGCTCTATGCCACCACCTGGAATGGCGTAATAATCTTTGGCTCTTGAGTGGAGAAGACAGATTTGTTGATTTTGATTTATTATGATACAACGAACTGTATCTCGATGTGTTATATTTTCTGCTTTGTTTTGTTTAAATTTCGAGTCAATGAATTGAGGATCTTGTTGAATAAAATAATTGTTGGTTAAGTGAAAGAAAATATGATTAATGATATTCTTTTCTTGTTCATTTAAACCATTATATAAGTTATGTTGCATAATTTTATTTTATCATCATTTAAAGATAGTATATGGGGCGTAGTTTATTGAATATTTGAGCGGGGCATAATATCTAAGGTATATGGATCTGTTGGGGGGATATTAGAGATAATTTCATAGTAGGCAGCGGAAGCGACCATGGCTCCGTTGTCGCCAGATAATTTTGGATCAGGGAAGAAGAGCTTAATATTTGTATTCAGCTTGATATTTTGTTGTTCAATAAATGAATTTAAATTTGTGCGGAGTCTTTGATTTGCGGAAACGCCGCCTGCTACGACTAGACTTTTTGTATTTGGGTTTTGATTTAAGGCAATTTTGATTTTTTCAATTAGAATGTCAGTGACGGTTTGTTCAAAAGAAGCTGCGAAGTCGGCTTTTTGCTGGTCAGATAAAAGCTCTGCTAATTTTGATGATGGGAATGAGATCGGTCGGTTAACTGATTTTTGAACTTCACGAAGTATGGCGGTTTTTAGTCCTGAGAAAGAAAAATCGAGAGATTTTGGCATTGGATGAGGAAATATATAACGATTTTTGTCACCACTTTTGGCAAGTCTTGTAATAGACGGTCCACCTGGGTATGGTAAGCCTAAAATTTTAGCTATTTTATCGAAACATTCACCAACAGCGTCATCTTTCGTTGTGCCAATGATTTCAAATTTTTGATGAGCGGTCATTTTGATGATTTGAGTGTGTCCACCAGATATAACAAGTGCAATTAACGGGAATTCTGGTGGTTGATCAGTGCCGATCCAGTTGGCGTAAATATGTGATTTGAGATGATGGACGGCGTAAAGTGGTTTTTGATGGAGCAAGGCAAGAGTTCTTGCGGTTAATGTACCAACAAGTAGGGAGCCGAGAAGTCCTGGGGTGTGAGTAACGGCAATGGCGTCGATTTTTGGCCAATCGGCTTGCTGACTTTTATCAAGAAGTTTTGCTTCTTGAAAAGTCTGATGGAGAACTGGTAGGATCGCTTCAAGATGTGATCTTGCTGCGACTTCAGGGATTACACCTCCGTAGGCAGCAAAAATATCAATTTGAGAAACAACTGTGTTGCTTAAAATTTTGTTGCCATTTTCAACAATGGCGATGGCAGTTTCGTCGCATGACGTTTCAATTCCCAAAATTCTCATGGGTTGATTATAATATTTTTTTTCAAAAAATAGAAATTTTGATAGATGATGAAGGCATAATTTTTGAATCTTGAGATGATTTAACTAGAAAATTTTAGAGAATCGATTGGATTTTGACGAGAAGCTTTGATGGCTGGGAGCAGTCCAAAAACTAAGCCAGTAATGAGTGTGAAATAAAATGCGATTAGGCAGATTTCAAGACTGAAATATGGCTTGAATGGGGTGATTGTGGAGCTAAAGAGGGCAATTAAGTAGCCAAGAAGGAAACCGCCGATGCAACCAATGAAAACTAAAATTAGACTTTCAAAAAGGAATTGTAAGAAAATGTGAGTATTGGTGGCGCCGATGGCTTTACGAATTCCAATTTCGTGAGTGCGTTCTGCAACTGAGACAAGCATAAGATTCATAATACTAATACCACCAATTATGAGTGAAATGCCAGCGATTAATGCGAGAGTAACGGAGATAATAGTAAGCAGGTTACTAGCTGGGTGAGAAATATTTGATCCAAAAGAAATAGTGAAACTACTAGAAGAGCCTTTTAATTCTGTGAGAGTCTTTTTAATTTTATAGGTAGTTTCAGTTAGTTTATTTGAGTCTTTAACTGTGATGTCGATTTGTTGAATTTGTGGGTTAAGTGATTTGACTTGGTTAAAATCAATAATGACTGATTGATCGAAATCTACTCCGTTGAAATTAACTGGGTTTTCAAGTTTTTGTAGTGTACCAATAACAATAAACTTGTTACCTGAAAAAGAGAAAGTTTTTCCAATTGGTTCGCTGGAACCAAAAAGTTGCAGTGCAAGGGAATGACCGATGACGGCAGATTTTAGCTTATTATCTTGAATAAAATTGCCGGATCTTAATTCTAGATTTAAGATGGATTTGAGATCCGCATTGCTTGCGAGGATGGTGGCTGAATCAACTACCTGATCGCCAGAGATGGTTTCATTCAGAATTGCAATCGGGGAAACGTGGTCAATATTATCATCAGATTCTTTGATTTTAGTCAGATCTTCCGGAGTGAGATTAGAATTATTAAAATGATTGGTGTTTGTTAGTTCACCGATAACATTACTGAGATTATTTTTATTATTGGCTGGTCTGACCAAAATAAGTCCTTGGTTTAGAGATTTAATTTGTTCAGTAATTAGTTGTGAGATGCTGCCTGTGAGACTGAATATAAGAATGATGCTGGCAATACCGATAGAGATACCTAAACAAGTGAAGAAACTGCGAAGCTTATGTTTCTTGAGAGAATTTTTAGCAATTTCAAAATTGGTACGAAAAAGTAGTGACATTATTTTCGACGTCCTTTCGCTTGTTTTTGTCTAGCATTTTTAGTGGATTTTAGTTTAGGTTTGGTCTTTTTGGCATTAATTTTTTCAATTTCTTCAAGGGAAGGAATTTTTTTAATAATACGAACTGAATTATCGCTTGAACTTGATGAAACGACTGGGAATGTCGAAACGGGGGCGTTGTCAACGGAAATTTCTGAGTCTTCAGGATATTTATAAGAAAGATTTGAGTTTTTAAATTCAGGTTGCGAATTGTTTGGTGATGTTAAATCTTTTGTTTCTGATATATTGATGGTGTTTTTGTGGATGATTTTTTGTTCTTGATTTGACGAGCTTAGCCCCGCCGTTTTTGAAATGGTCTTTGAAGATTTAATATTACTAGTATGTTCGACTACATCTGTAGTATGTTTGGTTGTATTGAATATGGTCGATCGTGATCCAACTTTTTTGATTGGACGGATTTTGATTTGATTTTTATCTTGATGATTGATGTAGTGAGCTTCTGGTGTTTCGGAATCGGTTTTATCACTATCCATAATAGGTGAGTCAGGGATAGATTTTTTAGGATTAAATCTGATTTTAATGCGTTCAGGTAGATCTTCATCGGCGACGGTTTTAATGTCGGTATCGATGCGACCATCAAGCATATGGATGACACGAGTAGCGTAAGTTGTAAG
This sequence comes from uncultured Candidatus Saccharibacteria bacterium, assembly GCA_963549315.1. GTDB lineage: Bacteria > Patescibacteriota > Saccharimonadia > Saccharimonadales > Saccharimonadaceae > Nanosyncoccus. The sequence continues at coordinate 54,971 of CAUUYE010000002.1, read as the reverse complement.
ATTAGGATTATGTGTCACCATGATGATGGTATTGCCTTTGGAATGAATACGGCGAAGTTCTTCCATAACAAGATGAGCATTGCGACTGTCAAGATTGCCAGTTGGTTCATCGGCTAGAATGATTTCAGGAGAAGAAACGAGGGCTCTAGCAATGGCAACGCGTTGTTTTTGACCGCCAGAAAGTTGGTATGGATAATAATACTCACGTTCTTGCATATTAAAATAGGAAAGTATTTTTGAGGAATGAATCAAGCTTTTGGTTTTTGAAATACCTGCATAAATTAAAGGTAGTGAAACATTTTCGAGAATGGTCATTTTTGGGATAAGATTGAAATCTTGGAAAATGAAGCCAATTTGCTTGGCGCGGATATGGGCTTGATGTGATTTAGAAAAATTTGTGGTACGTTCTGAATCAAGGTAATAGCTGCCTGATGTAGGAAAATCAAGGAGTCCGAGAATGTTTAGAAGAGTGGTTTTACCACAGCCAGAAGGCCCCATGATCATAATGAATTCTCCTGGTTTGACCTCAAGATTGAAATCATTAAGAGCAAAAGACTCAGCTTCGCCATAGCCAAAACTGCGTGTGATATTTTTTAATTCAATTAAAAGCGAACTATCTTTTCTAGTATTACCCTTTGGACTCATGTAGTTTAATTATAGCATGCAGGAGGAAAACTAGGGATTTATGTGTTAAAATTATTAAAGAAAAAGTTGAGGTTTGGTCGATGACGAAAAGAAAAATTAAGCATTCAAAAAAATCTAAAAAACAGAATTTACAGAAAAAGATTGTAGTGGTGGAAAAGGATGCAACGAAAAAAGATGTTGCGGTATTGACAAAAAAAGTTGGAAAAAAATCTGATGTTGGAATAGCTTTAAAAAGTATAGATAAAGAACAGAAAAAAGAAGAACAGCTTGAAAAAGATAATTTTGTTCAACCTGAAAAGAAGAATGAACAGCAGAAGGAAGATGGCTCTTCTGAAAAAAATCTGGTAAAAAAACAGTCTGTAGCTACAAAGGCTGAAGCTTTATGTGGTGTTACTAAAGAATTTTTGGAACTAGAAAAGAAAAAGGCGAGTGCAAATTATCAACTCGAGAAAAATTTAGTAAGAGATCGAAAACGATTAAAACGGAAGATTAAAAAAGGAGAAAAGGAAGAAACTAGAATTCCGTTGTGGACGAAGATACTGATTTTGGTATTAAGCTTAATTATTATTTTGATGATTGCAGTGGCAGTATTTGGATATATGTTATTATCCCATACAGCAAATGTTTTTAAAGGGAATCCGATGGATATTTTAATCGGAACGGAACTTGCAAAAGATGAAAATAATTTGACAAATGTACTGATTTTTGGAACTTCTGAAGACGCTGAGGGGCATGGAGGGGAATTATTGACGGATTCGATTTTGGTGGCTTCGGTGGATCAAGAAAAGAGGACTTCAAAAATTTTTAGTATTCCGAGAGATTTGTGGGTGAATTATACGGTGCCTGGTGGAGATATGATGAACTGTGTGGTAGGGGCACAGGGCAAGATTAATGCGACTTATATGTGCGCTTTAAATGAGTATAAAAATAACAAAGATCAGGCCTCAAGATATTTTGCAAAAAAAATATCGGAAATTACAGGTTTGAATTTGCAGTATTACGTATCGCTGGATTGGAGTGCACTGAAGACTGTGGTTGATGAATTGGGCAAAATTGATGTGGACGTGTATGCGGATGATGAGCGAGGAATTCGTGACTCTTGTCAACACTTAGATTTGAAAAAGGGGATGAATTATGGGCTAAATGGCGACATAGCTTTACGATTGGCGCGAGCAAGAAATGCAGGTTGTGATGGTGGGGAAGATTATGGTCTTTCGAAAAGTAATTTTGATCGAGAAATTAATCAACAGAGGATTTTTAATGCTATTAAAAATAAGGCAATGTCAATTGGAATTTTGACAAAACCCACAAAAGTGATTCGATTAATTGATTCACTGGGAAATAATGTGAAAACTAATATTACTATGGCAGAAGTAAGAACATTGATTGATATTGCAACAAATTTAAATGGTGAAATTGAATCAATATCAACAGTAGATGAGTTTGGAGTGGGAAGAATTGGTGTGCAAAGTATTGTGTTGCCAAAAGGCGCTTCAACTTATAGTGAGAGTTCAATGTTTAATTATGGTGATTTTCAGAGATATTTAAGAAAGAAATTATTGAAATAAAAATGACCCGATAGGGTTATTTTTTACTTCCTGGCGGAAGCGAGAGGATGAGGGGATGTCGCTTCGCTCCATGCGAACCTGGGCTCGAATCCTCGTTTCTTCTTACGAAGAAATAAAAATAACTCTATCGAGTTATTTTTTACTTCCTGGCGGAAGCGAGAGGATTCGAACCTCCGATACATTGCTGTATACACGCGTTCCAGGCGTGCTCCTTCAACCACTCGGACACGCTTCCGTCTGTATAGATTATAACAAATATTACTCGAAGTAGTTTATTTTTTACTGGAAATTGGATTTCCTTCAAACTGGAGTTTTTTTATGAAGTTTTGATACTTTGTCAAAATTTTTAACAATTGGTTTGGCGTTGTTTTTTTGGAAATTAAATAATTAAGAACAATAAAGAGCAGTGAGAAGAAAAGCAACATTAGAAAATTTGGTAAGACTGGTGAAATTGAGTCAAGATTTAGATTTTTTACTGATTCAATTTTTGAATTGGCATTAATATACCAATACGAAGGAAGAATGTGGGCAATATTTAAAACCAGGGTTGGGAGGAATGATGCAGAAATGAAGGCACCAGAGAGGAAGGCTGAACCGAGCGAAATTAGATTGACAATACCTGAAACTGCGTCTCTTGAAACTACGATGGTGGAAATGAGTTCGGCTAGTGTGAGACAGCAAATGGCGAAAAGTAGAGTGTTTAATAAGTATAAAACGAGGAGAGGGGTGAAAATAATGTTGCCGAGAACAAAGTAACTAATAGATGAGATGAAAATAAAGAAGAGAAAAGAAAAGATTGAATTAGCAAGGAGTAGATATAGATTATATTTTTTTAGATGAAGACTTGAAACTAGAGTATGTTTTTTGATCTCTGTTTTATTGAAAGTAGCGTTAATAAGACAGGTGATATAGAGAATGATTGCCATGATTGTGTAGCTGGCGGCGTTAAAATAAGCGGAAATTTTTCTTAAATTGGTTATATTATTAGTTGTTAGATGAACTTCTGGCGAAACAGCCAGTTTTTGATTAATAGAATTAATTAGGGAATCAATTTGTTGATGACTAGGATTTTGAGTATGCAAGAGATTGATTTCTGATTTTTGAAGTTCAAAATAGCGTGAAATAAGATTTTTAGCTAATTCGGCTGAATAATTTCCAGAGGTACGGTAATCGAGAGTGATTTTTTGACCAGAAAGAATCTGTGTTTCGAGGTTTTCAGGCAGAAAAACAACAAGGTTAGTTCTTTGATAGAAAAGCGCATCAGTGATTTGTGATTCATCGAGTTTAGCTAACTCTGCTGTTTGACTTAGATAATTAAGAAAATTATTGGTAAGCGGTTGATGTGTGGTTTTGTCTACGATGGTGATTTCTGGTTTTTCGTCAGTGAATGTTGTTTGATTAGAATTTGATCTTAAATTGAGGATTGAGATAGAAGTGAGTATGACTACATAGAGAGCGACAATCCACCAGTATCTTTTCATAATTCGCCAAAAAGTTTTAAAAATAATCATAGGGTTCCTTTATAGCTGTGCATATTTTTGTTTTCTGATGACAATAACGGAAATAATAAGACAGAAAGCTGAAAAAAGGATGAGACTGATAATATTGAAGTTATAGCGGTTGAGATTATCATAAATTTGTAATGAATAAAGACCATCTACAATCATATTGGCTGGGTTTAAATGATTAATAAGGGGGAAATTGGTATCAACAAGATATTTGATCGATGGCCCCATCATGCCAGACAGGAAGCAACAGAAAAGTTGGAAAAAGGTAGTAAGATTAATTTTGATTTCATAACTAGTTTTAATAAGAGAGCCAATGAGAAGACCAAAAGAGATTCCTGCGATAGAACCAAGAATCGAAATGAAGATAATTTCGGGAAGATTCTGTCCATAATCGACTTTGAGTATGAAGATATTAAAACTGAAAATCAAACAGAGAAGAATAATGTGCGTGATAAATGCACTGAGCATACTGCTAAGAACTAAGGTGCGTTTCTTGGCTGGAGAAACTGAAATGCGTTTGCCGTGTTCACTCATATTAGCGAGAATGGAACTGATGAGAAAGATGGAGAAATAAGCACTGGAGAAACAGGACATGGCGATGAGGGTAAAGTATTCGATGATTGTATAATCTAGCTTTTTTGAGGATACAGAGTTGAAAGAAAGGGTATTTTGATTTAGCTCTTTGATTTTAGAATCGATACTTTGGTCAATTTGTTGGATAATTTGTGACTCGATTTGTTTAAAATCTACTTTATTTGGATTTTTAATGCTTTGCTTTATTTGTTGTGTAATTTGTGGTTGAATCTCAGAGAGGAGATTATTGAAGATAGTGCGTTTATCAAGAAGCTCTTCAATGATCTTTTTGAGAATCGTTTCTCTAATACCGGTTGATTTAAATTTAAGAATTGGTTGTAGATTTTTGATCTCTATAGTACCGATGACTTGTTTATTCTCCAAAAGAGCGTCGGCTTCTTTTACTGTATTGACATATGAGATCTGTAGAAGTTTTTGTGGATTTGTAGTATCTTTCTCGGAATCAATAGTGCTACCATCGAGGTTGGTTTTTTCTAGTTTTGAGATTACATGCGGAAAATATTGATCTTTTTGATATTCGTCGTTTTTAATAACAGCAACATTTAGTGTGGAGAAAGTTTCAGTGTTATAGACATTAGAAAAAGTTAGTCGGAAAAAAATACTCATAGCGATAATGAAAATAAAATTCCAGAAGAGAAGAGGTTTGTTATGTGTAAGAATTTTAAAATTATATTTTAAATTATGAAGAAACATTTTAATCATCTCGTAGATCTTTACCGGTTAATTCTAGAAAAACATCATTGAGAGTTGGACCCGTCACGATTTTAGTCTGATTTTTGGCTAATTTTTTTAATTCATCGACAGTGCCTTTTGCGATGATTTTACCATTATCAAGAATAATGATGCGATCACAAAGCTCTTCGACTTCTTCCATGTAATGGGTAGTATAGATAACGGTGGCACCTTGGTCGCGGAGTTTTTTGATGTCATTTAAAATATTATTGCGACTCTGAGGATCGACGGCGACGGTCGGCTCATCAAGAAAAATTAATTCAGGTTTATGAGCGATGCCACAGGCGATATTAAGGCGACGAAGTAAGCCGCCAGAGAGTTGTTTTGGACGATATTTTTGAAATTTTTCAAGGCTAACTAACTTGAGTGCGTCGGCAATATATTGCTTACGTGTGTTTTTATCTGAAATATATAGACCACAAAAATAATCAATATTTTCATAGACGGTGAGTTCATTAAAAACGGCAACTTCCTGAAAGATAACACCGATTTTTTGCTTAATGTCATAAGCACTGGGGCGCATGGTTTCGCCGAAGATTTTGATTTGACCTGAATCAAATTGAAGAAGGGAAAGAATACAATTAATTGTAGTGGTTTTACCGGATCCGTTGGGACCGAGAAGACCTAGGATTTCACCTTTTTTAACGTTGAAGCTGAGACCATTAACAGCATAATTATTTTTATATTTTTTAACAAGATTTTGAACTGAAACCACGGTATCCATGACTCTATTTTAACAGAAAATTTAAAATTGGATTTTAGAAAAATATTTTATCCAACGATATGAATATTAGAATATAATCTGTTTATATCTTCAAGAGATATTTTTTCCCAATATTCGTTTGTGACAATGAAGCCACTTGAAGTAAGTAGTTCTTCGTTTGTGAGAAGCTGCGATTTAAGCTGGATTTTTGATAAGAGTTTTTCTGAAAACTTTAATTGTTTGATTTTTGATAACTGGTTATTTAAATAGTTTGTTAGGGTTTTTATATTAATTTGAGATTGATTGGAAGTGCGAAGTTGTAATTTGAGGCCGATATATGTTGGGTCGCATTGATAATCTGACCATTGTTCGTGATAAACATAGCTTGTAAAATTTGGCATCGTGTAAATATAAGATTCTAAGATGTTGGAAAGAGCATTTAAGACTATTGAGGCCAATGGTTTTAGAAAGTCATCTGTTAGGTTAATTTCTAAAATAATGTCTAAATCTATAAGATTATGGTTAATTTTATTGGATAATGAAAAATATGGAGTCTTAAGAGTGCATGATGCTGGGCTGATTGGGGCTGTAATAAAATGCTGCAAAGAGGGTTGTCGATGTAGATTGATGAGCTCTTGAGTGATTCTTTCTATATCGTAAGAAGGTTTGCGCTTTTTGTCGTAACTGGTTCGTAGAATGGCTCGAAGAACGTCTGATTGTTTGATTGAAAAATTCTTTATGATTTCTGAAAAATTTAAATTAAACGACGAAGAAAAAATAATGATGCCATCATAGTTGTCTGCATTATATTCTCCATCAAGATAGTTTAATAGATTATTGTTTTGCAAAAAAATGTAAAAATATTCACTTATGAGATGTAAGTATAAATTTCCTAAAAGTCGATTGTTAGCTTGTTTGATTAAAGTATTCATATTTAATAGAGAACCACAATTATGTGAGCTAAATTGGTTAACGATTTTTTACAATTACTTTCTAACGAATTTTACAGAAATAAGAAATAGATCTGTATGATTTCTTATATGTTATACTAATGTTTTTGTCAATATTCTTATGTCGGCTGGTTCGTTTAAACAATTCAGAAATGGGTCAAGAAAAATTAGGGCATAAAGAATTTGACATTGTGGATAAGGATAGAAATATGGATTAACAGAATATATCTAAAGAAGATATTTAGGGGTATGATAGAAACATGATAGAATATGATCCAGAACGAAAAACAGTCTTTGGTCCGTGTGATCTAAAGCTAGATGGTAAGCCACATGGGTGTCTTTTAATTTTTGATGATGAGATTTGGGAAGATTACGTCCTGCCAAATAAGAATTTCGAGACTTTTCCAGTCACGAATGCTTTTGGCAGAACTTTTGATACTTATCGTTATATAAAAACAGACGGAGAAAAAGTCTTATTAGTCTACCCCACAACAGGTTCAGCCGGTAGTGTTTGTGATATGGAATTACTAATTGCTAGCGGTATTGAAAAATTTGTTGCTTTTGGTACTTGTGGACGGCTAGATAAAAATATTGCTAAGAATACAATCATTTTACCAACTGCTGCTTATCGTGAAGAGGGCACAAGTTATCATTATTTACCAGATTCTAGTGAGATTGATGTAGATGAATCAGTTCTGAAAATAACAAAAACACTTTTCGATGAGGAAGGCTTTAATACTTTGGAAGGTAAAATTTGGACAACTGATGCTGTTTATCGTGAAACTTTTGGTAAGGTTAAATTAATGAAAGAACGTGGTTGTATTGGTGTTGATATGGAGTTGTCTGCATTGCTTGCTCTTGCTCAGTACCGAGATGTTAAGTTTATTGAATTTTTAATTGGTGAAGATACTGTAGATGGTGAGACAAAAAAACCACTCGAACGCAATAATGAAAAAATCTTTAGCGCGGCTATTGAATTATTAAAAAGAATTTAAGAAAAGGAAAACAATGTATTTGTGCTAAATTTTAACCTCTTGCTAGACATTTCTACGAAAAGATACCATAGATATTGTGGTGTATATAATATACTATTTGTATTTTTGTCAATATTCACGTTAAGGTTTGTGTTTCAACGGTTGGGTTTTATCTAAGTACGGTATTATTATTATGAATAAGGTGAATATATTACTTACCGAAGCTAATGGTAATCTCTCTAATGAAAAAGAGATGATTGAAAATGCCATAAAAATGGCAGAAGAATATGCATTTTTAAAACTTAATATTGATTGGGATATTGATGTTCTAGTCACCAATCGAATTCCAATGATTATACCCGAGAATGGTGCCGGCGGATATACTTTTTCAGCTGATTTTATTCGTATTAATATTGACGATAAAAAAGCCACTGAAAATTTGATTTCTGAAAATGTTGTACATGAACTTTGTCATGCTGCTCGCTGGGGTAAAAATGATGAATGGATAAAATCCCTCTTTGATGGATTGGTTTTTGAAGGACTTGCTTGTGTGCTTGAAGCCGAGTTTGTGAAAGATAGATCTGAAAAAAGTTTGTTTATCAAAACAATTCTTGAACGAGCAGATGATGAGAACGAAAAAATTCTCGAAAAGCTTCATGATCAATTAGATTCCAATTGTTACGACTACGATACTATATTCTTCAATGGTAATGATAAACTATCACGCTGGTCGGGTTATTCCTTAGGCTACTATCTTGTAAAGAAATATCTCGAGAAAACTGGTAAGAAAATCGAAGAAGCGTTTGCTGATAAATATGCAGATTTCAGAATTATTTTATGAATGAAAAAGTATGAATATAAATCTGTGCTTTTTGTTGAACTCCAGTCTTCTTCCTAAAAAACCAATAGAATACAGTAATATTTAAACAAATAAATATTCTTGAGCAAATTACTTAGAAATATTTATGAGTTGTTGGTGATGTTTTTATTTATAAAGTATTCAGTAAAATTCTTCTTTGCTATAAGAAGATAGTATACTAGAAATAATGCAACGAATTTTATTAGTTGAGGATGAAAGAACCGCAAGAGAGGGGGTGCGAGATTTTTTGTCTTCTAGAGGATATTTAGTGACGGAGGCTGCAGATGGGGAAGAAGCAGTGAAAAATTTTTGTGATTCTTCGCAGGGTGCGTTTGATTTGGTAATTTTGGATGTGATGTTGCCAAAAATGAATGGAATTTTGGTCTTGAAGGAAATTAGAAAAATAAGCAAAACACCAGTTTTGATGTTGACGGCGCTGAGTGATGAGGGGACACAACTAGCTAGTTTTGACAATTTGGCGGATGATTATTTATGTAAACCATTTTCTCTATTGATCTTAGAGAAAAGGATTGAGGCATTACTACGTCGGACAAAAGCTAAAGAAGAAAAAGTAGAGAATTCCAAGTGGGTGCGAGGGGATGTAATGGTGGATTTCTTAGAATATAAGGGGTATCTTCATGGATCTGATGTGGATTTAAAACCAAAGGAAGTTGAACTATTAAAGATGTTGATAGAAAATCCAAAAATAGTGTTGAGGCGTGAACAAATTTTGGAAGAATTATGGGACGATGATTTTCCATATGATCGTGTAGTGGACGTTTATATAAAAAACTTACGAAAAAAATTGGGAATAAATTGTATCGAGACTGTGAAAGGGGTGGGATATTGTTATGATGATGAAAAATAAGAAAACCGTTTTTAGTAAGTTAAGGATTTTCCCAAAAACATTTCTTAGTATGTCTCTAGTTTTTTTGATTTTAATTTTGATTGTGCATGGACTTATCTATGTATTAATGAATCAAACTTATGCGGCTGAGAAACAGTTACTAGCGGAAAAGAATTTAGAAGAACTTCGTGTGAGAATTTCGGAGAAATCAGCTGATCAAATTCGTGAGATTTGTGAAAAATTTGCGGTACAGAAAAATGTAAATTTGAACTTGAAGATTGACGGGAAAGTACAACATTTACAGGGATTTTCAGAGGCTGATATTGTGACGGAAGATCTTTTGGGAAGCGATACGGTACCGCTTGTTAATAATGAGCAGTTGGGGTCAATCTTGGTATCAAAGTTGGAAGTAAAAGACGCAAAAGGGGGGAAAGTATTGGTGCAAATGTTATCGAATGTAGAATCTTTGAATGAGGCTAGAAATGCGACCTTGAAAATTTTGCCACTATCGTTTTCGATATCGATGCTGATGGCTTTGGCATTTTCGTATTTTTATACGAGGCTTTTCGTAAAGCCAATTGAAAGAATGGCAAAAGCAACACGAAGAATGCAGAAAATGGAAGAAGTCTACTGTGAAGAACGACGAAATGATGAGATTGGTGAGCTTGCGAAAGATGTGAATGAGCTATATATGAACTTAAAGATGACCATTGAGAGGCTAGAATCAGAGAAAGAATTGATCTCAAAATTGGAGCGAGAAAAAGTTGATTTAGTAAGAAGTGCTTCACACGAGCTAAAAACGCCTTTATCCAGTTTACATATTATGCTGGAGAATATGCTGATCGGAACAGTAAAACCAAAAAATTATAAGGAGAAAATTGAGGATTCACTTTTGATAGTAGAGAAAATGTCTAAAATGATTCAAGATATTTTGAATGCGGATATAGTGAAACGGGAAGGTGAAGATAAGGAGATCGATGTAAAGAAGGTGATTTTAGAGGAGTTAAAGGAGTATGAGCTAATTGCGAAAACTAGAAATTTGCAGTTTGAAAAGAGAATAACTGATTTTAAAATAAAAACTAACTATGCAGCGATGAGAGAAGTGCTATCTAATTTAATTTCGAACGCAGTAAAATACGCAGAAGTGGGATCAATAATTGTGGTGAAATGTGAACGAGGAAAATTTTCAATCTGGAATCAAGGGGAGAGAATAGCGGAAGACCAGATTTTGGATCTGTTTAACCCTTTTTATAGAATGGATGGAGAAGGTGATGGGAGTGGAATGGGACTGTACTTCGTAAAAAATATATTAACGGAATTAGGATTTAAATTTCGCTTGGCAGCATATAAGAATGGAATGAGATTTGAGATTTGGTTTAAATAATGAAGCATTGTAGTGAAGTGTCTTCAATTACTATTGATCAAAACCAAAAGTACTGAATGGTATATTATTCAAGGCTGATTCTAAAGAGAAACGTACGGAGTCGATGATTGAAATTGTATTGAACTGGTCAATGCTAAGCCAAATTAGGTCATCACATTTTTCAGGTTCACCAATTTTTGGATCACCGTTAAAATCTGAACATTCAAAGAACAAATTGATGTAATTGTAGCTTTTGCAACTAGTCTTTTGGTACTGGGTGGTATTGATAAGTTTCAAATTTTCTGGTTTTATTTTAAGACAAACTTCTTCGAATGCTTCATGAATGCAGGCGGATATTGCGGTTTCACCTGGATCAACATGTCCAGCTGGAAGTGTATACTCACCATCTTTCCAACCGGTGTTATGTCTTCTAATAAATAAAATTTTTCCGACATCATTTCTAAAAATGATATAAACTGCTAGTCTAACTTGTTGTCGTTCTTCTTCCATTAAGAATCTCCTCGATTGTATTATATACCTCAATTAGGCTATTTATTTCTTTCGTACCTTGTTTATTTTTTGTTTTTAATTTCATATTAATTTCACATTGAAATGATATTTTGATAGCGAAAGGAATTAATATGGAAGTAATACAGAGAGCGTGGCATTTTATCACGCGAAAGAAAATAAAGACACTGATCATGATTGTGATCTTAATTTTGATCTCAACAGTGATTTTGAGTGGTCTTGCAATTAAAAATGGAACAGATCAAGCGGCGAGTAAGATCGGTGAGAAAGTCCAGAGTGCTTTTGTGCTCGAGAATAATGCAAGGTATAACATGGGAACACCAAGAGGTGCCGGTACGGTTAAAAATAAAGATATCGAGCAAATCGCAAAGCTTGATGGTGTAACTGGTAGTGTAAGACGAATGGATGCGCTAGTAGATCTGAAGAATGCGAAGCAGGCGAGGTTACCTGGTGGAGTAAAAGATTATGATGCGAAAAAAGAAAAGGATTACGGTGAAGCGGTGAATTTTATGGGTGTAAATGATTCTAGCCGTGAACTAAAGTTTAGAACTGAGACATTTAAATTGGTGGCTGGTAGACACATTAATGAGAATGATAAGTTTAAGGTGTTGGTACATGAAGATTTTGCAAAAATGAATAAATTACAGCTTGGTAGTAAAATCAAAGTACAGGCAAATCCACATGATCCGGACAATTTACAAAAATCTCATGAATCGGCTGAAGTGGAAATTGTGGGAATTTTTAGCGGAAAAAATTCGCGAAAAGCGGCAGTACGCTCTGAACTATTTGAGAACATTTTCTATACAGATCTTGCAACGACAAGAAAAGTAAATAAAGTGAATTTGGATAACGAGATTTATCAGAATGTAACCTTCTTTGCAAAAGATGTAAATACAATGGGGAAGGTGTTAGAGCAAGCAAAGAAATTACCAGTGAACTGGAAGATGTATCAATTAACAAAGAGTGAGCAAGAACTTGCTGGTATTACGAGTACAATTAGTGGAATTTATGGATTAGTATTTGGAGTAATGGTGCTTGGAATGGTGATCGGTATTGGGGTATTAGCACTTGTATTGTTCTTGTGGATTAATGAGAGAAGAAAAGAAATTGGTGTATTGCTAGCAATTGGGGTTTCAAAATTTAAAATTATATTGCAGTTTAGTTTAGAAATCTTAATGATCTTTGTAGTAAGTTTTGGTTTGTCATATTTTACGGCAAAGGCAGTTTCACAAAATATAGGAAATGATTTGGTAGCTCAGGCTTCAAAGAATACGACAAAAGAAATTAATAAATCACTGAAGGGTGGCAACTTTGGTGCAGATGCAGATTCTTCAGTATCAACAAAGACTATCGATCATATTGATGTAAATGTAGAGCCTAAATTGTTGATCGAAACTGGTATTTTCGGAGTGATTGTAATCATTGCAGCGGTACTAGTTGCTTCCTCGCCAACTCTGAAACTAAAACCAAAGAAGCTATTGATGGAAATGGAATAAAAAAATGAATATTGTGTGGCGAGCTGGTTTGGCAGTAAGGCGAAAATGGGCAAGAAGTTTGACGTTATTTCTGATCATGGGTTTAATCTTTGCAGCCTTAATTGCTGGAGCGGTAGTAAAAAAATCAATTGGGGGGATGAGAGAGGCTTTGAATAAAAATTTCCACGCTGGTTTTACGGTGAGCGCAGGATCTGGACTATTGAAAGAGCGGGATGCGCAAAAGATTCTGAAAACAGAGGGAATAAAAAAAGCAAATTTTCAAGCAAATGAATTAGTGGAAACTGGATCACTTAAATTAGTTGAGGGGGGTGGAGGTGTAACTTTGGATAAGACTGATGAGAGTAAAAATCTGGTAGCTAGTTTTGTTAATGAAAGTACTGAAATTGAAGAATTTTTAAATGGTAAATATGAAATGCGGGAGGGGCGTGGAATATTAAATGAATCGGATAATGAGGTACTAATACATGAGGAATTTGCAAAATTAAACCAAATCAAGGTTGGTGATGAGATTGAGGTAGGTTTGCTAAAGAAAAAAATGAAGTTGAAAGTGGTTGGAACATTTTCTGGAAAGGACAGTAAACAAACATTCGCTTCAGAAATGATAGAAAATAGATTTTTCGTAAGTATGAAGACGCTTGCGAAAATAAAAAGCAAAATGGAATATACGACAGTAAAATATTTAGTGAAGGATCCAAAGCAGGTCGATGCGGTGATGGGGACAGTAAAAAAGTTGGACATTGATTTTGGAAGACTAAATATTGAAAATAATTTTGCAAAAAAGGCAGGAATCTATCAAACTGCAGAAAATGTCGAAAAGATATTAATGAAAATGCTGCTTGGTGTTAGTGTAATTGGAATCTTGATCTTGGGATTTGTGCTGTTGTTCTGGTTTAGAGGGAGAGTGCATGAAATTGGAGCTTTACTGGCAATTGGGAAAACGAAACTGGATATATTTTTGCAAATTTTGGCAGAGCTTTTGATTATTGCATCGCTTTGTTTTATTCCAGCAATAATGGTAGGAAATTTATCCGCGGGGGCTTTAACGGAACGAATTATGAGCGATGCGAATCCGGATCAAACAGGAAATACAACGGATATGGTACTTACTAGGAAAAGTTTAGACTTACCAGATTATGTTGAAGTATATTTAAGTGGAATGTCGGTAATTTTACTTTCAATCAGTGGAGCTTCAGTTTCGGTAATGAGGCTAAAACCTAAAGAAATTTTAACGAAGATGAAATAGGAGGAATATGTCAATTTTAAAGATGAATAATGTGGAATTTACTTATGATAATACCGGAGTGCAGGTACTTAAGAAAACCAATGTAGAATTTGAAGAAGGAAAATTTTACGCGGTAGTGGGGAAATCTGGATCGGGAAAATCAACTTTCTTGGGACTTTTAGCGGGGTTAGATACACCAACGGCTGGGGAAATATTGGTAAATAAAATAGATATTGCTGCGATGGGCTATTCATATCACAGAAAGAATAATATTGCGTTAGTATTTCAGAGTTACAATTTGATCGATTATTTAACACCATTAGAAAATTTAAGACTAGTAAACCAAAAAGCGGATAGTGCAATTTTGGAGAGGATGGGGCTTGATAAAACAATTGCTAATCGAAATATTATGCATCTTTCGGGAGGGCAACAACAACGAGTCGCGATCGGGCGAGCGTTGGTATCAAGTGCGCCAATCGTACTTGCAGATGAGCCAACTGGAAATTTGGATGAAGAAACAACTGATGAGATTATTCAAATTTTAAAGGATGTGGCACATAAAGATAATAAATGCGTGATTGTGGTAACGCACAGCGACAGATTGGCAAAGGCAGCAGATATCGTATATCAGTTGAAGGAAAAAACTTTGATAAAGAAGTAACATAGAAGATGCTAGATATTTTTAGTGTTTATGTTAAAATGAGGGTATTGATTCAGAGGTGAATCTTGATTAATCAAAGTTAAAGCGTGGGCGAAAGGAGAGGTGTCCCATGGTAAATAAAAATATCGAAACAAAAAAAGAGGGATTAAGAAAAAATAGTGGTAAACCTTGTAAATATATTTTTGTAACAGGTGGTGTATTATCGGGCGTTGGTAAGGGAATTACTGCAGCCTCGATAGGAGCGATCTTGAAGGCAAAAGGGTATAAGGTGACTGTGCAGAAATGCGATCCATATCTTAATGTGGATGCAGGTCTTTTGAATCCGGTAGAGCATGGTGAATGTTATGTGACGCATGACGGGGTAGAAACAGATCTTGATCTGGGACATTATGAGCGTTTTTTGGATTTTGAAACTAATCGTTATTCAATTACTTTATCAGGGTCTATTTTTAAAGAGTTAATCGAAAAAGAACGAGCAGGTGGTTTCCATGGAAAAACTGTGCAATTAGTGCCACATTTTACGAATTTAGTACAAGAAAAAATCATGAAAGCTTCGCTTGATTCAGACATCCATATTGTGGAAGTTGGGGGAACAGTGGGAGATTATGAGGGACTATCTTTTATTGAGGCGATTAGGTTGTTCGCAAATAAAGTTGGGCGACGTAATTGTTTATATGTGGATGTAGTATATGTACCTTGGATTAATACCTCTAAAGAGCTAAAAACAAAGCCAGCGCAGAATGCTTTGAAAGATTTGCGGGGATTTGGGATTATTCCAGACGTGGTAGTGTGTCGTACAGAAAAACCAGCACCAAGAGAAATTTGTGAGAAAATTGCACGTTTTTCAGGAATTTCGGATATGGCAGTTTTAAATTTACCAGATATTAATTCAGTATATGATGTACCGTTTAATGTTTTGAAATCAGGTGTTCTCGAAATTTTGAATGATTTTGTTGGTGATAATGATGAACCTGATATGTCGAAATGGTTAGAATTTTCTGAACGTCGAGCTAAGAAATATGAAAAGACAGTGACGGTGGGACTGGTGGCTAAGTATGTAGGAAACGAAGATACTTATATCTGTGTAACGGAGGCTTTGAAGGCTGCGGCTGCTTGGACAGGTGTAAATCTCGAAATTAAATGGATTAATGCAGAAAAGGCGAATAATGAAGATTTTGCTTCGGTTGATGGATTAGTGGTGCCTGGGGGTTTTGGTGCAAGAGGGATTGAGGGGAAAATCTTGGCAGCGGAGTTTGCGCTCGAAAATGATAAACCATATCTTGGATTATGTCTTGGTATGCAGGTGGCTTGTATCGCAGCAGCAAGAAGAGCGGGGCTAAAAAAGGCAAACTCGGAAGAATTTGAACCGGAAACGGTTGAAAATGTAATTTATATTATGGATGGACAAAAGGGAAAGGAGTCAACTGGTGGGACGATGCGACTTGGGGATTATAAAGCGAAACTAGTAAAAGGGAGTAAAACGGCGAAGATTTATGGTCAAGATGAGGTGACTGAACGCCATCGTCATCGTTTTGAAGTGAATCAAAAGTTTTTGAAGCAGATTGAGAAAGGCGGGATTGTAGTGTCAGGAACTTCACCAGATGGGAAATTGGTGGAATTTGTTGAAGCGCCGAAACTAAGGTTTTTCCAGGCGACACAAGCACACCCAGAATTTAAATCGCGACCATTAAAAGTACATCCTTTATTTCAAGCTTTTATGGATGCACTAGTGTAACTTGAGTTCAATTTGTGTTTTTTATATTTTGGAACAGATGAGAGTATCAGTGGTATGTGTTAAAATATGATCATGGAGAAGGTTGAGCAATTATTTAAATCTGTGATCAAAAAATTATACAATATCGATATTGATGTTGATTTGACGTTTGCCCCAAAAGAAACTGGTGCGGATTTTGCGACAAATATCGCAATGTGTTTGGTAAAGAATTTGAAAAGAAATCCATTTGAGATTGCGGAGGAGATTAAAGGCAAAATTTTAGAAGATAACCTTCAAAAAGATTTGTTTGGGTCAATTGAAGTTGCAAAACCTGGATTTATTAATATCAAAATGGTTGACAGATTCTATAAGCAAGAACTGAATAGGTACCAAGAAAATTTTTTGGAGAATATAGCGTTAGACGGATATTTAGGTAAAAAAGTTATTTGTGAATTTTCGGATCCAAATCCATTTAAGATTTTGCATGTGGGGCATCTTTATACTTCAATGGTTGGAGATGCGATTTCGCGATTAGTAGAGTTTGCTGGCGGAGATGTAATAAGAGCTAACTTTGGTGGTGATGTTGGATTACATGTCGCAAAAAATATATACGCCTTGTTAAAACATGTAAAAGAAATTCATGAATCAATGACACCTGCTGAGAAAGCTGAACTGATGTCAAAAACTTATGTGGAAGGCGCTTCGGCTTATGAAGAAGATGAGAAAGCGCGTGAGCAAATTGTCGAATTAAACCGGAAGATCTATGAAATTGCAGCAGCAGGAGAAACAGTGATCGCAGATCTAGAAGACATGATACTGGATAAAGATTTATCAAAGAGTGCTAAAGCAAAAAGAGAGCTTGAGATTGCTAAGATTTATTTTTGGGGGAGAGATGCCAGTTATCAATATTTTAAAGATTTTTACAAGAGTATCGGAGTGAGATTTGATCGTTATTATCCAGAATCGACAGTAGTGGGAAAGGGACTTGAGGTGGTGACTAGAGAGCTTGGCGAGGGAGTTTATGAAAAATCTGATGGTGCTGTGGTGTTTTGTGGGGAGAAATATGGACTCCACACACGAGTTTTTATAAATAAGAACGGTTTACCAACATATGAGGCAAAGGACATTGGTTTAATTTTTACAAAATGGGAAGATTATCATTTTGATAAATCAATCATTATTACAGGCAATGACATTATTGATTATATGAAAGTGGTATTAAAATCGGTGGAGCAGTATGCCCCTGAGCTTTCTAAGAGAACGTTACATATTACACATGGGCAAGTGAAGCTACCTGGTAAGGAGAAGATGTCTTCACGAAAAGGAAATTTTTTGAAAGCTATAGATGTAATTAATTTAATAAAAGATGAACTTATTTTAGTGCAACAAAATATAGATAAAAACAAGTTTAATAGGTCGGGGGATGCTTTGAAAGATGAAGAGGTTGACCCTAAAGTTTTATTTGGAGCTATTCGTTATGCATTTTTAAAATATAAAGTTGGTGGCGATATTGTATTTGATGTAAAAGATTCAGTTTCAATGACTGGAAACTCTGGCCCATATTTGCAATATTCTGCAGTGAGGGCACAAAAAGTGCTTGGAAAAATTCTAGAATCGCAGACAGAGAAGACGAATAAAAAAAATACTCAAAAGGAATGGCAATTGTCAAATTATGAAAGAAGTTTGATCAAAAAAATTGTTCAATATAAGAATGTGATTAAAGAGGCTGTTATAGAGCTTTCACCGAGTAAAATATGTACTTATTTGTATGAGTTGGCGCAGGAGTTTAGTCGTTTTTATGAGAATATTCAAGTGGTTGGGAGTGATTTCGAAGTTTCACGAGGCGAGATAGTTTTAACTTATCTTAAAGTGATGACTCATGGACTAAATTTGTTAGGAATTAATATACCGGAAGAAATGTAAGATGATGAAAAAAGCAAAATTGTTGTGGATTGATCTGGAGATGACAGGTCTTGATCCAGAGGAGGATAAAATATTAGAGGTGGCTGCGATCGCTACAGATTGGCAGTTTAATGTGTTAGATAAGATGACGGCGGTAGTAAAAGTGTCTCCAGAAATTATTAAAAAACGAATGGTTGGACAATTTTGGGATGACCACAAGGATTCGTATCTTGCGTTAGTTGCTCAAAATGAAAAAGGTGAGGATGAAAAGGTAGTTGAAAAGAAGATTCTAGAATTTATTGATAAAAATTTTGATAAGGAAGTATATCTTGCAGGTAATTCAATTCATCAGGATAAGAGGTTTATCGTGAAAGAATGGTCAGAGCTAAATCAAAGATTACATTACCGAATGTTTGACGTGTCTGCTTGGAAAATTTATTTTGAGAATGTACTGAATAAAAAATTCATAAAACGGGAAGCTCACAGAGCTCTAGATGATATTGAGGGTTCAATTGAAGAAATTAAGTACTATTTAACTTTTATTAAGAAGGATAAAGCATGAATTTTGTAGTTGAGGAAATCGGCGGAATTGGTCCATATAATAAGTCAGATTTTTTATCAGAAAAGGGAAAAAAGGTTGGGGAACTTTTTGCAGCACCGAACGAAAAAGTATTTTTAGTAAAAAGAAAAAATACAATTGAAGTTAGGACGGATCAAAATTTACATAAATTGCTTAAAGAGCGTTATGAATCCGTGATGACTTCTCGTTATTTTGGAAACGGTGGGATTGAAATTGTCATGAGTGGACAGATCCCATTAATTGAAATCTACGATATTGCAAGATTAAGCTATAACCTAACAAAAGAGATCTGATTATTTTTTACGTTGATCGCGGATTTCTTGAAGAACAGTAAGAATTTTTTCGTCAGTAGTTGGTTTAGTGGATTCTTTTTTGGCTGAAAATTTGTTAATGAAACGGACAAAAATAAAGATACAAAAGGCGACAATTAGAAAATTAACAACATTTTGGATGAATGTGCCATAGCGAATATGTGCTGCACTGTTGATACCAAAAAAATTAGGAATAGTTAATTCTAGATGAGTAAAATCAATACCGCCAAGGACGAGACCGACAATTGGCATAACCAGATCGTTGACAAGGGAACTAATGATTTTGTTGAATGCACCACCAACTATTACACCAACTGCAAGATCGAGAACGTTACCACGATTAACGAATTCTCGAAATTCTTTGAGAATTGGATTAACTTTTTTGAGACTTTTTTTAAGTTGTTTGAGTTCAGGGTTTTTCATATAAGTTATTATAACCGATTTTTATATGAAAAATGAGAATAGACCAAGATTAGCTTCTTGTAGTTGATCTATTGTTTATGGTGATTAAGTTATCAGTGTTTTTTGTAATATAATGAGGCCATGGAAGATAGTGATGAACCACATAATGATGTGACGGGTTTTTATTTATATCCTATGTATAATGGGAAGTTTGTTTTTGAAAATGATGTTTATAATGAGGCGATCCCGAAAGGGGTTATTGAAGACGGAGAAGATATAAAAGAAGCAGCTAATCGTGAGGCAGAATTTTATGGTTTTGAGATATTAGGAGAACCAATTTTGTTTTTTGTAGAATATTCTAGGTATTCTTATGGAACAAAACACTATATTTGTAAGGTTAAACAATTAGGTAATAAACACAGTAGAAATAACTTCGATTTTTTTACGCCACATGAATTTCTTACGGATATTTTGCCAAATGAAGAATTATATGGTGACTTTGATAGAGCTAAAGTCGGTCAAGCTTTGCAAGCTTATCTAAACAATCCAGAATAAATTATTTTACTGTTATACGGCTTTTGTATTAAAATTATCGTAGTTATTTTTGATATTGGTTAGGTTTTTGATTTCAGTATCAGTGGCAGCTTTGGCGCTTGATTTTTTTGTACGTTGATTGATTTCAGTTTGATAGTTGATTAGATAAGCTAATTGTAGAGAGAATTCACGTGTGAGAACGCGATCGAGGTGGGCAGAAAGTCTAGCAGTTTCAAGAGTGTCGTTTAGTGTGGTATTTTTATTTTTTTCGTCAGTTGATATTGCACTATCAGAGAGATCTTCTACGTCTTCAATTCCAAAATCTGTGGCTAATGAATTTTTTTCTGTAAGCATTAGTTCATTTAAGACGGTTTTAAGAGAAGTAGTATAACCGCGGAGATCGGAAGATTTTAAAAGATCACTATATTTTGAAATTGTTTCATCATTAAGATACTTAGCCATGTAATAACTACGGATGAGAAAATCTCGATCACGAGTATCAACGCTTTTTTTGGTATTGAACAAAAAAGTTATACCAACTAACAAAAAGAGAGAGATAACAAAAATAATGATGTTTTTTAGAGTAAGGTATTTGAGAATGTCAAAACCGTTATTAGGTGTTTTAGAATGATTTTTGTTTTCACTTGCGATTTGTTGCAAATAGGCCATTTTATCCATGTGGATATTATAGCATAACAGATTTGGGATGTTATAATTTAGGAAAAGAGATGATGTGGAGGAAAATCTTTAGTGCAGGATGCTAAGGAAGAGATTCGAGCAAGACTTCCGATCGAAGACGTAGTCTCGCAGTATATTGAATTAAAAAGAGCTGGGAGAACTCTTAAGGGACGTTCGCCTTGGGGTGTAGATAAGACGCCATCTTTTATGGTGTCGCCTGAAAAAGGAATTTGGCATGATTTTTCTGCAAATAAAGGTGGTGATATTTTTAGTTTCATTATGGAGGTTGAGGGGATAAGTTTTCGAGAGGCACTAGAAAAATTGGCTGCGCAGGCAGGGGTAGAGCTGAAGAAATATGACCAAAGTGATAAAAAAAATGCAAGATTAAAAATGCGAGCTAAAGAAGCACTGGAACTTGCTTGTAAGTATTATCAAGTATGTTTAGCGAAAAATAAGACAGTTTGTGAATATGTGTTTTATAAACGTGAATTAAATCGACCAACGATTGTGGAATTTAGGGTGGGGTATGCTCCAAATAGTAAGGATAGTTTGGTTTCTTTTTTAAAGAAACGTGGCTATTCAATTGAAGAAATGCAGGAAGCAGGATTGGTCAACCGTTTTAAGGGCGATCTATTTAAAGGGCGAATGATGATACCGTTTTTAGATGCAAGTAGCGGGGAAGTGATTGGTTTTACGGGGAGGATTGTTGGACAGGGTGAGCCAAAATACCTAAATACACCAGAAACAAGATTATTCAATAAGGGTAGATTTATTTTTGGGTTAGCACAAGCGAAAGAGGCAATTCGTAAAAGTAATTTTGTGGTGATTGTGGAGGGAAATATGGATGTAATTTCTTCACATCAAGCAGGAGTGAAGGAAGCTGTAGCGACTTCTGGTACAGCAATGACTGAGAATCATCTGAAAATATTAGCAAGATTAACGTCAGATATTCGATTGGCTTATGATGGAGATGATGCTGGAGTGAAAGCTACTGAACGAGCAATTATGCTAGCTGGGAAGATTGGAATTTCACTTTCTGTAGTTTCTGGATACGGGAAAGCGAAAGATCCAGATGAACTGATAAAAATTGATCCAAAATTATGGCAGGAGTGTGTGGAAGATAGAATTCCAGCTGTGGATTGGATTTTGAAGAAATACGAGACAAAATTAAATTTATTAACTGGTCCTGGAAAAAAAGAATATTCAGATTTGGCAATGAGGATAATTAGCTATATCGAGGATCCGGTCGAAAAGAAACATTATGAACAATTAGTAGCAAGGAAACTGGATGTAACAGTGGAGGATCTGCAGTCAAAGAAAATCAAAATTGAAACATTAAGATTAAAACCAATTGCAACGAAAAAACAAGTTGATTGTACTGATGATTCAGCGGATCTAATGGAAAAAATAAGAACATTGGAAGATAATTTGTTGGCGATTTTGATTTATGGTGGTGTGGTTGGAAAAGAAATTGGATTAGAAATACCTGAAGATGAGACTAAATTGCAAGAGCTATCGTTAGTGTTTGACGAGAAATATGCAGGGATGACTGAGGATGCCTTAAAGAAAGAGACTGAGAATTTAAATACGAGATATAAGGAAGAATTACGAAAACAGAAAATTATGGAACTAACCAATCAGCTTTCGGAGTTTGAAAATAATGAGGAAAAAACAATGGAAATTTTAAAACAGATTGAAAGAATTCGTAGAGAATAAGACTAACAAACTAGACTTTTATAAGGATTAGCGGTATAGTTACATAAAAGTCATATTTTAAATCGAAAGGGTGAAACATGGAGGACAACGTTAAAACGTCTGCCTTATCTCAAGGTGATATGCTTGAGAAGTTTGTTGATCAGTTGATTGATGAAAAAAAGATGCCAAAAACTGACCGACTGAGAGCTGAGTTATCAGAGAAGGTGAGTGATGCAGTAATGACGGAGATTCTAATGAATTTACCTGATTACCTTTTGGATAAAATAAATGCCGCTTATGATGAAAATCGCGCAAGTGATGAATTGATTGAAGAGATAATTAATGAATCAGGGGTCGATACAAAACAAATCGCTGAAAAAACATTGTTAAATTTTCGTGAACAGTTTTTAGCTTAAGATTTTAAAAATATGACAATACTTTGAAAAAAGGAGAAATAATGGAAAAAGTAGGGAACAAACCAAGTGAAACTGTGGAAAATGAAAACACCACAGGTGAAGGCGGTCGAGAGAAAGAAGCGACTCCTGAAAATCAATCAAAAAAGATTGTGTTTGATAAGAAGAATATCGAATCGGTTGATAATCGTAGAAAGATTATGAGTTATCTCAAAGAAGAAGGTGAATCGAATCTGGAACAGATGGTGGGGCTGGGATTGATTTCAGAAAAAGATGTAAAGAAAGAGTTGTTTTACTTACGAGAAAATATTAAAAGACTCGATGAAAATTACAATAGAGATCATAAAGATAAAGATGAAGAAACAAGAGAACATGCGGACAAAGTATTCCTGTATGGCATAAATCAGATTATGGAAACCGAAATTAGGATGAGATCCTATATCGATGAAGATCGCGACCGAAACAAGACTCATCTTGGTGAACTTCGAGAAGAAGTTATTCGACGCTATGATCAAGGTGAGATTGATAAAAATATCAAAGAACTTAAGATTCGTGCGATTGATAAAAATATTGAGAAGGTAGAGTCTGATTTTGAGAAAAAAGTTTATGGTGCGGAAGCTAGTAAACTAGTGGAAAATGAAAATAAAAAATATGATGAGATTGCTGAAGAATATAAAAAAGCTGAAGCTGATTATGCAAAAAAGAAAGCTGAATTTGAATCAAAGAATGGTAGAGGTTTTACAGAAGGCCAGATAAAAGAACTGGAAGATTTAGAAGAAAAGAAAAATTCTTTATGGAATGATCAAAAAAAATATGGAAAATTGGTCGTTGGATCGGATGAAGAACGTCTTAAAAAGAAGATTGATGAAGTTGCAGTACAAGAGAAAGAAAAAGCTGAAGCGAGATTAAAAAAGTTGGCAGATGTTTTGGGAGTCCCTGCTGATCGGATAGATAATGATGGTTATATTAACCCTGAAATCACTGGAAATGAAACTGATAAAGTTGATGGAAAAAGCGAAGAGGATAAGACTGGCGCTAAAAATGAGGATGATAAGACTGATTCTAAGAATGAGAAAGGTGAGGATAAAACTGATAATACAGGAGAAGCTGAAAAGACTAATCTAAGCATTAATCCTGCAATATTGATACGCGTTTTGTATCCAAAGATGGCAGCGGTGGGTTCTGGTAATTCTATTTCGAAAGATAAAGATAAAGAGAAGAACGAAGAACAAGAGAGGATTTCTGTACTTGAAGAATTTTATGAGTCTTTGGATCAAGACTCTATCGGGGAAAATAACGTAAAAGCAGTCGCTGTTGGTAAGGAATTATATAACTCTACAAAAGGTGAGGCAAAGAAGAATGATCAAAAAATTCTTGATCAACTCCACAAACAGGTTGAACTAGTAAAGAGTTTAGATGAAAAAGATTCTAACTATGATTTCGAAAAAGGTGTCTTAAAAGGCATAAGGCTACTAGTTAACGATGAACGTGGGCGGATTCGTGAATTTCCGGAAATGGCTGCAAAGTTTGGCGATGAAGCTGCTAGTGCTTTTATGTTTAATCGTTTACTTTATATAGAAAATGAATTATTAAAACAGTATGATCCTGAACTTGGTGAGAGAGATTGGTGTGCGAAGACTGGTAATAAATTTGATCCTGATAAAATAAAAGATAAGAAACCTTGTATTTCCGAGGAGACATATAATAGTGCAGCGTATGTGATCGCTTCTTATAAGAAAGAACTGTTTGATTCTGTTAGACAGAGAGAAAAACTATCAAGTTATGATGAAGCAAAAAATAAGATAAAGTCTTATAGAAAAACAATAGAATATAAGAAATTGGTACAATATGAACGTGAGCGAGCTGACTTAATTAGAGCACAACGAGCTGCTGATGCAGAGGCGGCAAAAGCTGATAGTACTAAAGTAGAAGATGGTACAGCGAAAAAAGCAGAGGCAACAAACGATAATAAAAATGTTTTAAGTTTGTCGAAAAAAACTTCCTTGTTAGCTAATGATTATATACGTGGGATTTTCGTAAAAGAGAATGGTACACGTTGGTTAAACTTTATGAAGGGTAAAAATGTTTACGATGTAGCTAGCAAATATTTGGATGCACAGACTTTAGAAAAGCGAACAGAAGAGAATGAAGAATTGAGACAGGCGATAGATGGACTCAAATTAGAGAGTCTATTTAAGGGGAGCGCAAGAGAGATGAAAGGTAAAGATAGATTTTTCGAAGCCTCATATATTTATAGTGAACTTGACAGAGAGTTTAGTGATGTTAAAGAACAACTTGAGAAAAGTATACACTTTGACGTAAGCGAACGAGAAAGAGATAAACTTAAATTGCAGGTTAACTTATTGCACAACATGATGGATAGTTTTACTAGTTATTACAGTGAGACATTTAATGAAGATAAGATACCTCTTAGAAATAATTTCTTGAATAATGTGAAATACAATACAGCAAATAAGGCAAGAAGACTATTTCGTAATTTAATTAGAGGTCGTAGTTTGATATAGTAATTTACTTAAAGTTATTTTGGTAAAACTGATTGAGGTTTTTGAGGCTTGTTTTAATTGACGTTTTATGTTATAGATTGATGCAATGGAAAAGAGTATTGTGAACGAGAATAGTAAAGGGAATAATGACGACGAAGAGTTGTTCGTTGCTCATGATGTTGATCTGGGTCCGCAGGAGCCTGGCTTAGATGAATTGTCGGAAGATGATGAACTATCTGATGAGGATCTTGAGATTACAGCGGAGAATGTTGACCAGTTCGCTGATGATTCGGTTCGATTATACTTGAGAGAGATCGGAAAGATACCACTTTTAACTAATGAAGAAGAGACTGACTTAGCTTATCGAATTGTAAAAGGAGACAAAAAAGCAAAGGATAAGATGGTTGAGGCAAATATGCGTCTCGTGGTCTCGATTGCTAAGCGTTATTCTGGAAGAGGACTTGATTTTTTGGATTTAATTCAAGAAGGTAATACCGGTTTACTTAGGGCAGTTGAAAAATTTGATCCTGATAAAGGTTTTAAATTTTCAACTTACGCAACTTGGTGGATTCGACAAGCAATTACACGTGCAATTGCAGATCAAGCGAGAACGATTCGTATTCCTGTACACATGGTTGAAACGATAAATAAGGTTCTTCGAGCTACTCGTAAATTGACGAATGAATTAAACCGTGAGCCAACTACAGAGGAAGTTGCAAAAGAAATGGGGATGGAACCCGATAAAGTTGATTATGTAATGAAGATTAAGCAAGATATTGCATCACTAGATGCAGCAGTGGGGCATGACGGAGAGGATGAGGATTCTGTTTTGGGGGACTTTATTGAAGACGAAGGTCGAACTTCTCCGGAGGATGCCGCAGCAGCACAGATGTTGAAGGAACAAATTGCGGAGATTTTGGGTTCCTTGTCGGAACGTGAGCAAAAAGTAATTAAATTACGATTCGGCATCGGTGGAGGAAGACCGCATACACTTGAAGAAGTTGGGGCAGAATTCGCAGTAACTAGGGAACGTATTCGTCAAATTGAAGCTAAAGCGTTATCAAAATTGAGGAAGCATAAGGATACTAAGAAGTTGCACGAATATCTTCATTAGTTATTAAATATAGTGGCAAGCCTGAGAAGAACGGAGTATAATTAAACTATGAAAAAGAAAATCTTGAGTCGGCTAACTTTTGTTTTTGGGATGAGTTTATCGATTGTAACGTTGATGTGCGCGATGACTTATTTTTCGAGCGCTGTTTATGCTGAGTGTGCTGGTCAATCTACTGCAGTGATAAATTGTAGCGATGGAGACCCGAAATATGCAATTTTTTCGCTACTCGGAATTATCTTAAATGTTCTTACAATGGGAATAGGTATAGCTGCGACTGCGGGATTTCTATGGTGCGGATATCAATATATGACTTCTAAGAGTGAACCTGCGGTGATTGTTAAAGTGAAGACTAGAATAATGCATATCGTGATTGGTTTAATTGTTTATGCAATGTTTTGGGGGATTATAAATTTCTTGTTGCCTGGTGGCATTTTTAATGGTCAATCTTAAAATATGAAAAACCAGTTGCGTAACGATTCTTTTTTGAGGGAATTGAAGCATAACCGGTTTTTTGAAGATTTAAATTATATCTTTCAAAAAATTCGAGAAGAGTCAAAGAAAAGACGCGTGAAGATTATTTTGGTGATAAATTCGAGATCAACACAAGCAAGACGCGCAAAGAAAGAGATTTTGGAGCCATTAAACCAATTTATTTTTGAGCAGGACGGAGCAAAAAAAGTAACTGTATTAAAATACGAAATTCAGCCAACTAATGTGGATGAGAATGCTAGGGGGCTGGCGAAGATGCTATCTGATGATGATATTATGATTACAATTGGTGGTGATGGCACGGCGACGATTGGACTGAATGCAGTTCTTCTATCTTGTAAACAGGTAAAATATTATACTGTGCCATACGGAAATTTTAATGATATTGCAAGGACGGTGAGAGCTGCTAGGGGTGGGAAAGTATTTTTACTCGAGGCATTATTGGACGGTGAACATTTTCGTTATGCATTGTGCTATTTTACGGTTGGAATGTTAGCAAAGTCGACAGAAATTTTTGATGAAACACGAATACGGGAAAGATTGAGGAAGAAGAAAAATAATTTGTTTTTTTCATTGTTTGAATTATTCAAATGGTTTCTTATAAATCATAAGACTCGTTTTATACCGGATTTTACATATCGATTAATAGGAAGTTTTAAGAATAATAAAGATTTAAAGCAGGGTGGAGTAAAGAAAAATTATTCAGATATGATTATTTTGAATGGCGTGTCAATGGCGAAGATAATGAGAGGTGGGGAATATTATAGGAATAGATATTTTTTGGTAAAAACAGGGAGAATGCAAAATATTTTTAGTATCGGCTGGTTTATGATAAGAAGTATTTTATTTAAAGTACCTGGCAAAAAAGTTGAAGGTTGTGAATTTTTCTTTAAAAAAGAAGATTCTTGTACAATAGAGATTCAGGCGGAGGGGGAGTATAAAAAATTTTCTAATGTAGAGAAAATAGAATTTAGAAAAGTAAAAGAAGCTTTACAGATTTTATGACGCTTGTGCTATAATTGTAGACAATATGAGTCTATTGCATGGAGTGGGCGATTTCTTCGCGTTGGATATTGGAACAAATTCGATCAGAATGATCCAGCTTTCTGGAAATGTTGATAAGGGTTGGGTGTTAGAAAAATTTGCTTATGTGCCTGTTGACCCAAAAGTTACTAAAGATGATTCAGAGACGGGTAAGCGAAAACTTGGCGAAATTATTTTGGGTGCACGTGAACAGGCGGGTATTAGAACAAAAAATATTGCATTGGGATTGCCTGCAAGGAAAACTTATACGGCTATTATTGAGGTACCGAACGCGCCACAACGTGAACTTACGCAAACAGTGAAGTATGAGGCTGACCAATATGTACCGATGTCGGTAGATGAGGCAAAAATTGACTTTGCGGTTTTGGGAATTTGTCCAAACGATCCAAAGAAAGCTGAAATTTTGCTATCTTCGACGGATAGTGCTTATGCTGAATCAGTTATGGAAGGTATTGAGCAGTTGGGTTTGAACGTGATTGCACAAGAACCGGAGCCTATTTCAATGGTAAGAGCTTTGGCTCCGGTCGGAGTGCAGGATGCGCGTATGATTATTGATCTTGGTGAAACATCAACTGATTTAGTGGTGATGTATCAAGGAGCACCGCGCTTAGTACGTTCAATTCCTGGAGGATTGACAAGTTTTGTTCGTACGGTGGAGAGTTCATTGAAGGTGCGTGGAGATCAGGCGAGACAATTTATTTTGAAGTTTGGTCTGGCACAAGATAAGCTGGAAGGGAAGGTTTATGAAGCCTTAGGTTCAACATTAGAGAGCTTTGCATTTGAAATGACAAAGTCGGTACGTTTTTTCCAGAACCGTTATGTAGAGGCACAAGTTGGGGGAATTGTACTTTCAGGTTTTTCGGGGATTATTCCATTTATGGCAGAATATATCGAGATGAAAACAGGTATAGCAACTACGCAGGGTAATCCATGGCAGTATGTGAAGGTAACACCAGAACAACAGCAATTATTACTGCCAGTAGCATCTGAGTTTAGTGTGGCGATTGGTCTAGCAGAAAGGAGTAATGATTGATGAAAAAATATAGTTTTAAAACAATGACTTTTTCTGATATTCCAAAGATGATTATGGATTTATTCAAGGGGAAGAATAAAGAAGAAACCATGATGACTGGGCAAACTGGAAAATATGAAGTGAATCTGGTTCCTGATATTAAGCTTGAGATGATAAGAATGCAGAAGATGCGTAACTTGGTCTTTTTTGTCTGTATGATTGTTTCTGTGGTTTCAATTTCAACAGTTGTATTGTTCGGCGGGATAAAAGGGACTCAAGATTTGATGATTTCTGGACAGGAAAATCATATTGAACGTTTGAGCAATAAGGTGACAACTTATAAAGAGCTACCAGATTTTTTGACGATTCAGGATCAGTTAAAGAAATTGTCTGAGATAAATAAAAATCGTCCTGTTCTATCAAGAGTATTTCCGATTCTAAAAAATTTGTTTCCAACTGGCGCTGACACGATTACGATGTCTGAGTTAAATGTGAATCTTGAAACTTCAACGTTAAACTTTGATGCGCAGGCGAATGCAGGAGAAGATCCAAAAATTGATTATCGTGTTTTGGAATCCTTTAAAAAATCAGTTAATTTGATGAGGTATGATTTTGGACGTTTTGTAACGGCTAAAGGTGATTATATTCCGACTCGTTGTATTAAAGAAACAGATGAGAAGGGAAACTTATTATCAGAAAATGGCAATGTATATGTGATTTGGAAAAGAGGTGCAACTGATTGTGATCCAGATAGAAATGACCATGTCGCTACTAAAGATGATGATGGTTCGAAAACGATTAATGATAAAAAAACTGATTCTTCAGTTGAGAATACAGATTTGAACAAGGGGAAAATTGGACAGGTGAATGATCAGGAAAATAAGCAAGATGAAAAGAATGAACCAACTAAGAAGACAGTAACAAAAGTTGAAACAGTTATTCCTGATGAGAAAATATGGCGTACTCCACAATTTGAGAGTTGGAGTAAGGGAACAGAAGTAAAAACTTCAGAAGATGGAATTGCTGATGATTTGAAGTCGAGTTCGGAAACAAAGACAACGACAGAAAACGATACTGAAACAGAAACAGTGACGATTAAGAATGTAAAAAACTATGTTTATAAGCCGGCGATGGACATGAAGGGAAAGATTTCTGGTATTCCACATTTCGAGAGTGAATGTATAAAATATAATGGTCAACAGGTGAAGGACGGAGATAAGGACGTAATTAAGTGGAATGCACAGAATAACTGTAAGATGGTACCAGAAGGGACTCAAATCACTGATTCTTCAAATGGACGAGATGCAAATAATAATTTGGTGCTACGTTTTTCGGCTGTACTTGCAATTGACCCAGTGCTTTTTGCTTATAACACGAAACACGTGATGACGATTGGTCCAACTGGGCAAAATGTAACTGATTCTTATCAACAGATTAAAGGGATGTTTGCGGCGCCTGCAAAAGACTGTCGTGCTGATGATGCGGAGTGTATTAACCAAAAAACAAATACGACAGATAATGCTAAAAAGGAAAATGAGGGAAAGAAATAATGGCAAAATCAGTTTTAAAGCGTTTCCGGATTAGTAAGTTACAGCAACAGATGATGTTAGCTGTTTTGGGGGCATCCTTGATACTGGGGGTGAGTGTCGTCGTATCGATTTATTTGATTAAATATATGCGTTTTAATGCGAAAGTAATTGGCAAACGTAATGAATCAATTGATAATTATAACTTAGCTATAAAAAATGTAGGCATATGTAAGAGTTCAAATAAAGATGGAAAGTTTTCCGATAAAGACTTAGAGAAATGTGATCCTCAAAAGATTGATGTGTCAAGTATTCCTGGGACCTTACGTTATAAAGTTATGGTTAATATGGCTAATAATACTAATCTTGAATCGGTGGCAAGAGAGAGCCAGAAGAAATGTTTTGATGAAAACAATAAGCGAATTGATTTTACCGCTGCGTATTCGAAGGCAACAAATGATGATGAACGTTCGTATGATCTGAAAATGATTAAAATGTGTTCAGCACTGCGGGTAATCCCTGATGCTTTGCCGGCACAGAAGAATGACGAAGCATTACTAGCTTCTTTGAATCAGATATTTTTGCTGTCTGGTTTTGAACCAGAGCAGTTGTCGCCTGGTACAAATTATAAACAAAGTAAAGTTGTAGGGGTTTCAACAATTCCGGTTGCTTTGACTGTGAAACGAAATGAATCAGAAACGATGTCGATTATTTCAAATATTGAAAGATCAATTCGTGCATTTAGTATCTCTTCTGCACAAATTAAATGGGGAAGTAACTTGGATGATGGAAGTACTAAATTGGAACTTTTGGCACAAGGGGTTGCATATTATAGTGCGGAATCAACGGTACAAGAAAAAATGGAAGTAGTGAAAGCTAAGGATGATAAGAGTAAGTCAAAAAATAAGGGAAAGACTTCTGATGCGACTCAGACAAAAAAATAGTGGTAAGGAGGAATAGGAAATGAAACAATCAGATATTTTCACAATTATCATTATCGCCTCAATTGGAATGGTGGCTGCATTTTTTGCTTCAAATGCATTATTGGGAAACCCAGACGAATTGAGTATGAAACATAAGACAATTACTCCGATTTCTACTGAAATTGTGGAGCCTGACCCCGAAACTTTTAATTTGGATGCGATAAATCCGACTGTTGAGGTGTACGTTGGTCAATGTGAAGATGTTGATCAAAATGGGATTTTGGACCGTGCTGAATTGGTGGCTTGTGGAAAAGCGACGCCGAAGGAAACTGTTGAGGATCAGAAGAAAACAGATGAACAGAAGAAAGCTGAAGAACAAAAGAAGACTGAAGATCAAAATAACACTAATAACCAGACAAATACGGATACTCAAACACAAACAAATACTAATAATCAAAGTAATAATTCATCGAATGCTACGAATCAAACGGAATAAGTATGACGTTATTAACACATGAGGCGCAGGAAAAAGTTGTAGCTCTTCTGATTTCAGAGGGGCTAGTTTCTCGAGAAAAAGTCCAAGAAGTGATGGATGAGGTGGCGAAGACTAAACAGCCATTGCTTGCGACATTGACTGCTAAAAAAATAACTGATGCAGAAACAATTTCTCATGCAACTGCTGTAGTGATGAATGTGCCTTATGTGAGTTTGAAGAATGTAATGTTTGATTCAGAGATATTATCTTTGTTGCCGTATGATGTTGTGTCGCGTACGATGGTTGTGCCATTAGGAGAAAAAAATGGACAGTTATATGTGGCGATGCTGGATGTATCAAATGTACAGCAGACAGACTATCTTTCACAGTTGACACAGAAACCAATTCGAATAATGATGGCTTCTGAAGAGGGTTTGAAGTCTGCAATTGCACAGTATAGAGGCGATTTTACGGCTGTAGAACGCGCAGTGAAAACTTCAGAAGAAAGTGAAGCTTCTCATAGCGCGGATGTGAAGATCATAACACAGGACTCACCGATTTCGAAAGCCCTGTCAACGATTTTGACTTTTGCAACTAGATCAAAGGCTTCTGATATTCATATAGAACCATTAGAAAAATCTTTGATTGTACGTTGTCGAGTTGATGGCGTATTAAGAAAAGTGATGGAACTGCCGAAAACGATTGAGCCTGCACTTGTTTCGAGGGTGAAAATTTTGGCGAACTTGAAAATTGATGAACATCGTATTCCACAAGACGGTCAGTTTACAGTTCTAGTGGATAATAAAGAGGTGGATTTACGTATTGCAATTTCGCCGGTTATATGGGGAGAGCAGGTAGTGATACGTATTTTGGATAAGAGCGGAACAACGTTAGATATTGTGCAGATGGGTATGACAGGACATGCGTTGAGAATGGTGGAGCGGGGAATTGCAAAGCCAAATGGAATGATTTTAACTTCTGGACCGACTGGATCTGGTAAGTCTACTACGCTGTATGCTTTAATTCGGCGTATAAAATCTGATGGGATTAATATTGTCACATTGGAAGATCCGGTAGAGTATAAAATGGATGGAGTTAATCAAATTCAGGTGAATGTGGATGCTGGATTAACTTTTGCTGCAGGTTTGCGATCGATTTTACGTCAAGATCCAGATGTTGTGATGGTGGGTGAAATCCGTGATGCGGAGACTGCTAACCTTGCTGTACAGGCAGCGTTGACAGGTCATTTGGTTTTTTCTACACTACACACTAATTCAGCAGCTGGTATCTTGCCAAGACTTCTCGATATGGGAATTGAGCCATTTTTGTTAGCTTCAACTTTGAATACGGTGATTGGGCAGAGATTGGTGCGAAGAGTAGCGCCAAAGAGAGAAGCGGTACATTCAAACGAGATGGAAACAAAACAGATTAATGATTTGGTGGGGAATATTTTACCACAAAATCAACAGCAAGTTGCGATGGTGTCAGAAGATTTGGGCTATGTGGGGTTACCAGTAGTAAATCAAAATGGATATACTTTGGTACGTGGTATTGATGATCGTGAAACACCTGGCGGATATAAGGGAAGGGCGGGACTTTATGAGACGATTGAAGTGGATGACGATATCCAGAAGTTAATTATTTCACATGCGACATCTAGTGAAATAATGAAATTAGCAAAGACAAAGGGCACTTTGACGATGCGGCAAGACGGGATGATGAAGGCATTAACTGGTGTAACTACGGTGAGTGAAGTGAATCGAGTAGCATCTGATTTGGCATAAATTATTGAAACTAATAAAGGTTATGTTAGAATAACAAGAGAGAGGTAAAATGCAGGGAAATACACAACCACAGACAAATATGACAACAACACCAAATATGGCAACAAATGTTGGCAATGTGGCAATGCCACAGATGCAGCAGAGCACGGTTGGCATAAACGCAAATGTGAATGCGGGTCCTACGGTTAATCGCGTAAGTGTGCCAACTGGACAAGGTCAGACTTCTGTGAAAACAACTGCAGCAAGGCAAGCGACGGAAGCATCGACGCCGACGGTATTACCAACTTCAATTAAAATCGAAACTTTACTTGAAGCATGTATTAAGCGTAATGCATCAGACCTACATATTCAGGTTGGATTACCACCAGTTTTGAGGATCGATGGAGCTTTGTCGCCAATTCCAAATACACCTGTTCTAAATAGTGAGGCGGTTGATAAGTTGATTTTTTCAACTTTGGATTCTATGCAGCGCGAAGTATTGTCAAAAGATAAAGAATTCGATTATTCATTTTCATTTGGTGATGTTGCACGTTTTCGTGTAAATGCATTTAACGAGAAAGGTAATTTGGCGGCAGCTTTTCGATTAATTCCGACTAAAATGCCAACAATTGAAGAACTGGGTATGCCACAGATTATTTCGAGTTTTGCAGATTATCCACGTGGGTTAGTGTTAGTGACGGGTCCGACTGGGTCAGGAAAATCGACGACTTTGGCAGCAATCATCAATAAAATTAATACCGAAAAGGCAATGCATATTTTAACGATTGAGGATCCAATTGAGTTTACGCATAAGTCAAAACGTTCAGTGGTGGCACAACGAGAAGTGCATTATGATACATTTTCATTTTCTAGGGCTTTGAAGTCTGCTTTACGAGAAGATCCAGATGTTGTGTTACTTGGTGAGATGAGAGACCTTGAAACGATTTCTTCGGCTATTACTATTGCGGAGACAGGACACTTAGTTTTTGCTACACTTCACACTAACTCGGCAGCACAGTCGATTGATCGTATGATAGATGTTTTCCCAGCTGAACAACAACCACAGATTCGATCGCAACTTGCGGGGATTTTGATGGCGGTTTGTTCGCAGCGTCTAGTACCAGCAATCGGTGGGGGACGAGTTGTGGCTGCTGAGATTATGATTGCAAATTCGGCGGTGCGTTCAATTATTCGTGAAGGTAAAACACATCAACTTGATACAACGATTCAAACTGGAGCAAATGAGGGAATGCAGACAATGGACCGAACTCTTGCGAAATTAGTGCAACAAGGTACGGTTACTTATGATGATGCAAGGGAATATGCTGTTGATACGCGCGAATTTGAACGATTGGTGAAGGGGATATAGTGAAACGTTTTTTGTATAAGGCTAGGGATAGTAAGACTGGTCAGATTTCGAAAGGAGTGATCCAAGCTGAAAATGAACGGACAGCAGGAAAACTTTTGATTGAACAGGGGATGACACCAGATCGAGTCGAAGAAGATACTTCTGATATGGGTCTATTCCAGAGATTTCAGAATAAGGTTAGAACTAAAGATAAAATTATTTTTACTAGGCAGTTTGCAACTTTGATTGGTGCTGGTCTGCCACTTTCGAATTCTTTAAGAACGGTGATTGAACAGACAGAGAGCAAGCCAATGCAGAGGATAGTCGAGTCTATCTTAGTGGACGTGGAGGCAGGTCGAACTTTGACTCAGGCATGTGAAAAATATCCTGATGTGTTTAATAAGGTTTACATTGCTTTACTGAGAGCCGGTGAAGCATCAGGAAGTTTGGATTTATCTTTAAAGAGATTGGCAGAACAACAAGAAAAAGATAATGCAATGATTTCGAGAATTCGTGGGGCATTGATTTATCCGGCGATTATTTTGGCGGTAATTATTGCAGTCTTAATTTTTATGATTTTAATGATTGTGCCACAAGTTCAATCACTTTATAAGGATTTAAAGAAACCTTTACCTTGGATGACTGGAGCACTGATGGATTTTTCAAATTTCTTGATTGCTTTTTGGTGGTTGGTAACAATTATATTAGGAGTAGTAATTTACTTTTTGCTACAATTTAGGAAAACTACAGTTGGGACTGAGTGGGCAGCTATTTTTAAGTTGAATGTTCCAATATTTAAAACGATGTTTTGGCGATTGTATAATGCGCGTTTTGCACGAACGGCGGCGAATTTAATGTCGGCTGGCGTATCAATTCAAGATACTTTACAAATTTCGGCAGAAGCGATGAATAATGTGGTGTTGGAAAAAGAAATAAAAGAAGTGTCGGAGAAAGTTAAACAGGGTAAAACATTATCTTCTTCGTTAAAAGAATTGGATTATATCTTACCGTTGTTACCACAGATGGCTTCAATTGGTGAAGAATCTGGCAAAATTGACGAGATGCTAGGAAAGGCAGCACAAGTTTATGAAGATGAGCTTGAAGAACAGATTCGAACGATCTCGACAATGATTGAGCCGGTTTTGATGGTAATAATGGCAATTATGGTCGGCTTTATTATCATGGCAGTGTTATTCCCGATTTATGCGATTGTAAATGATGTACAAGGCAGTAGTTTGTAATGAAAATTTTGTGGACTGATGGAAGTGCATCGCCAAATCCTGGTCCTGGTGGTTTTGCTGTGATTTATGATGGGAAGCCAGTTAGGCTTGGAAGAGAGGATGACTCTACAAATATTCGGATGGAAGGGGCAGCAATGCGAGCCGCACTAGAGTTTTTAGATGGCGAGGAAGGGGAGATTCATTCAGATTCTGAATTTTGGATTAATGTTTTGACTAAGTGGGCGCCGGTGTGGCAAAGAAATGGTTGGGTAAAGAAGACAGGACCAATTAAGAATTTAAATTTAGTAAAAGAATTATATAAACTTTATTCAGAGTCTCTTGTGAAATTGATCTGGGTAAAAGGACATGATGGTATTGAAATGAATGAGTTGACTGATTTTTGGGCAAATCGAGCACGTCAGAACGAAGGCACTGAAGAAGTGAAGGTAGAATTAGTATCAACAGTGTAAAATTTATATTGGAGTAAGAATGCGAGAATTAATTTATAAAGTGAGACTAAAATCACGAGATGAATTTGAGGAGAGATTATCAAGGCTTGGGTATGATTTTAAGCCATTGTGTTGGCAACATAGTAGGATTTTTGTGCCAAGGAATTATCGAGGTCATGAAAATTATCCGAGAGTAATTCTAAGAATTGAAATGAGATCAGTCGATAGACCCGCAAAGTATGAACTGATTTATAAAAGACATATCGAAAGTACTGGGATAACGATTGTTCATGCTACACGTGTAAAAGATTATGCAGAAACAGCAAATATTTTGTTACAGCTTGGATTTGTCATACAAGGTGAAGTACCGCGTCGTAGGCAGGAGGCAAAAATTGATGAGAAAACAAAAGTTTACATGGATAGAATTGATAATCAGAATGGTGATTATGCAAAGGTTGAAATAGAGCTTGATGAGGGGGAAGAAGTGAGTACTGCACGAGAAAAATTAAAAGAACTTTTGGAAGAATTTGGCATTTCTAAGAATGAAAAAATAAAAGAAACATACTCCGAACTAGTTTCATAGAAGAATTTTGTGTTAAACTAGTTAAAAAAGAGAGGAAGTATGGAGTCAGACGGCGGATCAGTATTCACGAATTCAGAGATAAAAAAACTTAGCGATTTTGATGTTTTTTTGTGGGCTAACGAAATTGACGAGGTGAAAAATAATATTTCTTGTGAGTTATTTTTGTTTAACAAAAATTATACGCCTTTTAAAATTCGATATTCAGAAAAATTGACTAATTCGGTGAAACAAATGTTTATGGGGGAAGCGGTCAACTATGTAATAAAAGAGGCGGATAAAGGGCTTGAATGCCGTGAATACGAAAAGTCGGATGGTGAAAATAAAGTGATTTATCGTACGGATTTGAGTAAGGTAGTCAGGGCAGAGAGTTTGATTAATCTTGTAGAAAAAGAATATAAAGATATTGATTATTTTACAGATAATGAACATCAATTTAAGAAAGTGAAGGGGATTTTGGCACGTTTTACGTATCCTGGTGGTGAGGGGATGAAAACATTCTATATTGCAAAAGCAATTTCGGCGGCTTCTGCCTTAAATGCAAAATCTTCATGGGAATTAAAGGGAGAGAGTTTCGAGCCTTTTAGTGCAGAAGTTGCTTTAAAGATGCCAGACGATAATCAAGTGGCAATTATTGATAAGAATGTAGTGATTTTTAACCAAAGTAAATTTGAAAATTTGTTTCAATATGATTATAAAGCGCAGATGTTGGCGGAAGCTAAGGCAAAAGAGATTGAGGAAAAATATCAACTATCATTTGCAGAAGGTTTGACTTTGAATGCTTTGTTACAAGATAAGAAGCCATTAGTAAAGAAACTTCAAGATATGGACATAAAAGAACAAATGTCGCAAGAACAGTTAATAGATTATGCGGATGAGATGAAGCTTGAACTTATGACTGATGAAGACGGAAAGATTATCGTTATGGACGATAAAGATTTAACAATGTTCGTGAATCTTTTAAATGAAGATTATTATGTTTCACCAATTAACGGAAAACGTTATGAGATTAAGTCAAAAAAGTTACTGAACGAACCAGAAGGTGAGCCACCAAGAGGGATTTAAGGATGCTGAGATATATTAGGTGTCCGCATTGTGGGAAACTAGAATTAAAACAATCTAGTGAACGTGTTGTTTGTAACTTTAATTCTTTAAAAGATATAAATAGAGATGTTGTATTTATTATTTTTGGGATTTGTACTGCATGTTTAGTAAAGATATTTAATACTGGACGAAGGAATTTTGTAAAAACGAGATGGATACAAATTTTTCTACGAGATCAGTTGGATAACTAAGAATTTATTGATAGATTAAATATTGTATAAATTTTTTATTCAGAGGAGAAGTATGAAAAAAAGTGTAAAAGTCATATTGGCTATACTTTTGGTAGTGGGTGTGGTTTTTGGTGGGGTTTTTCTTTTTAAGAAAAGTAAAGAAGGAAAGAATGAAAAAAAGTATTCAGTGATTAGTACAAGCTTTCCTGGGTACGATTTTGCGAGAGCTGTAGCAAAAAATACTGATGTGTCTGTGAGAATGTTACTAAAACCTGGTGCAGAATCTCATACTTTTGAACCAACGCCACAGGATATTATGGCAATCAAAAGTAGTAATTTATTTCTGTATGTTGGTGGTGATTCTGATGAATGGGTGAAGAAAATTTTAAATGAGATTGACCCTAATAAGACAAAAGTATTGAAGCTAGTTGATCTTGTAAAAACAAAAGAAGAAGAACTTGTCGAGGGGATGGAAGAAGATCATCATGAAGAAGACGAAGATCATCATGACAAAGACCACTATGAACATGATAAGAAAGAAGCAAAAGATGAGAAAGAGGCCGAAATTGATGAGCATGTGTGGACGAGTTTAAGGAATGCAAAAGAAATTACAAAAAAGATTTCGGCTGAGATTGCTAAAATTGATAAAGATGAAAAAACAAAATTTGAAAAAAATACAAAGGCTTATGAAGAAAAACTAGACGGTCTGGATAAAAGATTTAGTGAGATGGTGAAGAAAGCAAGGCGTAAAGAAATCATTGTTGGTGATCGTTTTCCGTTGAGATATTTTGTTGATGACTATGACTTAAAATATTATGCTGCTTTTCCTGGATGCTCAGAACAGACTGAAGCAAATGCAAAAACGATTAGCTTTATTACAGAGAAGGTTAAAGAAGATAAAATACCTGCAATATTTAAGATTGAATTGTCAAAGGGTCTAATTGCTGAGACAATAGCAAAGGAAACTGGGGCAAAGGTTTATGAATTTCATTCAGCTCATAATATTTCTGAGAGAGATTTTGAAGCAGGTGTAACATATGCTGATTTGATGGAACGGAATTATAGTGTTTTGGAAAAAGCTTTGAATGATTGATCTTTGAGGTGATAAAAATCAAAATATTTTAAAGATTAGGTATAGATTATGAAAACAGATAAAAATCCATTGATTGCAGTAAGAGAAATTCAGGTAGAATATGAGGGGCATAAAGTCTTTTCTAATTTAACTTTTGATGTTTTTGAGATGGATTTTATCTGTATTGTTGGTCCAAACGGAGCTGGAAAGTCTACTTTAATTAAAACGTTATTAGGTCAGATTAAACCAACTAAGGGTGAAGTTATATATCATAATTTAAAGAGAAATTTTATAGGATATATGCCACAAGAAAGTAAAGTTGATAAATATTTTCCAGCTTCTGTAAATGAGATTGTGCAATCAGGGACCATTAATCGAATGAAGCTAAGACCTTTTTACTGTAAGAATGAAAGGAAAATTGTCGAGAGATGTTTAAAACAACTTAAAATTTTTGATTTAAAAGATAAATATTTTGTAGAACTGTCTGGTGGACAAAGACAAAAAGTTTTGCTCGCGAGAAGTTTAGCGGCAACAAATAAATTGTTAATTTTGGATGAGCCATCAAATAATTTAGATTATAAGTCAAAGATAGAATTGTATGATAATTTGAAATTATTAAATAAAGAGGGGGTAACGATTTTGATGGTGACGCATGATTTGGATCATAAAAATTTAATTGGTAAAAAAATCCTTGCCTTGGAGGGTGAGGGGTATTTTTTTGGGGATACTGCAGAATATGTGGAGAGAATTCACCATGTTTGAGATGTTTGGACAAAGTTTTATTATACGAAGTTTTATTGTTGGACTTTTGATTTCGGTTT
This sequence comes from uncultured Candidatus Saccharibacteria bacterium, assembly GCA_963549315.1. Taxonomy (GTDB): domain Bacteria; phylum Patescibacteriota; class Saccharimonadia; order Saccharimonadales; family Saccharimonadaceae; genus Nanosyncoccus. The sequence goes on along the minus strand of CAUUYE010000002.1, from coordinate 14,478 downwards.
CTGCAGCCCTGGTTGGAACGCCGTTAGTTTTGAGGCGGAATGCAATGATTGGTGATGGGTTGTCTCATGTGGGATTTGGGGCGTTTGCGTTGGCGACAGTATTAAATCTAGCTCCGTTGGAATTTGCATTGCCAGTGGTGATATTGATGTCATTTTTGATTTTGCGTCTGACTGGACAGAGTAAAATACAGCCTGACGCAGCAATTGCAATGATGTCTGCTGGTGCTTTAGCATTAGGAACGTTTGTGATTTCGATTACAAAGGGAGTAAATACCGATATAAATAACTATTTGTTTGGAAGTATTTTGTCGATTTCAAATGAAGATTTGATTTTAGGGATTATATTTTCGATTATGATGATTGGAATTTTTGTTATTTGTTATAACAAAATTTTTGCATTAACGTTTGACGAAGAGTTTGCAAAGTCTGTTGGAGTGAAAACTGATTTATATAATGTTATTTTTGCAATACTATGTTCAGTAGTAGTGGTTTTAGGTATGAGATTAATGGGAGCATTATTAATTTCGAGCTTGATAATTTTTCCGACAATGTCAGCAATGCAGATTGCAAAGACTTTTAAGAAAGTAACAATTATATCTGTACTTATATCAATAATCTGTTTCGTATTAGGGATGTTTATCTCATATAATCTTTCTACGCCAACTGGTTCAACAATTGTACTAGTGAACCTATTAGTCTTTTTATTTTGTCGAATATTACGGTGATATTTTGTATTTGTTCGGTAGGTTTTTAATAATGACACTTGTAAAACGTGAAGCTTGCTTGAAAAAAAGATGAATTTAGGGTAAAATTAAGCATCTTAAAAAAGTTTGATCAATTTTTTAAAAATATAGGAACGGAGGGAAATGTTTAAGTTAGTGAAATATATGAAATCATATATTTTACAGTGTTTTGCTATCGTAGTTGCTGTAGGTTTGCAAGTTTATGGTACTTTGATGTTGCCGACGGAAATGTCAAAAATTGTCAATGATGGGATTGTAAAGAATAACATAGATTTTATCGTACGAACGAGTCTATGGATGATTGGGATTGCTGTATTATCTGCAATTGGTACGCTGATTTCTTCATATTTTTCAGCTAAAGTAGGTGCTGCAATTAGTCGAGACATGAAAAGAGATGTTTTTTCTAAAGTACTTTCTTTTTCGATTACGGAAACTGAACATTTTTCGACTGCATCGTTAATTAATCGGACGACGAATGATATTTCACAAGTGCAACAGACTTTGATGATGTGTCTTTCAATGTTGGTACGTGCTCCATTGATGGCTGTTGGAGCGGTAATACAGGCGTTTGCGGTTGCTCCTGATATGACTTGGATTATCGCACTTTCTGTATTAGTTTTGTTTTTATTCTCTACGCTGATTATTTCAGTTGTAATTCCTAAATTTGAACTATATCAAAAAATGATGGATAAACTCAATCTTTTGACAAGGGAAAATTTGACTGGGATTAGAGTGATTCGCGCATTAAATAAGGAAGAATATGAAAACAAAAAATTTAAAAAAGCAAATAATGGATTAACTAAAATTTATCTTTCAATAAATAGATTAATGCAATTACAGACACCAATTATGATGCTGGTTTTTAATGCAACATCTTTGCTAGCGATTTGGATCGGAATTGCCCATCTTGGTGTTGATATAAGTTATTTGGGAAAAATGATGGCTTTTATGCAGTATGCAACACAAGTGATTATGTCGTTTTTGTTTTTAACAATGCTTTTTGTAATGATTCCACGTGCAAATGTTTCAGCAAAGCGGATTAATGAAGTTTTGATGACAAAAACAAAGATACATTTCCCAGAAAAATTAGAGGTTAAACCTTCAAGTAAACCATGTGTTGAATTTAAGCACGTTAGCTTTAGTTATAATAATTCGGACGGCAAGATTCTAGAAAATATATCATTCAAAGCAGAAGTTGGTGAAACTACTGCGTTTATTGGATCGACGGGATCAGGAAAATCAACTTTGATAAATTTGGTTCCAAGGTTTTTTGATGTAACAGATGGTCAGATTTTGATTGATGGTGTTGATATAAAAAAATATCCTGAAGCTGAGTTGGTCGGACTGATTGGTTATGTGCCACAGAAGGCTTATTTATTTGCAGGGACGATTCGATCTAATATTTTGTTTGGAGCAAAAGATAATAGTGATCATCAAATGTTTAAAGCTGCAAGAATTGCACAAGCAGTTGAGTTTATTGAAAAAATGCCCGATAAATATGATACAAAAATAGCAGAGGGAGGAACAAATGTTTCAGGCGGTCAGAGACAAAGATTATCGATTGCAAGGGCGATTGCTAAGGATCCTGAAATTTATGTATTCGATGATGCGTTTTCTGCATTAGATATGAAGACTGATAGTATGTTACGCGAGACGCTAAAGAAGGTTACTGCAGAATCAATCACTTTAATTGTGGCACAAAGAATTAGTACAATTCGAGATGCGGAACAGATAATTGTGTTAGATAAAGGGAAGATTGTTGGTAAAGGTACACACCGTGAATTGCTGAAAAAATGTAAGGTATATTTGGAGATTGCGAAATCGCAGTTGTCTGAAGCGGAGTTGAATAAAGAATTAGAACAGAGTGGTGAAGAATAGAAGATGAGTAAGCAAAATATAAAATTGCAAAATTCAAAAGATTTGACAAAGGTATTGAAACGTTTTTGGCTTTCTATTAAGGAATGGAAGATAAAAATTATTATTGCTGTGGTTTTGTCATTGGTGTCAACACTTTTGATGTTGTTTGGTCCGATGATTTTAGGTATGATGACAACATCTGCAACGAATTCGATAAAAGATCATGAAGCAATTCAGTGGGGGGAGATTAATTTTCTTGCAATAACTCTAGCGATAACCTTTTTAGTCTCTGCGATAATTGGCTATTTTCAGGGTATAATTACTTCTTCAATTTCTGTATTATATGAAAAAAAGCTGAGAGAGAGGATTTTGGAAAAAATCAATAGATTGCCAATGGGGTATTTTGATCGAACTCCAAATGGTGATGTGATGTCAAGGATGATTAATGATGTTGATACTATCGCAACCTCACTTGCCGAAACGTTAACTCAGATTATCACGAGCGTGACGATGCTAATTGGTTATATTGCAATTATGTTATATCTCTCTATTACATTATCTCTGGTTGCAATAGTGGCGGTACCGATCTCGACAATTTTTATTGCAAAGGTTTTGAGCAAGGCTAGAAAACATTTTTCCGTTGAACGAGAAATACTTGGTAAATTAAATTCAACTATTGAAGAAAACTATACTGGTCAATTAATTATCAAAGCAAATAATCATCGTGATAAATCTATAGAAGATTTTCAAGAAACTAATGAAAAGCTTTATGATGAAAGTTGGCGTGCAAATTTTTTGAGTTCTTTGACGTTTCCGTTAACTCATGTGTTTTTAAATTTTGCATACGCTATAGTATGTATGCTGGGGGGATATTACGTAATTTCAGGAACACTTTCAATAGGTGGAATACAAGCGTTTATTCAGTATCTGAATCGATTTAATCGTCCAATAACTGAGATTGCACAATTGTCTAGTACAATTCAACAAATTATGGCGGCGGCAGAACGAATATTTAATTTCCTTGATGAACATGAAGAAGCTCCAGAAATTGAAGAGAGTCTGTTTAATACCATTATTAATGAAGAACATAAATTGCAAGGGGCAGTGGAATTTAGAAATGTAAGCTTTAAATATGATGTTAAACCAATAATTAAGAATTTTTCTGTGAAAATTAGACCTGGAATGCAGGTAGCGATTGTAGGTCCAACAGGTGCTGGAAAAACTACAATAGTGAATTTATTAATGCGATTTTTTGATCCGAATGAAGGAGAAATTTTGATTGATGGGGTGAATACTTTACAAATGAAACGTAGTGAAGTGCGAAGTTTGTTTGGGATGGTATTACAAGAAACTTGGCTATTTTCAGGTTCAATTATGGAAAACTTAAAATATGGTGCTCAAAAAATTTCAGATGAGGATGTTTACAGGGCAGCAAAATTGGTGGGAGTGGATCATTTTATTAGATCATTGCCTGATGGATATAATACGATGATTTCGGAGGACTCCGATAATATTTCGGCTGGTGAAAAACAGCTTCTAACAATTACACGAGCTTTGATTAGTAACCCATCGATGATGATTTTGGATGAGGCCACTTCTAATGTTGATACTAGAACAGAACAGTTGATTCAAAATGCATTTACTAAATTAACGAAAGGGCGTACTTCGTTTGTGATTGCACATCGATTGTCTACTATTAGAGGATCGGATTTAATCTTGGTGATGCGTGATGGAAATATTGTTGAGCAGGGTAATCATCAAGAACTGCTCGCTAAGAACGGCTTTTATGCGGAACTCTATAATTCACAGTTTAGTGAAGATATGTAGAATTAAAAATCCTGTGTTAATATATAACTAGTTAGAATAGGAGGTTTACCGTGGCGAAGTTATATTTCAGGTATGGTGCGATGGGCTGTGGAAAGACGATGCAGCTTTTACAAGTGGCTTTTAACTATGAGGAGCGTGGACATAGGGTTTGTGTAATGAAGCCTAAAACTGATACAAAAAATGGTGAAAAACTTTTAACAAGAATTGGACCGGAACGAGTTACGGATTTTTGTTTTGAGAAAAAGGATGATCTATTTAAGATAGTAAAAGAACAAAGTAGCAAAAAAAAGAAAAAGATTGCGTGCGTGCTAGTTGATGAGGCACAGTTTTTGACAGCGAAACAGGTTGATCAATTGATGAAAATAACAACTGATTTAGAAATTCCAGTGATGGCTTATGGTTTGAGATTAAATTTTCGATTGACAGACGGTGGTTTTGAAGGAGCGACGAGGTTACTGCAAATAGCACACGATATTGATGAAATTAAGACGATTTGCGAATGTGGGCGTAAGGCAACGTTAAATGCGAGATTTTTGAATGGTGAATTTATGGTGGATGGTCCAGATGTTTTAATTGATGATGGTAGTTCAGAGGTTGAATACAGAGCGATTTGTCCAAAGTGTTATGCGAGATATGCATCTGGTAAAAAAGAGAAAGAAACTCATAATAAAAATATTGAGAGGGCTAAATGTTAATTGTCATTGAGGGACAGGATGCTACTGGAAAAGATACACAGGCAAGATTATTGGTCGATTTTTTAAAATCACGTGGAGAGACGGTCACGGCTTATTCCGAATCTGGTACTGGATCAAAGGATCCATTTGTGTCAGAGATTGCTAAATTAACTTATCGTACAAAACAAGACATTAATCACAGAACGAGAGTGTTGTTATTTTTGGTTAATAGATATGAACAGTGGAGAAAAATAGCAGAGCCAGCATTACTTAGAGGTGAAACGGTGATTTTAACTAGAAATTGGATTTCGACTTTAATTTATGAAGGGTATGCGGGAGGAGTTTCGAGGTCTTTGATTGCCAAATTACATAAAGAAATTATGCCTGAGTATTATTTTAGACCGGATAAAATGGTGATTTTAACACTATCTGATGAAGAGAGGCAAAAGAGATTAGCAGCACAAGCTAAAGAGCAAGGTCGTATTGGAGAAGTATTAAAAACTCAATCTTCTGATTTTCAGAAAAAAGTAAACGAAGCTTATTTGAAAGTAGCAAAAAAGATGATGATAAAGACTTTGGACGCTAGTGGTTCTATTTTTGAAGTACAAGAAAAACTAAGAAAAGAATTAGGTTTAGTTTAAATGAAATGCTTCGATGAGAGCTGGCGTGATTTTTTAACAAATGAATTTACTAAAGATTATTTTTTGGATTTAGCGAAATTTTTACATGAAGAATACGAAAAGAAGACTATCTTTCCAGAAAAGGGACAAGTTTTTAGAGCTTTTTTGACGGATCTTAATCAAGTAAAAGTAGTAATTCTAGGACAAGATCCTTATCATACACCTGGAGTTGCTGACGGATTAGCTTTTTCGATTAAGCACGGGAAAAAATATATGCCACCTAGTTTGGTGAATATCTATAAAGAAATTGATGACGATCTAGGTGGTCATAAAAATGTGGATGGTGATTTATCAAGTTGGCAGAAACAAGGTGTGTTGCTATTAAATAATGTACTTACAGTCGAAGCACATAAAGCTGGCTCACACAGAGGGAAGGGGTGGGAGATTTTCTCAAAAGATTGTATTATGTATTTAAATAAAGTGAAAGACCATTTAGTTTTTATTCTTTGGGGGAGAGATGCACGTAGTAAGAGACAGTTGATTGATGAAAATAAGCATTTAATAATTGAGTCGGCACATCCATCACCTCTTTCAGCTTATAATGGATTTTTGGGTTCTAGACCTTTTTCTAAGACGAACGAATATTTAATAAAAAATAATATAAAACCGATTGAATGGTGATTGAAACTTAAAAAAATTTTTTAAGCACAAGAACAAAAAAGGGACGTTAGGCGTCCCTTTTTAAACAGAAGGTAATTATAAGGCATTACAGATTGCGCCACCACCTTCTTTTTTGTATAAAATGGCGATTTTACGAGAACCTGAGGCGTGAATAGCATCTTCACCTTCACAAGTAGCATTGGTGACAATACTAATAGTATGTCCTTTTTCACCGGTCTGCTCATATGGGTTACCGGCGGTTACATCTTCAACGCCATTTGGGCGTCCTTCAGCTTGATCTCTCCAAGTTGAGCCAGATCGTTGACCGTTATTACATCGTTTAGTTGATGCGTCATAGGAAGTTGCTTCACGACAGGAAGAAATGGAAAGTGAATATGGGTTGCCTTCCGGATCTGCAAACTTATCCTTTTCGTCAGTACTGATTAATAGATAAGAATCATAGAAGTATGCCCAAGATTGATGGTTGAGAGTTCTTGTAATATTTTGGTCGACTGTTGTGTGTCCGGAAACATAAGAACCATATTTATCGGATGGAATTGCACCACTATTATTTGATTCATAATTGGTGATAGCGCTGGCTAAACGTGTAATGTCTGAAGTACGCTGTGTGTCGCGTCTATTACGTTGAAGAGCTGGAAGCGCAATGAAGACCATAAGGAAGATTAATCCAGCGATACCAAGTACCAAGACGACCTCAATGATGGTGAAGCCTTTTTTATTTTTAATATCTTGATTTGTCATTTTGTCCTTTCTTGTAAGGTTTAGGAGTATTCTTTAACAAGATAATAATCAAAAATTGTAGAAAAATCAAGTGGCTTATGCTAAGATACGGATAATGTTTGTAGCGTTATACTCTGTTTTTTTCATGTTGGGTGCTATCTTGGGATCGTTTGCTTGTTGTCAGGCGTATCGTATGCGATATAAAGAGGAAGGAAAGAAAATTGGGAAACGTTCAGAATGTCTTTTTTGTGGTCATAAGTTGGCGTGGTTTGAATTAATACCTATAGTTTCATGGTTGCTTCAGAGAGGACGATGCAGAAAATGCAAAAAAAAGATTGGAAAAATTGAAATAGTTTCAGAGATAGCGATGGGGATAATTTTTTGTGGTATTTTGGAATTGCTTCTTAAACAAATAGGGTTAATGCGATCAGGAATATTTACGATAGGGGTTTTCAATTATAATTTATGGTCAGGTATTAATTTTGAGATTATATTAAGAATTTTTAAAAATCCTGTAATACTAATACGTCTATTTATACTCATGATAAGTGCTGTACTTTTCTGGATATTACTAGTGTACGATTTAAAATGGCAGAGACTACCAAGTTGGATTTTGTATGTTTTGGTCGGACTTGGACTCGTTTATTTTATTTTGAACGAACTGGTGAGTCTAGGTGTAATTAGTCAAGTAAAAGTTTGGTTAGGATCAACTAATGGAGGATGGTATTCTGGAGTCGCAGTTAATCAGCGATTAGAGATATTGAGACGAGACTTATTTATTCTTGCTGGTGGTATTATGATTTTGCCTGGTTTGTATTTTGTGATGTACAAATTTTCAAAAGAAAAGTTAGTGGGGGGAGGCGATTATCTGCTGGCACTAGCAATGGTGTTATTCTTGGGAAGATTTGAATTAGCACTCACGTTGCTGTTTGTGTCTAATTTATTAACACTTGGGTTTAATGCAAAACAAATTATCCATAAAGCTAGGATGAGAGTACCATTTGGTCCATATTTAATTTTAGGATTTTGGATTGTTATGCTGTTTGCAAGAGAAATTTTACAATATTTTTATATTGTATCGATTTAAAAATATTGATCTTAATATTTAGCCATATTAGGTAGATCTAAGGAGGTTGGGTCTTTGGCTTATGTGATATTTAAAAAAATTAGTCTTTGGTTTCTGAGTGAAATTTTTCGTGGACTTCTTTTAGATGAGGATCAGTAATATGTGTGTAAATTTGAGTGGTGGATATATTGGCATGTCCAAGTAAGCTTTGTACAGAACGTAGGTCGGCACCATTCATTAAGAGGTCGGTGGCAAAACTATGACGAAGGGTGTGAGGGGTGACGTGTTTAGTGATACCAGCAAGACGAGTATATTTTTCAATAATACGTTCGATTGAACGAGGACTGAGCCTTCGGAAGTCGCCAGATGTATCTGGAGTATTTTGATTGGACGAGTTGTTTAAAAAGAGAGCTGGAAGGCTATCATGACGAGCATTGAGATAATCTTCAATATGTTCTGCAGTAGTTTGATCAATAAAAATTGGACGATCTTTTTTTCCTTTACCTCGGACCATAAATTCACGGCGTGTGAGATTTATTGAGTCACGATTTAAATGACAGAGTTCGGAGACTCGAAGTCCTCCTGAAAAGAGTAGTTCAATAATGGAGCGATCTCGTAGGCCGGTTTCGGTATCTAACGGGATTTCAGATAGTAGACGTTCGACTTCGTCAAAATGGAGAAAAGTAACTTGTTTTTTAGCAGCACGTGGTAGATCGACGAGACTGGGGTCAAGGGAGTGAATACCACGTTTTGCTAAATATTTAAGAAAACCACGAAGAGCAATTAAATGATAACTTTGAGTTAATGCAGAGAGTCTTTCATGATTTTGATTATCGTTGAAACGATTAAGTCGCAGGCGGAATTTACGGAGAAGCTCCGGAGTTAAATCTGCAGGGGAGATGACAGAGCCTTCTGGAAAATCTGGGGTGATGAGTTCTAGAAAGCGTGCGAGATAAAGTCCATAATTTTCTGTGGTTTTGGTTGAACGACCTTTTTCAATTTCTAGTGATTCAAGAAAATCGTTAATAAGATCAGAGATATCCATAAGAGGTATTATAGCAGATTATGTTATAATACGGTTATGGATAGTACGGAGGATTTGAAGCAGCAAACCGGATTAGATCAGCAAATGCAACCACAGGGACAGCCGCAACTACAGTCTCAATTACGGGGGCAGTCGCAACCACAGATTCAATCGCAAGGACAAGAGCAAATAAAAAACGAAGCACAAGTACCGGCGCAGGTACCGGACACTGATCGGAATGAATCGGACTCCGTTTTTCGAGTGTTTGGCGAAGAGAAAAGAGTAGAATTTGATAAAAATTTGGCAGACCAGCAAATTAATATGAATCCTACTGAGAAGAGGATATTTGAGCCGTTGACAGGTAGTAGTGTTGTAGTAGATACAACTGACAAGGCACGAATGCCAGAGAATGGTTTTCCGGCTGGATATGGACCAAATGCAGATTTTAAAAGAATTGAAAAACCTAAGAAACCAAAGTTGAGAGAGCGGATAAAACGTTCTTTTGGGCAGATGACAAAAAAACAGAGACGTTTGTTAATTATTGTTCCTTCAGTGTCATTGGTATTAATTATAACTTTATCTTTTATTGCAATAATAACTGGTGTTTTTGCAACGGATTATTCAAAGACGTATAGCATTGCTAAAACAATTAGAAGTGAATTGCAGAAAATTAGAAGTAACGCAAACTGTGATAAAGTGACGGAATATATTGATAATACCTTTACGTCAATGGAAATTTATCAGGGATACGTTGAGGAATGTAAGAAAGTGAGTCAGGGGGTTAATTCACAGTTGATTGATGAAATGGCTGATACAGCAGGAGTATTAAAAGATATTGAAGTGAATAGGCGTTTCGAGGCATTTAAGATAGCTTTAAATGAGGCTAAAACTGGAAATTCTGAAGTTGGAAAAGTACTTGATTTATATTTAACATGGCATAGTTGGGTGTTGACAGAGGCATCTGGTGATAAGATGCATAATGGATTTGAATGGAGTGAGGCGGAAATTAGAGATGCTGCAAAAGTTTTGATAGATTCTGGTAATCAAAAATTGGTTGATTATGGGAAACGATGGATTGAACTGAAAACTGCAGCAGCAAATGCGGCGTATAAGTTTTATCATACATCTGAGGAAACTGAGGTAGTTGATTATATGGCGGTGAAAAGTGATATGGACGCGAAGAAGACAGCATTTTCGGATTTTCAGAAAGAAAAGCGTCCTGATGTGCTGAAAGAGTTTCCATTACAACTTACGGACTTAGCAAATATTTCTACTAAATTCGAGGATATGTACAGTTTTATTCGTGAAACATACCAGAAAAATTATAATAAAAAAGTCGGTGGCTGTAAGGAATTAATTAATGCTGTGATATGCGATTAGTCCATTTGACAGCTTATGATATAATCAAGAAAAGTTTAAGAGCCAAGCTCAGGGAGTATGTATGTCAGAAGGTAAACCTGCTAATAAAAATAAGGAGGTCGATCTTGCCGACTTCGTACAGAGAACACTGGTAATCTTTAAACCAGATTCAGTCCAGCGAGGGATTGTTGGTGAAATTTTGCAACGTTTTGAGCGAGTTGGATTAAAGATTGTTGGGATGAAGATGGTAAGTCCTGACCAGGCTTTATTCAAAAAACATTATGAAGATATTGGTCAGTTAATTTCGAGACGTGGGGAAGAAACGTTTAAATTTAATTTGAATTACATGATGTCGGGTCCGATCATTGCTATGTGCCTTGAGGGGGTGGAAGCTGTTGCTCTAGTGAGAAAAATTGTTGGTCCAACGGAACCAAAAGCAGCTGACATGGGCACAATTCGTGGCGATTTTTCACATATGAGTTTTGGTTATTCTAACGCAAAGAAGATTGGGGTACCAAATCTCGTACACGCTTCTGGTAATGTAGAGGAGGCGAAAAAAGAAGTGAAGCTGTGGTTTACAGATGCTGAACTATATGATTATGAAGATTTGAACGAAAAATATACACGATAGAATTTGGTTTTTAGTAGTTGATTTGGTTTTTGGGTTTTAGAACCTAATAAGGCATATGATATAATAAGTTTGTGTTGGCCTGGTAGCTCAATGGATAGAGCAGCTCCGTCCTAAGGAGAAGGTTGCGAGTTCGACCCCCGCCCGGGTCACCATAAATTATTATAGAATCTATGACAAAATTAGTATTTGATGGGCAACGTGAGGGGGAAGAAGTGAAATTTATTTTTCGTCGTCATTTCACGACCGCAAAGACGGGAATTATTTTTTTGATAGTTTTAATTATATTAGGAATAATCCCGCTTTTTTTATGGAAGGGGGATGCTAGGATGTTTTGGTTATTTGTCGGATTTGTATTGATTGGATTTATTGGTTTTTTATATTCATATATGATGTGGTATTTTTCGGTATATATTGTTACTAATCAACGTATTAGACAGATTACACAGAAAGGCTTATTTAAAAAAACTGTGGTGGACCTTGGTTTAGATAAGATACAAAGCATCTCGTATGGAATAACGTCGGTGATTGGCGGGATTATAGGTTATGGGACTATTTTGATTCAAACTGGCGTGGGTGATTTAGTTATTTCGGCGGTAGGGAAACCTGCAGAGATTTATGAAAAATTGCAGCAGACAGTGTCAGAGAATGTGAAATAAAAAATAGTGAACTAGGAGGTTGAATGAAAAAACAAAAGTTAGATGAAAATAAAAAGTGCTCAATTATAAAACGCTTGAAACTTCGCAAAGAACAGAAGGAAATGGAGGAGTTTAAAAATAAAACTGAGCTTGAAAAGATTGAAGAGCGTCGTGAAGAGGTTTTGTCGAAAGGAAGGAAGTTTAAATATCCTTTGCAGTATGCAAAATATCATATAGTAGCATTGACGATGGTTATTTCATTTATTGCGATTTTGGTAGCGAGTGGCTTCTTATATTTATTTTTATATCAGTGGAAGAGCACAGACCCTGTTTTATACAGATTAACGCAACTTATTCCATTGCCTGTGGCTTCTGTTGAAAATGAACAAGTAAGATACTCAGATTATTTGATGATCTATAAGAGCACAATTACACCGATTGAGCAACAACAGGGAAAATTAGGAAATGATAAAGATACTTCTTCAATGGAGGCTCATTATAAACGGATGGCACTAACAGAGACTGAAAATTATGCATATGCTTTAAAATTGGCTTCTGAATATCATTTGACGGTAGATAAAACTGAGATTGATAAAGCTTTGGATAATCATCGAAAAATTGGGGGCGTAGAGAGGAGTGAGGAAAGCTTTAAGAAGATTTTGGAAGATAATTTTGGTCTTACGATAAAAGAATATCGTCGAATGTTATATTTATCTTTGATGAAAGAGAAAGTCTCTCAACAAATTGATAATGAAGCAATAAGATTATCTGAGACAGTACAAGCGGCAGTGAAGTCGGGAAAGAATTTAAAAAATATTGCGGAAGAGTTGGGGGATAAGGTTTTATATGAAGAGACTGGTGGCTTGGTTGATAAGATGAATGTTGACGGTGGTCGTGCCATTTTAGCTATGAAATTAGAGGCTGGTCAAACTTCTGATAGAATTATGTCGTCATCAGGAGATGGGTATTATTTTGTAACATTAATTAATAAAACTGATTCTTCGGTGAATTATACTTCAATAAAAATTCCATTCCGAGAATTCGACAATCGAGTAAAACAAGTTCGGGAAGCCGGAAAAATCAAGGAATTTATCACCTTAAAAGACGAGTAAAATGTAAAAAATATGAAATGTTTTTTTATGGGAATGGTAACAAGATTATTAAAGATGAGGGATATAAAAAACGTCTCCAAAGGAGACTTAGCTGGTGCGAGTAGAGGGAGTCGGACCCTCGTCTCTTCCTTGGGAAGGAAACATAATAGCCGTTATACGATACTCGCAATAATAATATTTTAGCACAGTTTAGATAAACAAATGGAAAACTATTGCGTAAAGAGATGCGATACTATATACTACTGTTATTGGATTCGTAGCTCAGTTGGTTAGAGCGCTGCCCTGTCACGGCAGAGGTCGCGAGTTCGAGTCTCGTCGGATCCGCCATATTTACAGCTTTTGGGCTGTTTTTTTGTTGGTAGGGGGGTGTTCTTTATCATAAAGGTCCCGATGTTTATTAAAGTTATTAAAGCTTTTTGTTGGTGGGGATTATTCTTTATTATAAAGAGGCACCTCCTGTTTTAGAAGTTCTTGTGAGATTTCTCATATAAGATTTTATGAATGGAATAGAGCTATTGTTCAAAAATTTGATTGTCGGAATATTTTTGATAATGTTGTTTAGATTGGAATTTAACTATCCAGCAGAGAACTGGGTGAGATTTACGAAATTTTTGTATGGATTTTTTTTGAATAATTTTTTTATCAACTGATAAGAAATCTGGCATTAGCCAATGATTGAGCGGAAAATGTAAAAAGGCTAGTCCAAAATATGTAAGAGGTCTTGGATGACTAGTGATCAATAATCCAGCAGTTATACTAGTATTCTTCTTGAACCAATGTACAATGCGAGGATCGAAACTTTTAATAGCTACTTGAGCTTGTGGGTATTTTTTCTGATAACCGGAAATAAGTTGAGTACATTTTTTACAGAATAGTTGATAATTAACGTTAAATTCGCTTTTTAGTTCAATTAAGAGGGGTGTTCTACCAGCGACGAGTTTAAATACTTGGTTTAGTGTAGGAATATGTTCTTGATATTCTGTTTCGGCGGATCGTAATGTGAGGTTTTGTATTTCGGAAAAAGTGCTTTTTTTAAGTTTGATTGATGTATTTGTAAGACGTTTTGTATTATTGTCATGAAAGACAATGATCTTTTGATCAGCTAATAAATGAATATCTAATTCAATAGCGAAATTATTTTTTATGGCAAGGGAAAAAGCATTGAGTGAATTTTCTGGAATATAAATTTTTTGTTGATTTGATTGAAATAATCCATATAATCCACGATGAGCAAATTTTTTATTAAGTAGTGTGGAGAGACTAAAATAGGTACCTTGAGATGTTTCTGAGGTTTTGACTATCTTTTTTATCATATTAATATCTTGGGGCGAGTTCACGTTGGTAGACTACTTCAGCGATGCCAGTTCTTTGGGCTTGGCTGATACCCCAGTAGTAGGCGTCAGAACGAAGGTTAAAGATTTCGGCAGGAGCGATTGAACCATCATCAGAAGCGGCATAGTAGACTCCACCTGGGAGATGGCGATATGAGGTACCAAGTAAACGATCGGCAGCAGAAACACCATTAGAGT
>CAUUYE010000001.1:0-189266 GCA_963549315.1 uncultured Candidatus Saccharibacteria bacterium | reverse complement strand
GCCCCGGTAACGGGGAGGAAGGAGGGGATGATGTCAGGTCAGTATTTCCCTTACGCCTTGGGCTAGAATCGCGCTACAATGGCTGGTACAATGCGAAGCGAAGCAGTGATGTGAAGCAAATCGCACCAAAGCCAGTCCCAGTTCGGATAGAAGGCTGAAACTCGCCTTCTTGAAGTCGGAATCGCTAGTAATCGCAGATCAGCATGTTGCGGTGAATACGTTCCCGGGTCTTGTACACACCGCCCGTCAAACCATGAGAGTCACCAACACCCGAAGTCCGCCTCGGCGGCCTAAGGTGGGGGGGATGATTGGGGTTAAGTCGTAACAAGGCATCGGTACGAGAACGTGTCGATGGATTACCTCCTTTCTAGAGAAGGATTTGATGAGCATTAAATAGTGATATTTAATGTATCTAGGTCGGTCGTAATTGTGTTAATAAGCTTAGAACACAATGAAGCTTACGATAGTAAGATACGATTTACAGCTTATTTACTTTCGATGAATTGCACAACTGAGTTGTTAAGAAAAATCCTCCCTTTTGGGAGGATTTTTGTTGATTTCTTGTGGTAGAATAGGATAAGTTTAAGGAGAATAAAAAATAAAATGGGTCTCGTGATTAACCTAGTATTGCTTTTAGTTGGTTTCATCTTTTTGATTAAGGGGGCAGATGTTTTTGTAGATGGAGCGAGTGATACGGCACGTAAGTTTCGTGTACCAAAAATGTTAATTGGACTGACAATTGTTTCTTTTGGTACTAGTGCGCCTGAGCTTGCAGTGAGTATACAGTCTATTTTGTCAGGAAAGGGAGATATCCTATTAGGTAATGTAGTGGGGAGCAATGTACTTAATATTTTATTGATTTTAGGGTTAGCATCATTGGTGGGAACTTTAAGGGTTAATACAGCAACTGTGAAGAAGGAAATTCCTGTATTAGTACTAATTACTTTGGCTTTTGCTACGTTGCTTTCGGATAAAATATTTGGACTATCAGAAAATTCGTTTACTCGACAAGATGGGATTGTATTACTATTATTTTTCTGTATTTTTATCTATTATTTGATTGGTATGGCTCAGAAAAAGGATGCTGGTAGGAAAACAAAAGAAACGAAATCAGGAGATGTGGAGGAGAAGAATGTAAGTGCGAAGATTAAAAATAAAGAAAATAAAGCTGAAGAAACTCTGAAAAAGATTGAGGAACAGAATGAGACAGATGATGATGAGACGCCAGTAAATTTGATTAAGGCTCTCGGGATGATCTTAGTTGGAATTATTGGTGTTGTATTCGGTAGTGATTTAGTGGTGAAAAGTGCTTCAGAGATTGCTGCAACTTTTGGAGTAAGTCAGAGGATTATTTCGTTAACCATTGTGGCTTTGGGAACTTCACTACCGGAATTGGTAACTTCTGTGATTGCGACGAAGAAGGGCGAATATGATATTGCAATTGGCAATGTGGTGGGGTCGAATATATTTAATATTGGTATTGTAGCGGGTCTTCCTGTGGCGATTTTAGGTGGTGTAGGAGGCGGTGCTTTCTCATATATTGATCTTGTGGCTTTGATTATGGCAGCTGTAACTTTATTCTTTTTCGCAAAACATGGTAAGAGGATTGGCTATAAGAAAGGGATTATCTTCTTATTGATGTTTGTGGCTTATTATACTTACGTAATTATGGGGAGCTTTGCTTAAAAATATGGAAAACTATGAGCTGGATCCAAAATTAGATACGCGAAATTTGCAAGATGAGTATAAGGGGCTGTCAAATGAAGCAGTAAAAAAGAACTTAGATAAGAAAAGAGTGAGCTTAGAAGTTGCTATTGAGAATGTGGAACATGACTTTAATGTGGGAACGATTGTACGTTCGGCAAATAATTTTAATGTGCAGACGGTGCATATTATCGGTAAAAAGAAATATAATCGGCGAGGGGCGATGTGTACGGATAAATATTTAGATATTAAATATTGGTCTGATGTTAAAGACTTTATGGACGATCAGCGTGCACGGGGCAGGGAAACTGTGGCAATTGAAAATAATGTTGAACAAGCTCAGCCAATTCATGATAAAAAATTTATTCAAAAAACGACATTGATTTTTGGAAGCGAGGGAAATGGAATTAGTAATGAATTATTAAGTTTGGTTGATGACGTACGATTTATTGAATCTTTGGGATCAACGAGATCACTTAATGTGGGGGTGGCTGCTGGAATAGCAATGTATGAATGGGTCAGACAAAATAGATACTAGACACTAAGTACTAGAAAGAGGGGAGGTGGGTTTTTGGGTTATCGTTTGAACAAAAGTCCTACTAAGATAGTTAGAAAAAAAGTGTGAAGATTAGCGGTAACAGCAAGCCCTAAACCTATGCCAATAAGCCCCCAGAATTTAACGCGATCGTAAGAAGATACACCACTTAACATGTTGTCAGAGATTGTTTGGTATTTTGCAACTACAAGTCCGCTAATGGCGGTAATTAAAAGACCGATAAACATCCATCCAAAACTAAAATTCCATTGCATGTTTGCATTATATCACAATGACAATGGCTTGAGTGTTGATTTTTGTGATTAGATAGAGTAGAATGGGGGAGTATTGGGGATATAGCTCAGCTGGTTAGAGCGCGTCACTGATAATGACGAGGTCTGTGGTTCAAGTCCACATATCCCCACCACATAATAGTCGCGAAGGGCGATTTTTTTATGTCTGAAATCTAAAAAATAAATAACCTGAGAACCTATGATTTTTTCTAAGTTGCAGATTTAATTTGTTGATTTAAAAATATTTTTGTGAATCTATAAAACTTTATAAAAAAAGACCGGAACGGTCTTAATCTTTTGGTGGAGTATTTAGCGGGGGGACGCTAAATACCCCATAGCTGATTTAAATCAGAATGGTGGAGTAACAGGGATTCAAACCCTGGACCTCTGCCTTGCAAAGGCAGCGCTCTAATCAGCTGAGCTATTACCCCAGTGAAAATATATTAACAAAGAAGGTAGGGGATGTCAATAAAAACTGTTTATTAGGTTATATTTTTACAGAGGTTATCGAGTGAGAATGAATGATTTTATATATTATAAAATCATTTTTAACTTTAGCATATTGACAAATTACATTTGTTATTATATAATACGCACAATATCCAAGGGGTGCGGGAAATGAGTATGACACTTCATGGGATGGTAGGGGGAGTAATATAAAATAATATTTTTGGTGGGCAGAAAGAGAGAATAATGGCTGGAACAAAGCAAGGTGGTTTGAAAGCTGCTGCAACAAATCGCGAAAAATATGGAAAAGATTTCTACGCGAAGATCGGACAAAAAGGTGGACGATTAGGTTGTACCGGTGGATTTGCAGCAAACCCAGCATTAGCTAAAATTGCTGGTGCAAAAGGTGGTCGTATTTCACGACGTGGACCTGCAAAGAAAACTACTGCATAGGATATTCACCTAGAAATAAACAGACTCTGACTGGAGTCTGTTTTTGTTTGTAAAAAAATAATAAGAGATGATGATTGATGTTCGGTATTTTAAAATACGTTTATGTTTGAAATATACAAGATATGATATATTAGAGAGAGGAAAAAAGGAGGATCGAAATGGATTTTAATAAATATCAAAGGAAGATTCAACAATTTGATACATTTTCTTATGAGAAATTCATAGCTGACGGAGGGAAAGTTAGTAATCTTGGTGTGGTAGGAAAGGCATTAGGATTGGCGGGTGAATCTGGTGAAGTGTGCGATAAGATTAAGAAAATAATCCGTGACAAAAATGGCGAGGCGTCAGAAGCAGATAAGACAGAAGTCATAAAAGAGATGGGAGATGTGCTTTGGTACCTGGCAATGCTTGCACGATACTTGGGGACAGATTTTGAAAAGGTTGCTGAATTAAATATTGGAAAGCTAACGGATCGACAGAAACGAAATAAAATTCATGGAGCGGGAGATAACCGCTAGAAAAATAATTAAAAATGTTCAATCTTTTGGAAGAATTTACAAAATATACTGATGAAAAATATGCTGATTTTAATGCAAAATTAATTCCAACGCTTGACCGATCCAAAATTTTAGGGGTTAGAATACCGGATTTAAGAAAAATTGCAAAAAATAAGGCTAATGAGCTAAATAAAATTGATTTCTTGGGTGATTTACCACACCAATATTTAGAAGAGAATCTTTTGCATGGTATAGTTTTATCTTCAATGTGTGATTTTGATCAGTGTATAGAGAGAATTAATGATTTTTTGCCATACGTAGATAACTGGGCAGCTTGTGATATTTTATCGCCAAAGATATTGACTAGTGATAAGAAGAGATTGTTAAGAGATGTAGACCGATGGATAAAATCGGACCAAATTTATACTGTTAGATTCGCAATTGGTGTTTTGATGTCATATTTTTTAGATAGTGATTTTCGGAGAGAATATTTAGAGATGGTGGCAAAGATAAAGTTTGATGACTATTATGTAAAGATGATGCAGGCTTGGTATTTTGCAACAGCTTTAGCAAAGCAGTGGCAAGATACGATAGTATACCTTGAACAAAGGAAATTGGAAACTTGGGTACATAATAAAACAATACAGAAGGCAATTGAGAGTCGGAGAATATCAGATGAAAATAAAAAATATCTGAGGACGTTGAAAATTAAATAGAGAGATTTGATTATTTGGAAAACATTAGGGGTGAAATATTTTTGAGTAAAAATATTGTTCAGTCTTTGAAGGATGCTTAAAATAAATCACAGTGAGGGCAGAGCCATGTTTGATTTGAGTCTTGAAACATAGTAAGTCCACATTTTGGGCAGGTAGCTTTTTGATGTAACCAGTGTCGATAGGTATCAAGATGCAATTCGACAAAATCTTGATCAAAGATCAAACGGTAATTGATTTGCCATTCTGGATGTAGTTCAAAAATTTTTTTGGCAATTTGCCAGGCTTCAGTTTCAAGTTTGAGTCGTTCAATGGATAAATGATAGTTATAATGCTTAGAAACGGCATGTCCTAATTCATGGAGAAGTTGAAGAGCGAAAGATTGGAAAAGAATATTAGAGCTTTGAAGGGCAGATGTGTTTTTGACAGAAGTAACATGATGAGTGGATATGTTTTTAGTAGAGATGGTTTTTTGGCAAGTAGAATTTGAGGTAAGTTCGTGGTTATTAATCATTTCATAATAAATTGTTTTTGGAGGATGGAAACGGAATCGAGAACCAGCCTTGAAAATAAAAGCAGGATAGAGTTTTTGAAGTTCACATAAAAAAGCTAGCATTAAAGTTTCTTGGGATGTTTTTTGAGCTAGATTTTCAGGCTGTGCCATAAATTAATTATAAAAAAGAAGAAATAAAAAGAAAGGACAAGGAAAATAAAATTAATTATTATTTGGCGGTCGCAGCCAAAAACGAGAATAATTTTTATAAACTGAAATTTGAAGAGGGTAGAGATGCTTTACAAACAGGGGTAGATTTGATATATTAATGATAGATTCGGGTTCGTTCAATTGGGAGAAAATGAGATTTTGTCGTGGTTGAACGAACCGGAAGAAAGGAAAAATAAGTAATGGCTGATGCCAAAAAAATAACAATGGATGAATTACTGGCTTCTGCTGGTGATTCAATGAAAAAAGTAGTAGCTGGAGATACTGTTTCTGGGACAGTGCTTTCGGTGAAAAAGCATGAGATTTTAATTGATCTTGGTGCACAAGGTGTGGGTTTAGTACCACGTCGAGAAGCTTCGTTTGCTCGGAATCTAGAGGCTGGTCAGGAAGTTTCAGCTTCTGTGATTGATCCAGAGATGGAAGATGGAACGGTTTTACTTTCATTACGTAAGGCAGTGAAAGATAAGGGATGGGATGAAATTCAAGCAAAAATGGATGCAGCAGAAATTGTTGAAGTAACACCATTTGACGCTAACCGTGGTGGATTACTAGTAGAATACGAAGGAATTCGTGGGTTTTTGCCAGTTTCACAGCTTTCTGCAGAGCACTACCCACGTGTAGGTTCAGCGGATAAGGATGAGATTTTGCAGCGTTTGAATTCATTGGTGGGTAGAGAAATTAAGGTAAGGATCTTGGATGCTAATAAGAAAGATAACAAGTTGATCTTTTCCGAGAAAGAGGCTGTCAAAGATGGTCTTGCGGCACGTTTTGCTGAACTTCATGTTGGTGATGTAGTAAAAGGTGTGGTGACTGGTGTAGTTGACTTTGGTGTGTTTGTAAATGTTGATGGGATTGAAGGCTTGATCCATATATCGGAAATTTCTTGGGAACGCGTAAATAACCCATCTGATTATGTGAAGGTTGGAGACGAAATTGAAGCAAAGATTATTGCGATTGATAAAGAACGTTTAAGTCTTTCTATGAAGCAACTTGTGGCTGACCCATGGCTTTCGGAAGTTGAGAATCTAAAGAAAGGTTCAAAAGTTGAAGGCACAGTAACTCGTATTACTCCATTTGGTGCATTTGTACAGATTTCACCAGCTGTCGAAGCTCTAGTTCATGTTTCTGAACTTGGCGAAGGTAATGATGTCGATCCTGAGAAGATTTTCACTCTTAATGAGCGTAAGAGTTTTAAGGTGCTTGATATCGATCGTGAAGGTCGTAAAATTTCACTTTCAGTCGCTAAGTAATTTAGCTTTAAAATTATAAAAAAGAACTCCTGTTACAAGAGTTCTTTTTATATAGTTGATTTTATTTAATGATTTATGCTAGTACTATTAGCCGATTTTGCTGGTCTTAGAAATGTAATTTAATATTTTTTTAACGTTTGTAATGTTTTTATTTAGCATAATGATATTAATGCTAAAAGAGATTAATATTAGGTTCTATGTTAAAATAAAATTAAAATAAAAGGGGAAGTTGATGAAGGTACGGAGATTAATTATCCTAAGTGGTGGGTTAATTATCGTGGTGATTCTAGTATGGATGGCTTATCTCTTTAACTTTATACCACACAGACAGTATACGAATGCGGACTTTGGTATTCAGAATTATAGAAGCATGATCGATAAGGATATGGATGGAATTGACGACCAGACGGATATTTTGCAGAATGTAAGAGAATATATTGCAAGTAAACCGAAATATAAAAGTAAATATTACGAAACTGGATATCCAAATGATGACTATGGAGTTTGTACTGATGTGGTGGCGTTTGGGTTGAAGGGGGCGGGTTATGATTTGATGGAGCTAGTGGATGAGGATATTCGAAAGAATAAGGAGTTATATCATCTAGAAGTGGTGGATAAGAAAATTGATTTCAGACGAGTAAATAATTTAAGGGTATTTTTTGAACATAATGCGATTTCCCTAACGACAAACTTGAGAGAGATTGATAAGTGGCAGGGTGGTGATATTGTTGTATTTAAGACGCATATTGGAATTGTTTCGGATAAGAGAAACCGTCGAGGTGTGCCGTTTATTATTCATCATGGGGGACTTCATTATGAAGAAGATATACTAGAATATCGAGCTGATATTGTGGGGCATTTTAGGATGAGCTAAAAAATACTTAATGACGAGATGAAATAATTAAAAAAGGAGAAAATATGTCGAAATTAATTTATTTGACAACAAATCCACATAAAGTTAATGAAGCTAACCATTTTTTTAATGAAAAGTATGGTTTTGGTGTGGAGATTATGAATCCTGATTTTGAGATTATTGAGATTCAAGCAAAAACATGTGCTGAGGTGGCGGCATTTAGTGTAAAATATGCGGCAGACAAATTAAAGAAAGCAGTATTAAAATCGGATGCTGGACTTTATGTTGATGCACTTGGTGGTTTACCTGGACCATATAATGCTTATTTTGATAAGCAAATTGGTGTTAAAAAATTTCTTGAGATGTTAAAAAATGAAAAGAATCGTAGAGCTCGTATAGAGCATTGTTTTGCATATTGTGAACCAGGTAAAGAGCCAGTGGTATTTAGCGGAGGAGGAACTGGTCGTATTGCAATGGAACCACGTGGAAGACTTGGTAGATGGCATTCGTTCTTCTATATTCCTGATGGTGAAACGAAAACGTTGTCTGAACTGCAAGAAGAGGATTATGAAAAAGAAGCTAAGTTTTGGGGAAATGCTATTGAGCAATTTGCTGAGTGGTATAAAAAGAACCGAAATTAATCGAAACATTTTCATGGATAAAAATTAGGGTGTCATTTGTGTAAATGGCACCTTTTTATATAATGAAAGTATGGCAACATATGAAATTATTTATGATGAAATACAGGATGCCTATAATTGGTTTAGCGCAATTAATCTTTTTCATCAGATTAATAAATTAAAAGATGAAGATGACTTGGAGATTGCTAAGAAAATTATTGGATTGAATTTTTCGCAAGCTAAGAAAATCTTGATTCCATTTGTTTGTAAACGTAATAAAAAGATTTCTATGTCACCAAAAAAATTCGAAAGAATCATGAGAGAGCAATTGGAGCAAAATTTTGAATTAGCAGTGAAGAAGTTAGAAAAAGTTACTGGACATAAATTAGCTGTAAAAAATTGTGCAAAAAATCGTGCAATCGAAATTGCTAAAATTGATAAGAGTGCGACTTGCTCAAAAGCAGACTTATTATTTTTGATTACAACTTTCCCGGCAATGATCGTTTACTATGAAGAGGGGGTAATTTATACGTATGCAAAAATCGATGATGAATTATGGGGAATGCCACTTGATGGGATTTTGCATGAATTAATGCATTTTCAAACAGATTTCTATTATCGTCAGAATCCAGAATCACCCGTTGCAAAGTTATCAGAAGATGATTATTATGTACTGAAGGAATCTTTGCCGGCTCTTCTTGACGAATCTTGGAAGCCGATAATTACTTTACCTGATTGTAGTTACCCTGAGTATCATGGATTGAGAGACAAGTTGGTTGATTTCTATAAGAGAAATGGAGATTTTGACGAACTTATGAGGTTTGGAGCGGAAGAGGTAGAAAGATTTAATCGTTAAGAACGCCGAAGAGATCTTTTTGACCGAAAAGTCTTTTTTAAATAAAATAAAATCGTATGACGATAAAATTATTTATCCCAAAAATAGTTTTTGATCCAGAATTAGAAAAGAGACAAGAAATTCGGATTCTTTTGAATGAAAAAAATGAATTGCCCTCGATTAGTACTATTGATGATACTTATGGAAATTTAGGTATTAGTATAGAAATTGGGAATGGATTTTATGAAGACGGAGCGACACAATATTTATTCGCAAATATTGTACAAGACAAAGATAAATATGATGGATTAGGAGAAGAATGGCACTTTGTCCTGTTTTCTGAATTGACACCAGAAAATTGTATCGATTATAAAGCAATCAAAAAGGCGATTATAAGACTAGGGTACGAAGCCTAGTTCTGAATTATTTAATTACATTAAAAAAATGGACTCATCGTCCAATGTGGCTCCCCCGGTCAGACTCGAACTGACAACCTCGAAGTTAACAGCTTCTTGCTCCACCATTGAGCTACAGGGGAATCTGTAGAAAATTATAACGCATGAAACAGAGTAATGCAAGAAGATAATTTGGCGTATGGATGCTATAATGAGATAAGTCATCTTATGATGGGAGCGACAAAGAGAGAGTTACTGAAAAACGAAACTTAGGGGAGAGAAAACTGAAAATGAAAGAGGCTGAAGAATTGTTGGTAGTTAAGTCGGTGGTTGTTGAGACTGCAGCTTCTGAACGTCCAAAGAAAATACTTACAGGAGTAAGTTTGGAGATAAAGAGAGGCGAGACAGTAGTAATTTTGGGACCGAATGGAGCAGGAAAATCAACTTTGGGAGCTGCAATTATGGGAGATCCACGTTTTAAAGTTTCTAGTGGGGAAATAAGGTTTTTGAATAAAAAAATTAATACAGTAGAAGTAGATAAACGTGGGCTGATGGGGATGATGATGACGATGCAAAATCCGATAGAGATTGCGGGGATTTCAACTACTAATGTGATTAGAAATGCTTTGATCGCTAGAGGTGAAAGATTGACACTCGATCAAGTGCGAGAGAGAATTTCGATAGCTTGTAAGAAGTTGAAAACTAACATTTTTTTTGCGGAAAGAGAGATTAATGTACAATTTTCTGGTGGTGAAAAGAAAAAGAACGAAATTTTACAGGCTTTGGTGTTGAAACCAAAATTACTAATTTTGGATGAGATTGATTCGGGGCTAGATATTGATGCAGCTGAAAATATTGCGAAGTTGTTGAGAGAATTGCAGGAAGAGACGGGGGTGGCTTATTTAATTATCACTCATAATATGCGAGTGCTAAAAGAATTAAGAGTTGATCGAACTTATATTTTGAGAGCAGGTGAGATAGTAAAGACTGGTGATGCTGAACTTGTAAGACAGATCGAGCAGAATGGTTTTGAGATGATCTAGGGATACGGAATTGAAGATGAGGCGATCGGGAGAAGAGATGATAAAACAAAATAAGAAACTACTAAAAAAAGGGTTAACGCGAGAATATATTGTAGAACTCGCAAAGAAAAAAAAGGAGCCAAAATGGTTGCTTGACTTGCGATTAAAAGGGCTGGAATATTGGCAGAAATTAGAGATGCCGTCATGGTCACCAGATATTAGTGGTTTAAATCTTGATGAGATATTGATGTATGTTGAAACAGAAAATGAATTAGTATCAGATTGGGATAAAGTGCCGATGGAAATTAAGAACACTTTTGAAAAATTAGGAATTCCAGAAGCAGAACGTGAACATTTAGCCGGAGTGGGAGCACAGTATGACTCAGAAGTGATTTATCATAATTTAAAGAAACGAATTGCAAAGAAGGGTGTCGTTTATCTACCGATGGAAGAAGCAATTCAATTAACTAAGAAATCTAAAACTGAAGTAATTTCTCAATATGGGGTAGATTTAAGTAAGATGATCAAAGATCACTTTATGAAATTGATTACTGAAAAAGATCATAAATTTGCGGCACTGCATGCTGCAGTGTGGAGTGGCGGGTCTTTCATTTATATTCCAAAAAATGTGAGTGTAGAAATACCGATTCAGAGCTATTATCGATTAAACGCACCTGGGGCTGGGCAATTTGAGCATACTTTGATTATTGTTGATGAGGGGTCGGATCTGCACTTTATTGAAGGTTGCTCAGCGCCAAAATATACGGTCTCAAATTTGCATGCGGGAAGTGTAGAATTATATGTAAAAAGAAATAGTCGACTAAAATTTTCGACAGTAGAGAGTTGGTCAAAAAATGTGTTCAATTTGAATACAAAACGAGCATATGTTGAAGAAGACGGAGTAATTGAGTGGGTAACAGGTTCATTTGGCTCGAAGGTTTCGATGTTGTATCCGATGGGGATTTTGGCTGGAGCACGGTCGAAGATGGAATATACTGGAGTGTCTTTTGCTAGTGATGGTCAGAATTTGGATACTGGAGCAAAAGTAGTACATTTAGCGCCTGATACGTACTCGATGATGGTGGCAAAATCATTAAGTAAAGACGGAGGAGTGTCGACAACTAGGACTTTGGCAAAAATCTGTCAGGGAGCGACAGGAGCACGTTCCTATACGGATTGTAAATCATTAATTTTAGATGAAAAGTCAATCTCAAATGCAATACCAGAAGTGAAAGTGGAATGTAACGAAGCAGAAGTTTCGCACGAGGCAAGTGTGGGAAAGATTTCGGATGAAGCGATTTATTATTTAAAAACTAGGGGGATTAATGAGAGCGAAGCGAGAGCGATGATTGTGCGAGGGTTTACTGGAGATGTCGCGAAGGAGTTACCAATTGAATATGCAATGGAGATGAATAATTTAATTAAGATGGAGATGGAGGGGACAGCTTGATGTTAAGAGAGGAATTTACGTTTTTTGAAAAAGCACCAGATTTGATTGATCCACTTTTGCCATTTGTTTATTTAGATAGTGCAGCGACGATGCAGCGACCCGATCAAGTAGTCCAAGAGGAGGCTAAGTATTATGAGACTTTGAATGCGAATCCTTTGAGGGGATTGTATAAATTAAGTGTTCAATCAACAGATTTATTAAAACGAACTAGGCAACAGGTGGCAGAATACATTGGAGCAGATCCAGATGAGATTATTTTTACAAAAAATACAACTGAAGGGATTAATCTGGTTGCAAATGGGATTTCGGATTTATTATTAGATAAGTCAAGAATTCTAATTAGTTTGGATTCACATCATAGTAATATTTTACCGTTTACCGAGAGATATGGAGAGAGAGCTGAAATTTGCTCTAATGTTTTGGAAGCTTACAGGAAAAATCCAGAAGATGTGAAAATGATCGTACTTACTGGTATAAGTAACGTGAGCGGAGAAGATCAAACTGGAGAAGTGAAAAAGCTACGTATGGCGGGATATACGGGGCTAATTTTGATAGATGCTGCTCAATTATTACCACATAAAGAGGTTAACGTAAAGAAGCTTGCGGTAGAGATGCTAGCTTTTTCTGGACATAAGATAGGGGCACCGATGGGAATTGGGGTATTATATATACAACGAGAGTTAATGCCTAAGATAAAACCGTTGAATTATGGTGGTGAGATGGTGGATGCGGTAGAAATTGAGAGTAAGAACGTAAAAGCTGAATTAGCCTTTGGACCGCAGAAATATGAAGGGGGAACAATAAATATGGGAGGGGTTGCTGGGCTAGGCTCGGCAATAGAATTTTGGAGAAAACATAATGAAAATTGTGAGCTATTTAAAGAGGTGGATAGTTTGACGGAGTATACTGTGAATAAGATGAACGAGCTAGCAGAGGTTAAGGTTTTTTATGGGTCGAATGGCATTATTTTATTTAATGTAGATGGAGTGCACCCACATGACACAGCGCAGATTTTAAGTAACTATGGGGTGATGGTGCGAGCGGGTTGGCATTGCGCGGAGCCTTTCTTGACTCAGAAAGATATTGGACCTGCAGTACGGGCTAGTTTGATGTTTTATAATTCAAAGGTAGAAATTGATTATTTTGTGTCAATTTTGGCAAAAATAAGAGAAGAGATGAGAAATGTATAACGAGGTTTTGCTGGAACATAATTTATATCCGAAAAATAGAGGAAAACTAGCTAAAGCTGAAATTGAAAGAGAGTTAAAAAATGCTAGTTGTGGTGATAAAATTTTTGTTCAATTAAAAATTGAAGATGGTAAGATAGTCGATGGAAAATTTAGCGGAATAGGTTGTGCAATTTCTTTGGCATCTGCTGATTTAATGATAGAAACAATTAAGGGAAAAACAATTAAAGAAGCAGAAGAATTAAGAAAAAAATTTAGGAAAATGATTTTGAGTGGGGAAGATTCTGAAAATGAAGATGGTATGAAAGATTTGGGAATATCTTTGGCATTAGGAATCGTAGCTAGAATGCCGGCACGTGTAAAATGTGCTGAACTGGCGTGGCAGGTTTTTGATGTTAAAAAAGAGGATGCCAGATATCTATAAAACACTTTGTATTTTTGATTATGTAATTATCTTTAATTTCTAAACAAGATGAGTTGGTTTTTGTTTATTATCAAAATGCTTGCGTTTAAAAGATATGCGAATTATAATGGATGTAGTTTAGGAGGAATAAATGATAAAGGTGGATGATAGGTTCTTGACGGAAGTGGGTTTACAGAATATGCCTGAGCCACAGAGAACTGCGTTTATGACTGAGATTCAAATTGAGTTAGAGAATCGTGTTGGTGAAAAGATGAGTGAGGGGATGACTCAAGAACAGCTTGAAGAATTTGACGGGATTATGCAAAAAGATCGTAATGTAATGATTAAATTTTTGACGAAACTTGGTGATTATCGACAAGATGAGATCTATCAGAAATTGTTGCAGAAATATAATGTAACTGAGGGAACTTTGGAAATTTTAAGTGAGTATCTAAGTGTAAAATGGATACAATTAAATCGTCCTGATTATGCACAAGTCGCACGTGATATTGAGAATGAGTTTAAACAAGAAATTATTAGTAAACGTGGTGAAATAGTGGCGGCTGTGCGACAATCAATTGCTGATAGTCAACAACAACAAAATCCAGTGAAATAGTTTATTGGGGATTAAAACGACCAGTTGCCTTTGGTCGTTTTCTATCTAAAATCTCTAGAGAGATTTTACTATCTTAGGTAGCCATTATAGAAAGAATTTGCATCCATCGGTTTTCGACCAATTGGTTGTAAACGATCAATAATAATATACTGATTGTCGCCACAGAGGATTTTAACTTTTGCGTGTTGGTCGGTTTGCGAATTGGTATTTAGATGAGCAGCTAAGATGATGCATTCATGTTGATTGATTTGTAATTTGCTTTTTGGGAAATCCTGAAAAGCACGAATTTGATTTAATAAATCCATTGCAGTTTTTGATAAGTCTAGTTGCGACATGGAGGTATTAAATTTGTATGTATAAGTTGCTTTTGATTCATCTTGTATGGTGGTTTTAGGCAAATTATCAAGATGTTTGATAAGCCATTCTGTTGCATATGTAGAAAGTTTGTTGTAGATTTCAGATTTGTCTGGAAAGGGGGAAGAAAAATCGTGAGATTTGATAGTTGTCTGATAGTAGATTGGACCAGCATCCATGGCTTTAACTAATTTCATGATGGAAATTGAAAAATCGCGATCGCCGTTTAAAATAGCAGTTTCAATTGGCGAGGCACCTCGATATTTTGGTAAAAGTGATGGATGAAGATTGAGGATGCCAGTTGGTTCAAATAGTTTGAGAAGATCAGGCTTAATGAGTGTTCCGAAACTAGCTAAAATGCCAAAAGCGTCAGGATTTGTAAGCTTTAGGTGTTTGACAACATCGAGATCTTCTTTTCGTTTTGCATGAAAAATAATTTGGCAATTTTGACTTTTTTCGAGGAGCTGTTTAGTGATATCGGCTAAAGGACCGTTACCAAAGAAAATAATTTTAATCATCAGTAAATAAATCTCGATTATTCTTGATACGCGTATCGTAATCTAGTGGTTTAAGATCACCGTCTTTGTCTAATTCAAAGAAAGCTTTCTGGTTATTTTTGATGTGATCGATAAATAGAATGCCATCTAGGTGATCAATTTCGTGAGCAAATGTTCTAGCAAGGCTATCTTCGGCTCTTATTCTGATATCAGTACCGTCGAGTAACTTTGCCTTAATGCGTAATTTAGAAGAACGGGGAACAAGTCCATAGATAAAAGGTACGGACAAACAGCCTTCGTAATCACTGATGACTTTACCGCTTGCCTTAATAATTTCAGGATCGATAAAGGCTGTGAAGCTGGCGTTGGTTTTATCGTCGAGATCGTCGCGAATGATAATGATGCGTTTATTGATTCCAAGTTGGGGAGCAGCCATAGCAGCAGACAACTCATGTGGATGCTGTTTTTCCCATTCAAGACTAGCATCAATCATTTGTTGAACAATTTGTTTGGCTTCGTCAGTGATATGATTTACTTTGGTAGATTTTTTTCTTAGTCGTGGATCAGGGACGGTGATAATTTTCATACTTATATTATAACCTGTTTTGTGGTTTTATAAAGAATAAGCAGTATGACATGGGTAATTTACTACATAAGCAAGATAATAATTTTAATATTCTACAGTGGTGGAAATGAGGTTTTTGAAAAATAAAAAAGTCTTATGGTTGCGTTTTTTAGAAATATGATTACACTTTTAGCTAGAACTAAGAGATTAAAGAGTAAATTAATCTAGATTATTAATTAATAAACAGATCTAGGATGTGGAGGGGAATTATTAAAGACAGGCTTCCGGTTCGTCTTTTACAATATAACTTTAAAAATCTCTCAACATTTAGAATTTGATGGAATAATTCTCGCTCTTCTAGATAAATCGTAATTTTAAATTCGCCTCCACATCCTAGTGAAAGTTTGATTAGAGTAAAGATGGTGGATCTAGTATGTAACGGAGATTTGGAAAATCTTTGACGGACTGAATGGCGGAGACAATTTTCTGTCTGGAAGTGGATTTGAGAATGATTTGCCAAGTGTAACCACTGGTGGAGAATTCATGAAAGGCGGGTGTCGGTGCTGAAAGGAAGAGATGATTTTGAGAGTGTAATATAGTATATAACTCTCTTATTTTTTTAATGACAATTTTTTCAGTTTTTTGGGTGAGATAGAGTTTTGCAAGATAATAATACGGCGGAAAATGAGTTGACTGACGTTTTTTAATGAGATATTGGTAAGCAGCATGATAGTTATTTTCAAGTGCAAAATGAATAATCGGATGGTCGGGTTGATAAGTTTGGACAAAAACTGAGGCGTCAGATAAATGTCCACGACCGACACGACCAATAACTTGAGTCAATAGGTGAAAACTACGTTCTTCTGCTGAATAATCTGGTAAGCTGAGACCATTATCAGCTTGAACGATTCCAACTGTGGCTAGATGTGG
The DNA here is from genome assembly GCA_963549315.1 of uncultured Candidatus Saccharibacteria bacterium. Taxonomy (GTDB): domain Bacteria; phylum Patescibacteriota; class Saccharimonadia; order Saccharimonadales; family Saccharimonadaceae; genus Nanosyncoccus. The sequence continues at coordinate 172,926 of CAUUYE010000001.1, read as the reverse complement.
TAAGTCAAAACCTTTAGCAAGTAATTGCGTACCAATTAAAATATCAACGGTGTTGTTTTTAATTTGATTATAAAATTGATTAAGTGATTCAGTTGTTACGCTATCTGCATCGAAACGCATGATATTGGCAGTTTTGAACAATTTTTTTAATTCGTTTTCAAGTAGTTTCGTACCGAATCCTTTATGAATAATTTCAGGATGAGAACAATTTGGACAAGATTTCGGAACTGCTTCAGTATGTCCGCAAGTGTGACAAATTAGACAAAATTTATCGCTGTGCAATGTGAGTGGTAGGAGACAGTTAGGACAAAGTGCTTGCCAGCCACAATGATTACAGATTGTGAGTGGAGCTGAGCCACGGCGGTTATGAAAGATAAGGGTTTGCTGATGTTTAGTTAGATTCTGAGTAATATTTTTGATCAGTGGATCGGAAAAATGGCGGTTTTGTGAAAAGGCTGATGAGTCTTTTAAATCAATAAGTTGAATGTGCGGAGAAGAGGTTACCATTTTAGCTTTTTGAGTAAGTGAAACATAGGCATGATTTTTTTCTGCAAGATAGAAATCTTCGATAAGTGGAGTAGCTGTTCCGTATACACAACTAATATTTTTAGTGTTCGCAATATAGCTTGACAGTCTCAAGGCAGAATATCTAGGTGGATTTTCTTGATAATAGGCTGCGTCGTGGGCTTCATCAATGATAATTAATCCAAGATTTTGAAGTGGAGAGAAAATTGCAGATCTAGCACCGATGATGACAAGGGGCTTACTACTTTTTAGAATATGTTGCCAGATTTGGTGTCGATTTGATTCAGTTTGTTTAGAATGGATGGCAATTACAGAATCATGAAAATATGTTTGAAATTGTTGGATGAGTTGAGAGGTTAGTGAAATTTCTGGTACCAGAATAATACTTGAACGTTGTTTTTTAAATTGTTCTAAAACGAGAGAAAGATAAATATTAGTTTTACCAGATCCAGTAACTCCATGAAGTAATTTGGTGTGGGACGGGATACTGGACAGTTCTTTTAAGGCGACTTTCTGAAATTGATTAAGGGGAACTGTTTTTTTTATAGAAAAGGGAGAGTATTTGTTTAAGGATTTGGAAGTATTTTTTATTCTTCTATTTTTTGTGATTCCTTTTGGGAGTAGAAGATTTATAACGGATGGTAGTGGTGATAGATAATAGTGACTAAGCCAAATAGCGGCATCTATGAGATGTTGAGGAATCGGTGGAAGATCTAGGATATTTTCTATGGATTTTATTTTATAAGATGGTTTTTGAGTTAATGAAACTTGACTATATATGATGCCTGGAACAGTGTTTTTACCAAGTGGGATTAAGACGATTTGACCTTTTAAAATAGTTTTGGTTGAAGAATATATTAATAAATTGTCAAAAAGATTAGCGGATTGATGAAAGATTTTTGTGGGGATAACCTGATAGTACATCGTGGTGCCATTTTAGCATAGTGACGAATAGAAAAGAAAATCAGACTTTAATAATAAAAGAGGAACACTAAGGGGTAAAATGTTGTGATAAAAACCAAGTTTTGTTATACTAGGGTGGATGAAAAGTGAGGTAAAGATGTTGGATATATTCATTACGTCTCGGGTCCGACGAAAGATATTGGTGGTTTTTGCAAAATATCCAGATTTTAAGACGCACGTGAGGGCGCTTTCGAAATTGATACATGAGGATCCTGGAAATATCCAGAGAGAATTGAGACGTCTTGAAAAAGGAAATTTTTTGATTGTGACAAAAAAAGGAAACACAACAATTTATCAAACAAATAAACAGTTCCCGATACTGAAGGAGTTGCAAGGAATTGTGATAAAAAGTAAACAGATGGTACCAAATTCTAAACAAAATAAAACTATTCAATAGATTCTAACTAAGTTTTATAGAAATGACAGATATTTTTGATGAATTAATAAAAAAGCGACAAATTTCTGAAACGTTTTTACATCCAAAATATAATCTTGAGCTGGCCGATGAATTGCCAGATATAGATAAGGCAGTTACGCGAATTGAACAGTCAATTGAGCGAAAGGAAAAAATTCTAGTTTATGGAGACTATGACGTAGACGGAGTGACTGCTAGTACCTTGATGCATGATTGCTTGAAATTGAGTGGAGTAGAACAAATTTTCGTGATGTTACCCGATCGTTTTATTGATGGGTATGGGATGAGTAAGAGAGTGATTAAACGTGCAAAAGAATTAGGTGTAAGTTTGATTATTACAGTAGATTGCGGTAGTAATAATGCGGAAATAATAGATGAACTGAGCTTACAAGGTATAGATGTGATAGTAACGGACCATCATGAAATAATGAAAGAAATACCAAAATCGGCAGTGGCAGTTGTGAATCCAAAACGTGAAAAACAGACAAAGCTAAGAGAGCTGTGTGGTTGCGGTGTAGCGTTCATGGTAATGCAGAAAATGGTAAAAGAGAAAAAGATTCCTGAAGGATACGAAAAATGGTTTTTGGATTTAGTATTGATTGGGACACTTTGTGATTCGATGACGATAGATTTAACTAATCGAATGCTCAGTTATTTTGGAATGAAAATATTGAAAAAAACTAAAAGACCTGGGCTTGTGGAATTACTAAAAAGCTCAAGGGCGAATAAAATAAATTCAGAAACTATTGGTTATCAGATTGGACCGAGGTTAAACGCAAGTGGGAGGATGGAGACTGCAGAAATTTCATTGAAGTTGTTGATGTCGGGAAATCATAGAGAGGCTAGTAAACTTGCAATGAAACTTAACCAACTAAACCTTGAACGTCGTAATAGTCAACAGCAGGCACTTTTGGAAATTCCTGAAGTTAATGATCCGGTAATAGTTGTTACGGGGAAATGGCACGAAGGAATTTTGGGCATCATTGCGGGGAGATTAGTGGAAAAATTTCATAAACCTGCTTTTGTTCTATCGGAAGTGGAGAAGGGGGGTTTGAAGGGTTCTGGTCGTGCGTTTGGTGAATTTAACTTAGCTGAAGCTTTGAGAAAATGTGAGAAAGAAATTATTAGTGGGGGCGGACATGCGGCAGCCTGTGGATTAAAGGTAAGGACGGATAAGATCGATGACTTTAGACGAAAAGTTAATGATTTTTATGAAAGTTTACAACTTACAGATCAGGAAAAATATTTGGAACCGCAGGCAGATATAATCCTGAAAAATTTAGATGGGCTGACAATTGAACTGATGGATGAGATTAAAAGTTTGGAACCCTTCGGGATTGGAAATCTCGAACCAATTTTTCAGTTAAAAGAGATGAGGATTATTGAAATGGAGAGGATGGGGCTAGAGAAACAGCATTTGAAGTTAGTGATACAAGATGGGGAAGGTCATAAAATGAAATTAATTGCATTTAATGCTCCAGAAATTTGGATGAATCTTTCAAAAGGTGAGAGGAAGGATATCTGGATCAATTTATTGGAAAATGAATGGCAAAATGTCAAACAGATTGAGGGGAGGATTTTACAAATAAAATAAAGGATGTTGTTTTTTAAGGTAGGGAGAGTTTTCTTAGAGAAAATAAACTTCCTCTGTTGAAAAAAAGGAGTGTATCTGGTATAATCCCGATATATGACAATCAAAGTAACTAGAAAAGACCAGGGAGAGGCAAACGAGAATATTATTCGTCGTTTCAATCGTAAGGTTTTACAGAGTGGAATTATGCCACTTGCGAAATCGCAGCTTCGTTTTTCAAAACCTATCTCAAAACGTGAACGTCGTCGTAAAGCGATTTTACGCGAAATTCGTAAAGCGGAAAAAACTGAGCGAATGAAACTTGGTTTAAAGTAATAAAAAGGGACTCTAAAGGGGTCTTTTTTTATGTTATACTTGTTTTGTATGAAACTATTATTTTTGGGTGGTCCTGGAACTGGGAAGAGTACAGTTGGGAATAGGCTGGCTAAGGATTTAAAATGGCCTTGGATTTCGTCGGGAGCGATTTTAAGAGAGAGTAAGGAGCAATGGGTGATTGATAGATTAAAAACTGCCCAATTGTTTGACGATGAGATGATTTCTGAGTTGGTTTTTTCGAGGTTAAAGGGGGTGAAGAATGCAATTATTGATGGATATCCTAGAACATTGAAGCAAGCTGAAATTATTGTGGAACGGGGGCTTTTGATTGATTATATTGTCGAGCTAGTTGTTCCATTTGATGAAGTAATGCGGAGACTCGCGGCAAGGGGACGTAGTCAGGATGTGCCTGAAATTATTGAAGAAAGACAGGCTGATTATGAACGTAGTAGAAATGAGATTGTGGCTTATCTTGTGGGGAATGGAGTTAAATTATTAACAGTTGACGGTATGGGAGGAGTTGATGAAGTATATAAACGTACGGTAACTTTAATACGAAACGAAATGAATAATAATAAAATAAAAAACACCTAAAGGGTGTTTTTTGAAAGGAAAAGATGATTTTAATTTATGGACCAGCGGGATCTGGAAAATCTACACAAGGGAAGATGTTAGCTGAAAAATTAGGAAGAACTTGGCTATCAGCTGGTCAATTGATTCGAGATTCACATCGTTTTGATGAGTATACAAGTAAGGGAACAATGATTCCTGAGGATATTTTGGTTGATTTGTTGTGGGAAAATATGGAGGCGGTTTTCAAAAAAGGCGGTGATGTAGTTTTCGATGGACAACCTGGCTCTGTGGCGCAAGTAGATATGTTGAAAACGCGTGGAGTATTTTTGCATACTGAATTTGTAGTGCTACTGAAGGTTCCAGAAGAGGAACTTTTAAAACGTTTGGCTGGTAGAGGAAGAGAAGATGATAATATCGAGGTCTGGAAACAGAAGATATTGTATTTTGAACAAAAAAGTTATTCATTTTTAACAGAGATGAAGAAAGTGGGCGTAAAAATATATGAAATTGATGGGCTTGGTTCGATTGAAGAAGTAAATGAGAGGATAATGAAACTGGTCAAAGAGACAAATAATTTTGATCAACAAAAATGAATTTATTCACATTTTGATGTCTTGAAAACAAACTATAAAATTATTGTTCTTTTGGACAGTTTGGTAGGGTGAGGACTTCATGTCCGTCTTCAGTAACGAGAATGGTATGTTCACAATGACAGCCAATTGAACCGTCAGAGAGAAGAACATCCCAACCAGTTTCTGGATTAACATGATTGTATGGTTTACCGAGAGAAGACATAGGTTCAATACAGAGAGTATCACCTGGTTTGAGAATATAACCATGACCACGCTTACCGTAGTTCGGTACTTCTGGTTCCATATGCATAGATTTACCTATGAAATGACCAACGTAATTTTCAATAACTCCGAGATGTCCGCGGCGAAGTACGGTTTCGACAGCGTAACCAATATCACCAAGATGGACTCCTGGGGCAACTGTGGCAATGCCTGCCCAGAGACTTTTTTCAGTTGTTTTGATCATCTGTTTAACAGCTGGATTAGCTTTGCCAACAGTGGTAGTGAAGGCGGCATCGGTGTGGTAACCTTTATATCCAATAACGAGATCGAAGGAAACCTTATCGCCATCTTGTAATTGATAGTCAGAATTAGGGGCGCCATGGACTAGTTCATCGTTTACAGAAATACAAATAGCACCTGGAAACTTTTCTGGGAGCTCGTCATATGAGACCGAAGCTCCAGCATCGGTAATTTTTTTACGTACCCAAGAATCAAGCTCACGTTTAGTCATACCAACTTTTACGTAGCTTCGAAGTTCTGCGAGAATTGTTCCTAATATCTTGCCACCCTCGCGCATGGCATTAATTTTTTGCATATCCATGCATGAATTATATCACTGATGTATTTTTAAAAATGTTTATGTTATAATATGAGGGATATGAATGACCAGTTGCCTCGTTTTATGCTCGGGATTGATGTGGGGACGCAATATATTCGTGCGGTAGCACTTTCTGAGTATCAGGGCGAGATATCCGTGATTGCAAATTCTGAAGTACGAAATAATGGAGGAATGAGTAAAGGAGTAATTACGAATTTAACTGGTCCTGTTGAGGCTTTAAATAGAGCAATTGTAGTAATTGACCAGACAAGCGGTAAATCTTTAAAGAGTGCTTATACTTCAATAAATGGATCGCATGTGGGGGCAATAAAAACACAGGGTATGATTTCGATCATGGGGGGGGAAGCGATTTCGAGAAATGATTTAAAACGTATCCAAGAAATTTCTCTAGCTGGGGTGATTCCAAATAATCGTGAAGCTTTAGATATAATCCCGATAAATTATATAGTAGATGGACAATCAGGAATAAGAGATCCGCTAGGGATGAATGCAGTGAAGTTAGAAATGGAAGCAAGTGTAATATCGGCTTTAGAACCTTCTTGTGCTAATCTTAGAAAGTTAACGGAAAATGTGGCGATCGAGACGGTAAAGCTAATACCGACGGCTTTGGCATCAGCAAGAGTAGTACTGACGGAGCAACAGAAAGATAATGGAGTGGCGGTAGTGGATCTTGGTGCTTCAACGACAAGCGTTGCAGTTTTTATGGATGGCTTTTTACAGCATTATTCAGTTTTAAATATTGGGGCGAATAATATTACGAATGATCTTGCTATTGGACTTGCTATTAATCCAAAAGTTGCGGAAGAGATTAAACTAAGATATGTCACGGCAGATTTTCCAGAGAGTGACAAGAAAATCGTAACAAAAATTGGTGATGAGACAGTGACTTTTACTAAAGATGAAGTCAATCAGATTGTGAGAGAGAGGCTGATTGATATTTTTGAGCACGTAGAAAAAATCTTGAAACAGGCTGGGTATGCACAGAAATTGCCAGAAGGTCTTGTAGTTGTTGGTGGTGGAGCTATGATGCGAAACTTAGATAAATTTGTAAAAAATATATTAGGGATGGCAGTGAGAATTGGTTCGGCAACAGAGAAGATGAGTGGAGTATTTGATCTTGTCGATAATCCAAAATACATGACTGCTGTAGGTCTGGCACTTTTGATGCATGATGATGAAGTAATGATGGATGAGAGTAGCGAAGAAACGAGGGGTGGTGGACTGTTTTCGTTTTTGAATATTTTTAAGAAAAAGTAGACCTTTTCTCAAATAATACTTAACTAGAGAAAAAAATGTGTTAAACTAGAATTAGTTATTTGTTAGATAGTGAGGAAAAAAGATGCCTGAGATTAAACCAACAGAGGTGGAAACAAAAGCAAGCATTAAAGTCGTGGGGGTTGGTGGTGCTGGTGGATCCGCAGTTAACCGTATGAAAGAGGTTGGACTTTCTGGTGTGGAATTTATTGCGATTAATACTGATGCACAGGCATTACATCATTCAAACGCGGATACAAAAGTACATATCGGTAAAGGTTTAGGTGCTGGTGGTGATCCTGAAAAAGGTCAGATGGCTGCTGAAGAAAGTCGAGAGAATATTAAAGAGTCACTTAAAGGTGCTGATATGGTATTTATTACTCTTGGTGCTGGTGGTGGTACAGGTTCTGGTGCGGGTCCTATTGTGGCTAAGGAAGCAAAGGATCAGGGCATATTGACAGTTGGTGTGGTAACTCGACCATTTACATTTGAAGGTGCACAACGAAAACGTAACGCGGATAAAGCGATTGATGAGATGACTGGAGCAGTTGATGCATTGATTACGATACCAAATGATCGATTATTGCAGACAATTGATCCGAGGACTCCACTTCTTGAAACTTTTAAGATTGCTGATGATGTACTCCGTCAGGGGGTTCAGGGAATTTCAGAATTGATTACTGAGCATGCTTTAATTAATTTGGACTTTGCTGATGTTAAGGCAATTATGAAAGATGCGGGTTCAGCACTGATGGGAATTGGTCGTGCTTCTGGAGAAGGGCGTGCTAAAATGGCTGCACAACAGGCAATTGAGTCGCCTTTGATTGAGGTAAAAATTGATGGTGCACGTGGGGTGTTATTCTCGGTAGCTGGTGGTTATGATATGTCAATGTCAGAAATTCAAGAGGCAGCAGAGGAAATTACTGGTGCAGTTTCACCAGATGCAAATATTATCTTTGGTGCATCAATTCGTCCAGAATTACAGGATGAAATTGTAATCACTGTGGTTGCGACTGGATTTGATTCAGATGTTTATCGTAAGAAACGAGCTGAAGAGGAAGAGAAAAAGCGTACAGATGAGGCGTTAAATCGAGTAGAGACTTTAAGGAATCAGCAACAGATCGTTGATAATACACCAAGCTTTACACAGGAAGTAAATGAACAAGCTATGGTGGATGAGTTTACCTCAGCACCAAAAGAGAATATTTGGGATAAGATTGGTAAACAGGATGATGAAGAAGATCTAGAAGTACCGCCTTCATTACGTGCAAAATTGCGTGGAAAAAAATAAAAAATATGGTCGGAGGAATCTGACCATATCTGTTTAAGATGTGTTTGGTGGAGGTAAAATGCAATTAGGAGTTAGGATCGGAGATAGTAAAGTTCTAGAGAGCCGAGAGACTCCAGATGGTTCAATGATTCGTCGTCGTCGGGTTACTGCGGATGGTCGTCGATTTACAACTTATGAACGGGTGGAGATGCCACCACTATCTGTTATGAAAAGGAGTGGTAATCGAGAATCTTTTGATCGAGACAAATTACATACTGCGGTTAATCGTAGTGTTGGTAAGTTTTTTCATTCAGAGCTTGAGATTGAGGATGTAGTGAATAAAGTTGTGGAGAAAGTATATTCGCTTGGTCGAGATGTGGTGTATTCAAAAGAAATTGGACAGGCAATTTTAGATGTATTAGCAAAGACAAATGAAGTGGCATATGTGCGGTTCGCTAGTGTTTTTTTGCAATTTAAAACTTTGGATGAGTTTGAGAGAATAATAAGAGAACAAAGAGAGAAGAAAGAGGAATAAGATGCGAGTAGTTATTGTTGTAAAGAAACAATCGGAATATTTTCGTGAAGCAAGTGAGTGGCAAACAGATTTTAGCAGAGAGACGGGGAATGATGTAGAAATGATTGATCCGGAAACAATTGATGGTGAGATTTTTGCTTCAGCTAGAGATATTGTGCAATATCCTACACTAGTTGTGCTTGGTGGCGATGGTGAAATTATAAGAAAATGGAGTGGATCACCATTACCACAGTTCGATCAAGTAATATATACGTTACGTAGTGTATAAATTATTGTATAATAGAGTGGATGAATGAAATTAGGGAGAAAGCCTTAGAAGTTTTTTTGAGAGCGAAGCAGATGCCTGGCTATAGTCTGTCTTTAGAAAAACATTCACAAAATGTGGCAAGGATTGCGGAAACTATTGCACAGATCATTGAGCAGAAAGAGGATGGGAGCGATAAAAACAATAGGAAACAGTTTGGTACTGATATTGCGTATGCTGCTGGTTTACTACATGATATAGGACGATGCCCAAAAAAGGATGTGGGGCTAAGGCATCCGATAATTGGGTATGAAATGTTGAAAAAAGAGGGGTTAGAAATTCCTGCCCGTATTGCGATGACACATACTTATTATGGATATCCTGAAATTGATCGTACAGAATTTTGGGAAGAACTGGATAATGAGAGTATGAAAATTACAAAGAAATTTATGGATGAGGTGGAATTATCTGATGTAGATCTACTAATACAGCTGGCGGATACTATGGGACATAGACTTGGAGTAATGACGATTTCGGATCGATTCTCTGATATATTAATGAGACATAATATTCGTTCTGCTGGAGAACATCTAAGAGAATTATATAGGATTAAACAATATTTTGATAAGAAAACTGGTATGAATATTTATGAACTATTCAGGGATGAGATTATAAAAACGACGATGTTGGAGCCAAATGGAATAATTAGAGAGAAGCAAAAAGTTACGGATGAAACGGAGGATAAATTATGAAATATCAAGCAAATACTAGACGAAAAACTGCGGAATACGAAAAAGCGATTGTCGAATTTTGGAAGAAGAATCGAGTATTTGAGAAGTCAATAGAACAGAGAGATGTCAATAATTCATACGTGTTTTATGATGGTCCTCCATTTATTACTGGATTACCTCATTATGGTACATTATTATCTTCAATTGTTAAGGATGCAGTACCACGTTTTTGGACAATGCGTGGTAAACATATCGAACGACGTTGGGGTTGGGACTGTCATGGATTACCTGCGGAAAATTTTGTGGAAAAACAGTTAGGTATACGAGATCGACGTGAGATTGGCACGAAGTGGCCGTTATCGACTTATATTACGAAAGCACATGAATCGATGGTCTCAAATTCCGAAGCTTGGGAAGGGGTGATTGAGCGAGTAGGACGATGGGTCGATTTTCGAGGTGCCTATCGTACGATGGATAAAGACTTTATGGAGTCGGTTTGGTGGGCTTTTAAGACTCTTTATGAACAGGGGAAGATCTATGAAGGTCGGAAAGTTTTGATGTATGATACAAAATTTTCGACTCCTGTATCGAAGATGGAAGTAAACATGGATAACGATGCCTACCAGACAGTAACAGATCCATCAGTGTATGTGAAATTTAATGTTGTAGACGAAGAAAAATTGAAGGATGCGAAGCTATTAGCTTGGACGACTACACCGTGGACCTTACCAGCTAATTTGACATTGGCAATTAAGGATAATCTTGAATACGGAGTTTATTTAGTCAATAATGAGAAGTTGATTATTGCTAAACAACTGGCTGAAAAAACTATTGGTGATTTGCAACCTATTGAAATAGTTTCTGGAAAAGATTTGATAGGGCTAAAATATGAGCCGTTGATGAGGAATTTTACGGAAGATGAATGTAAAGAGAACACATATAGAGTGGTGGCGGCAGATTTTGTGTCTGATACTGAGGGTACGGGGATTGTACATATTGCACCTGCCTATGGTGAAGTCGATTATCAATTAAGTCTTGACCAAGGAGTCGATTTTGTTGATCTATTAGATGAGAGCGGATATTATTTACCAAAGGCGAAAGAATGGTTAAATAATTTAGGAGTACGTAATACTGATGAATCTGGTATTGAGATTTGGGCTGCAAATAAGTTTATTGCGAAAGTACTAGAGGAGCGTGGAATAGTATTTAAGATTGAGTATATTAAACACGAATATCCGTTTAATCCACGATCAAAACAAAGAATTATCTATCGAGCATTTCCGAGTTGGTTTTTGAATGTAAAGGATATGAAATCAAAATTGATTGAAGAAAATAAAAATATCAATTGGTTTCCTGAATATCTGAAACATGGACGTTTTGAGAAAAATATTGAAGCAGCACCGGATTGGAATCTTTCGCGAGATCGTTTTTGGGCAACAGCGATGCCAGTCTGGAAAGGCGATAAGGGTTCAATAAAAGTAGTAGGTTCTTATGATGAACTATATGAATTATCTGGAGTTGGACTAGAAGATTACCATCGTCCATGGGTGGATGAAATTGAGTTTGATATTGATGGGGAACATTTTAAACGAATTGATAAGGTGCTTGATTGTTGGTTTGAATCTGGCTCGATGCCATTTGCTCAACTACATTATCCATTTGAAAATAAAGAAAAATTTGAAAAGAATTATCCAGCTGATTTCATTGTGGAATATGTAGGACAGGTACGAGCTTGGTTCTATTATGTTCATGTTATTAATACAGCTTTATTTTCGGATAATGCATATAAAAACGTGATTACGACTGGGACAGTTGCTGGAAATGATGGTCGTAAAATGTCTAAATCACTGGGTAATTATACTGATCCAAATATATTGATGGATAAATATTCAGCTGATGCGTTAAGATTTTTGATGCTTTCTTCTCCAGTGTTAGCTGGCGAAGATTTCGCTTTAATTGATAAGGATGTGTCGGACGTTGCAAGAAAACTTTCAATGATTTGGAACGTGTTTGATTTCTTTACGATGTATGCCTCGGTGGATGGATTTGATTCAAGACAAGCAATCAGTGTAACTGAACTGGATAATCCATTGGATATTTGGTTGGTGTCTAGAGTTTATGTTTTACGTAATCAGATTACAACTGGGATGGAGGAATATAATATTCCAAGTGCGCTTTGTAATGTGCTTGGTTTTATTGATGATCTTTCAAATTGGTACGTAAGACGTTCTAGGAGACGTTTTTGGAAATCTGAGGATGATGCAGACAAAAACGCAGCTTATTCAACTTTATACTATGTGTTGATTTATCTAGCAAAGGTTTTGGCTCCATTTGTGCCGTTTTTGGCAGAAGAGCTATATCAAAAAATGACAGGTGCAGCGAACGATTCATCTATCGTGGAATCAGTACATTTATTAGATTGGCCAGATGCTGGAGAGATTAACCAGTCAATTCTTGATGAAATGGCGAGAACCCGTGAGATTATCACGGAAGGTTTGGCTTTACGCATGAATAAGAGTGAAAAAGAAACTCAGATTAAAGTCAGACAACCGCTTGCGAAGTTTATCTATAGAGGTGAGCCATTGGAAGAGTTTTACGAGAAGATTATTGCGGAAGAAGTTAATGTTAAAGAAGTGAAGGCGGGTGAAGAAACCGTTTTAGATAAAACTTTGACCCCAGCACTGTTAGAAGAGGGATTTATCCGAGAATTGATTCGTTTTATTCAATCAGCAAGAAAGAAAGCAGGACTTGAGGTTGATGACCGGATTAAGTTGTCACTTAGTATTAAGATTGACTCGAAATGGACGGAGGTTGTGAAGTCCGAAGTATTGGCTATGGAATTAAAACAAAATGAAAACTATAGTTATGACGAGATCGTAAAAATAAATGACAAGAATATTACGATTTCATTAGAGAAGGATTAATAATATACTACTTGTATAAAAGTGAGGTAAGTTCTTTTGTTGACAAAGATAAAATAAGTTAGAATTAGTATTGACAAAAAAGCATAAACATGATAGTATTATGACAGTTAGATAACAAAATAAAAATAAAAAAACAAGCTAATAAAATCTAACAAGAAAGAGGGAATAGCGGAAAAACAAATAATAACTAATAGCTAATAATTAAAAATTAAAAAGGAAGATACTAATGTAGTAAGAGGATATAAAAGTTATCCTGGTCAACCATTAATAAACAAGGATTTAGGATAGAAGTGAAGATTCGTTCTGAGGCGTGTGTAGTTTTAAAAAGTAGATTTTAGATATAATTTATGAAAATTAATAAAATTGTTCAATTGCATTTTTAAATACGTGTTATAATGGACGTATCAAACAAAATAAAATAAACAACGAAAAAGGGGAAAAGATGACGTTTGAATTTTTTAACGACGAATCGGCATATACATTAAAAAAGACAGTTAGCCCAGAAGCGAAAGCCAAGATATTAGCAAGATTGGGGCGAGTAACTTTGAAAATTACTTAATTTATTTGAGCTGTAGTGAAAATAGTACTAATAAAATAGTACTATTTTTTGTATAAAAAAATTATACATTTAATATAAATTAGTGATAACTATAAGTATATTTTCTTAAATTTATTATTCAATTTTATTATTAAAATTATATGAACAATCATTTAACTGATGAAGAATTATTGAACAAAAATTTAAATAATAATGTTGACTATTTTAAACACTAGCGATATGATGGGGGCATAAAAGTCATATTTTTAACACATAACATAAAAAGTAATAGAAGGATCTTTGTCTATGGAAGATAGAACACAAAACTCCACAACTGATTCGTTTAGCGGGGTGATGGATGAATCTAAATTAGCAGGAATGTCTCAAGATCAGCTGATTGATCTGTTTATTGAGGAACTTATGCTAGAGAAAGGCATAAAAGCGTCGGATGTTGAAAAAAATAATTTGTCAGATAAGTTGAAAGATGCAGTGATGACTGAGATCTTGATGAGTTTACCGGATTATTTAGTGAATAGAATTAATGAGGGATTTGAAAATGGGTCTGCTACTGACGAGTTATTTGATCAAGCAGTAGAGGAGTCAGGGATTGATGCAAATAAAATTGCTGAGAAAGTGATGATTAAATTTAGAGATGACTATTTAAACGATAAAATAAAGGAGGAGAAATAGTAATGAAAGGTGCAGAAAGCGGCAGAGCCGGAAATGGTTCACCTGAGAATAGTGGACAAGGAAATGCACATGATCCTTGGGGAGATTTATCTAGATCTGCGTTAAGTGGTAGAAAGTGGTCGTTTGTAGATGGAACATCAGATAAGGATCGTGTTTTAGAGGCTCAAGATAAACAAAATAAAGAGTCTTCTGAAGCTAGTGAAGATAATTCTAAACAAAATGTAGATCTTGAATCACAAAAAAATGAGAGTGGAGTGCATGCTGCGCCTGAAAATACAGACGGTAAAAATAGGCAGAATGTTAATGGTACGGTGGTAGAGAATAATGATGCTGATAAGGGTAATGGTAGGATAGAAGACAACGATTTTGATGATAGTGTTGCTGAAACAGTAGATGATTCGCCTACTTTAGATAAAGAAAAATCTGAGCCAGTGACTAATCCTAATCAAGAAGATTTGGAAAAAACACGCAACTGGAATAGCGTAAATAGATATGAACAAGTTTTAGCACTAAATCCAGAAAATCTTGAGAAGCGTGGAATAGTTGCTAATTTAATGAATAAAATAAAGCGCTCTGGAATTGGAAAGAGGGTAGCTTTAGTAGCGATAATGGCTGTATTGGTTGGCGGTGCATTTTTTGGTTATAAAGCGATAAAGGGAAATACTTCTATTAAAGATGCGTATACTGCTGAAAGTAATCAGGAGAGTGAACCTGTTGATTTGCAGCAGGAAGCAAAGAATGCATTAGATGAGACAAAAGTAGAGAAAAATGACTATATGGGGGAGATTAATTTCACAAATGGTGAAAAAATTGACATGAATCTCAAACTAGGCGGTGATAATACCGGAAATGACTTCATGAATTTTGCTGGAAAAGAAGAAGGTCGTAGTGCATCACTTACAGATAAAGACGCAAGATTAATGAACGAAAGAGCATTATACGAAGCTGCAAAGAATGATCCAGCTAAGATGCATGAATTAACTCAGCTTTCATACGAGAATATTTATAATAAACTCGGTAATTTGGGTCCACTGACACAGGAAATGGGAAGGTACGGTCTTTTTGATGGAAGTCTAGCGGATATGGATGCTATTGCTACATATCTTCAGGGAGATAATGATTTCTATACAAAATCATTAGAAGACGTACAAGCACGACATCTTGAAGATGAAAAGCATATGAAGCATAATTTGATTCTACAGCAAGGTAATTATGCATCATTTTATGCGAATACGATATCTCAGATGGATGGTGTTGCTGATCTTAAATTTGGTTTTGATCATAGTGTTGCACCAAAGAATGGTGGGATTTTGATCGATCAAATGTTGACGGAAGATGGAGAAAATTGGTTTGAAGCTCATCTTGATGAAAAGATTAACGTATTAAAGTGTGCAAATATTATTCCTAAAGGAGCTTCTGATGAGGAAATATTAGAGATTGCTGATAAGTGGATAATTATTGGTAGAGAGATCGGTTGTGGACAACTTGCTTTAGAGCTTAAGACTCCGCCTACCAAGAAGAAAAAAGAAAATCCACCAGTCCATAAGATAATTGTTCCGCCTACTAATGAGGAAGTAATACCGCCTACTAATGAGGAAGTAATACCGCCTACTAATGAGGAAGTAATACCGCCTACTAATGAGGAAAAAGATAATCCACCAGTATATGGGGGACCAATACCGCCTACTAATGTGGAAATAATACCACCTACTAATGAGGAAAAAGATAATCCACCAGTATATAAGATAGTTGTTCCACCTACCGAGACAAGGGAAAATCCACCTGAAAATAAGGAGATACCACCTACCGAGCCAAAAGAAAATCCACCTGAAAATAAGGAGATACCACCTACCGAGCCAAAAGAAAATCCACCTGAACAAATATTACAACCGAAGACTGATTATGTTGGTGTGGATAGAGAATTAAATAATGTTGAAGAAAGCAAGACTAATACTGACCAGAGTCTACCAGTTGCAGAATATACTAACCCAGATAATAATGCTATGAATAATAATCCTGAGTCTGTTGAGAAGAATATTAGTGCTGTGCAGGAGCAGGCAGCTGATTTTACGGATAAAGATCGTATGGATAATGAAGCGGTCAATGATAGGGGTGCTGAAGATTCTGAGGGTGCTAAGCAGCATTTTGAAGAGGAAAAGCAGGCTAATAATGATGAGACTGCTGATGCAGACTCGAACGGTATGGAAGACCTTTCAGTAAGTGATTGGGGCTTTGAAGAATAAGATTCGATAATAAATGACGTGGTGCTCTAAAAAATAAAAAAGGAGAGAAATGAGAACAAACACAAATACAAAAACATGGGATGTGTGGCGCCGTACGGCGCACCACATCCTACCGGTGATAGGTTTTCTATCGCTGGGAGCGGCGGCTCTACTGCCAGTTAGTGAGACGCACGCTTATGATACGTGGGGTCCAGAAAGACCAACATATACTTGGCAGAAACCTGCCGATCATGCCACTATGAATTCAATGACAAATAATCCAGCGATCGGTGATGAACGTAATTTCGTAAGAATTAGAAAAGTCGGTGGTAATGATAAATATACTGACAATGTGGTAGCTGAACCTGGTGCTGAATATGAGGTTGAAGTATTCTTCCATAATAATGCGGCAGCTAATCTTAACGATAAGACGGGTCGTAGCTATGCACAAAACTTGCGTTTGAGGATGCAGCAAATTCCTGAGAATATTCACAAGGGTGAGAATGTGATGATTAAAGGAACTATTAGTGCAACTAATACCGATCCAAAAGAGGTTTGGGATACTGCATATATAAAAGCGGAACAAGCAGTTTCTTTGCGGTATGTACGTGGTTCGGCTAGAATACATACTCAAGGGGCTTTAAATAATAAGCTGATTGATGATGAAGCGCTGTTTGGTAAAAACCGAGGAACACGTCTTGGCTATGACCGTTGGGGACTACTTCCTGGTTGTAATGAGTATTCTGGTAATGTTACTTTTAGAATCAAAGTTGACAAGACCGGTTTTGATATGCACAAGACTGTTTCAAAAGAGTTAGCTAATAATTATCAGAATAGTATTGAGGCAGAACCTGGTGAAACACTCGATTTTAAAGTACATTTTAAGAATATGGGAACTACTTTATTAAAGAATGTGATTGCTTACGATCTTTTAGGTCAGGGGATGACTTTTGTGCCTGGTACCACAAGGATCTTTAATGATACTTTCCCAAATGGTACTTTTGAAAAAGATAATTTGTTTAAGAACGGCTTTAATATCGGTGATTATAAAGGCGGGATGGAAGCTACAATTACCTATAAAGTCAAAATTATTGATGATGAAAAACTATTTCCTTGCGGTAAGGCTGTAACAATTGAAAATAATTCAGCAGTGGGAATTAATGGTGCAACTATTCATGATAAGGTTCAGGTAAAAGTAACACGTAAATGTACACCTACGCCAAAAACTCCAGATACACCAAAAGAATTACCACATACTGGTACATCTGAGGTTGTCTTAGCTATGGTAATTGTAACTGCAATTGGTATCGGAGGAGCTTATTACTTTGCTTCAATGAAACAATTAAGTAAACTTGAAGCCGCTGCTAAAGGTAAAAAGTAGAGAACTATATTTTTAACAAAGTCTTTGAAATAATTAGATATGACAGCTAAAAGATAAAGTGAAAGACTTTATAGTACCTTAAATAATAAAAAGTTTTTGTAAAAATTAAGAATAATTTTATAAGAAACTTGAGTACTTTAAAAATATGACAATATATATTCTTTATAGACTATTGTAGGATTTTACTAAATTTGATTAAGTTGGTTGAATATGGTAGAATACGGTCTAGTTATTATTAAATAAGGAAAATTATGAAAAAGGCAGTTGTACTCATCGGCGGCAAGCAATATGTCGTGACTGAGAAAGAGACCCTACGGGTGGACCTCCTCCCGGCAGGTACGAAAGAGCTCGAAACTGGTGCTTTACTTGTAATTGATGGAGATAAGACTCTTGTTGGTACTCCAGAAGTTAAGGGCGTGAAGGTTTCAGCTAAAGTGATTCAAGAGAAAGTTGCAGGAGATAAGATTCGTGTAATTCGTTATCACTCAAAGAAACGTGTGCATAAAGAAACTGGACATCGCCAGAAATATAGTTTAATTGAAATCACCTCAATTAAATAAAAAACGGGGACAAAAAAGACTCGAACACGAGTCTTTTTTTAGTGTTTATGGTAATATATAGATATATGGCGACGGTGATTTGTATAACTAATCAAAAAGGGGGCGTAGGAAAGACAACAACTGCTGTTAATCTGGCATATTTTTTGGCTAAAGACAAGAAGAATACTTTATTAGTTGATTTTGATCCACAGGGAAATGCTACTTCTGGTCTTGGAATTGATAAAATGCCATTTGAGACTGATTATGAGAATGGCGAGATTAGCTCAACAATGTCTGAAGTATTGTTAGGTCAAAAAGAAATTAATGAAATTATATTGAACACTAAA
This sequence comes from uncultured Candidatus Saccharibacteria bacterium, assembly GCA_963549315.1. Classification (GTDB taxonomy): domain Bacteria; phylum Patescibacteriota; class Saccharimonadia; order Saccharimonadales; family Saccharimonadaceae; genus Nanosyncoccus. The sequence continues at coordinate 154,456 of CAUUYE010000001.1, read as the reverse complement.
TTTAAGAACCTTGACTTAGCTCCCGTAACGCCACAATTAGCTAATGCGGAAGTGAAATTGACGGAACTGGATAAGAAATTTGTTCAATTACGAAATGCAATAAAAAAAGTGAGAAACCAATATGACTATATTATTATTGATTCACCACCTAGTCTATCGCTTTTAACTGTGAACGGTATGATCGCCTCGGATTACCTGTTACTGCCAGTACAGACAGAATTTTATGCGCTAGAAGGAGTGGCGCAGCTACTTGATTCAGTAAAATTGGTGAGAAAAGCGATGAATCCTGAACTAAAACTATTAGGAGTACTAGCTACAATGTACGATAAAAGAACTTCTTTATCGGTGCAGGTAGTAGAGGAAATACGAAAATATTTTAAAGATAAGATATTTAAGACTTTGATTCCACGCAATGTACGTCTTGCTGAGGCACCTAGTCATGGAGTACCTGTCGGAGCATATGACCCATTTAGTAAGGGGTCGCGTGCCTATAAGGAATTAGCTAAAGAAGTAATGAAGAGAGTAGAGAAAGAAGGATGATGATGGCTAATCGTGGACTTGGAAGAGGGTTTGATAGTTTAATACCGACGGATATAGTGGAGGATGATTTTGATATTACAGCTTCGCAGGATGCAAAAGAGAGTAAACTAGTTGAACTAAAACTTGATTTGATAATGCCAGACGAAGAACAACCACGAAAAGATTTTTCTGAAGAGGCTTTAAATATGCTGGCGGACTCGATTAAGGAGCATGGAGTATTGCAACCAATTGTCGTAGTGCGTGAGGGCGATAAATATAAAATTGTGGCAGGCGAGAGACGTTATCGAGCATCAATTATTGCTGGTCTTACAAAGATCCCTGCAATTATTCGTACACTTGATGCGCAAAATAGATTAGAACTCTCAATTATTGAAAATGCTCAACGTGAAGACTTGAACACAATCGAGATGGCTACAGCTTATGCGAAATTAAAAAATCAATTTAATTTAAGTCCAGCTGAGATTGCTGTAAAAGTTGGTAAGAGCGAATCATCTGTAATAAATACAATGCGACTTTTGAACCTACCAGATGACGTGAAACGAGTAATGGTTGAACATAATTTAACAGAGGGTGTTATGCGACCATTGATCTCTGCTGATCCGGAGTTGGTTCGACGGATTTTACCGATGATCATTGAAGAAGGGTGGACGGCAAGACGTGTTGAGCGATATATTGCAGAAAATAAAAAACGAAGTTCAACAAGAATTGTAAAAGAAAATGTTTTTTTGCGACAGGAAGAGGATTTAAGTGCTAAGTATGCAGCAAGAGTGCGAGTCAGGGGTAGATCATTGACGTTGACTTGTAGAAATGAAGAGGAACTAAAGAAATTAATTGAACGATTGGCGGAGTGAATTAGTAAAATAAGATAATTGCTGAAGCTGAGAGAACGAATTGGATTTATTTTAAATTATAGAGATGTGGTTTTGAGTAAAATATGTGTTCAATAGAAAAAAGGAAAAAATAACAGAGAAATGTCAGAATTGAACAATAAAATTATACAAAAAGATAAAATTGCAAAGGCTGTTGATTTTGCAACAAAAGCACATGAAGGGCAAAAGAGAAAATCTGGTGAACCGTATATTGTGCACCCGCTGGCAGTAATGCAAATTTTGATTGATTGGGGGATGGATGAAGATACGATTATTGCTGGTGTATTGCATGATACAGTGGAAGATACAGAGGTAACACTTGATGATATTAAACGAGAGTTTGGCGAATCGGTAGCTTTTTTAGTGGATGGTGTAACTAAAATTGGAAAAGCTAGACAGGGGATGCGTGATATAGATACGTATTTGCCAGTAACAAGAGATAATCTGCTAAGACTTTTAATTGCGACAGGCTCGGATATTCGTGTTTTAATTATTAAATTGGCAGATAGATTGCATAATTTAAGGACTTTGGCTGCTTTGCCGCCAGAGAAACAGAAGAAAATTGCAAAAGAATCTTTAGAGATTTTTGCGCCTCTTGCAGATCGCTTAAATATGGGTAAATTAAGGGTGGAAATGTCCGATATTGCATTTTCATATGTCGATCCAAAGCGTTACGTGGAATTGAAAAAACTGATTGAAACACGCAATCAGTCTGCAGAGAAGGCACTAAAGAAGATAAAAAATGAAGTATCAGAGGTGTTAAAACGTGAAAAAATCAATTTTGAGATTAATGGAAGGGTAAAATCAGTTTATTCACTACATAAGAAATTGGCAAAATATAATCAGAATATAAATGAAGTATATGATTTAACAGCGTTGAGAGTGATCGTAGACGATGTTACGAGCTGTTATCTTGTTTTAGGTTTAATTCATTCATTATATACGCCTATGACAGGTAGAATTAAGGACTATGTTGCAGTTCCAAAACAAAATGGTTATCAATCTCTTCATACAACAGTTATTACGCCAGATAAGAGGATTGTTGAATTTCAAATTCGTACAAAAAGTATGCACGAATATGCTGAGAGAGGACTTGCCGCCAGCTTTTATTATAATGAACAAAAGTTAACCGAGAACTATAAAACAGGGAAGATCCAGCATTTACCGACGAATTTGTTATGGATTTCTGAACTACAGATGGCAGCTGCAAGATTACGAGAAGGTAAGCAAATTGATTTAAAGAAACTGAAGATAAATCTATTTTCTGATAAGATTTTTGTGTATACCCCAAAGGGGGATATTATTGATCTTCCAACAGGGGCGCTACCACTTGATTTTGCTTATCGATTGCACTCTGAACTAGGAGGACATGTGGTGGGTGCAAAAATTAATGGTAAACTATCTAATTTGAACACAAAATTAAAAAGTGGTGATGTGGTAGAAATTATTACAGGTAAGAACCAGATGGTGCGACCAAGTTGGTTGGATAAAATTATTACACCACACGCACGAGCAAAAATAAAACAACAACTTAGTAAAACATTTGGCTCAATTATGGGTTCAGTAAAGAAATAGGTTGTTTAGATTGGTGAGGATAACAACTAACTGCTATGCTTATAATAAAAAAAATGATAAAAAAATAGTCAACCGATAAAAGAGTCTATGCTTACTTTTTTAAGTTTTTATCTCTATAAAATAAGTGAGGTATGGAGCTGGCTATGGTATAATCTAGACTAGATGAAAATAAAGCAAATGCGGAAAAGAACAGACCTGATAAGGGCAATACTTATGCTTTGTTTCATTTTGATTATTGGAAGAATGTATCAACTACAAATTATTTCACATCAGAAATATGTTGAATTAGCCTCTTCGCAGCAAATGATGCAGAATACAATCTTTGCGAAACGAGGAGAAATCTATATGATGGATGGTAAAAATACTACTCCTGTAGTCATGAATGAGAAAGTTTACACAATTTCGGTTGACCCATTTTTGTTGAGGACGGAGCAAAAACAAGATATAAAAGAGGTACAAAAGAAAATTGATGACCTAGTTCAAGGATTTTCTGTAACAACTTGGGATAAAGTATTTGAAAATGAGGCGTCAAGATATATGGTAGTTGCAAGGAATGTGCCGTTTGAGAGAGCCAAACAAATAAAAGAGGCAAAAATTACGGGTGTATATGCACAGAGCACAACTAAACGAGTGTATCCTGAAGGAGATTTAGCAGCACAAGTGCTGGGGTTTGTGAATGCAGACGGGAAGGGGCAGTATGGAGTGGAAGGTGGATTAGATAAAGAATTAACTGGGGTGAACGGAATTTTAAAAACAGTTAAGGATGTAAATAATATTCCTTTGACTATTGGAAAAAATAATGTAAAAGTGCCAGCACAAGATGGGAAGAATATTGTTTTATCGATTGATCGTAATATTCAGAAAAAAACAGAAGATGTAATAAAGAGCGTAACTGAGCGTTTTCATATTTCGCATGCTTCGACAATTGTAATGAATCCAAGAAATGGACAAATTTTGGCGATGGCAGGAACTCCTAGTTATGACCCTGCAGAATATACAAAAGTAACGGATGCTAAAGTATTTCAAACTGATGTTACGATGGATGCTTTTAATCCGGCATCAGTTTGTAAAACATTTGCTTTAGCTTCAGCTATTGATAGCGGTGTGATGACTCCTGAGACTACCTATCATAATACGGATTTGGTAACAATTGATGGTTGGCCAATTCAGAATGCTATTAAGGGGCATACGGGTCAAATTTCAATGCAAGAAGTTTTTACGTATTCTTTGAATACTGGCTCGATACAGGCTTTGCGATTGCTAGGTGGTTCTGAAACAGAGATTACTTATCAAGGCAAAGAGAAATTGTATGATTATTATTACAATCATTTTGGGTTAGGTAAATATACGGGCATTGAACTAGCTGAATCAAAGGGAATAATTGTTCCACCAACCGATGTCGACGCAACAAACGCTAGATATGCAAATATGACTTTCGGGCAAAGTTTGGATTTGACGATGATTCAAGTGGCGACGGCTTTTTCAGCGGTAGTAAATGGTGGTGATTACTATACGCCAACCTTAGTGGCGGGTGAGGTGAAGAATGGTGAGTTTTTTAAAAAACAATTAAAAGAACGTGATCATCAGGCGATTGAATCATCGACGAGTGAAACGATGCGAAAAATGTTACATCAAGCTAGATTAGTGTTTTCGAATGTAAAAACTTATGATGATGGGGTGTATGTAGGAGGGAAGACAGGTACCGCACAGGTAGTGAAAAATGGGAAATACACGTTTGATGAGACGATTGCAACTTATGTTGGTTTTGGTGCGAGATCAGAGACGGATTATCCAGAGTATGTAATTATGACGAAGGTTTGGGAAAATAATCGGAGATTGGATGGCGGAATGAACGCAAAGCCGATATTTGATGAGATTAGTCAATTTATGATAAACTATTTAAAGATGAGGAGGTAGATAGATGCAGAACAGTTTAGATGGTAATGCTCTATATGGTTTACTGCTGGCTTTGGGTAGTTTTTTGTTTGCAATGTTTTTGACTCCCTTTTACACTAATTTGGCGTATAAATATCATTTTTGGAAAAAACAAAAGAAGACGACAGTACAAGGTGATGCGTTGCCAGTGATGACGAAGTTGCATGCACATAAGTTTAAGCGAGTTTTTCCAACGATGGCAGGAATTGTCGGAGTGGCGGTGGTGGTAATTGTAACTTGGTTTTGTAACTGGAACCGAGCTGAAACATGGTTGCCATTTGCGGGCTTTTTGGGTGGATCATTGGTCGGATTGATTGATGATTTAATTAATGTGTTTGGAACAGGAGCTGGAGCAGCAGGACTGAGAGCTCCAGTAAAATTTTCAATGATTACCATTGTGGGGCTGATGCTAGGATGGTTTTTTACTTATAAATTAGGATGGACGGGGATCCATATACCGTTTTATGGCGATTTTGAACTAGGTGCGATTCCAATGATGTTGATTTTTGCATTCGCGGTAGTAGCGACCTCGAATGCTGTAAATATTTCTGATGGTCTAGATGGTTTGGCTGGTGGTTTGGCGATGATGGCATATGGTTCGTTTGGGATTATTGCGTTATTTAGGGGTCAAATAGCATTATTTGCATTTTGTATGACTGTGGTGGGATGGCTTTTATCTTATGTTTGGTTTAATGTTCCACCGGCACGCTTCATGATGGGGGACGTAGGATCATTTGCACTGGGAGCAGGACTGGGAGTGGTTTCAATGATGACTAATTCATTTTTGTTATTACCGATTATTGGACTTTTATTTGTGATAGAGGCCGGATCATCTTTGATTCAAATGACTGCTAAACAATTTTTTCATAGAAAAGTTTTTATTTCGGCGCCGATCCATCATCATTTGGAGGCGAGTGGCTGGGGTGAAGCAAAGATTGTGATGCGATTTTGGGTGATTGCTGGAGTAATGGGGATTATAGGAATTTTTATAGCAATGTCAGGCGGGATCATCCCTCAATAGGTGGAATATGCGAAAACATCAAACAGACAAAAGAATCTTTATTGCAACTTTTATTTTGGTCTTAATTGGAACCATTATGGTAAGCATTATTGGTCCGTCATATACCAATATTCAAAATATTGCTTATGGGAGAAATGATGATCCAAACAAAACATTTAAAAGCCAGATCTTGTATGTTGTTTTGGCTTTTTTGACTATGATTTTATTTTTGAAAATGCCACTTAGAAATATTGATACCGTAAATAAGAAAAAAAGAGGTGGGTTCGCTAAATTTTCAGAGTATTTACCAGAGATTTTAATGATTAGTAGTTTGATAATTTGTGCAATTATGGCGATTAGTGCGAAGTTTTTTAAATTACCGTTTGTGGGATGTGCTTTGGGGGCTTGTCGATGGTTGAATTTGGGATTTTTACAATTACAGGTAGCAGAGTTAGTGAAATTTAGTGCAGTATTTTATTTTGCAAAGATTTGTATGGAATGTAGGAAAGTCGGTGGATTTAAGAAAGAAAAAGACCAAGACATAACACTTAGACGTCCGATTAGATATCAGGGAGCAAGGATAAATGGAAAAACAGTAAAATCTGCAAATACAACATTTGAGAAGGTTAAAAAGATTATAATAAAGACGAAGGACAAGAAAGATGGCTATGGTTTTTGGCTGAAGTTTTTGGTACCGTTGATATTAGCAGTATGGTTTTTGGTGGTGAGCCAAAAAGATTTAGGATCGGCTTTACCGTTAGTGGCAATCGCATTTTTGATTTTATTGGTGAGTGGAGTGGATACTAAATTATTTGCAATGTTAATTGGGATTGGAGTATTGCTGGCGGTTTGTGCGATGGTTGTTTCTCCACACCGTCAACAGAGATTGAAGGCATTTTTTGATGGTAGCGATAGTGCAACATATCATATAAATAATGCTCTGATTGCGATTGGCTCAGGTGGTCTATTTGGGGTAGGAATTGGGAACAATGTACAAACAGCTGGATATTTACCAGAATCAATTACTGATTCGATGTTTGCGGTGATTGGTGAAACGATTGGCTTTGTAGGGATTTTAGTAGTTTTGTTCTTTTACTATATGCTGCTGACAAGAATTTTGAAGGTAGCAGATTGTACAAAAGATAATTATTATCAACTGGTAACAATTGGTATTTTTGCTTGGTTGGCTGGACATGTGATAGTCAATATTGCAGCAATGACAGGTCTACTGCCATTAACTGGAATTACGTTACCTTTGCTTTCAAAGGGTGGGACAAGTTTGATTTTAAATATGGCGATTATTGGACTTGTACTTAATATTTCACAATATACGATGCGATCGGATGTTTTAGACATGGAGAGGAGGGAGAAACAATGAAAGTATTAGTAGTTGGTGGTGGTTCTGGCGGACATATAACACCTGCAATGTCGGTGATTCGTGAACTGTTAAAAAAATATCCAAATACACAGGTTGAATTCTGGACAGACTGTAAATATTTTAAAAATATATTAAATTTGGCGAATGAACTAGCGGTTTCTTGGGGAGAGGAAGAAGAAGTTAGTCGGAAGAATAGACAATATATCAGGGTAAGAAAGATATTTGCTGGAAAGTTTCGTCGTTATCATGGACTGAAATTAAAAGATTATTTTGATAATGGTGCGAAAACATTTTTTGACGTGGTATTTGGTAACATTGTTGGTTTAGTGGGTTTTTCTTTGGGATTAATACAAGCTTTTTTGAGGTTATTAAAGAAAAAGAATCGACCAGATGTAATTTTCTTGAAAGGGGGTTTTGTTGGATTGCCAGTTGGTATAGTTGCAGGGGTATTGAATATTCCATATGTTTTGCACGAATCGGATGCAGTATTTGGTTTGACTAATCGGATTTTGATGCGAAAAGCGGTAAAAATTGCAACAGGTGTACCAGTGGATTTAGAGAAGTATGATGAGAGAATTGCGCAGAAAATTGAATGGGTTGGAATTCCAGTGGCGTCGGGTTTTATACCTGTATCTAGTTCAAGACAAAATGAATTAAAGCGAGAACTTGGTTTTAATACAAGAAGAAAATTGGTAATAATTACGGGAGGATCTCAAGGATCAGAACATTTGAATATTGCGACTAGTAAGATTTTGGAAAAGTTGTTAGATCAAGCGAGTGTGGGGTTGATTGCTGGTAGACAATATTATGATAAGATGTTGGAATTGAAAGAATTTGAAAAGTGGGATAAGGCAAAACTAGATTCTGATTTTAGAATGTGGAACTTTTCTCCTAAAATGGATGAGATTTTAGGCGCAGCAGATTTGGTAGTTTCAAGAGCAGGAGCAACAACGATTACAGAGCTAGCAGCATTGGAAAAACCAGTGATTTTGGTGCCATTTGAAAAATTACCTGGTGGTCATCAAGCAAAAAATGCAGAAAGATTATTTAAAGAAGGTGCAGTGGAGATGATTCTCGATAGAAAAGTAGAAGAGAAGCCGGAATTATTATTGAAAAAGATCACTGAACTTCTTGAGGATGATAAAAAGAGGCAAGAACTGGCAAGAAAGTTACATGAACTTTCTAAACCGGATGCAGCGACTTTGATGATGGAGATGATTGTCGAGGCTAGAACTAGGAAACAAAAATAGAGGGATGGGTATTAAATGAAGCTAGGTAGAACCATTGCAGGTGGACGCGAAATTGCAGAAAGTGAGCTCGCGAGGCAGAAGTTACTAGAGAAGCGTGAAAAAAGGAAAAGAGTTCAACTATTTCTTTTAAGTAGTGTAATTATTGTGATAATTATTGCAGGTGCAATTTTAATTCAAAATGCAGTAAAGAAAGTTCCGACGATAGATAAACATGTTGAAACTGAGAAATTTACACCATCCGTAGAAATTGTTGATGAAGATGGTTCAAATTATGTAACAGAACGTACAAAACAGTATGTTGGGCTAATGGAAAAAGATGCTAAAGATAGTAATCTAAAGATTAAAAAAGTAATTATACCGTCTGGCAAAGCAAGAGAAGTCGATATCTATTTTGAGGGACGCGATGAGTTTTACAAGTGTAGTTTAGATCGGGGGACTGCTGAGAGTGTCGAAGATGTAGTGAGGATGATTAATTTTTTGTCGAAACAGGGGGTTAAAGTATCTTATGTTGATGTGAGACTAGAGGGTCGAGCCTATTATAAATAAGATATAAGATAAAAGAGGTCTTAGTCTTATCTTTTAGTTTTGTCTTTTGGTTTTATGTTTAGGAAAACCAAGTTTTTGAGACGTGAGTGAGAATGCACGTATTTGATACTAGTAAATTACTAGTTTAAAGAACTAAGTTTTTGAAATGTGAGAAAGAGACTAATTTCATATTGATGAAGAAAATATTTGGTCTAGAGTTTATTTATTGAAAGTTTTATGGGGGTTGGACGTTTACAAAAAAGGGAACAGAGTGTTCGGTTTTTTGTTAATTATATAGATTGTTATTATTAAATAAAAATCATAATTTGCAAGCTATATAATGAAATGATAATTGGTTTTTCAAGTATTTGATGTTCGGTTATTTATAAAATGGAATTGATAATAACGCAAGGTGGATATTGTAAAAAAGATAAAAAATTTATAGAGAAGCAAAAATATTTTTCCACAATTGTGGAAAAATGTATAAATAATTTGGTACTTAATAACAGAGGTAGTTTAAGAATTTTGTTTAGTGTATTTTAAGTAAGCTACTTGCGTTCTAGGCTATCTTGTGGAAAAGTTTGTTAAAAATTATGTAAAATTTAGTTAAAAAGCACTTGCATTATATAAATAAACAGTCTAAACTAGTGTCAGTGGATAACAAAACAAAAACCCACAAACAAAAAGATAAAGAAGATGATTAATCAAGCGAAGAAAAAACAAAATGAGATGGATTACGAAGTAATTCGCTTGGTAAAGAAGAGTAATAGTTAAACAGCTATCTTTTTGGCACATTAAAAAATGTTTGAGGTCGGTCAACTAGGAGTCTTGGCGCGCGTTTAGGAAACGCGTCATCAAAACCATTAGTACATCAATAAACACCTCCCAATTAACTCAACAAACAACCTACACAATAAGTCTCTCAACGGTTATAGTGATATATTTGGTTTCGCACCAGATAAGAACTGTAGCAGCATTTATTGTATAGATTAATTAAGAAATGCAGTAATTCTTAATTAAAATTAAATAAAAAATATACAAAAACAAACACGCTAAAATTTCTAGTTGAGCGATCTCAAACTAAATTGACTCTATTATATTTAAACTGATGTGTTTTGATATAATGGAGATATGAAAGAGCTTCATAAGCCGGTGTTACTATCAGAAGTTCTCGAGATTTTGCATCCTAAAGAAGGTGAATCGTATTTAGATTTAACTGCTGGGTATGCAGGTCATGCGGGAAAGATTTTGGCGGTTACGCGGAATTATAAAGAATCGGTTTTGGTTGATCGAGACAGCAATGCAATTAATTTTTTAACAAAGAAGTACCCATTGGGCGAATTTGGAATGGAATTTTTGCATGAAGATTTTTATAATGCGGCGCAGTCTTTAATCAAGTGTGGAAAAACTTTTGATATGATATTAGCGGATTTTGGGGTATCTTCACCGCAGCTAGATAACTCGGAACGTGGTTTTTCATTTATTCATGATGGAAAATTAGATATGCGAATGGATCAGACGCAGGATTTGTCGGCGGAAACGATTGTGAACCATTGGTCTGAAAAAAGATTGATTGAGATTTTTGAGACATATGGGGAAGAATCGGCAGGTTTGGCAAGGAGACATGCAGGAATGATCATAAATAAGCGTCCATGGAGAACGACGAAACAGTTGGCTGATGCGCTATGTCCTAAGGGGAGGTTTGGTAGACATCCAGCAACGAGAGTGTTTCAAGCGATTAGAATCGCTGTAAATGAAGAATTAACGATAATTGAAAAGACGTTACCATTAATTCCTAATTTATTAAAATCTGATGGACGAGTTGCAGTGATTACTTTTCATAGCCTTGAAGATAGGTTAGTGAAACGGTATTTTAAGCAAGCAAGTTCGTTGGGCGAGGAATCTGTACTGGAGATATTGACAAAAACACCAGTAGTTGCGGGGATGGATGAATTAGTTATCAATCCAAGAGCGAGAAGTGCAAAATTGAGAGCAGCTAAGAAAAGATAGTTTTGCTAAGAAAATAAGTGTACTGAGGGCTTTTGGGATGATAAAAATAAAAATAAAAAGGAGGCAATATGCCAAAACAAATTGTTGTAAAAAACTCATCTAGAGCACAGAAAATCAAAGTAAACTTTCGTTAAGAAAGCTAGCTGAAACCAGAGTAGGAGCAAATCCTCTGAAGTAAGCGATTTCAGGTCCGAGAGGACCTGCTAACGGGAAGCTTTCGGAAACGATGGGGTTCCCGACACGGTTGTAAGTCAACTGGGATAAGTGTTTAACAAAAAAGATATGACCTTCCCGAATACTCTTATCGATGATGCGGTGGTGCGATCGATAAGAGGTTCGGACTATGATATCGGGGTAAGTTCGCTAAACGAAAAATACTCCGACCAAAATAAAAACAAATATAAATATAATTTAAACTCTGATTAAAATCTTTGTTTTTTGCTGAGAAGATTTTAGTGAGAGTTAGATGGAGCGAGGAAAAATGCAGAGTGGAATGAGATCTGTGAGACAGCAAGGGTTTGGTAGTTTTAGGGGAATGAATATGCGAAATGTGAGTGATCGTCCAAAAACAAACTATCTTGCTAATGCAGTTAACTCTGGCTACTCGAGAAATCGAAACACTGTGCGACATCAAGCACGTGGGATTGGTCGGATTTCAGCAATTGCGATTTTAGTTATTGAAGTGTTTATGATTGGTTTGTTTTATGTATCTGAGCAATCCAAAGTAACAACTTATGACTATAAAATGAGCGCAATGGATGCTCAAATTGCAAATTTGGAAGCAGAACGTGATGACCTGAAGGTCGAGCAAGCGAGACTAAATTCGATTGCGAAAAATGCGAAATCTACTGTTGCAGCTAATATGGAAACTGCACAGGTTGCTGGTTACGCAGAGTAAGTCGAGTTTTTCTAATCTCTATAAATGTGATAAAATGGATTAAATTTTATGCATTAAAGCCTATTGGATGGGAAAGAATAGGGAAGGAGAGATATGGCGGAAACTCAAGAGAAGATTATTCAGATTGCGGGTTCAATTACAGTTGATGAACTAGCAGAAGCACTCGGACTTTCAGTGACTGCCCTTATTGGCGAGCTTTTTAAGCAGGGAATCATGGCGACGATTAATCAGCGTCTTGATTTTGATACGGCGAGTTTGATTATTGATGAATTGAAAATACCTAACGTAAAAATTGAACGAAAGAATACCGCAACAAGAACTTCAAATTTTCACAGGGAATTGTCTGAAAAAGCAGTGCTGAGACCACCAGTAGTGGCAGTTATGGGGCATGTTGATCATGGAAAAACAACTTTACTTGATACTTTATTACATAAAAAGACTGTTGAGGCGGAAGCCGGTGGTATTACACAACATATTTCGGCGTATCAGTTGAAACATGATGATAGGCTAATTACTTTTCTAGATACGCCTGGACATGAGGCGTTTGCGGCAATTCGTCAACATGGCGCAATGTTGACAGATATCGTAGTAATTGTAGTAGCAGCAGATGACGGTGTAAAACCACAGACAGTAGAAGCAATTAAGTTTGCTCAGAGTGCAAATGCGAAGATTATTGTGGCAATCAATAAGATTGATCGTGAGGGGGCTGATATTCCAAGAACAATGGCAGATCTAGCACAGTATGGTTTGCAACCGGAAGAATGGGGTGGTGATATCACGATGGTGCCAATTTCTGCAAAACGTGGTGATAATCTAGAGAAATTACTAGATATGATCCTTTTGACGGCTGATCTTGAGGAACTAAAGGCAGATGTTGAAATTCCGGCAGAAGGATTAGTGATTGAGTCGCACATGGAGGTCGGAAAAGGGTCGGTAGTAAATTTGCTTGTGACTGGCGGCGAGTTGAAAACTGGTGAATTTGTGGTAGCAGGGAGTGCCTATGGAAAAATTAGGGCTATGGTTGATTTTCGAGGCAAACCAAAAGGAAAGGCTACACCATCAACGCCTGTAACCGTAACTGGATTTAAAGAGTTGCCTAATTTCGGAGATCGATTTATTGAGGTAAAAGATGAAAAAGCTGCACGTAAACAAGCATTATTAAATGCGCAGATGGAAGCGTCTGAACTGGCTTCTGCAAATGTTACCTCGTCTGATTTGCTACGTATGATGAATACAGCGGACAATTCAAAGGTTTTCAATGTGATTATCAAGGGCGACGTACTCGGCTCTGTAACCTCTGTGGTAGATTCTTTAAAAATGATTGATACTAAGGGGGAGATTTCATTAAATATTGTGTCATCTGGTGTAGGAGATATAACAGAAAATGATGTTTATATGGCTGAAGGTGATGGTACGGTGATCTATGGTTTTAATGTGAATGTGCCAACCAATATTGCCAAGTTGGCGGCAAGAGATGGAGTGGAGATTCGAAATTACCGTATAATTTATGAGTTGTTAGATAATGCAAAACAGTCGATGGAAAATTTACTTGATGATGAGATAGTCGAAGAAGAGACTGGTGAAATGAAAATAAAAGGTGTATTTAGGACTGAACGCGCATCGATTATTGCTGGTGGTGAAGTATTGAATGGACATGTAAGTAAGGGGATGTATGGTCGAATATTACGAGATAAGGAGTTGATTGGCGAAGTTGAAGTGGACTCTGTGCAGAAAGAGAAGATACAGGTGAATGAGCTTGTGGCAGGGGAAACTGGAGGTATTGCATTTAAACTAAAGAAAAAGTTGATTATTGAGATAGGGGATCGGGTGAGATTCTTTACACGTGAACTTAGAAAAAAGAAATTGTAGGATTTTATTGAAAGCCGGAGAGTGATTTAAGTTCGGTTTTTGTTCGGTAATAGGGAAACAAACAAAAGTGATTTTTTCTTAATAATAACGATTGATTATTGAGAGGATTTTTGGTCGTGAAGCTAATAAATAAAAGTAGAAGAGAAGAGAATCGGGGAAAGATCCGACTAGCAAATTTGACTAAAATTTTTTTATTTAAACCCGTGAAATTTAAATAAAGTAGATTTTTTCACGGACTAAATTATCTTTGATATGGTTATTAACAGGGGTAGAGATACGTAAATTGCAATTTTTGCTCTTCTCCAGCTACGGAAATACTTAAAAAGGGCTTTGATTTCTTGTTATACTCATCTCTTTATATAGCCTGTATGAGTTTTATTTATCATTTTGTTGGTTAATTATGGATATAATTTTAAGATAGTAATGAAGTGAGTTTTTCTCTGTTTAGCGATGATTTAAGATGGACATGAGGATAATTAGAGTGATAAAGAAAGAGCTGTGTTGAAATTAAAGCTGTTGGGCTGGTGCTTTTCTTGTTTTAGTCATTTCTATCTAGTGTGTCGTAAAATAGTTATTGTGCGACATTGTAAATACTTCAAGTTTATGATAACTTATACCTTTAGATTTTGTAAATGAAAAAGAAAATATAGACAATGCCTTTTTGTCTATATTTTCTTATGCAGTTCTCTATGTGAAATAGTGTGTTTAGTGATGAATGGATAGGTATCCACTTGTACTATCGTGATCCTGATTATCTTGGATATTTTGGCGAAAGCCGTTAGGACCTAATTGGTGGTCTTTAGGTAGGTTTTGACTTGTGGCGACCCCTGGTCGACCGTCGTGTAGGTCAGAAGCAAAGTTTGTTTTGTGAGGAGCTATAGAATGAGTAGGGGCAGGGGAATCGATGGTGGTCAATGTAACAGGGGAGAACAGAGGTTTTTTCTTGTTCTTATGGTTCTTTTTATTTTTTCCGCCGTTTTCATTATTACTATTTCCCTGTTGTATGTTTTTAGTTGGTTCTTGAATATTTTGGGATTTTTTTGAAAGGATTTTATCTTCTCTCTGGCTGGTTGACTCTTTTCTAGATGTAATTCCCTGTTTTTTAGCTAATTCAGTAGCGGACTTTACATTTTTCGAAGTGATTGGTGCGCTGACTTGTGGTTCAGGATTTTGCAAGGTCTCTGCAACCTTTTGTTGAAAGACTGATTTGAGATCTTTAAGAGTGGGCGAATTTTTACCAGAGAGAGTGTTTGGTGAGACTTTTTTAGGATTAATGGGCTGTTGATCGGTTTCAGGTGTAATGAAGGCAGGTTTAATAGACGAGGACTGAAAATCATATTTAGGTCTCTGTGTTGATTCATGAGAGGAAAGCCTACCAGAATCAGAAAGTTTTTTCTTGTAGTTTTCACTCTGTTCAATGGTGTCACGAATTTCTGCTTCCACTTCTGCTCGTGGGCGTGAATATAAGTTACGAGAACTAGTAATAATAGCATCTAGATTATCAGTTGGGACTTTAGGGATGTTCAAAGTGGTGGCAGAGAAGGCAGGTACTTTTTCGCCATTAATAATCATTGAAACCACAAAGTGTCGGTTATTCATCTGGATGAGATCAGATTCTTCAAAGACTGGTTCAAATTGTTTGACGAGAATTGGTGCGTCATCGGCTGACACGCGGAAAGAAATAGTCGTACCAACGTTGCCAAAAACTGCGTCGCGAACAGAGTCTGTCATCTGTGCAATATATTGATTAGCAACAGTTAGGTTGAGTCCGTATTTACGAGCTTCGGAAAGGATAACAGAGAAGGAATCGGTAGCAAAGTTTTGGAATTCGTCAACATAAAGGTAAAATGGACGACGTTTTGAAACATCTGGTATGTCTGAACGAGACATGGCAGCTAATTGAATTTTAGTAACGAGGAAGGAGCCAAGTATTCCGGCGTTATCTTCGCCAATAAGCCCTTTTGAAAGATTGACGACGAGGATTTTACCTTCATCCATGATTTTACGAACATCAAAGCTTGAGTGGGCTTGTCCGATGATATTTCTAATGATCGGATTGGCTGTGAATGCTCCAACTTTATTTAATACAGGGGCGATTGATTCGTTGACTTGTTTTTCATTCCATTGACCAAATTCGTGTTTCCAGAATTGTAGAACCGTTACATCAGTACAATAGTCAAGAGTTTCTTTGCGGAAATCTTTATCAGTGAGAATACGTGAGATGTCGAGTAAAGTGGAGCCTGGGCGATCGAGTAGGGCAAGTAGTGTGAAGCGAAGGATATGCTCAAGGCGAGGACCCCAAGAATCACCAAACATACGTTTTAGTACACCAATCACTTCTGAACAGATATTAGGTTTTCTTGTAACATCAGAAAGCTCTAATGGATTAAAGGCAACAGGGTATTGGGTGTCAGCTGGGTTGAAATAGACAACATCCTTGATGCGGTTTTGAGGAATGAAACGTAGATTATCAATAGCAAAGTCACCGTGTGGATCAATAATACAATAACCTTGGTTATAAAAAATATCGGATAAGGCAAATAATTCAAGTAAACCGGACTTCCCTGCTCCGGTTTGTCCAATGATGTAGACATGTCTAGATCGATCACGACGAAGCATGCCAAATTGGTGGTTGATACCACGAAAATTGGTGAGTCCAAAGGCAGAGATATTCTCATCGTTACTAGCAATGCCGGTGATTAATGGTAGTTTGGCTGGAGGTTCGGCAGTTTTTGAAGTAGCCCAGACAATGTTTGGGGTTTCGACTGAAGTGTGAGGAAGGTGATAGACACTGGCTAGTTCTGAGATATTTAAAATAAAACCAGAACCGGTGAATTGTCGCATTTTATACGCATCAAGGTCTTCTTTGTTAAAACTGCCACCTAACTGTTTAAAACCATTTAAATTTGTTGAATTAAACTGCTTAAAAGTACCAACTAGAGCTTGCATATTAAGTTTTGCATTGATTTCACTGTTTCCCAAATAGGCTAAACGAATTTTTACTTCGTATCCTAATTTAGTGGCTTTTTGTTCTGCCGCAGTAATTTGAGACTTTGTACGTTCAGAGAGTTCAACTTTGGTTTCTGCAGAGCCACCTGTTGGAGGAGTCCATAGTGCAGAAAAAATTTGTACAAGCCAAGAAAGATCAATATTTAAAAAACTGAGGGTGTTTTTACCGGATTTTAATATCTTGATCCAGTTATCGGTATCTTTGTGCCAAGAATCAGCGATTGGACGAGTGAGGATCTGAATCCATAATTCTTCGGAATGGTCTGGATCGAGCTTGGCTAAAGTGCCAGTTATACCGGCTAATGGGTCAACTTCAAAACTTTCAAAGGTTTTGATAGGTAGAGCGGTATTCTCAGTGAGTCCAAGCTCGGTAGTATAGATTATTTCGTGGTTGTTGCGATTGTCAACATAATCTTTACCAACTGTATGAATTTGAACTGTTGGATATTGTGCATAAATTTGCCCTTCGACGAAGCTCTGCTGGGCTTTTGGCGTCCAGACATAAAAGCGAATTTGTCCACCCGTACTAACTACTTCGAAACTTAAATGTTCTTGTATGCCACCTGAATTTTTAAGAGATTCAGCATCGCGAAGAATCCCGTGAAGTGAGGCGAACATTTGTTCGGCTGAGAGCTCTTGTTTATCATTGTTTTTTGGGATTTCTAGCATCAGAAGCACGGAATCTACGTTCAAAATTTTGAGTTGATTGATTTTCTTGTGATTTTGATAGGTTAGAAAACCTAAAATAGCCACAATTGGCAGCCAGACAATTGGCATGAGAAGAAAATGTAAAATATCAATAATCATATGTATAGTTTAGCATGAAAAGAATAAAAAGTTTATCTATTTGACCACTGTTAAAAATAAGTTTTGATCATTTTTCGGGATTTGCAACAGTATAGGTATTTTTATCAACTCTTTGATAAAGTTTCTTGTTTTGTAGATTAAGGAGGACGGTAGTTTCTTTGACTTTACGGACTTTAAGTACGTTTTTGACAATTTCTTCGCGAGTAAGTGGTGTCTTTGATTCTTGAAGAATACTAGTGATGATTTGAGAGACAGTTCCCTTTTTGTATCCCCAGTCTCGGAGAGCATAAATGCCTCGACCAATGAGAACGAAGCGGGGATCTTTGATTAATTCATTATGAATTGCTTGGATAGTGACATCTTTTTTGCGAAATTTAGAATTAGAAATTGCTTCAGCGATATCGTTGAAGTGCATTGGCTCTTTTTTGTTTTGTAGAATTACATAAATTTTATCACGGATATTTTTTGGATTGACAGTTGGCCATTTTGTGAGACCCCACTGGTCATCTAAAGAAGATAATTGTTTAGATATTGATGCAGTGGCTCGAATATAGTTTGGATGTTCATAATTTAGTCTACTGTCAAGCTCTTCTAAGGAAAGTGGTGCTTTCTGAGTTTTAATTAGATTGACGATTTCATCAATGTGTTTTTTGACGGTTTTTTCATCGCCGTAATCTGAAATGCCGATTGCACCATAATATTTTTCAGTTTCTTCAATCAGAATCAAATTAGCGGAAATTTCACTTAGAAAAATAAGGTAAGATTTTTCAAGATTGGTGGCTTCTCGACCATAGATTTTTGAAGTTAGGACAGAAATTCTTGCGATCCTTCCCTCTTCGGTTAAGTTACGAATAATAATTTTTTCAGCAGCAGCTAAATTAGGTATTTTATTGTCTTCCGCGGCAATGCGTAATCTGACAATAATGGCTTTTTCGAGTTGTCTAACTCGCTCTCTCGTAATAGAAAGAAAATCACCGATTTGTTCCAGAGTTTCACGTTCACCGTCTATCCCAAAACGGCGAGAGATGATTTCCTTTTCACGGTCTTGCTCAATAATACTCAGGCTGCCTTGGACGGCTTTTGCAATAACATCTGTGTGTTGCTCCATTCTAAATCTGATTCCCTTCCTCCACCTCTGAATTATGTACTAAAATTTTGTATATAATAACATTTTATTCTTTTTTGTCAAGTAATTTAGGATATTTCTTCTTGCTACTTTGATTACTAATTTTAGACTTTCTTTTAGGTTATTTCTGTTATCTATTGTAACATAAATTTTACATGTTCCATAATAAGTTTTATCTAAATATTTACATAAGCGTTTTTATGGTCTATTAGCAAAATTTCCTATGAAAAAATAGATATCAATTTAAGAATAGAAAGGCTGGAGATACCCGTGGCTAGGCTATTTTTTATAAAATAAATTTTTATATTTTAAATATTAGAACGATTTTTTATTTACTTTTGCTGCTTTTTGATTTTTTACTTGATTTTGTACTTTTTGTAGGAGTCTTTTTTACCTGCGACTGAGTTTTAGTTTTGTCGTTTAGTAATTTAGTGGCTTGCTCTAAGGTTATAGTTTTAGGATCAAAATCAGAAGGGATTTTTAAATTATTTGGACGTGGTCTGCCTTTTTTGGTGGTTGGTTTGATCATTGGACCTTTGATATATGGACCAAATGGACCATTAATTATTTTGATTTCACCCCAATCTGCAATAATTGAGGATTTTTTTCTTTGGTAAAGCTCATTTGCTGTATCGAAATTAATAGCGTAGGGATTTTCAGCTTCAGCGGTTTGGTCCAGTCTTATATTGTAGTTTCCCGCTTTTAGATATGGACCGAATGGGCCGTTGGCAGCAATCAGCTCAGTTCCATCATCAGCATGTCCAATAACTCTAGGTAGTTGTGGAAGGTCTAGCTGCTCTAGAGCCTGTTTGAGAGTAACGGTTTTAACAGTCTTACCAGCAGGGAGTGGAGCGAAGATTGGCTTTTTTCCACTTTCTTTTTCGTTATCACCAAGTTGAATAAAGCCACCATTACGACCGATTTTGGCATAAACTTTTTGATTAGTTTTTGGATCAATACCGAGTTCTGTGGCAGAGTTATAGCGATTAGCAAGTGCGGAAGCGCCTACGGTCTCAGCAAATGGTGCGTAAAAATCACGCAACATTTTTAGACGAGTAAGTTTGTGTTCAGCAATCTTATCAAGTTGTTCTTCGATACTTGCTGTGAAATCATAATCAACAATATTTTCAAAATTTTCGCAGAGAAAATCTGAGACCAATTCACCAACTGGTGTGGGCAGTAATTTCCCCTTATCAGAGCCAGTTTTTTCTTTAATTAATGTTTCAGTAATAGTTTTTGGGGCAGCGTCCTGATCAGTTGTACTATGTTTACCATGCAAGATGATCTCTTGTAATTCACGTTCTATACCTTCAGACTCGCCCTTAGCTACATAGTTTCTGGTTTGTATTGCATTGATAATGGAAGCATATGTACTTGGACGTCCAATACCTAACTCTTCCAACTTTTTTACGAGAGAACCTTCAGTATATCTGGCAGGTGGTTTGGAATAAGTTTGTTTCGCGATAAGATCATGCATATCTAATACGTCGTTGGGTTCTAATTTTGGCAACAGAGTATCTTTATTTTTACCGTAGACTTTTAAGAATCCATCAAAGATAACTACTTCACCTTTAGCAATGAAATGAAGATCAGGCTGTACATCTGGAATGATGTCGACAGTGGTTTTTGCGATTTTCGCACTTTTCATTTGAGTGGCTAAAGTACGTGTGCGAATTAGCTGATAAAGCCTCTTTTCATAATCATTTTTACCGGCAATTTCTTGGTTGATATTGGTTGGACGAATTGCTTCGTGAGCTTCTTGAGCACTAACGTCTTTAGTGCGAAAATGTCGAACCTGTAGATAATCATCGCCAAAATTTTGTTTAATATAGCTTGAGATGTTATCAATTGCTTCATTTGAAAGATTAAGAGAGTCGGTTCGATGATAGGTGATAAGCCCGGATTGGTATAATCCTTGTGCAGCGGACATAGTGGTTTTTGCACTATAACCTAGGCGACTGTTAGCTTCAATTTGTAAAGCAGCAGTTGTGAAAGGTACGGGATTAGATTTTGTTCCCTCTGTCTGTTCAATATTGCTAACCAGAAAATCTGAGGAAGCTAGTTGATTAAATAATGTTTTGACTTCTTCTGGAGTTTTAAGAGAGGATTTTTCAAGAGTAGCATCAAATAATTCGGAGGAATTTGAATTAGTGATATTGGTGGCTTGATTTGAAAATTTACCAGTAATCTTAAAGGTGGATTTTGCAGTGAATTTTTCTATTTCACGTTCTTTTTCAACGATAAGACGTAGTGCTGGTGACTGAACTCGACCTGCAGATTTTGCGCCCGGTACTTTTTTGCGAACTATATCAGATAAGTCATAACCTACGAGCATATCGAGAGTTTGCCTAGCTTGTTGACTTGATACCATATTCATATCTACAATTCTTGGATGTTGAATGGCTGAAAGAAGTGCAGTTTTTGTGATTTCGTGAAAAGTGATACGGTGTGTATTTTTAGGTAATTTTAATACTTCAAGAAGATGCCATGAAATTGATTCACCTTCACGATCTTCATCAGTGGCTAACCAGATAGAATCAGCAGCTTTTGCAGCTTTTTTAAGTTCTGCAATAATTTTTTTATGATCTGGATCAATTTCATAAGTAACGGCAAAATTGTCGTGGACGTCGACTTTAGTGTCTTTTCTAATATGCCCAACAGAAGCTAAAACCTTAAAATCTGAACCTAAATATTTTTCGATGGTTTTGGCTTTGGCTGGGCTTTCCACGATAACTAAGTTCTTTGGCATACATATATAGTAGCATGTTTGTCAAGGGCTAAGGGAGTTAAAAAAAGAGACTTGGCAATATAAAAAACTTATGTTAAAGTGAAATTAGAGTGAAGGTTTTCTGGCAGCCAAATACAGGAAGGATATTTTGCTGTGAAAATAAAAAAACAAAAAAATACAAACAAGAGTATAAAAGTAGTTTCTGGCTTGCTAATAACGGGTTTTTTAGCAGTACCTGCATTATTGCTAAATGGTGCTCCGACTTCAGCAGTCTCTCAATCAGCAACTACTACGGTGAATGTCAAAATTGATCCAACGATTTCAATTACAGCTTCACCAAATATCGAAGTCGATATTACACCTACCAATTCTGGACAGTTTAAAACTGCAGATGGTAATGTTGTAATATCAACAAATAATACAAAGGGGTATACGACCTATATTACTTCTAATTCCGCGAACACGGATTTGAAGTCGAGTGATGCTGGGGTGTCAGCTACGATCCCAAGCGTTTCAGCGAGTGCGAGTTCAATTTCGGGTAATGGATGGGGTTGGTCGAATGACGCAGCACAATTCAATCCAGTTAAAGTAGCAGGAACAACCGATAACAGTGCAGTTTTTAGTAAGACAACTAACGCAACGCCGTCGGGTGATAATAAGACTTTAACTGTTGGTGCTAGCGCTACAACTAATATTCCTTCGGGGACATATTCAAATACCCTGCTTTTAACGGCAGTAACAAATAACTAATAGGTTTTAGTGCGAGGAAATATTGTTAGTTTTGGTTTTTGAATAAACTTGTAAAAAAGGACCTTCTGGGTCCTTTTTTGTGTGAATAATTTTTACCATCAAAAAGCCCCAAGTAAGGGTGGGCATCACTTGGGGCTTTTAAACCCTACAACGCATCTCATTTGATACCGGGAGATCCCCGGAGCGTGACCCACCTCACTAACTTTGGGGCCCGCCGGTTATAGGGGTTGCTATGTTCTTAAAGGATGACTTTCGTAGTGGAGGTAATACTAATGACTTACAACCAATAAAAGAAAAATTGTAAGTTGAAAGTCTTTTAAGAACACGCAACTTCTGTTATATTGGTAACAGAAATTATGATTTATTTAGGTGCGGTGTAGAGATCGTGCCTTTTTCGTTGCTTCGACCTCTAACTTGCTGAATTATACCATATATAAAAATATACGTCAATACTTAAAACTAAGTTTGAGAAATAATCAAGTAAAAATTGGAGGTTATTTCTATGCAAATCAATAGTATACAACCTATGGATAACCAATATACTGCACGATTATCTGCTATTGCGGTTATGCCAAAACGATTATATTACTATGGTAAGATGCCGACACAGGATGCACGTTTTATGAAATGTAGCCCGAGATATAGTTTTGAACAACCTGGACGACCAAAGACTGTGGCGATTGTGGGTGCTAGAAAAAATACAGATTATGGAAAAGAACAAGCCTATAAAATTGCCTTTGAACTAGCTGAACAAGGTGTGGTTATTGTGTCAGGATTGGCATTTGGTATTGATTCGGTGGCACATCGAGCAGCATTAGATGCTAGTGGTGTAACCATTGCAGTTTTAGGAACACCAATTGATCAGATTTATCCTGCTTGTCATCGTGGTTTAGCAAAAGAAATTGTGGACCAGGGAGGGGCGATTGTTTCAGAATATCCTAGATGGGAGGAGGTTAAAAAATCTAAAGAAATGTCGCAAATTTTATGTTCAAGAAATGGACGCAAGAAGGCATTCTTACAGAGAAATCGGTTAATTTCGGGATTATCTGATGTTGTAATAGTGGTTGAAGCAGATCTCAGATCGGGGTCTTTAAATACCGCACATCATGCTTTTGAACAAAGCAATTTGGTTTATGCAGTACCTGGGGATGTAACTAGAACGAGTTCAAGAGGTTGTAATCGACTGTTAGGTAGAGGAGCGATGGCGTTTACAGAGATTGAAGACGTATTACTTGATCTTGGGATTAATACTAAAAAGAAAAAACGTAATAATCAGATTTTGGAAGGAGATAATGAAAAAGAAACTTTGATTTTGGAACAGCTAGAAAACGGAGTACTAGATGGTGAGGAAATTATTTTAAAAATTAATCAGAAAGGAGAGAATGATTTTGATGTTTCAGATTTTACTGTAACAATTTTTGACCTACAAATAAAAGGGAGGGTTAAAGCAATGGGTGAGAATAAATGGGTATTAATAAAATAAAGAAAAATAAGGAGAAGAAATGATCGAAGCTGAAACATTACCAAAAAGTATTTCAAATACAGATACAGTAAATATTTTAGCGAGAATAGAAAAATTAAGATTAATGCATGTAAGCCTTGTTGCAAAACGTTTTAGTTTAAGTTTAACTGACGTAAAAATTATGGGATTTGTCCGGAGTAATAATTTAAAACGTGGAGCTAGTGATATCTTGGAGTATTTTAATATCGGTGAGACTTCTGTTTCCAGATCAATTGCAAGATTAGAGAAGAAAGCGTATCTTCATCGTCGTAGTCATCCTTTTAATCAGAAATATCTTGATTTGATTTTAGCTGGTGAAGGAAATTTTATTGCAAGTTATATTTTATTAGAACAGAAAAAATATTTAAATGAATTATTTGATGGTTTTACTCATGATGAACGCGTGATTCTTGGGAAATTATTATGGAAAATTGATCGTAACATTAAGAGGCAGATTATGGAATATAAGAATAAACAAGCGAAGTTAAGAAAAGATAAGGAGGATAATAAGATGATGGCTAGGAGCTTATAATCTGAGTGATACGCTCAGTAGTTTTTTGAAGAATTTGTGGTAAAAGTTCTTTTTCCGTGTTTGTAAAATGACCTAAGACAAAATTAACATCACCTAATTTGGCACGAAGTTCATGATTACCGCTTCCTATGCGTAATCTTGGATAATCTAGTGTATGTAACATATTTTCAATAGATTTTAAACCATTATTACCACCATTACTTCCCTTTTCACGAAAACGAAGTTGTCCAAATTCAAGGTTAAAATCATCACAAATTACATAGAATTGATTTGTGGGTATTTTATAAAAATTAATTGATTCAGTTGCGGCAATACCAACATCATTGTAGAAAGTCTGTGGTTTGAGATAGATGATATCATCATATTTTGCCCAGATGGAATGAAATTTTTGATTATTTTGCCATGATAGGTTATTTTGTTTAAAATAAAAATCTAAAGTCATAAAACCGAAATTATGTCTAGTAAGATTGTATTCGTTCCCTGGGTTGCCGAGCCCCATGATGATCTTCATAGAAAGAATTATAACTCAAAAAAGGTCACCATAAAAGGCGACCTTTAAAAAAAAGAGGAAGTTTACTTATGTTGTCTTTTGATAATTTCTTTAACGAAATCATCACGGACTATCTCATCGTCCTGTAGTGTGATTTGAGCTACCATGGGCAGTCCAGTGCATAACGTTTTTGCATAGACTAACCCATTGTTTTTAGTAGATAGACCACACTGGTGAATTTGCTCAATATCACCGGAGATGATCACCTTGTTGTTTTTACTGTGGCGTTTTAACAGCATATCCGCACTGTCAATGGACTGATCCTGAAATTCGTCATAGATAACAAAAGTATCTGAGAAATCAAGACCTCTTGCAGCCTCAACTGCTACAGTTTTAAAAACTTTTTCGTAGATTTTTTCAACTGTGGCATCAAGGTTCTGTAGAGCTGTTTGCTGATCTGGACGTTTGCGGTCGTTGTTTGACTGATTCATCGCTTTTATGATTTTGCTATCGCTAATCTTTAGATAGTTTTCGATAGCATTTTTAATCGGAGCGATGTTTGGACTGAGCTTCTCGTTTAAATCACCTGGTAAGAAGCCAAGCGCCTGCTGAACATCAATGCTGCAAGGGACGACAATCACTTTAGTGAACTGATTGTTTTCTTGCATCTTGATAGCACCTATGGTTGAAAGGAAAGTTTTACCGGTGCCAGCTGGACCTGTAACGAGAACAACTGAAATGTCAGGGTGGGCAACCGCTTCTGCATACATGGCTTGTCCGTCGTTCCTAGGATGAACACCAAGATTCTTGTAGTATTTTAAATGAACGATACGTTTTTGCATGCAATCATATCGTCCAATATAGCTGAATGCTTCAAACCTACGTGTAACTTGATCAATACCACCTACTTCTAGCTGTAGTATCATGCTGATGAACTCATTGGCAATCAGAGCCGGTTCTTCCGGTAATGCGAGCTGCCATTCTTCATAGCTAATACCGTTTGATGATTCAAGAAATGTGTTGTAGAGATCAAACGGTACAATTACATTTCTAACACCGGTATAAGTATGACTCTGCGATCTAAAAGGTTTTGTGCGAACTCCTTCAGCCCTAGCACGAATCGCAACTATTGAACTGTTTGACAGGATAGTGAACCTATCTTTGTAGATAGTTATCATATCGCTGTTTACTTCAAGCTCTAGGTGAGTGCTATACCTGATTGAGTGGATGATCTGATCAACTGAACTAACTAACTGCTCGATTGGATCAACCAGCTCAAATTCATGTGAGATTGAGTATCGGTTTAAGTTTTGGAGAATGGTAAAAAGAATATCGTTTTCCTGATAGTAGATGGCTGGGGTCGTCGCACGACCGTAGTTTGATGGTCTAGTGAGATATCCAGTATCTTCAAGCAGGTAGCGAATTCTGTTCAAGAGTTCTTTAGCGGTGAACCAATCAAGTCCATCTTGCTGTTTGATCCCCTTTAACTCCATGATGACAGATGTTGGGATAATGAAGTGAATGTGGCGAAGCTCAGGATAGAACTTGCCAAGACGCCAGCTTTCACTATCCGGGACGATGTCAGGACAGGTAAGGAGAACACTTTTGTCAATAATGTAGATTGGATAATCAACCTCCTCATAGTTTATTGACTTACATGCAAAAATATTATCAAGACAGACAGGGGTGTTACGTGTAATCAGAACAGTTTTTGATTTTCTCATTTTTCCTCCTTGTAAAAGAGCGTGCTGTAGTAACTTTATTTTAATAACAAAAAGCTACTGGGTACAAAAAAGTGGGCGCAATACCAACTTATTGAGTATTGTTGCATAATTTATAAGAAAAGCAAGCTCAATCGGTTTAGAGATCGTTTTCTTTTATGCTGCGATAATTTTTTCTCGGACCACTGGCTCGATCATTGTGAAATGAGAAGATGATGGGGGTGCCTATGAAGGGATATGTTTCACGGATCTTACGTTCTAGGAAACGTTTGTATGACCAATGTAGAAGTTCCATTTCGCGACCATGGATGACAAACCACGGTGGGCATGTATCGGTTTGTGTAATATATTTTAGTTTTGGATGTGTGTTTTTAAGACCTGCTGGCGGATGGGCAATTACTGCTTCATTCAGTATTTTATTTAAATCGGAAGTTTTAATTTCAGTGTGTCTCGCTAAATCAATTTTAAGGGTTAGATCAAATAATTTAGTAACATTTTTTCCAGTTTCTGAGCTAGTAATTAAGACGGGGGCGAATGATAAAAAATCATAATCATGTTCAAGTTGATTAAGAATATGGTCAATCTCATTATATTCTGTTTCACTAGCAAAATTGGAAGTTACAGGTACGGAATTATCAAGTAAATCAGATTTGGTGATGACCATGATAATGCCTTTACCTGCTTTAATGATTTGTCCGGCAAGAGATTGATCTAATTTTGAATGAGGCTCTTTAGCGTCGATGAGCAGAGCGCAAATATCAGCTTCTTCTATGGCAGCAAGTGTACGAATAGCGGAGAATTTTTCGATTCCAACTTCACGTTTACCTGGTTTTCTGAGTCCGGCCGTGTCAAGTATTTCAATTGTTTGACCTTTATATTTAATACGAATTCGATTTATATCACGAGTAGTTCCCTGTTTAGAGCTAACAATCGCCTGTTGTTTTTGAGCTAATCGATTGAAAAGACTGGATTTTCCTACGTTAGGTCGACCAATGAGAGCCAATTTAATGATTGGGTTTCCCTCTTCATCGAGGGTAATATTTGAGGATTCATTTAGATTCTCTTCCGGTGAAATATTTAGAGTTTTGAGAATCTGTTGTTTAAGTTCATTAATTCCAAAACCAGTTGTGGCAGAAGTTCGGTAAATCGAGGTTTCTTTGATGCCGAATTTAAAAAATTCGAAATTTTCTAAAGAATCTTTAAGATCGGATTTATTAAGAATAAGAAAAACCGGTTTCTTAGACTTCAAAGCGGATCTAACTATCGTTTGGTCACGAAAATCTGGATATTTGGTTGAATCTACAACAAAAAGAATTAAGTCGGATACTGTAATGGCATCTTCGATTTGATCTTGGATGGAAGTTTCAAAGTCATCCGCAGGGTCTTTTAATCCTGCAGTGTCAATGAGAGTAAAGGCATTATCAATTGTTGTAATTACGTTATCACGAGTAGTACCAGCTTCACGTGCAACAATGGCAATATTTTTATGAGCCATGCGATTTAAAAGGCTCGATTTACCGGCGTTAGTTTGTCCGATTAGTGCAACAATTGGAAGCTTTTTCATAGAAATATTTTAGCATATGGCTACTAACTTGTAAAATATAGAAAATATGGTGTAGTTTATTAATATGTTATTATTTTTGATATATACTGTTCTATATACAGAAGTAAACTTAATTGTAAGGAAAAATATAGATAAAATATGGCAATTGTTGATTTAAAAAATATGTATTCTATGGATTCACTTAAATTACAGTATATTATTTCGAATTTCCAGATGCCAAAAGGCAACTACGTAATCGTTCATGAAAGAGATAAGTTTGGAGAAAGTGAGTTTTATTGGATTGTAGAAAATGAGGATTCTAAAAAACGTTTTCTATTAATTTGCTCTTATTGGCATCCGTCTAAAAAAGATGAAATACAGTTTTATGAAAAACACGGATTTACTATTAAAAATGTGATTCTTAGGAAATATAGTGAGACATTTAATAATAAAAAGAAAAGAGATACTGATGCGGAATATCTTTTGGGGGATATGTATGCTATTTTTGAAATATAAAAATAGGAGGCAATTTCATACCTCCAGACTCTAAAAATGCTAATTTGGTGATTTCGGCGGGAGTCGAACCCGCGATTTTCTGGATGAGAACCAGACGTCCTAGACCACTAGACGACGAAACCAATATAATTAAGCTATCATTTTATGGTTAAAAATGCAAGTTATTCTCTAGTCGCAGTCGAACGAATGATCTTTATAATATAAATCATCGAGTTGATCATTAGTATGAGGGTTTCCTCCCATGCCGAGATCTAGACCAGCATTTTTTGCGCGATATTCTTCATCTGACATATCTCCTAAATTGTTTTCATCTCCTTCATCAGTTAGTGAGTCATCATCGCTCGGGTCATTTTGTTCATATATAGTGCGATCGTAATAATCTGGTTGATTAGCACCAGAATCCCAAGAATCGGAGTCGCTGTCCTGATTTTTCTCAATAATCTCTGACATTTTACTATTTGGTTCTCCAGCATTGGTATAGATGCGATCAGTCATAGATAACTCCTTTTGTTATGTTAGTTTGATTATAACAAGTTCTAAAAATAATGAGGAGTTTTATTTATAAGAAATTTTACTGTAATTATTAATCTGGTTTTTATGATAGGTCATAAAACATTGACGCTTTATTCATAGGAAATCTTGCCGTAACTATCTGGGATGGCGGAGATCCAGGTTTGACCTGGTTTAAGTTTGATAGTTTCACCTTGATTATTCTTAAAGGTTAATTGCGACATGCGGTCATTTTTTTGCCAGGTTCCTTCAAAAACGGTTCCATTTTGAAAAACATAAGCTTTTCCTGAACCAATAGTAGTAATATCTTCGTGATAGTGATCGAATGGACTGGTTTGTTCTTTTACCCGTATAACGATGACGGTGTCAGGGTTAATTTGAGTAGGTTCACCACAATCACGTTTGGGTGACGGGCTTGATTTTGTATTTTCGCAAGTGTAAGACATATGAGCTTCGCCACTAGCAAAACTACGAAAATAGGTGTTAGTGGAAGGGTTGTAGTTGTAATTAACATTAAAACCCGATTGGTAATTAAAGCGGATATGGATATTATTAATTTTTGGCAAGCTCGACTCTTGTGGCTTTGAGGCGTTTTGTTGGTTAGCTGAGGCATCAGTTTTTTCATCCGAATTAGTGGTTTTACCGACTAGAGATTTTTGTGAATCAGCTTCTTCAGTTGTAAGCCGATCAAAGGATTTTGGATAAGATCTTGCGTTCTGTTCTCGGTCAGCATGATATTTTGAGAGCAGTGGTCCAGATGTAAAGAGATTATTTGGGCTGACATAGCCAAGAAATCTTGAACCAGACCATCGTCCATAGTTTCGCCACATGTAAGTAATAGATTCAGAGAGGTGTTTGTATCCACTATTGACAGTTGATAAAGCATCATCTGCACCACCGGCGTGAATAATAGTGCAATCAAAAGGTGAATCCCAATCAAGATGATAAAGTCTAAGTGAGCGAATTGGTCCGATGGCTTGTTGATTGACAGGATTTTTAAAAATTGCTGCAAACCTTGTGATGCCTGCTTCGGCAATGGCTTCAAAAACAATGCTTGCGCGGTTGAGTCCGACCTGTGGACGTGCGCCATCCATCCCGTTTGGGATTTGTACGCAAAAAGTAGGTTGGGAGTTTATCTCGTTTGCGATAGTCTCCGCTTGTTTAATTGTTAATTTCTTGATTTGACCGGATTCATCGGTGATTTTATTACCAACATTATCGTATTGAGTACCGGAGTGAGCGATCGGTTTGCCGGTTAAATTATCGTAGTAATAGACTGGTTTACCTTCAATTTCAGTGAGATTTTGTTTTGCTTCTTCACTATTTTCAGGTTTTTTATGAAAAGTTAAAAAAAGGACACCAACTATAATGGATAAGAAAAGAACTCCAGCTGGGATGCCAAGCAACAGGTTCTTTTTTCGAAAGGTGGTCAGTTTATTTTTTGATTTAGGAGATTTTTTTGAGTTTTTTATCTGTTCTTCTGTGATTTCTTCTGAATAAAATGTTTGATCGTTTTTTTGGTCTAATTCCTTTTTTTGTGTTTTCCTTTTGATGTCTGTTTGTTTGTTTTTATGTTTGAACACTTTTTCTCCTTTTAATTATTGGCTAGAGCGGTGCGAACTTCATTTAATCTAGCGAGTGTACGATTTTTACCAAGCACTCTTAAAGTGAGATGAAGAGCAGGGCTAAATTGCGCGAAACTGACTGCAATACGGATGAGACTGAAAAACTCAGCTGGTTTTTTATTAGATTCTACAAGTAATTTATTGAGGATATTTTGAAGATTTTCATCGGTCCAATTTTTATCTTCAATATCATTTAAAGCTTCGATGGTTAATGTGAGAAGACTAATTAATTCAGTTTCGGAATACTTTTTGAGAAATTTGCTGCCAGTGATCATTGTGAGGTCGACGGTCGGGTCTTCAAAGAAATAACTTGTCATGGTGCGAAGATCAGATAATGTTTTTAGACGGTCATAGATAATACTAAGAACGGCTTTTTTATAATCATCAGTTTCTTCTTTTGCGGATTCTGGCCAGAAATTAATTGGCTTAAACACCGCATAGCGTGAAAAATCTTCAGAATTAGTGGTTTTATGAGTACGTGCATAGAGAGCATCAATTCCTTGTTCAGTCGCAATTTTGCGAATCCATTGTCCGTTCATCCAGAGGATTTTTACTTCATCAAAACGTGCTCCTGAATTTTGAATACGATGAATAGAAAATTTTTTAATTAGTTCGGGGAGTGAGTAAATTTCTTGTTCAGTGCCATCGTTCCAGCCAAGGCAGGTGAGATAATTGATCATGGTCTCAGGCAAGATGCCATCATCACGATATTCGGTAACTGATTTAGCGCCATCACGTTTACCGAGTTTTTTTCGTCCGTTGGGGGCTAATATGTGCGGTAATGAAACAAATATATGGCGAGGAAAATCTAATGCGTCATAAAGCGCAAGATAATTTGGCGTACTTGAGAGATATTCAACACCACGAGTAATATGGGTACATTTCATTAAAGTATCATCGATAATATGTGCAAAATTATAAGTTGGTAAACCATCCCCTTTAACCAAGATAATGTCGTCACATACTTCAGGACCAGTATGAAGATCGCCCATTACTTCATCGTGCCAACTATACTCTTTGGGAATAGTTTTAAAGCGAATAGGAAGCCCTTCGTGCCAGACTGGCGGATTTTTAGGTCGATGGTTACGATAGAGATAGGGGATTTTATTTGCTTGATCATTTTTGCGATATTGTTCGATTTGTTCAGGTGTAGTATCGTCAGCGTAGGCGCGACCTTGATCAATCAATTTTTTTGCCCATTCGAGATAGATTGCTTTACGTTTTGTTTGGACGTATGGTTCGTAAGGTCCACCAACTAGTGGTCCTTCGTCCCATTCGAGTCCAAGCCAACGTAGGGTATCAAGAATCAACTCTGTCGCTCCTTCGACGAAGCGGGTTTGATCGGTGTCTTCAATGCGCAGGATAAATTGTCCACCTGCTTGTTTGGCAATTAAATATGGATAAATAGCACTTCTAATATTACCAATATGAATGTAACCTGTCGGACTAGGTGCAAAGCGTGTACGGGTTTTTTCCATGATGGATTAAGTATAGCACTTTTTAGACTTTATAGGGAAGTTACGATGTTCTTAATTTGTTTTTTTGTTAATTCACCTTGTTGATTGATGATTTTATAGACTATACCTGCGTTAACCCAAGCAGCATTTGAATTATTGACGTAAATAGTAATTCCCTGTTCACGAATTGAATCATATTTTTCTCCCCATTTGGCTTTGACGAAACGATTAAGGAGCGTGTTGCTATCCCATGGTAATTTTTCTTCTGAGAGGGTGAACTTTGCTTGGTTTGGTCCAACAAAATCCATGGCAACACTGTTATCTTGGGTTGTGTATACGCCAAGAAGTCGATATTCGCGTGGGATATAACTTGGATAGGAAGCTTGAATACCTGTTTGCATCGCTGCGACACGTACTGAAAGATCCGGCATATTTGACTGAATGATAAAGAAGAGTGCAGCAACTACTGCAGCAGAGCAGCAGAAAGCAAAGATGAAACGGGCTCCTTTTTTGTGAGAAATTTGTTGCGATTTTGGTGAAAATTGGGATCGAACTACGCTCTGATCTTTTTTTGCTGTTTCATTTTTAATCTTGCTAAATGCAGAATCAACAGAATTGATGGTCATGTTGGTTGCTGGGATAACAGGAGCGGACTGTATTTTTCTGACGGTTTTTTGTGCGTGAAGAATTCTTGGAGCGTTGGTCTTAGTAATAGCTTCGGATATTCTATGTGGCTGTTGAGTATTTTTTGATACTTGCAAATTGATCTTATTCTTTAACTTGAAAAAATGACCAGATTTTTTTGATGATTTTGTAAAAATAGCGGTAGGTTTCGCACTTTGTTCTAGAGAGAGTTTTTCTTGTTCAGATACTAATAAGAATGCTTGATCCATTTTTGTCTGTTGGTCAAAAATGGGCGAGAAACCACTAGGATTTTGTTGAATTTTTTCTGCTGTCTTTCGAATAAGAGCAGAAGTTAAGTAAGGATTTTTTACATTGCGTGGAGAAGTAGGTAGTGATCTAGTAGTCCTCGTAGAGGCGGATGAAGGAGCTGGAGCAGGACTAGATACTAAGCTTGTGGATTTGTTTTTTGTATTTTCTTCATCTTTGAAAATTGGAATAGTGATTTTTGATTTTTTGATTGTTGCTTTTAAACTATCAGCTTGATGAGAATTACTTTGAGATGATTTTGACTTAAAGTTGATGTTGACCATATGTTCGTCAAGCGTATTAGAGACTTGGCTGGTTTGAGCAATTG
This sequence comes from uncultured Candidatus Saccharibacteria bacterium, assembly GCA_963549315.1. Classification (GTDB taxonomy): domain Bacteria; phylum Patescibacteriota; class Saccharimonadia; order Saccharimonadales; family Saccharimonadaceae; genus Nanosyncoccus. The sequence continues at coordinate 121,034 of CAUUYE010000001.1, read as the reverse complement.
GTCGAGGATAAGGATTATGTGAGGAAACTACAGCTTGTGTATTCTTGGAATAGGATACTATTTTGGTCGGGCGGTGTACATAACGACGATTTAAGGTTGTGGATGATTGAAGAATATGGTGAGTACGACTGCTTGAAATATCCTGATCATTAATCTGTCTTTGCATTTTTTGTTATTTTCCTCACACTTTATTACGCTTGTCGTTATTATAAACTATAACAGTTTGGAAAATCAATACTAAATGAGAAGAAAATACCATGTTATAATATGAGAAATATGGACATTGATAAACGTAAGCGTAATAGAATGATCCGGGTGATCTTTGTGGATATAGTTATGTCGTTGGCTGTGGTGGCGCTAGTATTTGTCTTGGTGGCAATTGTTGAGGGGTGGCGACTAAGCTCAAATCTAAAATTGGAACAAAATGGTATGGCACAGATCGAATCCCTGCCGACTGGTGCAAAAGTGATTATAGATGGTAGGCAAGATTTTAATGAGACAAATATTTCAAAATTATTGCCAGCTGGTGAACATGAGATTACCTTAAAAAAAGATGGCTATGATTCTTGGTCAAAAAAGATTAATATTGTATCTGGATTTTTAACTAGATTAAGAAATCCGCGTTTGTTTAAGCAGGATAGAAAAATGGAAATAGTAGAAAATTATGATAATTTACGTTTTGTATATGCCGCACCTGACCATCGAAGTATTTTATTAGCTTCAGATCAAACTACAAAATGGAAATACATTACAGCGCTTGGTTCTGATAAGGTATCAATTGAAGAAATTGATGTGAAAAAAATATTTTCTGGTACTTCTGATGGACAGTTTCCTGGTGAGATTTTACAGGTATCTTGGAATGAAACAGGTGAAAAAATTTTGTTGCAAGTCAAAAGATCTGATCAGATCGAGTGGGGACTGATTAATTTAAGGAAACCTAGTGAAAGTATTAATTTATCTCAAGCAATTTTAAAATATACTGATCGAAGTGAAAAAAAGATAGAAAAAAATATTGTAGGTGGTGAGAATAAGAAATCTAATATAGGAAGAGATTTATCAGAGCTAGTAATTGAAGATGCTGCGGCAAATAAATTTATCGCCCTAATTGACGGTAATTTACAGGAAGTTGATGTGGTAGCAAAAACTTTATCTGAGCCGTATTTGAAAAATATTGCGAAATTTAAGATGTCAGGTTCTGAAATAATTTATTTAACTAATGTTGAGAAAGATAAGCGTCAAATTGGGATTTATCGTTTAGGTGATAAAGGTGGAATTGACCTTGAGACGGTGGTACGTTCAAAGAAAGATGCAGTAATTAATCTTGGAATTGCAGATTTTGATGGTAAAAAATATTTAAGCACAACTGTCGATGGGCAGTTTAGAGTATATCGAACCAATGATTATCCAACTTATGGCAGTAGTGACAATATGCCAGAGAAAATTACGGAAGAGAAATTAGATTTTGTACCTCAGAATTTTATAACCTCTTCTAATGGTGAATTTTTTATTGCAGAAACGGACGGAAAATTTATGATTTATAATCTTGACCTTGAAGAGCTTAGTCTGGTTGAGCATAAAAATAAGAGGATTGCATGGTTAGACAATTATATGATGTTTGATATTGTGGACGGCAAAATGGAAGTATTCGATTTTGATGGTGGGAATCGTAGGATGATTTTGGATAAGAAATTAGCAACTGGATTTGGTGCGGTAATAAATTCCAATAATCGTTATTTATACTACATAACTAAAACAGATACAGGCTATAGTTTACAGAGAGATAAATTATTCTAGATTAATTTATTTTGAGATTAGTCACTCTGGTTAGTTAACCATCGCCAAACACGCTCGAAGAATGAGCGTTCATTTGATGGTAGGATAGAGCTAGAGGGTTTTTCTTTGTTTTGGTCGGATGTGGATTTATCGGCTACTTCGGTTGTTTGCTGTTTAGTTTCGTATGATGGGTTGATTTGTTCAGCTGTTACGAGTAAACGATAACGGTCGGTGCCAAGTGGGGTGCAGGTGATTAAGGTAAGAAGTGGTTTATCGGTTTGGTAAACAAGTGCAGAGATATTGGTTGGTTCAACTGTTTCACGTTTAAAAACCTTGTAAGTGTAACGCACGGAATTATAGTTAATATAGATTAGATCTCCATCAACAAGACGTTCAAGACCGGAGAAAATAAATTTATATTGATTATTACTATATATATCACCTGCGGAGTGTCCCGAAATGACTAGGTTGCCAATTTGTCCTGGCATAGCATCTGCGCCTGAGATTTTGAATTGAGCTACACCATGATTCATGGCATTGTTAATAGTTGCCGTGTCGTTGTTGATGTTGAAATGAACTGGGACATCAATATTAAGTTTTGGTATGATTAGACGTGGATCAGCAGTGGGGGCGTCGGAAACGGTTGGGTCAATGGCGGTAATACCAGTATCTTTAGTATTCCCTGGTGAAATATAAGCCATGATCGGTGCAAAAATTAGGCGATTATATTGTAGGAATAAGATGAATAATACGGAGAAAATACCGGCAAATAGCGGAATAAACCGCTTATATCGTTTGGAAAGTTTAAAGCTTGCGTTGGCTTTTTGACGGATTTTTTCGCGTAGGGTGGTTTCAACTTGTTTAATTTGATTAGGATTTCTTGAAATTGAATCTTGAGAGAGGTATTTTGCGTCATCTTTTTGTTGAGATTGTGAAATGAACTTATTCTTTTCAGATTCAATATATTTTTGGGCAGCTTTAGCATAGTATTCGCTATAGTATTTTTGGTAATAATTTTGCCAATCCGAATGATATTTTCGCCAATCAGGTGTTTGATTATTTAGATTGATTGGCGTTTGCTTGAGTGAACTGCGATTTTCGTTATTGTATTTTTGAATAAGTTCGCTGCGTAGAGTTTGCTCACCTAAAATACGATGCGACAAGTTATGCTGACTGTTATGAAGAAAAGAAAGGGCGGCAAAAGAACGTTTTTGATTTAGTTTGTTCATGGTTGAACTCTGATTTGGATGATTAGAAATAGTGTGATTTAGGGGATGGGTTTGATTTAAGTTTTGATAGGGTGAGTTTGAAGGGGATTTTTTGCTTTGTTGATTCTCTGATGCCTGTTTTTGAGTGTCAGAAAGATGGTTTTGGCTAGAATAAGCAGCCAAAACTTTATTGCGAGCAAGTTCAGCAACAGTCTGTCTTTGTCGATCGCTAGAAGATAGCCCACCATCTTTTGGATTCATATGATAATTATAACATTGATTTAAATTATCTAGCAAAAGTATGTTTTTGGGGTATAAGAGCGGATATTTATTGTGAACGGTGCTAGATATAGATTTAATGTGGTAGAATAGGAATGTTATGGGCGAATGGCGGAATTGGTAGACGCGCCAGACTCAAAATCTAGTTCCAGCAATGGAGTGTGGGTTCGATTCCCACTTCGCCCACCAAAACTGAAATATTTTATACTGATGTTTTTTATATGTGCTAGCAATGGAAAAAGATATTGCATGATATAATATGAGTATTCTGGAGGTGGTATGGAAAAAAGAATACGAAGAAATAGGATTAACAGAGTTGTGGTAACCGTTTGTGGTGTGTTGTTAGGGATTGTATTAATTGCTTTTGGCGTATATCGAAATATAAATTCAGAATATTCTAAGTTAAAACTTCCAACCTCTGAGAAAACTCAATCAGATGTTAATGTCTTATATCAAGAGATTGAGAAGATGAGAAAAGAGATGGTTGATGAATATAATAAAAATGGTAATTCAGAAAAATATGAAGATCTGAATCGAAAGATACAAGAAAAGGAGATGGTACGAGCTAATCTTGAGGAGAGGCTGTTAAAGATTAATAATCATGAGTTTGATAATCTTAAAAGAGAAACCGTGGGAAAATCTATGCCATTTTTTATCTGCGGAATTATTGTGATTTTAGCATCTTTAATGATTTCTGGTGTATTATTTTCAATTCAGAATGCGCAGCGTAAGAAATAAAATATGAAAGAGTCAGACACAAGTATTTCGAATTATAAACTTGGGTTGAGTGATGCTGAGGTTATAGAAAGAAAACAAGCGAACCTCACTAACGTAGAAGTTAAGGCTCCGTCAAAAACAATCGGTGAGATTATCGCGTCCAATGTCTTTACTTATTTTAATTTTGTTTTTTTGTTTATTGCTGCATTATTGGTTGCAGTACACTCGTTTCGAGATCTGAGTTTTTTGCCGTTAATTATCATCAATTCCTTAATTGGTATTTTACAAGAGCTTCGAGCGAAACAAATTTTGGATAAATTAACAGTTTTACATTCCCCTAAAACGGTTGTTGTAAGAAATGGTAAAGAATGCCAAATTAGAACCCATGAATTAGTGATGGATGACATTATGATTCTTTCTGCTGGCGATCAGATACCTGCGGATGCGGTAGTAGTGGAAGGAGAAGTGGCAGTTAATGAATCACTTTTGACTGGTGAATCGGACGAAGTGATGAAAAAAAATGATGATGAACTATTTTCTGGTAGTTTTATTGTTCATGGGAAATGTTATGCAAGGATAATTCGTGTTGGTGGCGATTCTTATGCAGCGAAATTGACAATGAAAGCTAAGGCGATTAGGGTTGGTGAACAGTCAGAAATTTTAAGATCGCTCAATGGTTTTGTAAAATTAGCAGGGATTGCAATTATTCCAATTGGGATAATTATGTTTGGACAGCAATATTTTTTGTATGGAACGACCGCAAAAATGAGTATTCAGGCTATGGTGGCTGCGATTATGGGGATGATACCAGAAGGGTTATTCCTTTTAGCTTCAGTTACTTTAGTATTATCCGCGGTAAGATTAGCGCAAAAGAAAGTATTGGTGCATGATATGAAGTGCATTGAGACTTTAGCGAGAGTAGATGTTTTATGCGTGGATAAAACTGGGACAATCACGAGTAATCAGATGAATGTTTCAGAAATAAAAATGATTTCTGATTTAGAGAAAATTGAAGAAAATGGTTTTGGAGAAACTGAATTCTTAGGTTTATTGAAGAAAGTGATAGAAAAACAAGAATCTGACAACGAAACGATGCGAGCGATTAAACAGTATTTTAATGAAGAAAAAATAACTAAAGACGTAAAAGAAAAGATTAATAAACTAATTGGCGAGGAAGAATACGTTTTAGGATTTTCCTCGAAGTACAAGTATAGCGGTGTTCAGTTTAAGAAAAAAACTTATGTAATGGGTGCGCCGGAATTTGTATTAAGGGATGATTTTAAGAAGTATAAAAAAGAGTTTAGTTGTTATACAGATAAAGGTTATAGGACTTTGGTTTTTGGTGAGTATCAGGATAAGCTGTTTGATCCATCAAAATCAGAGGTGATGTTGACGACTAAAGTAGTTCCGATGTTGATTATTGTTTTATCGAATGAAATTCGTCGAACTGCACCTGCTACATTCAAATATTTTAGAGAGCAAGGGGTGAGGATAAAAGTTATTTCTGGAGATAATGCACGTACGGTATCGGAAGTTGCAAAACAGGCAGGAGTTGAGGGGGCTGAAAAATATATCGATATATTTACTATTAATGATAATAAGGAGTTTCGATCAGCTGTTTTGGAATATACAGTATTCGGAAGAGTGAAACCTGAAGAAAAATTAAAGATGGTAAAGATATTAAAGGCTGCTCATCATACGGTTGCCATGACGGGGGATGGCGTGAATGATGTCTTGGCGTTAAAAGAGGCTGATTGTTCTGTAGCAATGGCATCTGGATCTCAGGCGGCAGTGCAAGCCTCGCAGTTAGTCCTCTTAGATTCAGATTTTGCAAGGATGCCAGAGATTGTGAAGGAAGGACGACAGGTAGTAAATAACTTGGAACGATCCGGATCTTTGTTTTTGGTAAAAAATATTTTTTCTTTCATCGGTGCGATTTTGTCAATTAGCTTTGGCATGATCTATCCGTTATTACCAACACAGGTTTCCCTTGTCACAATGTTTACGATCGGAGTACCAAGTTTCTTTTTGGCGCAGATCCCGAATCAAAATTTGATTAAAGGAAATTTTATGATAAATGTGTTATCAAAAGCAACGCCTGCTGCCGTGACAAACGTGATTGTAATCTGGTTACTTGTTTTTGTTTCACGAATTCTACATATAGGAGGAGTGCAACTAGGGATGCTTTGTGTACTTGCATGGGAAGTAGTGGGGCTGGTTTATCTGTATCGAGTTTGCCGTCCATTCGATAATATTTGGAAAAAAATAATAGTTGGTGGATGTGGACTTGGAATGATTTTCTGTATGATCTTTTTGCAAGATTTATTTGGAATTTCATTTGAAATGACACAGCTAGAATGGATGATTTTTGCAATAACAGCTTGTCTTGTATTACCACTCATGATTTTAGTTGAACAGATTTTGCATTTTCTTTACCAAAAATTCTTTATTGGATTTTTCCAGAGAAAAATAGTTGAGAAGCGTTAACTTATTTTTGATAAAGCTCTAGAAGATGTTTGATTTGGGTTGATTCGAGAACAGATTGTCTGGCTTTTAACATATTTTGGCTCATTTTTTGTATTAATTCTGGATGATTAAAAATATAATCAATTGACTCAGTCATGGCGGTGATCGATTGATCTTTGGCACGGATTCCGCCACCTTTTGGTACTACTTCATCCATAGCAGGATCTGCATAAAGTACTGGTAAGCCACAGGCGGTAGCTTCTAGAATCGTCATGCCTTGTGTATCAAATCCGTACGAATTGATAATTGAAAGATGTCCATTTTGTAGGTATTTAAATATTTTTTCATGTGGTACCTGACCGAGGAAAATAACTTGTTTTTTACTAAAATGCATTTTGGCATAGATTTTGGCTTCTTGTAATTGATTTCCGCTACCAATGATGCTTAATTTAATTTTTTTGAGATTTTTTGAATTTGCAATAGATTCTAGAAATGGTAAAATGCGTTTTTCTTTAGAAACTCGTGAGCTCCAGATGATATGTAGTGGAGTATTTGAATTAAAATTTCGAGTATGAAAGATATATTGTTGGACTTGTTGATCGTCTATTCCATTTGAGACTACGTAAACTTTTTTGGCAGCCTTATAATGCTCAAGATTTTTAGCAAAATGTTTGGATGGTGAAATGACAAGATCCACTATGCGAGCTTGTCGAACCATGAGCTCCCACATATTTTTTTGGACACTATTTTTAATGAGATAGTGATCTTTTTGCAGTAAAACTGGCTTAGTATATATGGAAGAGAGTTTTAAGCGGTGAAGAGAATTTAATATAAATGCAATAGGATATTTGATCGGAAACGGAACATTAGTATCAATAGCGATGTCTTCGCGTCCATGTATAGTTTGAATAAGTTTTAAATGATTGGCTTTTGCGAGTTTAACGCCTGCTATGCTACAACTTGCTTCGTAATGCACATGAACAAGATCAAACGAGTTAGCAAAATCTGGATAAAGTTTTTTAATAAACTTAATAATTTCTTCCGGTTTTTTAGCTAGTGGTGCTCTATTTGGTCGAAGAAATCGGTGTGTAGGGATAACTACTATGTGCTGGTGTTTTGGTAACTTTTGCCAGCCTGGACAAAAGATGGTAACTTGGTGTCCAAGAGATTCTAATGCGGTTTGTTGAGCTTTAATCGATGAGGGAATACCACCTGGGACTTCTAGGAAAATATCGGTAAAGAAGGCGATGCGCATTACCAGCCGCCGCCTCCGCCGCCTCCGCCGCCGCCGCCGGAAAATCCACCACCACTACTGAAACCAGATTCAGAACTACTACTTGGGATGGACGTCGACTGCGAGACACTTTCACTGAAGCTATGGAAATTGGTATCAGTTAAGGCATACCAAACAGGCATAGTAACATCTTGGCTACCGGTTAATTCATAGTATTTTTCTAGTGATTTTAACCATGATGTCTCTTGTCCAAAAATGACAGCGTATGGTAAAAGCTTTTCGTATAATTTGACGATTCCCTCGTTTGTGGTATCTGCTCCTTCTACGCTTTGTAAAAATTTTAAGCGATCTGCTTCAGCCATTTTGATGTAGGTTTCAAGACCATTTAAATAATTTGCGTGATCCAAACCTTGAAAGGTATATGAAACATATTTCTTGTCAATTAGTGGACCACATGAGATTAATATGATATATGCTGGTAACATAAAATAGATTGAAAAATCTAATAGACCACGATTTTCAATTATTGAAACTGAAGCAAATTCTCCAAATGTGTTAATAAACCAAGTTTGTTTGATTGAAATCAGAAAGAATACGGCAGCGATAAGGAGAAGACAGATAGCAATTCTAAGGCTTGATTTCCAATCAAATTTTTTAACATTATTGTCTGATTCGAGATCTTTTCGTTCAATAAGGCTAGCTTTTACCTTGCCATTGAAGCTTCTACTAAGTGCGATAAGTGTACTACTGTAATTGCGAGATTCAAGATCGATAACTTGACCTTCTTCAATAGAATCGGTTGAACCATTCATAAATTTAAGCAGAGCTTCTTGTTCAGGGGAGAGTCCTTTTTTATTAATGACTTTAATTGACCATTTGACTCTACCAAATAATTTTTTCTTAGTCTGATCATCTTTCTTAATTTCAATTTTTTTCTGAATTGCCATTTCAAGCGCAGTCGCTACCATAGAGTTTCTTGGGTATTTAAGATATAGTCTTGCAGCTTCTGCAACTGAATAACCTTTTAATGGTAAAAATTCTGTTGGCGTAATTAGCTTTTTGTAGTAACTTTTTTTAGGATAAATAACGCTATAATAGCGACGTAAAAGAATAAATAGAGTAATTGAAAATACGGCTGTGATACCGATGAATACAATGTAGGCAAGGTAACTGATTCGTTTTGGCGCAATAGTGAAAGTATCGCCAGAAAAAGCAATGGCAAAAGTTAAACCTTCTCCGCGAGATAGAGTTCCGGTACTAAAAGTATAACCATCTGCAGTTTTTGAGACTTTACAGCTACCTTTTGATTTATATTTACCACTGTAACAGGCGTTCATATCATGAAGATTTGGAAGTATAGTTTTATCAATGTGGACATTGGCAGTAACTGAGCCAAAAGGTTGTTTCCATGCGTTGCCATTAGCATTCCAATAAACTTCTTGATATTTATGATTCTCGAAATTATCTGAGTCGAAAGTACTGGCAACATTTTCGAAATCATATTCTATGGTATAAGTCTGTGTGCCTTGTAAATATTTGTTTTCATTGCCGATTTTGAGGGTAATATTGCCATCTTCGTATGAGGAAGTATACAGTTCTTGTTGACCATTACGTTTAATATTTGCGGTAAATTTTGAAGGATTTGAAATAACAACATTCTTCCCTGCTTGATTTGTCACAGGGATAACTCGGCGTATGCCGTGATTTTGATCATAATTTGGGAATTCGGCAACTAGTGTTTCAACTACACGCATTTTGGCAAGATTATTTTGATCTCTAGTGATGTAATAGTCGCCAGTAAAACTTTTGAAAGTGAAATTGTCAGCAGAAGTACTGGCATTAATTTTGTTATATTTAGCGCTTACCGGTAAGGATAAGAAATTGGATGTAAAAATTAATGCAATAGATAAACTAATTAGAGTATTTTTAATTTGCCGAATCATAGTTTAAGTATAACAGACTTATAAAAAATGTAGCATAGATAGCTTTATTTTGTTACAGATTTAATGGCAGTTTTAATCACATTAATTGAGGATTGTAATTTAAGTTCTTCGGCTTCTGTGAGTTTTGTATCAAGGCGGCAAAGCACGCCTTTTTTACTAATAACGGATGGAAAACCAAAAAAAGTATCTGAAAAAGAATCATAGGTTGATACTGGAAGAACGCGTCGTTCGTCATTGAAAATACAATTGACGATACTAGTTACACAGGCGCCTATGCCATAATAAGTTGCACCTTTATTTTCAATAATTTTATAAGCTTCAAGTCTGGTTGCTGTTTCTATTTTTTCAAGCTCATTACGTTTGAGGAGATTTTGGATAGGTTGTCCGCCGACGTTAGCAGTAGACCAAATGGCAAATTCTGAATCTCCGTGTTCACCGATTTGATAGGCGTGTACGGATTTTGGTGAAACGTTTAATCTTTCTGCGAGATGATAACGAAGTCTAGCAGAATCAAGGACGGTCCCTGAACCGATAATTTTATGGCTAGGAAAACCGGAGTACTGCATGGCGAAATAACTCATCACATCAACTGGATTGGTAACAATAAGAAAAATTCCGTGAAAATTTGATTCGAGTAATTGATCGATGACTGAATGTAAAATTTTGGTATTGCGTGCAAGCAGGTCCATGCGAGTCTCTCCACCTTTTTGTTGAGCGGCACCGGCTGTGAAGATGACAAGGTCGGTACTCTCTGCGTCTTTTTGGTAACTACCTGCGGAGATTTTTAAATAAGTTGGACTAACCGCAAGCGTATCACGCAGATCCATCGCTTCACCTTCAGCATCAGCTTGATTTAAATCAACTAGAACTAGCTCGTTGACTGGAGTAGGCTGAGAAACTAGTGAAAAACCAATACTAGCACCAACGTTACCTGTACCAATGATCATTACTTTATTTGACATGGAATATCTCGAATAATACTTATGGTTATTTTATCATAACTGGTTATTTTTGACGACAGTCCCAAAAGATTGCAGCTTCTATGGCGTCTTGTATTTTTTGTGGATTCCAGAGAGTAAATGCAGAAACTTTGCAGGCGAGCGTTCCAGACCAGAGTGAGAGAGGAGTATAGGAAGTTTTGTCAATCGGTATGGTATGAATAGCGCCAGCTTTAGCAATGATGAGTTGATTTTGATGAAAGGTAAAAATAGTGCATGGATAACTTAAAGTGAATTTGTGCAAGATTTCGATGATTGGGAAGATTGGCATGGAGAGTAGAATCATTTTTGGATACAGTGCTGCATGAAAAACTTTCTGGAGCTGGGCTAAACTAGCAAATAGAATGAGGTTTTGTTTTTCGAGGACACCTTGGACATCGGCGGTGATTAGATCGGCTGTATCTCTAGTTAAAACAATGATTTGCTGCTCATTCAGTTTTTTAATTACATCGATAATTGCGATTTCTGTGATTGAATTTTTTGAAAAATCTCCGGAAAAGAATACAAGATCGGAATTTAGCGCGAAGTTTTCTAGTGTAGTGGATTTTGCGAAGGAACCAGAATCAGTAGACTCAGCAAAATATATTGTTGAAAAAGTCGGTAATTTTTTTTGAAGGGCGTCTGGTAAAAGAAGATTGGCGGATTTTATTGGTAGTTGATTTAAAAATTCAGTATTTTTTATTTCAACCATGCAGTTTTGAAGATTACCACCTAAAACTGCAATTCTGCCAGTTTTTTGTTCGGGAATATCCCATAAAATGGACTGATCATTAATAGTATCTATTTTTTTCCAATATTCTGTTGGTTGCATGAGTTTTTCCTTTCCTTAAAATTCAAGGGTGATAGAAACTGGACAGTGATCAGAGCCGAGGATTTCGTCATGGATTTCTGCAGCAATCAAGTGATCTTTTAACTTTTCTGAAATGAAAAAGTAGTCAATTCGCCAGCCAACGTTATTTTCTCGTGCATGTCCCCAATGTGACCACCAAGAATATTTTATGGTATCTGGATGTAAATAACGAAAAGCGTCAAGAAAGTGACTATTAATGTAGTTTTCAATACCAAGGCGTTCTTCTTTGGTAAAACCTGCATTATGAATATTTTGTTTAGGTCTTGCAATATCGATTTCTTGATGTGCGGCATTAAGATCGCCACAGAAAATCACAGGTTTTCTTTGTTCGAGAGTTTGAAGATACTCCAGAAAAAGTGGATCCCAAAAGAGATGGCGAAGATTTAAACGAGCAAGATCTGATTTTGAGTTTGGCGTGTAAACGTTTACAAGGTAAAAGTGGGTAGTCTCAATATTTATGATGCGTCCTTCGGAAAGCGGAGTACCAAAATTGTCTTGCTTAAATTGATCAATAATTTTAGAAACTTCTGGAGTTTGATGATTGTTTAAGAAGGATTCAAGGTTTAGTTCAGTATGAATAATTTTTTGATTATTTTGAGAGAATATAGCAGTACCAGCATAGCCAGCACGGTCGGCTGAGTTCCAAGTTTCTTGATAATCAGGGAAATCTACTTCAACTTGATTTTTTTGTGCTTTGGTTTCTTGAAGACAGAGGAAGTCAGGATGTTTGATCTGCAGAAGATTCTGTAAGGTACCTTTTTTCAAAACTGCTCTGATACCGTTAACGTTCCAAGAATAAAGTGAATATTTCATGTTTTACCTCTGATATTTTTGACGTTCACGATCAAGATCACGATGTTTAATACTTAAACGCTTATCATATTTTTTCTTGCCAGATGCAATTGCGATTTCGAGTTTGATGTAGCGAGAACCACTGAATAATTTAGTGGCGACGATTGTGTTACCGAGTACTTTGGATTTTTGTAAAGATGTAATCTGTTTTTTAGTTGCTAAAAGTTTAATATTTCTTGCAGTTTCTGTACCAAGAGTAAGATTGTTTAGCCAAAGCTCATTTCCTTTGATAGTGACAAAAGATCCTTTAAGTTGAAGATGGTGATCGCGAATTTGACGGACTTCTTGTCCTGTTAGAACCATTCCACAAATGATTTTTTCACCAAGATTATAGTCAAAACTTGCACGTCGATTGACAGCAATTTGATCTATTTTTTTCTTCTTAGCTTTGTTCATATTGGTATTATAACAGACGGAATAGTTCTACCTTTATGAATTTTGATATAATTACAATATGAAGATTGCAATTGCGTCCGACATTTATTATCCGATGACAAATGGTGTGGCGGTTTTCTCACATAACCTTGCCAACGGTTTAGCAAAAGCTGGACATGAAGTTTTAGTAATTTCTCCAAGTTTTAATGGTAAATTCCATACTGAAACTGATCCAGTAACTGGAGTGAAGACAGTTTTTTTGACTTCATTACGCTTTCCATTTTATCCAGATCAGATCAATGAAGTTCCTGAGAAAAAAGATTTCTTAGGGATCTCGATGCCAAGATTAACTTATAAAAATGGTATTTGGTGGTCTGTGAATCCATTTTTTGAAATTAAAAAGGTATTAAATGAGTTTCAACCGGACGTAATACATCTGCAGACTGCAGAAACGATTGCTTTGGCAATTATGCGATATGTTAAAAAATATAAAGTACCATTGGTTTCAACTGGACATGCTTATCCGGATAATATTACTGACCAGTTAGCAATTCTTAAACCGAAGTTTATAAAAAAAGTTTCCAATGCAATGTTGAGAGCATATATGGCTAGTTTTTTGAAGCATGCTGAATATGCAACTATGCCGACAGAAATGGCGATTGGCGATTTAATTCCTAAAAATCGTAAACATTTTAAAGTACCAGTGGAAGCTTTATCAAATGGGGTAGATTTAAGTGAATTTTATCCTAAGAAACCGAATCTTAGAGTTTTAAAAAAATATGGATTAAATAATAAAAGTCAAAAAATTTTATATGTTGGTCGAGTGGATCCTGAAAAAAGTATTAATCTTGTTTTACGTGCATTCAAAGAATTGTTAGATTTTCCAAAGATTGATGCTAAAAAAATGGAGCTAGTGATCGTGGGGGATGGGATTGATCTGGTGAATTTAAAAACATTGGCTAGCGAGCTTGAGGTAGACAAACGTGTGAAATTTTTAGGAAAAGTGATGCCACCAGATCTTATTGAGATTTATCGAGCGGGGACGTTATTTGTTACAGCATCAGAGACTGAGACGCAAGGCATCGTTTTGATTGAAGCTGCAGCAGTGGGACTTCCCCTTGTGGCGGTTGATGCTGGCGCGGTTTCTGAATTGTGCCAAAATAAGAGAAATGGCGAGCTTTGTCGACCACAAGACTATCATGGTATAGCATTAGCAATTCAAAAAATTATTTTAGATCCAGAGTTAGCTAAACAATATAGATTAGCATCGATTGAAGTTGCGAAACGACATGATTTAAAACGAACGATTGACAGATTTGAAGAGATCTATGAACAAGCAATTATTTTAAAAACTATGGAAGAAAAGAGATGAATATTTGGCAGAAATTGCAAAAACCTTTTACTGTTTTAGCGCCAATGGAGGGTGTTACGGATGTAGTATTTAGACGAGTAATTGCACGGGCTGGACGACCAGATTTGTTTTATACTGAGTTTACGAATGTTACTTCTTTTGCTTCAGAAAAAGGACGGCATGATGCATTAACTCGGTTATCAATATGTGAATCTGATCCGCCGATTATCGCACAGATTTGGGGTAAAAATCCGGAGCATTTTGCGATTGTAGCGGCAGAACTTGAAGACCTAGGATTTCAAGGTTTAGATATTAATATGGGGTGTCCAGATCGCCATGTTAATAAAGCTGGAGGTGGAGCAGCCATGATTCGGACTCCAGATTTAGCAATTGCCTGTATTAATGAGGCTAAAAAGATGACAAAGTTGCCGGTTTCAGTAAAAACGAGACTGGGCTTTACGTATATAGACGAATATCAAAAATGGTTGCCATTGATTTTGGAACAAAATATAGCTAATTTAACTATCCATCTAAGAACTCGAAAAGAGATGTCAAAAGTTCCTGCCCATTTTGAATTAATTCCTGAAATCGTAAAGATGCGAGATTATATTGCACCGGAGACTAAGTTGACGATTAACGGTGATATTCAAGACCTTAGACAAGTTAAAAAGCTGGCACAGATTTATCCTGCAGTTGACGGTTTTATGATTGGTCGCGGAGTTTTTTTGAATCCATTTTGTTTTACAGATAGAGTACAGGAAGCTCGTGGAAGTGATGTTTCAATTTTAGAGTTACTAAAATTATTCAAATATCATCTAGATTGTTTTGATGAAAGATCTATGGAGCTGTCTAAAAAAGGTTTGCGGTATCCGTTTGAGCCACTAAAAAGAATGTTTAAAATTTACGTGAATTCTTTTGATGGTGCTTCTGAGCTAAGAGTAAAACTAATGGATTGTAAGAATACTGTAGAATTGCGTAAAATAATTGATCAATTTGTTTTACAGAACGGAATTGAATAATTTTTGTATTCAATTTATGTATCAAAAAAAGAGGTTTTAGCCTCTTTTTTTGAACTCAGACAAGGCGAAGATGCCATGAAAGATCGGTGGCATTGAACGACAGTTGGTAATTAGTATGCCCTGCGATAACGTCGAAAATATGAATGGCTGTATTGCCAATAAAACGAATGTGGGTCTGTAAGAGTTCAGATACTTCAAACTCTTCCCCACTACGTTTTTTGAAGTTGAGGGGCTGGCATGGGGTCATTTCGTACCCAAAAAGAGCCATGACTTCGACGCGTTCTTGATTATTAATATTATTTTTCATAAGTAACTCCTTTGATTAAAATTGGAGTCATTTATGTGAGCCTGATTTATTGGCTCCTGGCTAAAAGTATAAATGACGATACTTAAAGCTTTTGAATTTTCTCATTGTCAGGGACCGAAGTATGACAAGATAACCCTATTATAATGCAAAAACATAAAATTAAAAAGTGGGAAGCTAATGCTTCCCACCGATGTGAGGATAGGAATAGGGTTGCCGTTGCCGTTATATTATAAAAGAAAGGAGAGTTGTTTTTTAGGTTGAACGGCAAACCTAAAACCTAAAACTTTTACCATCCCTTCCAGCCGAGAGTCTCTGCCCCGTCGTTAATCTGACGACGCTCGAACTCAGTCGTATCCGTAAAGCGCTCTGGATGCTCCCGGATCATTTCTGCGACCGTAATATACCCGTCACGGTCTGTATCATACGATCTCCCCGTGACTTTATCAGTCACAATATAGCTCACGTTTTTCACCCCCTTTCCGTATGAGTCAGATGAAGATTGATACTGGACACCTATTAACCTCTAAATGAACATCGGATTCACCCCCTTTCTCCTGTATCCGACAGTAGAAATTCAGACGTTTATGCGTGCATTGATAGTAGAATTTTATTATCGTTGATAAACGTCAGTGTTATTATAATAACATAATGATTAAATATGTCAACTAGTTAGTTAAGGTTTAGGACCTTAACGGACTAGTTGAAAAATCTATTGAAAATATGTTATTATTATGTAGAGTTTAGAAAACTAGTTATTTTAAAAGGAGAACTTAGCAATGATTATTGTATTAAGTGGTCCATCTGGCATCGGTAAGGGTTATATTAAAGAATCTTTAAAAGAAAAAAATCCTTATATTAAAGAGCTGGTATGGTATACAACCAGAAATCTACGTTCAAATGAACTAATAAACTCAAATCGCAAACATATTTCCGAAGAAGAATTCGAGAAAATGACAGAAAAAGGCGAGATGGTATTAGTTCAATGTATGTTTGGATATCGGTACGCAGTCAGAAAACAAGACCTTCTTCCTCATGTAGGTATTTTCTTGACAGAAATTCACCCGTTCGTAATTGCGGAAGCAAAAGACATTAATCCGCATATTATTTCGATTGGGTTAGTCACTGATGACTACGATTTGTTAAGAGAAAGGCTAGTTAACCGACGGAAAACTGAATCCATAGAAGAAATAGAATACAGAATTCGGTCAGCAAAAGACGAAGTGAGTGCTATTCGTGACAAGATACGGTTTTACGACAGTCTTATTACTATAAAAAGAGACAACGAGGATCAAATCACAACGATAGCACAAGGGTTGTTTGCAAGGTACATGAAAGGGGGAGATCTCTATGCTTCAAACAAATATAGGGAAAGTAGCTCTTAACACTCCGTTGTTATTAGCATCGGGATATATCACAGAAACCCCAGAGTTCTTTCTTAAGACTTCCGGGTGTAGTGGTATGGTTACAAGATCCCTGAAAGAAAACCCGCCGCCAGAACGTAAGAATGTTCCAGCACCAAGGTACGTAGTATTTGATGATGGTAAAAGCATGCTTAACTGCGAATGGGGCAACTCGATGCCTTGGACTGAGTGGTATGAACACGGAGTCGCCGACGTTAAAAACTCAGGAGGCTCTCTGATTCTCTCTATTTCGGGACGGATCATCGAAGATTGCTCTAGTCTAATTAGGAAATTCGACGAAATCGATATTGATGCTTTCGAGATTAATGTTTCCTGTTCTCATTCTGGAGCCGTACATGGAAATCTTAATATCGACATCGAACACCTTAAAGAGCTTCTCACCAAAATCAGACCATTAACCGAAAAACCCATCTGGGTTAAACTGTCGTATTCGTCTTATCTGCTTGATATGGCAAAAATCGCTGAAAAACTCGGTGCCGATGCGATCGTTTGTTCAAATAGTATTGGACCTGGTTTATTTATCGATACCGAAACTGGCCTACCTAAACTTGGTATCAAAGGTGGTGCAGGTGGAGTTACTGGAAAGGCAATCTTCCCCATTGCGTTAAATTGTGTTTATCAATTAGCACAAACCGTAAAGATTCCTATCGTGGGCATCGGTGGCATATCGACGGCAGACGACGTAATATAAATGATGATGGCAGGCGCTAGTGCAGTACAACTCTATACTGCACCCGCTATTTTAGGGCCAGAAATATTTCGGTACATCATAAATGATCTGATCAATTATTTGACCACACATAAAATAGATACTGTACGGGATCTGATTGGCATAGCAATTGGGAAAGCAGAGGATAACTGTTTCATAGCACCGAAGCCCGTTATACTCAGTAAATATTGCGTCCGATGTGGATTATGTCATAAGGCATGTGCGTTTGGTGCTATCGAGCGACCGCCCAATATTATTAATTACGATAAATGCGTTGGGTGCAACGCTTGCGTCGGAGTTTGCCCAACCGAAGCGCTCACCACGCATTACAGAAGGAGTAAGTAATCATGAAACCAAAGGTAGGAAAAAAAGATTGGTACACAATTGCTATCCTCTGTTCTAAATGTCAAACTAGTCTTTATAAGTACAAAAAAGAAGGCGGTGGAGAACTTATAAAGTGCTACGTTAGCAACATTTTAGAGGATTACACGAATGGTGACTTGTGTTGCCCGAACTGCGGTCAACAGTTTGCTCGCGAAGCAATTGTTCACAATAGACCAGCACACAAGATCATTGGCGGGAAAGTGATTGTTCGTGGGCATCACGGAAAAAGTAAATAGTTCTTCAGAAGCGACGTCTAGTGCGTCGCTTTTTCTTTACTAAAATGATATCTGTCTTCGAAGTAATTTTCAGTATAATTATTAAAATCAAATATTTCGTTTACTTCTTTATTCAATTTCTCAATGTATGCAATATAATCTTCATCTGTAAATATTTCCAAATCTAACTCTTCGCAAACCTTTTGAATATGTTTTTTGGCGGCTTCAATACCATCCTCGTCCGCCATTATTTCTGCCTCGAAATGGAAGCTATTACCAGGAACCTCAACAATGGCAAATTCAATACCATCGTAGTTATAAACCCTGGTCGTTCGCTCGCAAAGCATGCCTTTTTTATAACCAAGTGCAGCATAAATCTGCACCAAAGTGTCAAAACTACCAGCCTCAGTCAAAACTGAAAGTTCCTTACGGTGATTTGAGCTCGTCCAATCACCAAGCTTCACGATAATTTCCGGATTACCATTTGTAATGCGCAGACGAATATCTTTCTTACGGTGTTTCAAGCCATCACCAAGAAAAGTAGAATAGTCAATCAAAACTCGATGTTTAGTTGTGACCTTCTCGCCATATTCATCAAAAAACGCCATCAACTTTTTCGTTTGTTTATTTGTCAATGGTCCGCTATATTCAACTTCAATATTTTTAGTCATTTTCTTCCTCCAATGCAGTTTTTATAATTTGCTTCGCAACCATCGTTGCATAACATCCGGTGAAAATAAAATACGTGAGAAGAATACGTTTTTTGCCTGCATATATCTCATCATTCTTAATATCCCTAGCAAATACTACCGTCGGCAAAATCATATCGCGGAAAATTTTCGCCTCTTCAGCGACAAACGTTTCCTTATTGAAACGATAACCACTAATCATAAATGGACTACTTGGCGTAGATTCAGTAATTATTGGTAAATGTAGCTCGCCTAGATCAGGAAAAATATATTCCTTACTTTTGAAACTTTCTTTAATATATTTCGACACGGCAATATTCCAAAGATAGCTATTATATGCAGACACGAAGAACCCAACTTGCCCTGGATTTAACGCCTCAAAAGCGGCTTTGCCTGTTTTTCCTTCTGGGATTTTATTGCCAGTTTTCTTCAGAACCTCGAATGCCACATCCCAATCACCTTCGCATATCGCCTTACCAACAAAATGAGTAATATATGGACCGCCGGGTAAACCAAAACGTTGGTTATCATAATAGTTCACAAACTGGAAAAATTTATGTTTCTTAGTGAAATTGACGATACGGTTTGATTCATCGTCAGTTAAATTTCTCACAACTATACGGAAAGTATTCCCGAATAACGATTTTGTCGCTACTGGCTCAGAACCAAAACCCATTATGCGATCAATAATGATAAAGGTATCATTGCCAGCATATGTTGTATTAAAATTTGCCACCGCTTTTTTTGATAATCTCTTTTTTATAGAAATAATTTGTTCGGTAATACCATCTTCGTCCTTCAAGCCTTCAGCCACAACATCAGAGAAATCGAGATCAAAATAATCTTTAATCTTCTCTATCGCCTCAAATGTTGTGTAATTTGATTTCTTTAACCAAATGTATGTGTATTTCTTTGCAAGAGGATCAAAATTTGGAAGCAGCGGCACCTCAGTGACGAGGAAGTCGCTATTTATGGTTTTCATCCTAAAATCGCATCTCTTCCTATCCATGATTATATATGTTATCATATCTTATGTAAAAAGCAAACATGCATAATAGTTCAGCTATTCTTTTTCTTGTAGACTTCAACAAGTTTTTTACAGAAATGTTTAATGTCGGTTAAATTGGGGTTTTCAAGTCCGATGGTATTGATTGGTGAGTTGGAATTTAAGAAGTCAAGGGAGGTGATTTGGTAATAAACGGCATGGACGAGATCTTCAAAAAGTACAGGATCTTTGGTAATTGCTTCTTCGGTGAGTTCAATGCTGTGTATTTTTCCTGTTGGACTTTCGAGTACTTCGCTACGATTTGGTGCTGTAAATAATAGATTCATGGAGCGAACGGTGTAATTTTGATAAGTTTTGGAGAGCTTTAAAAGAAGACGATAGAAAAGTAGTTGAAAATGATAGACGAAGAGCGATTCTTTGCTTTGCCAGGTGTCTTTATTTGCGATGGTGCTAGTTTTGAAGTCATAGAGGTCAATGATTTTATTTTTTTCATCAATGTTGAGGTGATCAATTTTGCCGGTGATGGGGACTCCTTCGAACATCAGTTTTTCCTTGCTAAAATCAACTTCGGCTTTGGCGCCCGGTGCGCGAAGAATGTGTTCAAACGCGTCAATGGCAAGCGGCAATTCGTTCTGACCACGTTCCAATAGAGTCTGAATATCCTCTTCAAGTAAATCTTGGTTTTTTGTCTCATCTAGATAGAAAGAAATGGCTTCATCTTTGGAAATTTGACTATTAGTAATTTCTTCAAAGACACGGTGAATGAGGTTTCCATAAACCAAACTAATTGAATTTGAGGTGTCTTGTGGGACGTGAAGAATGTTTTGTTGATAAAAGGCGAGTGGACCGCTATAGGTGAGCTGAATGAAGGTGGAGATATGAGAGGCGGAAAGGCGAAAATCGCGAACACGTTCAAGAAGAAGTGGTTTGAGTTTTTCGGAAGGGTCGAGTAATTTAATTAACCAAGTGCGGCGAATGGCTGAAGCTTTTTCGGCGTCTGATAATTCGGCGTTGTGTTCGATTACGCGACTGTTTGGAATAAATGGCGAATAGAGAAAATTGCTAGTTTCGTCCTGAATAATTTTTTCATCAAGAAAGGCGAGAGGTTTGTTCTCTTTGCCAGTATCATCGGCGAATTTGGAACTGGTAATGGTGAGAGTTTTGGCAGCCCTGGTAATAGCAACGAAAAGTAGGCGTTTTTTACCATCAGAAGTATTCAGTGAGTCGCCGATAAAATCGAGATTAAGTGGCATGGGGATACCAGATGAATGATTAGAACTATCCCAGCCGGATGCGTTGGCACTGATGAGAAACACATGTTTAAATTCAAGCCCTTTTGATTTGTGAGCGGTCATTAAATTTACGGAATCGTCGGAATCTTTATAAAAAGTTTGTTCAGTAATAGGAGTTTTGGTCTTGGTGAAATCGTCGAGTAATTGAATTAAATCACGAAGACGTAGCTTATTTTTCTCCGTGTGAGAAATCACAGTATTTCGTAAGAGATTAAGGCGGTTATAGAGGTCGAAAGTAGCTTTTGAATATAAATCTTGAGTATAGAAACTAATAAATGGTGAAGTGAAGGATATAATTTGGTCATTGATTTTTAATTCAATTGGAGTGACACCAATAAGAATGTCAAGAAAATATTCGAGCGGGAGATTGTAGGATTTTTGGGCAAGCTCTGCAAAGAAAGCGGCTAATTTTTTATAAAGCGGGTGGTCATGATAAGCGCGAAGAATTTCGAGAGCTGTGCGCCTGTTGCGACTAATTGACTGGATGGATAAAATCATGTCATCGCTCGGGATATTCCAAAAGTCAAAGGAGAGAATTTCTGGCAACATAAAAGCTGGCTCTTCCCCTTCGGCGAGCTTGAAGATGAACTGACAGAGAGTGGTTAGTTCATGAATTTGTTGATTTTCAAGAATATTTTCAGTACGTTCATAGGCGATATTTATTTCAGGATATTTTCGAAGGTATGGAATTAGGGGTGTGGCGAGAGCATGTTTAGGAAAAAGAATGCCGATATTAGAGGGCTTTGCTCCAGATTGGATAAGTTGATGAACGCGCTCGGCAACCCAATAATATTCGGCGTCTTGGTTTAAAAATTGATGTCTTTCAATAAAGCTTTTTTGAGTTGAATTATTGTTTAAAGTTTCGGAGGAAGTAGTGGGATAGGTAGCGGAAGAAGCATTATTTTTTTCTGAGTAAATATTTTGTTCAAAAATAGTGTCTTCAGGGGAAAATTTTAGAATATCTTGATTCCTGATAGAAATTAATTCTTTTTTAAGCTCGGAAGTAACAGTTTCTTCAGTATGTAGGCTGCGCTGCATGGTTTCGTTTTTAATAAAACTTTCATCAAGTTGATCAGCGATTTTACGAGAAAATTGGAGGATTTCGGTAGTAGAACGATAGTTGTCGGTGAGGACGATTACTTTGGCGTTAAAATGATTTTTAAAATGGATAAGACTGGAGGCGCGGGCACCTTGGAATTCATAAATTGACTGATCATCGTCGCCGACAGCCATTATAGCAGGCGATTCTTGCTCATCAGCAATAAGCTCTAAAAGTCTGGTTTGAGAAGGGTTAGTATCTTGATATTCGTCTACCATGATATAGAGGTAGTTCTGGGCGATTTTACGACGAAAATCAATATCTTGTTCAAGATAATTGATTGGCGCTTCAATCATGTCATTAAAATCATAGAGGTCATGTTCGGACAGATAATTTTGATAAGATTCATATAATTCGGCTATTTCGGCAAGACGTTTATTGCTGGCAGTGTCGGAAAATTTATAATTACCAGATTGATCCTTGGAGAAATATTTTTTTATAAAGGCGTTTAAGGGACTAACGGATGGTTTTTCGGCATTTTGTTGCGATTCGAGCAGTGCATAAATTTTTTCATAAAGAATAGTGGCGATTGAATAAATATTTCCAACAATTGGTTGATCTGTTTTTAATTCACCAAGTGTTTGCAACATTGGAATATAAACTGTTTCTGTGAGGGTGTTGAAAATATTTTTACCGGCGGCGCGAGTGGGTAGATTTTGTAAAATTGGCGATAGTTTTCTTTCAAGAGTTTTTATATCTGATTCATTTTGTGCTGCAATTTGTCTCATTTCTTTTGGGGAAATTTTGGCAACTTTAATTTTTCCGATGACTTTTAATAGATTTTTTGGATCGCGTACGGCTCTGATAATGTAGTAATTTGGAAGTTTTTCTTGGAGTTCACTAATAATTTTGGTTTGCATAACTTCTTCGATTGGATTTGAAAAAACTCGTTGGGGTTTATCTGAGTAATGATTATATAGGCTTAAAATCTTCTGGCCAAAACTATGAAAAGTCATAATATCAATTTTGTCAGCAGTTTGGCCAATCATTGAACGTAAGCGTTCCTTCATATTTTTGGCGCCGGCGTCCGTGAAGGTAATACAGAGAATCATGCTGGGGTCGGTGTCAGTTTTTTCAAGAATGTATTCTACTTTTTTGGATAGAAGTTGGGTCTTACCTGTTCCTGGACCGGCAAGAACTAAAAGTGGTCCATCAAGATATTCAACAGCAGCTTTTTGTTTAGTGTTTAATGGCATATATGCTCCTTATAATTTTGTAAGAAAGACTAATGATTCAATATGTGGGGTGCGCGGAAAGAAATTATAACCTTCAAGATAATTGATTTGATAAAAATTGAGAAGTGGAGTAAGATCTCTGACTTGCGTGATTGGATTACAGGAGAGATAGACAATTTTTTCTGGTTTGATTTCGCAAAGTTTTTGAATAAGTTTTTCATCACAACCTGCACGTGGCGGGTCAAGAATAATACTTCTTTTATCTGTGATTAGATCAAGAACCGCTTCGGATTTGGCTAAAACGGGATGAATATTTGGATTATGAGTCTCTTGAATGATGTGCTGTGAATTTGAGTTTAGTTCGTCAAACGCTGAAGTATTGACTTCAACAAGTGTTAAATTTTTATCTTTCGCGACAGTGAGTCCAATCGTACCTACACCGGCATAGAGATCAAGGATTGACTCAGAGTTCACTAAGAAGTCTTTAATTTTGGATAAAACTAACTCATAAACTGGTAAATTGATTTGAAAAAAGCCACTTGGCGAATATGTGTAAGTGTTGTCTAGAATAGTATCTGTGAGATTTTGGAAGACTGGATGAGGCTTGCCATTTTCAAGCAAGCCACCAGAAACTTTACCAGATTGGTTAGCTCTTAGTAATAATGATTGGTATTTTCTGGCATCTTGATGCGTGTTATTTAGTTCTGCAATAATTTGAATAGCTTGTTTAAAAATTGCTGGAAGTTCCAGTGAGGAAGTAGTGATGGGCACTTTGAGGTGTGAACCGCGAAAATGGACAGCAGGTTTAATTGTCTCTGACTGATGGTCGAAATAAAGTGCGTATTCCATTTTGTTGCGGTAAAAATAATTGTTTGGCGATTTGTGAATAGGAATATTTTGAGATAAAACTAATTCTTTTTGATGAGACTGAGGCAGATGCGAAAAAAGTGAAGTGAGAATTGTTGATTTTGCGGCTAATTCTGCTTGTTCGGTGAGGATTTGCCAAGGTGATGTAGAAAGAAATTGAGTATCTTTAGGATTGATGCGGGACTTCGAATAGTTTTTTATTTCAGTGGCAATACCTTCGATGAAGTGGGATTTTTGTCTAGTGATTTCGAATTTTGTGATAGTTTCACCTGGGATAGTATTCCAAAGGAAAACTTTGATTCCTTTAAATTGTGAATGATTTTGAGAATTGATTTGCAAATTAGACTCTAGAATACCGATTCCCTGTCCGGTGGTGGCAAATTCAGTTATCCTTATAGGAGTCTCAGGGATGGCAATTTTCTTTATCTTCATTGTATCTAGCATATATCGGTGATAGGTAATATGCAAGTTTTATAATTTGCTGATGTTTAAGATTTTTTTATCTGTTTTTGGAGTAAATCTCAAAAATATGGCTTGCAAAACTTTGCAACTCAAGTTAATTTGAAAATAGAAATTAAATGAGGTTCAAGATGTATAAGATTGGAAAGACAGTTATCTCGATACTAATAGTTTTAGCTTGTGTACGAGTATATTGTCGTTCTCCAGATGTTAATAATGGATATCGATCAAAGGTTAGTCAGGAATTAAATAAAAATTCTTTTTCAGATTATGTGAAACGAAATTTACAGGAACGTCTTGATTATAAAATTAGTGGACTGGCTACTGCGTATTTGCTGGGTGACAAAAATAACCTAACAAGTATATTAAAAGAAAAGATTCATGATGTAGGGATAACTCATCTAATTGTAATCTCTGGCATGCATTTAGCAATTTTGATCGGTATACTTGATAAATTTTTTAAGCATTGTTCTAGATTTTTTAGAGTGTATTTTTATGGTCTTTTTATCTTAGTCTATGTTGGTGTAGTCGGCTTAACTCCTTCGCTTTTAAGGGCTACGATTGTAGTTTTTTGCCAACTATTTGCTAGCTACTTTGGTAGAAAGATAGTTCCAACTAGAATATTGGTCTTTGTAATTACAATTACGCTAATTATTGACCCAAGCTTTATAAAAGATATTGGCTGGCAATTATCAATAGCAGCGTATACTGGTATTCTGATTTTTTATCCTTTGATAGAGGGCTACTTGTTTGGAAAAGGTAATAATAAAAGTAGTTTAGTAAGAGATAAGAAACCAAATATGTTGTCTAGATTTTTTGGGTTATTTGACTTTTGGTCTTATGTAATAATGTCATTATCTGTGAATTTGATAGTCTTTCCTATTATTTTGTATACTTTTGGGCAGTTTTCGTTTTTGTCAATTGTGGCAACAGTGATATTGACTCCACTTTTGCCGATTATTTTGTTAAATATTCTAATGATTGGTATATTGCCAGATTCTATATATAGTTTCCTGTATTTATACACTAGAACTGGAACTGAATTACTACATATGCAAATATGGTTAATAGATACACTTTCTGAATATCAGATTTTTACAATTCATGCAAAAAAAGGAAATATCTGGTATTTTGCATTATATATTCTAGTCTTACTATTATATTTCTTTTTGAGGAGAGAATATATCAAGATAAGCAAGAGCAACGTTAACTACCAAAATCAGTTGATAGAAAGGAGTAAGGGTATGCAAAAAGTTGGTACTTATTTGATCGAATGGCAAAAACAGCTGCAACTGCGGTGCCAACAGCAACAAAAGCAGAGTGGCATAACAGAGACATTTGATAGTGTGAAGGAGACAGGACGAAGTGTGGACCTGATGAAAACAGAATAGGAACGGGAGAAATAATGTGAAGATAATTAGTATAAAAAACTCAAGATAAGTTCTTGGAACATTTGGAATAATTTTAAGAATAAAATCAGTGAAATTGGTATTAACTAAGTTGTTAACTAATATGCCAGCGATGGAGGCTAGGATTGACGCACCGAGATGACTTTTTGGTAAGTAGAATATTAAAAAGATTGTTATTAGAATAATAGCTATTACCATGAGCTTATTATAACAAAAAATGATAAGAAATAGTTATTATTAAAAAAGTGCCGATGGACTAACCGTGAAGGCGACAAGTCCAGATGATGCGTCGCGAACGATGAGGTTTGAGTTAAGCTCTGAGCCTTCAATTCTGTATCGAACTATACCACTTGAATCACGTGCTACCATGTAATTTCCTGACCCATTTTCGATGGTATATTGAGTTCCATTATTATTAAAATAAAATACACCATTTTTTAGTAGCGCTTCTCTTAGTGATGCCATTGGAATTGTCTCTCCTTTCCCTGATTATTCAACAAAATTTTTATTATTCTAAAATAAGAAAAATGATTTGTAAAGTTATTTAGTAATACCGAGAGATTGATCGGAGAGACTTTCTTTAGAAAATGGCTTTTTTACTTCATTAATGGTATTAATGATTGGTTTAATTTTTGTCAGGTATTCTTCAAGGTCTTGGCTAGAGATTGGACCATCTTCGGGAAAATGATAGGTGAGATTATTGTCGATCTGCTCATTTTCGTGTTTTTCTGGTAAAAATCCTGGTCGTGAACGGTCAAGATAGATATCTCCACTAGCATGGTAAAAATAGAGTGAAATACTAGTGGTGAGAACAGCAATAATGGTAGAGATAATTCCTAATTTGATTAGGGCTTTTCCGCCGCTAGAAGTAAAATTGATCATTTTGCCTCCTTAGGAGGTGTAATATTCGTTTTATCTAATGTAGTTTGAGGACTAGGCAAGGTATTTTTGATTTCTTCAATTGATTTTAGATGTTTTGAGATTGCGTTATTGACTTTACTAACTGATTCCTCTAATTTGCTACGCAAAAAGCGAACATTTTCTAACTCGGCATAAAAATTATCTGGTTGATTTTTACAGTCAAGTGTGATTAGCGATTCTAAATGTTGACTATATGAAATAAAAATATTGGAGAAATCGTTGCGAGTATTAATGATTTCAGATTGATTGGTAATTAAGGCGGTGTCCGGTAAGTTATTTTTAATTAGGCGAATATTCAATGGTGAAACATAGTTTGAAAGAATGGTTTGATAGCTTGTGCCAAGGAGAACACGGGTTTTGGAATCAATTTTTTGTAGATTTTTCAGGCTTGTTTGGATGGAGGCGCAACCTGTTGAGAGATTCCCTCTTTCTGTTTCGTTAAGTTTGCGATGAGTAACAGATTTTAGAGAATCTTCTTCGGCATAGACTGGTTGAGCAGTGAAGATGATTTGTAGAAAATAATTAATAACAAGAAGAATACATAACAAAATAAGCGAGATAGAAATAGTGAAATTTACTCTGTTTGAACTAATAAAATTGTAGGGAGATCGTTTTGACATTACTTGAATGTAATTATAACATATGCAAATTATTTAGACTTTTTCTGGATATATTTATCCCCAGAAGCCGCGTTTTTTGGCGTTTTCAAATTCTTCAAGTAGCTCCTTTTGTCTTTTTGATAGATTAGTAGGAGTATCTACAATGATATTTACGATGTGCGGACCACGTTCGTTATTACGCATAGGAACACCGTGTCCGGAAAGTTTGAAAGGAGTATTAGATTGAGTACCTGCAGGAACTTTCATGGTAATTTTCCCGTCAACCGTCTCTACATCCACTTCACAACCTAGAGCTGCATTAATCATAGAAATATGTTGTTCGGAAAGGATGATATATCCTTCACGAGTAAGAGTTTTATGTGGTCTGACACGAATTTGCACAAGTAGATCGCCTGCTTCACCGGTTTTGTCAGGGGCTGGACCGCCGTGACCACGCACGCGGATTGATTGTCCATCATCGATGCCGGCAGGTATTTTTAAACTTAATTCTTTTCCATCGACCTGAATGGTTTTGGCAGTACCAAATACCGCTTCTTCAAAAGAGATCGTCAACATTGTTTGATAGTCAGCGCCGCGATGCCTCTGTGGTCTTGCTCCGCCAAATCCAAAAAGCGTGCTAAAGATATCATCAAAACCCCCTTCTCCACCAAAATCGAAATTGAAACTTTGACCATTATAATTATAAGTACCACCACCAAAGGGATTTCCATTAGACGTAGAATTACCTCCTACACCTGCGTGTCCAAACTGATCATAACGAGCCCGTTTTTGTTTATCTGATAGGACCTCATTTGCTTCTGTAGCTTCTTTGAATTTTGCTTCTGCTTCCTTATCACCTGGATTACGGTCAGGATGATATTTAAAAGCTAATTTACGGTAGGCTTTTTTAATTTCGTCATCAGAGGCGTTTTTGGGGACGCCGAGTACTTCATAATAATCTCTTTTTGCTGTCATAACTGGCACTAATTATAATGTTTTAGCACTCAAAATGCAAGAGTGCTAAAAAAATTGTGCATAAAATAGTTTTTTAGGATATAATGAGGTTATAAAAGAGGAGAAAAAATGAATAATGATCGTTTAATTCTGATCACTAACCCTGGCAGTAGTTCACGAAAATATGCTTTATATAAAGGGAATACTTTTTTATGTTCGTTGCATTTTGAGTTTGAAGGGAAGAAAGTTGTTTACACTTTAAAAAAATCAAGTGGCGAGAAAAATAAGAAAGAGACTAAGTTTTTAAATTTGGATTCTGTAGCTTCTGGCTTACCAGACATTTTAACGAATGAAGGCTATATTGGCGGAGCTACTAAGTTAGACGCGATTCTTGCCCGTGTAACTGCGCCTGGAAGTTATTTTGCAAAAGACCATATTGTTGATGATGAATGTTTGAAACAGCTGGAGCTAGCTAAAGAGAGGGCTCCTTTGCACGTACCGGTGGTAACGAGTGAAATTGAGCAACTAAAAAAGACTTTTGAAGGTACTTCTGTCATTGAGATTTCCGATTCAGCATTCCATAATTCGCGTCCTGAATTAATGAAAGCTTACGCGATTGATCCTGAGCTTGCTGATAAATTTGATATAAAACGTTGGGGATATCATGGTCTATCTGTGGGGTCAATTGTAAGATTTATGCTAAAGCAAAATATACTACCTAAAAAGACTATAATTTGCCATATTGGGTCAGGAGCTTCGATTACTGCAGTGCTTGATGGTAAGTCTTTTGATACAACTATGGGCTATTCTCCTCTAGAAGGTGTAATGATGGCAACACGTACTGGATCGATTGACGTTCCTGCGGCGTTAGCGATTAAACGTGAGCTAAAAATGCAATCCGATGGCGAAATTGAAAAATATTTCAATAAGAAATGTGGGCTATTAGGTGTGTCTGGAAAAAGTGATGACATGCGTGAGATTATCAAATTAAGTGAAGAAGGTGACGCAAGGGGAGCTTTTGCTCATTCACTTTATATTTATCGTTTGCAGGTGGCTATTGGGCAAATGGCAGCATCTTTAAAGGGTGTTGATGCAATTGTTTTTACTGCAACAATCGGTGAAAGGTCTGATGATATTAGAAAAAATGTAGTTGATGGCTTGGAATATCTTGGTTTCGCACTTGATATTGAGAAGAATTTGGAAAAGATGGACGATAGACAGGTGAATATTGCAGCAGCGGGATCAAAGCCAATTTATGTGATTAAGACCGATGAATCAGATGAAATGATTGTACGAGCAAATGAGCTATTAAACAAAAAGTAAAAGATAAATTTGGTTATAAAAATAAGGTCATGTTACTTTGACCTTATTTTTAATGGAGATTTTGTCAGAATTTTTAAAAAACTATTCGATAGAAGTTATTTCGCCATTTTTTAAGTGAAGTAAGCGTTGGTTTCTTGATCCACGAAACTTCAGGGTTAAGTCTCTTTCAGCAAGAACGAATGGACCATCGATCAGGGCGTCAAGAGTTTTAAAAAACTCCCATTGTAAATTGTTTTTTGCTTTAATTTCATCATAAGTATAGCCTGAGAATGACCAAACATTCCAGCCCAATTCTTCTTTAGCGAACTTAGCGATTTCAATACAGGCGGCAGCTTGGATGGATGGTTCCCCACCGCAGAAGGTGAGACCGGACTGTCCTTTAAGTTGACGAAGTTCATCTTTGATATCTTCAATATTTACTAGGATCCCTCCTTCTGGATCCCAAGTCTCTTGATTTTGGCAACCTTTACATCCAATGAAACAACCTTGAGTCCAAATCACAGCACGTAGACCATAGCCATTAACAATACTGTCGTGCTCGATAGGACCTGAGAGCCGGATGTGTTGACTATCGGAGCCTGGGACGGGTGAAATATATTTTTTTGTCATCATAATCCTTATGGGTAACTAAAAGTTAGGAGCAATCCCCTAACTTTTAGTATAGAAATTTATTCTTTACCGAGAGCAGCATTTGAATTTGCTTTTGCAGATTCACGTGCAGCTTTTTGGGCTTTGGTGTAGGTACCAGTTACATTGTGTTTTACACGATCACGCTCTTCGGCTTTTTTGCCATCATTCCAACGTTCAAGTGAACCAACTAGATAGCCGGTGATACGGCGAAGTCGCTCAAATGGTACATCGTCTTCCTTACGACCACAGGATGGACAACGATCGCCAGCAATAATGCCAGAGAAACCACAGACTGGATCACGATCAACTGGATGATTAACTGATCCATAGCCAATTCCGGAATCATGCATTTTGCGAATAACAGCTTCAAAGGCGTCAATGTTTTGTGAAGGATCACCGTCAAGCTCAATGTAAGAAATGTGTCCAGCTGGGCAAAGTGCGTGATAAGGTGCTTCAATCTCAATCTTTTCAAAGGCAGAAATAGGATAGTAGACTGGTACGTGGAAAGAATTAGTATAGTAATCACGATCAGTTACGCCTTTTATCACACCATATTCTTTACGATCCATTTTTGTGAAACGACCAGATAGACCTTCAGCTGGTGTAGCGAGGAGACCAAAGTTGAGGTGATACTTTTTTGCATAATCATCGCAACGCTTACTCATATGGGTGATAATGTCTAGACCTAACTCTCTAGCTTCTTCAGATTCACCATGATGTTTGCCAATCATAGCAACCAAAGTCTCAGCGAGTCCAATAAAACCAATAGAGAGTGAACCATGCTTAATTACGTCGCGTAAGGTATCATTTGGTTTGAGTTTTTCGCTACCAAACCAGTTGCCTTCGCCCATAAGGAATGGGAAGTTTCTGACATGTTGATTGGCTTGGAACTCGTAGCGTTCGAGAAGCTGATCTTTGCAAAGATCCATGAGATCATCAAGATCTTTGTAAAAACCTGTCCAATCAGCTTCTTTGCGCTCTTTTAGAGCAATACCATGCTTGATACCAAGACGGACAAGGTTAATTGTAGTGAATGAATCGTTTCCACGACCGGTAACAATTCCGTCAGATTCTGGAAAAACTGAAGAAAAGACACGTGTGCGGCAACCCATAGTAGCAATCTCAGTATTGTAATCACCTTTCTTGTAATATTTTAGATTAAATGGAGCGTCGATAAAGGTGAAATTTGGGAAGAGACGTTTTGATGAAACTTCCATGGAACGCTTAAATAGATCGTAGTTTGGATCTGTTGGATTATAATTAATCCCTTCTTTAACTTTAAAGATAGAAATTGGGAAGATTGGTGTTTCGCCGTGACCTAGACCTTTATCGGTTGCCTCTAGGAGACTTTTTGAGACAAGGCGACCAGCTGGGGTGGTGTCAGTACCGAAGTTAATAGAGGTAAATGGAACTTGTGCGCCAGCGCGTGAATGCATGGTGTTAAGGTTATGGATAAAACCTTCCATGGCTTGAAAAGTTTGTTTTTCAACATCATCATTGGAAGTTTCGATGACTGTTTCGGGGACTTTTAGTTTCTTGAGGGTCTCAGTATCACCATAAGCAATGTCATCAGGGATTTTGATATCAACTTTTTTACCGGAGTATTTGTTGTATTTCTCTAGATTAGAACGCAGGGCTTTTTTGAATGATTTATTGACACCTGGAGCCATTGCGTAGTCGAAATTAGGAATAGATTGTCCACCATGTTGTTCGTTTTGGTTTGCTTGGAGGATGATGGCTGCAAGGGCGGCGTAGGAGGCGATTGAATTTGGTGTACGCAAATGTCCATGTCCTGTATTAAAGCCACCATTGGCAAAGAGTTTGAGCGGATCGGTTTGGCAGCAAGTGAGGGTGCCTGTAGCATAGAAGTCAAGATCGTGAATATGGATGTCGCCGTTATCATGAGCGTAGGCGAAGCGAGGATCCATCAATACTGTTTTTGCAAAAACTTTTGAACCTTCTGCTCCGAATTGAAGCATCTTTCCCATGGCGGAGTTACCATCAACATTGGCATTACTACGTTTAACGTCAGAATCTTCTGAAGCGTCAGCGATGGCAATCGTCTTGTAAATTCCCATAAGGTTTGATTTAGCATTACGAGTTTTGTTACGATCTTGTCGATAGGTGATATAAGCTTTTGCAGTGCGCTTGAAGCTTGATTCCATTAAAACTCTTTCAACTAAATCTTGGATCTGTTCGACGGACGGAGTGCGGTCCTTGATAGTCTCTTTTGCAAGTCTAACTACTTTTTCTGATAACTGAGCTGCGCGGTCATGTTTAAATTCTTCAGTTGCAGCCCCTGCTTTCGCAATGGCGTCAGTAATCTTCTCTTGATCAAAATTAACAATCTTACCATCGCGTTTGACGATTTTTTTGAACATAAAAAATTACCTCCTTATAGTCTGTCCAAATTTTCTTCAAAGTTTTTTGATTAAATTTTTGTTATTAGTATGTTATTGATGACGCTACATTTAGTGTCTGTGATTATTCTATGACACTATATGTAGTGCGTCAATAGAAAATGCTTATATTTTTGTTGTATTTTATACATATGTTTTGTGGATAAGAGAGTATAATGAACGAGGTATGAGAAAGAGATTTTCTTTTGGCAGAATTGAACCTGAGCGTTGCTGGGTAGGTGATGTTCAGAAGATTTGTTATGCTTCTCGAGAAGAGGCGGAAGTGGCTGCACAGATTGCAGCGCATGATTATCAGGCTCCTAAATTAACAGTTTATCATTGTGAATATGGTGATCATTGGCATCTTTCATCAAGTGAAAAATCTAGAAATAATTTGTAAAATATAAAATACGTTGAACTGGTGATCTGCGCTTTATTCCACATTCAGGTACTAATAAGACTTTATCTTTTAATTTAACCACTTGATGTCGTAATGAGCTTGATTTTGAGGGTGCTGCCAAGTTTGTTTTATCGGCTTTAGTAGTATTTTTAGCTGGAATATAGGTTGTTTTTTGTTCAATGATCCTACCTAGTTCACTGAATTTGATTCTTTTGATTTGATGTGACTCTTGAGGATCTAAATCGGTGATTTTAATGTGCTTATTTTTTGTGAAACCCGCAATGTAATCATCAATGATGATTAACTGGTATGGAAAAATTGTTTTTGATGTTATCTGGCTAATATTTTGTTGATTTTTGAAGGGTTTTGGTAAGAAATAGAGACTAGTTTGATGACTTTTTTGATCTGGGGTAGTGAGATGGATTTCTGTGCTGGTGATGGATTTTAGAGGTAAGTTTAATGATGGGGTCTTTGTAGTGAACTCTTTGATCTTTTCGTGTTGTTTGATTTTCCAGTGATAAATATTGTTATTTAAAGAATTGGCTATTTGATTTGTTTTGGAAAAATTATGTTGTGAAACTTGTAAGGCATTAAAATATGCCATTTGCTTTGGGAAAGATTTCAGAAGGGGTCTTTGATATGAGAATGTATCATTAGTAAATCTTAGACTAATAGAGTCAAAGCGTGGTTTTAGAATGTGTTCAATTTGTTGAGTTTGTGGATAGTGCAAAATTTGTCTGGCAGCTTGATCAGCTGGTTTACTTTTGTTGAAGATGTGCTGTGTAGGAACAAAATCAAAGCGTGAAAAAAGTTTAGATAGTTTGTGGTTTTCGTTATAAACAAAAGTGGTGATGGATTTTGAATAACTTTGCTGTTTGATTGATTGAATAAGATTATCGGATACTTCTGTATATTTTTGTGTAGGATTAGGATCAGGAGTGACAACGAGAAGTAAATGATTAAATTTATTTTGCCATTTTTGAAATTGTATGGTGTCATAAATTGAAGTAGAGACTAAGCTAGGTAAGTCGACATTATCTACATCTCGTACACTATTTAGAAAGAATCTATGCTGGTTATAGAGCTCGCCCCCATCTATGCGGATAGTATATAGTCCAATCATCTTTTTTATTCCTTGAATTAATTTTTTGGAAACCCCATTCTGTAATTTTTGTGAATGAAAATTATTTTCGTTATATTCTGAAGGTGAAAAGAAACCATATCGGTAATAATTAATTTCTTCACAGTTATATGTGTGAGCAATATCTGCAATATGTGATAAAAGAGAAAGTATATAGTCATCTGATTGATGATATGGAAAAGTGGGGAGCATAATAGTTAAATCATTTTTATTTGTTTTTGTGTCTGTTGGATTGGGATTTGAGGGGTGAATAAGAGCGTCAGGGTTAATTTGAACTTGTTCGGGATCATAGTAGTAGATCATGGAATTATTAACTTGATGCTGTTTTTTGATAGCTAAGATCTTGTGATAGATGATTTCTGCAGCTTCTTTATACGCATTGAACCTTGAATAAGAGACATGTCCATTAAAAATATTGCCAAATATGTCATTGGCTTTTTCTTGTGTTGAGTCGGTAACTCCTAGAGGATCAAACGAACTACCGCACATGAAGTCTGCAATATTACACCAAGTACCGACTTTATCTTTATATTTTGAACTAATGTATGGTTTTTTGCCACCAAGTATTCCTTGCTCAACGAAGCAGTCGGGTACATTTTGGCGGTATGGAGATAGATGCTGGTTCATACAGGCTGGCGGAATAATGCCTTTCCCTTCTGGAAGATATAGTTTGGGATCGCCAAAACTTGCAAAATAGAGAAGTTTCTTGGGGTTAATATTTTGAATAACTTGGTCTATGACCATAGCCCCTTGTGAATAGCCGGCTAAGATGAAACGGGTTTTAGGGCAGTGGTTGCTGACTTTTTTATAGAGAGTAGAAAGCTCATTAGCACCAGTTTTTACGCTATTGCCAAATTGAAAAGCTTTACCACCACTAATAAATGCACCAGTGGCGACTTCAGGTTTTTCTGTACCAATGGCTGGGTAAGGTGTTCCGTATGTATTAGACTCCCCTAACTGATAGTATTTATAGCTATGATTTGGTAGTTTTTGAAAAATGTTAGAAATTGCTTGATGAAAAGATTGATGATCAATATTTGTGTTTAAAGTTTCGCCAGAGCCTCTTGCAAAAACTACGAAATAATCAACACAATCTGTACCGCCTGATAACGCCTTGGTTTGTTTTGTTAGCAAGAAAAGAGGTAATGCACAAAAAATAAAGAGAAAAATTCTTTTGATGGATGTCATAAGAATACCTAATGATAGATTTAGGGTTCGGAAAAGGTTAATTTGAGTATGAAGTCTGGGAACAAGAAA
Source organism: uncultured Candidatus Saccharibacteria bacterium (assembly GCA_963549315.1). Classification (GTDB taxonomy): domain Bacteria; phylum Patescibacteriota; class Saccharimonadia; order Saccharimonadales; family Saccharimonadaceae; genus Nanosyncoccus. Next base: position 85,313 of record CAUUYE010000001.1, on the reverse strand, counting down.
AGCAAGGACTTTTTTCTAGATTAGGCAATATTAAATAAAATCATCTGTTAATGTTGTAAAGAATACTTAGCATATGCAAAATAATTATCGTTAGTCTAAAAAGAGATCCCTATTTTGGTAGAAGTTTACTATTACAACATTGAAGTTTTTTGGGTTGACTAAAAAATGAGAAATTTAGATTTGACAGAAGGGGTGGGGCTAAGGTAGAGTTTTAGAAAAAGGAGTATAAGATGAGTAGTAATGGGTTGTCAAGAGAAATTCCTGAATGGGATCAATATTTTATGGGGATTGCTGAGGAGGTGGCGAAACGTTCAAAAGACCCATCGTCGCAAAATGGTTGCGTGATCGTTGACGCAAGAAAGCGACCGGTTTCTTTTGGCTATAATGGCACAATTCAAGGCGCAAATGAATCGAAATTGACTTTGAGTGAACGACCAATGAAATATTATTTTGCGATACATTCAGAAATGAATGCACTAATTTTTGCGGGACGTGATCTTACGGGGTGTACTTTATATAATAAGATGGCAACTTGTGAAAATTGCTTAAAATATTGCTTACAAGCTGGAATTAAGCGTTTTGTATACAAAGAACTGAGAGTGAGTTCTTTTGTAAATGGTGAAAAGAAGTCTATGACTAACCTTGATACTGATGAAGCTATTATTCGGTTATTGATGTCGTGTCCAGATGTAGAAACATTAAATATCTCTAATGGAAAAACCTATGTTCAAGACATTCTTGATACTTATGATAAGAATTCTGTGGAGTATAAGAATCTGATTAAGTGGGTAAAATAAAGGACTGATTTTAAAGATTTAGCTAAAATGGTAAGAGGATTTACTTTTTAAGAATTTAAATAGAAGTATAGAAAAATCTTATTTTGAGAATCTGGTTTGAATTAATAAAGTCTATTTTGAGAAACTAATTTTGAATAAATATAAATTATTTTGGAAGCTCTTGGTAAATTAGTTTAAATAGTTCGTCAGGAACTTCATAGTTTATTAAATGGCCCGTTTTTGCAATGAAAGTGGTTTTACCATGGAACTCTGCAGCAACTTTTTTAGTTTGCGACATACGATTCAGACGATCCTCTTTGCCAGCAATAAAGGAACAGGTTTTTTGAAAATTAAAGTCAGAGATTGCGTACTGTACGGAAAATTTAGCAGCTTTGATTTCATCGCTTTTACTGGTGAATTTTGCAGCACAACGATTAGTAATTTTGAGTATTGATTTAAAATGTGGTTTACCGATAGTTCCAATCAAATATTTAGTAACCACAAAACTAACTATTTTATTAGGAATAAAGGCAATTAGCGGGATGATAAAACGAATAAAACGTGGTGTATGCTCTGAAATTGGTGAGAGAAAGAAAATTTGATCATTAATTAAGCTGGGATATTTAGAAGCAGTAGCTGCGGCAATAATTGATCCCATCGAGTGTCCAATTAAAATTGGTTGATCAAGTTTATTTTCTAAAATATAATTTGCAATCCAAGTTGCGTATCCTTCTGCAGTGAAATCATCAAGAGTTTTTAGATTCTCATTCTGCATATTGTAGGCTGGAGGAATATCTGGACAATAGACTGAATAGCCTAAGTCTTTAAAGTGGTTGACAACTTCTTCTAATCCAAGATGATTACCACGAAAACCGTGGATAAAAAGAAGCGATGGTTTAGTTTTTTGATCATGCATATTCTAATTTATTAAAGAGATTATGAGTTTTTGCGTAGGTCGTAACGAGCGATAGTCTCAGAAATAGCATCACGATCAAAGCCAATAATTTGTACTGGATTTTTATCTTCTTGGTCAGTGATGACTGTAACAGGTACTGAAGTGATCCCTGGCACGGTGCTGGCATCAATTTCCTGATAACTGATTCCCTCTTCGTTTAACCAATTCATTAAAGCGTGGCAATAAATGCAAGTTGGTGTAGTATACACTTTTATCATAACTATTATTTTAGTAATAAAGATAGGGATTGTCAAGAAAGGCGTAAGTATCAGAGATTATTCCAGTACTAGTGTGGATAAAAGATACTTTAATATCAAGGAGGACAAAGTGTCAGAGATTTTAGGCTTTTAGAGAGATTTAGCTTTATCCATTTGTGGATCTTTACCTGAATTAATATCACTATATGAGCGGGCAATTTCGATATCGGGGGTTATACCTGTTTTGTTGATAGTTTGGTCGTTTGGAGTATACCAATGTGCAGTGGTAACTTTGAGAAGTGAACCGCCTGATAGTTCCAGAATGGTTTGGACGACACCTTTACCATAGGTTTTAACGCCAACGATTGTTGCCTTATGGTACTCTTTGAGTGCACCTGCAACTATTTCAGAAGCTGAGGCAGTCGCATTGTTGACGAGAACGACGGTTTTGATATCTTTAAGAATTGCTTCGCCACGTTTAGCATAAGTGATTGTTTGACCAGTTGAAGCTGATTTTTGAGTTAAGATCTTATCACCATCTAGCCAAAGAGACAACAGATCACGAGCGGCTTTAACATAACCACCGCCATTATTGCGGAGATCTAAGATGACTTTATTAATGCCTTTATTCTTAAACTCTTTGGTGAATGATTCGACTAAATTTCCTGTATCTTCGCTAAATCGATAGACCGAAATGATGGCGGTTTTACCTTGATAGGAGATATCTGCAGAAACATTGTTAATTTTTTCTCGTACAAGTTCGAAACTAATTTTTTGTCGATCACGAGCAACAGTTAGTTTGACTTTTTCGCCGGAAGCTCCACGTAATTTGCTGGCAATAATGTCGGCATCTTTATTCCAAACTTCTTCATCATTAATTGCATAGATGATGTCGCCAGCGTGAACTCCTGCTTTTCTTGCTGGATTATCTGGTAAAGTTCTTGTAATTACAACATAATCGCCCTGTTTAATCATTTCAATACCTACACCCGCTTCTTTGATTTCGCCGTTTAAACTGGCCTTGAATTCAACAGCTTCCTTGGCGTTAAAATACACTGTGTAGGGGTCGCCTAACGAAGCAGTAAGACCTTTTTTTGCACCCTCAATGATGTTTTGTTTGTCAATACTTCCATCATAATTTGATGAGATTTGGGAATATACTTCGTTTAGTTCATCCCATTTTATGGTATTGGAAATTTTTTGATGAGGATTAATGTATGGAGAGAATTGTAGATAGAGGTTTTTCCAATTTGCACCAATGATAAATCCAATGACTAGTGTGAAAAAACTTAGAGCAATACCAGTACCGAAGCTGATTTGTCTATTTTTTTGTTTATTCTTCATGCTATTGATTATAGCATGACGTAGTGTTTTATTTTTTAGTCAAAATGGATAAAATAATAACCAGATGGATTAACGCCAACACGGTAGCCGAAATCACCCCATTGTCCTGATCTTGATGAATAAACGTTATTATATTCAGAAATATTCATAGTGCCATTACCATTAACTGATTCAACCCACATAACGTGTCCCCAAGCTCCTGATGCAGTCTGCGCAATGGAGTGAGCACTTGGCGTACGGTCAACACGATAACCAAGAGATCTAGCCGCAGCGGCCCAGCTGTAGGCGTTTCCCCAACCGGTGACGCGGATGTGTGGACCCCAGTATTCGACAGCCTTATAGGCAGCATAGCTTGTACACTGGCAAGTATAGTAGGTGTCAAGTATGCCGCGGATATTATCGCGCGGGCAGGAGAAGCCATAATTGCCAATGAAGGCTTCATAGCTGTTATAGCCATCGGCAACTGTACCAAAATTACCACTGTTCCTCATTTTTGATAGATGGTCTTTGTATTCTTGGTTAATTAACTTAATCTTTTCTTCTCGGGAAGTCGCGGCTTCAAGTGCAAAGGCTGCAGCATTGTCTCGATATTTTAAGATTAGTTCTTGCTGCTCAGCTTTTTTATCTTCTACCGCTTTTCGCTGAATTTGTTGATCTGCGATTACTCGTTCGATTTCGGTCTTTTGCTTTTCAAGATCTTGTTTTATGGATTTTACTGTTTGTGCGGAAAGAGTAACTTGGTTTTTGGCAGTATCTGCACGTGATTGACGTTCAGCAAAATCTGAAATCGAATTAGAGCCAGCAAGAATCATGATGGCATCACCGTCATCCTCGAAATGTAAATTGATTAGCATATTTGCAAGAGCTTGCTGTTGTAATTTTAATTTTTTTGTAGTTTCTTCAATCTTTTGTTTTAAATCTTCTGCCTCTGCTTCATTTGTTTTAATGCGAGCTTCGTACATGGCGATTTCTTGTTGTAAGCGTTCAACTTCTCCTTCCAAAGTAGTTGCCGCTTTTGAGGCTTCATTTGCTTTAGTCGTTGCTTCATTTTCTGCTTTTTTTGCTGCACGACAAGCGCTCGATGTACAGTAGGCTTCGTTTTCGATAGCTGAGGCTTTGTTCTCGGTGTGGAAAATCCTTGGGAATGAACTAATAGCTAACGTAATGATGAGTGCAAAAATAGTTGATTTTTTAAATCTAGATTTTGTAATATTTTTGGTTTTTTTATTGGATTTTTTGATTTTTGCCATATTTGTAACCTCCTTTCAGGACGTTATCTCTGTTTGAAATTTTAGCATAAGAATTTTTATGTGTCAATTTTTATCTGTGGTTTTAACCTGTTAGAACTGAATTAGACACGTTTTAAATATTTTGATACGGCGAGCCTTGATGAAGAAAAGGCAATGATTATACCAAGAAAGATAAGTGAGAGTGCGATCAAACACATTTTTGGTGAATAAATGACTTTACTAATTTCACTAATATCAATATCATAAGAAGTTAACTTTGGTGCAGCAAAGCCGAAGAGTAAGAAACCAATGATGGTTGAGAAGATTCCAGCGAGAATACCAGAAATCATGGCTTCGACTAGGAAGGGACCACGAACAAAATGGTTGTCAGCGCCAACAAGTTTTTCCATGTAAATTTCTTCACTACGAGAATAGATTGCCATACGAATGGTGTTAAAAATGACCAGAATGGAGATGATTAAGAAAATACCGGATAAGGCAAAACCACCTGTTTTGGCAATATTAGACCAAGATGCGATGGTCTCGATGGCTGTATCGTTAGTGTTGTAAGTCGGCTCTTTTTTTGTATCAATATTTTCACGGAAGGTGGCGTTCATGTTTACGATATCTTTAATATTATCAAGTCGATCGGTATTATAGACTTTTACGCGGATGGTGGATTGCATCGACTTTAACATAACCTCTTTCATTTCATCATCATTTAAAGTGGCTAACAAAGCAACATCGCCTGTCTTCTTGGTTTCTTCAACAAATTTTTCATATTCTTGTTCTGATGTTGAATATTCAGCTGATTTAACATTGGAATCTTTTTTTATGATGTCGGTCATTTCTTGTAGGGTAGAAATCTCAGTCCCTGGTCTGAAGAATATAGTTATGTCAATTTTATCTCGCATACGGTCAGCGGTGGATGAAAGAATGATACTAGCGATGATTGTAATGAACAGAAGAATGAGAGTGAGAGTCATTACGAAAGTTGAAGTGATGGACAGCCAAATGTTGCGACCATAGCCAATGACACCATATTTTAGGATACGTAAATTGTTGCGCATTAAATTGCCACGACTATTTTTTGACATAGTTTTTAATCGATCAAGTGTATTGTTTTTTGTTTTTTTTGCCATATTTTTTCCTATTGAATTAAACGTCTACGTTTTGTGGTTTTAGGTTCGCTTACTTCAGATTTAGAGAATTGTTTGGTTGTACTTACGGTTTGTCTTTCAATTCGAACTTCGATCGGTGTATTTGTGTGCTCTGTTATCCCTTCTGATGATAAATAAGAGGTTGTACGCATATAACCTGGATGAGGTAATCTTGAAATACCATCGTTGTTAGCATCAAGTCGATAAATTCCGTGTTCTTTCTGGTCGGAAATAATTTTACCATCCTTCATGGTTATGACACGTTTTTTAAGAAGATTAACAATACTTGCATCATGAGTAGTAACAAGTACAGTTGTTCCATAATCATTGATTTTTTGTAGAAGATCAATGATTTCCTTGGAGGTCAAGACATCTAGATTGCCAGTTGGTTCATCAGCGATGAGGATTTTCGGTTGTCTGGCTACTGAGCGGGCGATAGAAACACGTTGGCGTTCTCCTCCAGATAGATTATCTGGGAAACGGTAGGCTTTGTCAGATAGACCAACTAAGTCAAGGACTTTCGGCACTGTATTTTCAATCTCATGGTTACTCATGCCTGCAATTTCTAGGGCAAAGGCGACATTTTCATAAACCGTGCGAGTCGGTAATAATTTATAATCTTGAAAAACCACGCCAATACGTCGACGGTAATTTGGGATGTGTTTCTTTTTAACATAATCAAGGTCAATTCCCCCAATTACGATTTTACCAGAATCAGGAGTCTCTTCTTTAGTGATCATTTTTAAGAGAGTAGACTTACCTGCGCCGGATTTTCCAACAAGAAAAACAAATTCATTAGCAGCAATGTGCATAGAAATATTATCAAGAGCAGGTCGACTGTCGCCGTGATAGTGCTTTGTGACATGGTCAAACAATATCATGGTTTCATTTTAGCATAAACGTAAAATAGTGTAAAAGGTGTGGGGTTTATGAAATTTTAGATTCTAGGTAGGCGTTAATAAATCCTTCTAATTTACCATCTAGTACAGCATCAGTATCGGTTTCTTCATATTTCGTGCGAGTATCTTTTACTAATTTATAGGGTTGTAGAATGTAATTTCGAATTTGCTGCCCCCATTTTGCAGATTCACCCGCACGTAACTGATTAATCGAGGCGGCTTGTTGCTCTTGTTGCATTTTGATTAATTTTCCACGTAAGATTTCCATGGCTTTTTCGCGATTTTGTAGTTGTGAACGCTCACTTTGGATTGTAACGACAGTATTAGTAGGGAGATGAGTGATGCGAATGGCAGAATTCGTGGTATTTACTGATTGACCGCCATGTCCACTTGAATGATATGTGTCAATTCTGAGATCTTTTTCATTGATTTTGTAGTCCTCATCACTGTCTAAGACTGGTAAAATTTCGACTAATGAGAAGGAAGTTTGGCGTAAATTGTCGGCATTGAACGGAGAGAGTCGAACTAGGCGATGTGTGCCGTGTTCCGATTTTAAATTACCGTAAGGAAAAGAACCGGTGATTTCGTAGACAGCCGTTTTAATACCAGCTTCCTCTCCCGTCGTACGTTCAATTAGTTCGACTTTAAAATGGTTTTTTTCAAAAAATCGAAGATACATTCGCTCTAACATGCCTGCCCAGTCCATAGCTTCAGTACCACCGACACCGGCGGTAATTCTTAAAATTGCATTTTTATGATCAAGTTGATCAGTAAAACGTAGGGCTTTTTTGAGGTTTTTGAAAGATTCTTCCATGGAAGTGAGTTGATCGGCTATTTCGGGGATAAGATCTGGTTCGTGCAACTCAATAATTTCCTTTAGATCAGTTACCTGCATATTAAGAATTTGCCAAGGTTCAATTTCGGATTTAAGTTGACTAAATCTAGTGTTAATCTTTTTGGCATTTTCAGGGTTTTGCCATAATTCTGGTTCAGAAATTTGTTGTTCTAGAGATTCTAGTTGTTTAATTTTTTGATCAATTTGTAATTTTTGCCAAGTTGAGGAGAGATCCGTCTTTAAAGAAAAGAGGCGTTTTTCAAGTTCATTCATAGGGGTATTATATCAGACTTTAGAGTTCTAATTGTGGAAAACGACTAAGTAAAAATATGATAGGTTTGATCAAAAAAGCCCTTTGATAAGCTCGTAAAATTATCAAAAGGCTCTTGTGGCTGGACCTGCAGGACTCGAACCTGCGAATGACGGGACCAAAACCCGTTGCCTTACCACTTGGCGAAGGTCCAATGTGATGTACTTATTTTATCATAGAATATTAATTATAGAGAAAAAATACAGAAAGTAGTGATTAACGTTCGTAAATTTGATAATCACAATTTTTAAGATGGAGATTAATTGCACTATCATATAACGGAGAATAGAAAAGACCTTTTTCCGTACCACCTCTAAGTATATAGTCAATGATTCTTAGAATACCCGCGTGAGAAACTATTAGTATGGTTGCATTTTCGCCATAGTTTGTTAAGGCGTCAGCACGAATTTCGGACAAGATACGATTCACTCTGTGAAACATGTGTGGAACTGATTCCATCTTGAAGCGATCAGCGTTAAAACCATCTTTCCAGCTAATTTCATGGATACGTGAACCTTCTTTTCCCTCGAAAACTCCAAGTCCTCGTTCAATGAGATCTTCTGAGTAGTGAATATAACAATCTGTGTTTACCTGAAAATCTTGTTGATAAATATGATTTAACTCAATTGAGCTTTCAAGATCCAAATGTTTGAAAATTGACTTGTCTGGCGTAGTGCGACCGAGAATGATTTGACAAGTTTTGGCAGCTCTTTGAAGTGGTGATGAATAGGCAACATTAAAGCGTACATGACAGAGCTGATCGCGGACCTTGAGTGCCTGAAATTGTCCTGTAACGTTTAGGGCAGTGTCAGTCCATCCTTGGTTGATACCAAGAGTATTCCAATCCGTTTGTCCATGACGTACTGTATAAAATTTCATAATTGCCTTTTATCTTTGTAGCATTGCTCCTACTCCCCAAAGGAGAATAATTAAGGCAGCAGCGGCACAAAGAACGATACCTAATCCTCCCCAGAAATATGCCATTTGGTCTTCTTGTTTAATCGATTTTACTATTTTCTTTTTGGAAATTATTTGTTTGGTTTTTGGACTAGAGATTTTGGAACCTTGTTTTTTATTTTTTGTTGTAATTGTTTTTGACATGATGTTTATTCTGTTAATTGTTATGCTTATTCTATCGCGTTAGCACAAAAAAGTAAATAAGCGTGGATGGACTGAACTTTTTAGAGTAATTTAGAGTTCGCGCGGCTTTTTACTAGTTCGTTTTTGTTGTTCAAGACGCTTGCGTCGTTCAATGAGAGCGAGAATACGATCAGCTTTTATGTTGTTTTGTCTCTGTTGTTCGCTGATAGTGGTTGTATTTTGGGAATCAGGTTTTGTTTCAGTATATTGAGTAAAGAAATTACGGAAGAACTCTTGATTTTCAGATTCTGCTAAATAATTAAAATTGCTTTCTGGAACATAAAATGGAAGATTGGCGTAGACTGGCTGCCAGTAAGTGATGTTCGAGTTAGTTTGATTGGGGTTTTGTGGCAATGGTATTTTAGGGGTAGTCATACGATGGTGATAGGCTGAGCGTAGTTCATCTGTACTGCCTACACACTCAAAAGGCTTCATTACCCCACCAACACCAAGTAATCCCTTAAAGATTTGGGTTAAATTTGGATCAAGGAATAAATCTTTGTCGTTGAATAATGATTGAAGGTATTGTGGCGGAATAAAAGGGCAAAAAAGCAGATAAGAATTAGCACACTTTGCACAATGTCCACACCATTTTAAAGTGTTGTTGTGATTATTCTGTTTGTAGTTTGCTTCATTACATGAACTGAAGCTGTAACCATACTTTTGCCAACATTTTTGTACGAATAAATCAGCTACTCTAAGTTCACTAAAATGTCTAATTGGTGATCCAACGTGAAGATCCGGAGATAGATATCTTGCTAAATATTCTGTCATGAGCTGTTCGGCTTGCCAAGTTTTAGACCACTGATGGTTTACGGGTAGATCACCAATCATTGCATGAGGCTCTTCCCCCTCTCGTCCAATACTTGTTAGGATAATGTTTTGGTGATTGAGAATGGCTTGAATGATGGCGAGTGATTCCACGATATACGTAACAGGTACGTGTCCGTTGAAACCACCAGTTTGCTCTAGATGAGGACGATCAATTTGACGATAAACAATACTGGCTTTTTGGTGGTTGAAATTATCGTCGAGATGATCAATGATGTTGGGGTGGCTAAGGTCGGGACTGCTGGAAATATACCATGGGGTAAAATCAATTTTATGCTCATTTAGTAATTCTGCAACCAAAAGACTATCTTTTCCACCGGACTGTAGGGCTAAAACTCCGTGTCCGCGATAAGAGACAGGTGGCTTGTTTTGGAAGGATTTTGTTGAATAAAAAGTCGCTAAATTAGAGCGTTTGAGGCGATTTTCAAAGGCGTATTGACTGAGACCTTCTTGGTATACAGTCGAGAAAAAACGCGACTGAAATTCATCGATTGGGTGATCAAGCTGGATATTTGCTGTGGGGTGAGCCTTATAATAACTAGTGCCAATTAAGATAAAAGCAAGGAACATCGCTTGGTCTAAAAGTTGATTTAAATCTGGATCATCAAGGATATTGAAGACACCAGGGTCGTTCGGTTTAGGTGCAAAATAGATTTTTTCCGTGAAAATAATATTATCAATTCCTTGATAAACAAAAGAGGCGATACGGGTTGAGCGATCAAAATAGTAGCTTAAAAAACGAAAAACGGCATTAGGCGATTGTAACGGGACTGTTGGGCGAACCGTTTGACTAGGTTTTTTGCTAAATGAACTAAGTAATGATGATAAATTTGATTGGATCATTATAGATATTTTACCATCAAAAAGCATTTACAATTTGCTGAAATTGATTACCTCGATCGTTGAAATTTTCAAACATATCAAAACTGGCTGCACCTGGACTCATAAGAACAATTACTGGCTTTGCTTTGTGGTTAGTTCGTTGCTCTTTAGTTGAGGGAATACAAAGATCGAAATTAGCTTCAAGCTTAGCAGCATAATCTTCTGCGTATTGACGAGCAGCGTTTACTGCTTCAGTTAGGGTCTCACAAAGGATATATTTTTCTGGATCTTCTCCATCAGATAAAATAAAGCGAGTTTCACCAATGAGAATAATTTTCTTTAAATTTTTTGCAGAAAATAAACGTTTTTTCATTGCGGTTAAGTCAAGATGACGATCTTTACCTCCGGCAATTAGGACTGTAGGATAATCATCAAAAGATTTTATTGCAACGTCGGTTGCTGGGAAGGCGGAAGAATAATTATCGTCATAGTAACGGACTTGATTCAATTCTCTTACGAATTGGATACGGTGAGGCAAGCCAACAAAGGTTGTTAGTCCGCGTTCTATTTTTTGGTATAAATCTTGATTATCTTGGCTAAAAAGATCAGATAATTTAAGTTGAAGAATATCAAGTACAGCTAAAATCGCAGCTTCAGCATTTTCGCGGTTGTGTTCGCCTGGAATAGTTAGATGGTCAAGTAATTGTTTTAGTTCGGTTTGATATGAACAAATGGGGTAGGTAGATTTTTTCCCTAGTGACTTTTGTCCAATTTTTTTACTGATGGGATTATTCATATAGTAAATACAGTAATCATTAGACGTTTGATGAAGAATAATGTTAGCTTTAGCTGAAATGTAATCATTAAAATCGAGGTGGCGATCAAGATGGTCTGGCTCGATACGTAAAATCACAGAAATATGTGGTGATAGTTTGAGATCCCAGCACTGAAAGCTACTCATTTCGTAAACTACTAAATCATTCTCTTTGATATCATCTAATTCGAGAATGGCTGGAGTACCAATGTTTCCTAGCAAATGTATTTTACGAAAATGATCAGGAAATTGACGAAGAATGTTTGTAATTATGGAACAAGTAGTACCTTTTCCTTTTGTCCCAGTTACGCCAATAATTGGGACCTTACAATGTTCAAAGAAATAATTTGTAATAGAAGTCCAGTTGGTTGATTTTCCGCGATATTTGGGATCTAAGATAGCTTGTGGTCGGACTGAAGGACTACGAAAAACTAGATCATATTTTTCAAGTTGAAAACTTGGGATATCTGAATCTGTAAAATGATCAAAAAAAGTAAATTGATTTGGCTGGCTGCCTGGTTGATGCTTTTTAAAATAAGTTTCAACGGCGTTACCTTCGACACCATGACCTAAGATTGCGATCTTCATAAGAGTATTATACTCTTAATTTTTATATAATTAATTAAAAATTTAATGATTCAGCTAGTTGGTTGATGATAGCTTTTTCAACGGAGCCAACGGCCACAAAGGCATGAATCCCTGAACCAGCAAATTCTCGCGCTAATTCGACGATGGATGGCTTATTGATTTCTTTGATTACTTGAGGAAAATCATCATATAATTCGACTTTTTCGGCCATAAAATAGTCATCAGTGTAATAGTCAGAGATTTGACTGACGGTTTGAGCTCCCATTTGATAACGTCCTTGAGCATAGGTTTTTACTGCTTCGATTTCTTCATCTGAAATTTCACCATTTAAGGCTTTTATCATTTCAATTTGGATTAATGAAAATAATTCGTCGGCGGTCTCAAGATTAACTTCACCGTCAAAATCCCAAGATGAATAGTGCTTGCTGCTATTAATTCCGCTACCCATACCATACACAAGACCCCGTTTTCTAGCTTGACCAAATATTCGACTACTCATTGTGCCATTTAAGATATGATTCAATGCTCCCATAGCTTGTGTTTCTTGAATAGATAATCGTCTTGGAGTTACCATTGAAAAACCAAAGGTAATATTGCTAGCGTCTTTACGTTTAACTAAAACAGCGGGCGAAGAATGCAACTTATCTTTGGGAATTTCAAAGCGTTTCCCTTCTTTAAGTTCCCAGCTTTCGAGATTTTTTAGAATTTCTTTTTTACGATGCTTGATTTGTCCGGCAATAATAAAGCGCATGTTTTTTGCAGTGTGGGTGCGTCGATAGTGTTCACGGATATCTTTTAGATTAATATTATTAATAGTGGCGAGACGTTCCTTGATACTAGGGATTTCTTCTCCGATTGCTTTTTGTAATCTTGGCCAAAGTAGTCTCGCGTAATCGTTCATGTAGCCGGTGAGTTCAGCTCTTACATTTCCCTTTTCGCTTTTTAGTTCTTCTTCATTAAACATCGGTGAAGTGATAGCGATACGTTCTAGGTTGAGGATTCTCTCCCATTCAAAATCGGCGCATTCGGCTTCATAGCAAACGGAGTAGTCAGAAGTCCATGCATTGTGATAGGCGCCATTTTTAGTAAAATCTGCTTCATAAGCTTGCTCATCAGGAAAAACTGAGTTGGCTCCAAAACTTAGATGTTCAACTACATGTGCAATTTCATATAATTCTGGGGATTTTGCAAAGCGCATACCACCACGAAATTGAACTTTAATATTCATCACAGAAGCCCCTGGGACGTCAATTAGCAATCCTTTCGCGCCGTTTTTTAGCTCGATTTTTTCAACAAAATGCTTCATAATTAGTGCTTTTTATGCTTTTTATTTTGGCGTTGTTTCTTTTTATTTTTCCGAGCAGTATTACGTTCTCGATTAAGGCTCGTGGAATTTGTCTTATTAGACTTAAATTCGTGATCAAGATTTTTAACTCCAGACTCAATATCGTTTACGCCCTTATTAGTAGCAGTTTCTGCCATTTGGGTTAATTCTGTATCGTATTCTTCCCCATCAACTACGTTAGTGCCGTAGGCTTCTTGTTTGGTGATACCAAGAAGAATTTTGAGAACTTCTTCGCGAAGATTTTTTTGCAATCCTTCAAAGAGTTTTTGTGACTCGGTTCGATATTCAACCAATGGATCTCTCTGTCCGATGGAACGCCAATGTATACCTTCACGTAGATGTTGCATATTTTCAAGATGCTGCATCCAAAGAGCATCTAGTACCTTTAAGTAAACTTCACGTTCGATTCGTCGCATAACTTCTGGACCGAATTCCAATTCTTGAGAAGAATAAGCTTCATTTACGGCTGTTAATGCTAATTTGGCTCGCTCTGCTGGTTTTCGCATAAGACCGATCGAATCCACTAGATCGGAATCGATGTTGAAGACTTGAAGAAAATTTTGTTTAAATTTTTTATTAACACGAGAACTTTCGATAGTAAGATCTTCAGTGGCTTCTTTAATCAATCGTTTGATCTCTTGAGAGATATTTTCGCCTTCAAGGATTTTACGTCGCATTAGATAGACGACTCGACGGTGTCGATTTATGACATTATCATATTGTACAACGTTTTTACGTGAATCGAAGTTAAAACCTTCAATACGTCTTTGTGCAGATTCTAGATTCTTGGTGACTATGCGATTTTGGATAGGAGTGTCTTCGTCAAGACCGACATATTTTAAGATATTACTGAGCTGGGTGCCTTGAAAAATACGCATCAAATCATCCTCGCAAGATACAAAGAACTGAGTAATTCCTGGATCACCTTGACGACCACCACGTCCTCTTAGCTGATTATCAACACGTCTAGAGTCATGTCGCTCTGAGCCAATCACGACTAATCCGCCTAGTTGTTTGACTTCTTCAGATAATTTAATATCAGTACCACGCCCTGCCATGTTGGTAGCAAGGGTGATAGCGCCTTTTTCTCCGGCTTTGGCAATAATTGCGGCTTCACGTTCGTTGTTCTTGGCATTAAGAATCTCATATGGGAGATTTGCTTCATCGAGATACTTAGCAATTAATTCATTTTTGACGATGCTGGCAGACCCAACAAGTATTGGTTGTCCTTTCTCGTGATATTCCTTAACAGCACGGACGATGGCACGTAACTTACCAGCTTCAGTACGGAAGATGAGGTCATCCTTATCTATACGGATGATTGGACGATTTGGTGGGATTTGAATAACGTCAAGAGCATAGATTTGTTGGAATTCTTCAGCTTCTGTAAAAGCTGTACCTGTCATGCCAGAAAGTTTACGATAGAGACGGAAGAAATTTTGGAATGAAATAGTAGCTAGGGTCATTGACTCTTCTTTGACAGCTACACCTTCTTTTGCCTCAATGGCTTGGTGGAGACCTTCGCTATAACGGCGTCCGTGCATGAGACGTCCTGTATGTTCATCGACAATAATCACTTCTCCAGAATTGGTCACAACGTAATCACGATCACGGATAAAAACAACTTGTGCTCGAAGTGCTTGATCTAAATGATAAACTAGGCGAGAATTTTCTGCAGAATAAAGATTGTCAATACCAAGCAGACGTTGAACTTTATCGATTCCTTGGTCTGTAAGAGTAACCGATTTATGTTTTTCGTCAAGCACATAATCTGATTGATCAAGTTTTGCAACAATTTTGGCAAATTGGTAGTAGGAATCTGGATTATCTCCAGCAGGAGCAGAAATGATAAGCGGCGTCCGTGCTTCATCAATTAGGATTGAGTCGACTTCATCAACGATGGCAAAATTTAGCTCCCGTTGTCTGAGAAAGTCTACTTCGTTGACCATATTATCCCGTAGATAATCGAAGCCAAATTCATTATTAGTGCCGTAAGTAATATCTGCAAGGTAGGCTTGCTTTCTTGTACAAGGTTTTAGGTGTTGCATACGCTCATCTGAATGTTCTTCATTCAAATAGTCTGGATCATAAATGTAACTTGCGTCGGCTATGATTACCCCAACACTGAGACCTAGAAAATGTAGAACTGGAGCATTCCAACCTGCGTCGCGCTGGGCGAGATAATCGTTGACTGTGACAATGTGTACTCCTCTCTCGGTTAGAGCGTTGAGATAGGCAGGAAGCAAAGCGACAAGTGTTTTTCCTTCACCTGTTTTCATTTCGGCAACATTGCCTTCGTGTAAAGCAATACCACCAATAAGCTGAACGTCAAAATGCCGCATACCTAAAATACGAAATGTTGATTCACGGACGAGTGCGAAAGCTTCAGGGAGGAGTTGGTCAAGAATTTTATCTTCTTCTTTTGCAGTGTCGGTAATTTTAACTTTAGGAGCTTTGGGATTTTTTAGGTTTTTACTATTTTTGACAGCTTGCTTTTTAAGTGCAATTTTGGCGTCAGCTTTTTTTCGGAGATTAATTAAACGTTCTTTGAGGAGATTGGTCTGGTCTTTTAATTCGGTATCAGACATCTTTTTGTATTTTGGCTCTAATTTATTGATAATCTGTACGATTTTTTCCATACGTTTGAGATTGCGTTTTGCGGGATCGCCAAAAACACCTTGTAATATACGTGTGGTGAGAGTTTTATCTGCCAATTTGTCAGTTGGCTTTTTTTCTTTTTTTACTTTTTTCGACATAGTCGGTCAAAACCTCCAAAAACAGGATAATATTTTATAGGTGTATTTTATCATAAAAACTGCATGAAATGTGATTCATGCAGTTTTTTGTTAGTTTTAAAAACTTTTTAATTATTTTTCACGTCGGAAAAGACGTAGGAGAGGGTTTTTACGTAAATGTGGGGTTGTCTCGATTTTATATCGACGAATTTGTCCCGTTAGTTTTGCCTCTAAAATATCAATACCAGCAAAGACATTTGAGCATTCATCCTTAGCTGCAATAACTTTACCACCTGGGATTTCCATCGCAACTGAAATTTCATATTTGTTGCCGTGAGAACGATTAACTTCTGTTACAACAACTTTCGCTACAACGTCCTTTTTATTACCACGAGGTAGATAACGGTCTAATTTGCCAATTCGTTTGGTTGCATATTTTTGGAAACTTTCTTCGACCTTGTAATTACTGCCACTTATATCAATTTTTTCGATCATAAATTCTCCTTATGCCTATTTTAACACAACAATATGATAATAATTATAGTTCTTCTACTCCTAGAAATGGCTGGAGGACGGCGGGAACTTTTAGCTTACCATCTTTCTTGGCAAAATTTTCAATAACGGCAACCATAGTACGAGCCAGTGAAATAGCAGTACCGTTTAACGTATGAAGGGTCTCGATGGTTCCGTCTTTGCGTCGGACCCTGATGTTGAGACCTTTGGCTTGAAAATCTGTACAGTTTGAGCAACTAGTTAATTCACGATATTTCTGATCAACTGGGGACCAGTATTCGATATCATATTTTTTGGCTGCAGGAGCGCCAAGGTCGCCTGCGGCAATATTGATTACATGGTATGGTATACCAATTTCTTGCCAGATCTCCTCTTCTATACCACGGATTTTTTCGTGGATATCCTTACTTTGTTCTGGTAAGCAGAAGGAATACATTTCTAGTTTATTAAATTGATGAACGCGGAAAAGTCCTCTTGTATGTTTACCATAGGCACCTGCCTCCTTACGGAAACAGGCGGAAAAACCTGCATAGAAAAGAGGTAATTTATCTTCATCAATAATTTCGTCCATGTGATAACCGGTGATCGGCATTTCGGCGGTCGCAATCATTGCGAGATCTTCACCCTCAATGTAGTATTCATCGCTTTGTTCTGAACTTCTTGGAGCAAAACCGGTGCCTTCAAGTACTCGTGAATTGACCATGTCAGGTACGTCCATCAGTGTAAAACCGTGTTCGATGACTTTTTTGATGCCAAATTGAATTAAGGCATTTTCGAGAAGAGCCAAGCCGCCTTTTACATAGTAAAATTTTGCTCCTGCTACTTTTGCGCCACGCTCAAAATCGACCCAATCACGAGAGATAGCATAATCAAGATGATCAACGCCTTCTTGTTTCTGTCCGCCCCATTGTTTTACCTCAACACTGGCACTTTCGTCGCCAAGAGGGACATCGTCGAAAATAATATTTGGAATAGCTTTTAAGAGATTTTTAAATTCTGATTCTTCTTTGGCTAATTTTGTTTCAAGTACTGTGATTTTTTCTTTAAGTTCTTTACCTCTTGCAACCTGCTCTTGGCTTGGTTTTTTACCTTTCATACTATCAGTATTTTGATTACGTTCTTTACGTAAAGATTCGACTTCTTTTATAGTTGCTTTACGTTGATCATCAAGTGCAATTAACTTGTCAAGATCAATATTTTTATACATTTTTTCAGTGATTGAATGTTGGACTAGATCACGATTTGCTCTGATAAAATTTATGTCTAACATATTGCCTCTTTTCTCCTTAATTTTAACTTATTGTTTCAGTTTTGCGTTTGATGATCGGGAATGGTACGGCCTCGCGGCCAGAGACTCCTTCTAGCAACCAAAAATTACGTTCGGAATTTCCCCACCCGCAGGCTGGTGGCATGCCATATTCAAGCATTTCAACATAATCCATGTCTAGCATTTGTGCCTCATTATCCCCTTGGTCACGCATGGATTGCTGCTCTACAAAACGTTGAAGTTGGTCTTTTGGATCATTTAGCTCAGAGTATCCGTTCCCCATTTCCGTACCAGCGATAATAGGATGAAAACGTTCGGTGACTAATGGATTTTGAGGCGAAATTTTTGCAAGTGGAGAAAGGCTAAGGGGTTCTTCGATTAGCCAGAATGGTCCGCCAGACTGCTTACGAATGATTTTCCATAAATTATCGATCAGGCGAGAATCAGCTTGGTGTTCTTTAACCTCTACATTGTGAGATTTTAAGATTTTAATAATTTTTGTACGATCGGGATGAAAGACATCAATTCCAAAATTCTGTTGAATAATATCGGCATATTTGATGCGGGGCCATTCTTGATCAAGGTTAATTGTAAAACCGTTGACGTTAAAATGAAGGGTTCCCCATGTTTTTTGTGCAACATATTTAATCATGGACTCATAGAACTTCATGCCATCTTGATAATCCTCAAAAGCTGCGTAAGCTTCAAAGGCAATGTGTTCTGGGAGATGTTCATCATCAACGCCTTCATTGCGAAAACGTGGTCCGATATCATAAACCTTTTCAAATCCTGCACCGAGCAATCGTTTGAGCGGCAATTCCTGAGAGATTCGGAGATAAAAATCTTCATCCAAGGCATCCATATGGGTAACGAAAGGTGCAGCATCAGCTCCGCCAGTGGTGTGTTCAAGGATCGGAGTATTGATTTCAATAAAACCATGTTTATTCATAAAATCACGGGTAGCCTGCCAAAAAATACTACGACGGACTAATCGTTCTCTCACTTCAGGGTTGACGTTCATGTCTACATAGCGTCGACGATAACGTTCTTCTTTGTTAGTAAAACCATCACGCCCTGGGAGCGGACGAAGTGACTTTGATAAAAGACGAACTGAATTAGTGAAAACGGATACTTCACTAGTTTGCGATTTACCAACTAAGCCTCTTGCTTCAATAAAATCACCTAAATCTAAGAGCTTAAGATTTTTTACTGAGAAGTATCCTTGAGGTATCTCTTCAGATTGCTTCATGAAGAGTTGAATTTCACCAAAATAATCACGAACTTTAACAAAAGCGAGTTTACCAAAACTACGAATTGCAGTGATACGACCAGCAATAACTACTTCCTTTTGATCAAAGTCTTTAAAATCGTTTAGAATTTCGGAGATTTTAGTGTTACGGTCCGAATGGGCAGGATATGGATCAATACCAAGTGCTTTAATCTCGGATAGTTTACGTAATCGTTCGTCTCGGTAATCACTAAGTGTAGTCATATTTCGATTATATCATGTCTCTGTTTTTCATCTGAAAATTTGATTAAATTTTCATGATTTCAGATTCTTTGATTTTGAACAGTTCATCAATTTTATTTGAGAATTTTTTAATGAGATCATCAATTTCTTTTTCACCACGCTTTTTGACGTCTTCTGAAAGATCGTCTGCTGCTTTTAATTCTTTTCTTGCATCATCACGAACTTTACGTAGAGCAACCTTGGCTTCTTCAACTTTTGTTGAAGCAGTTTTTACAATTTCTTTACGTCTTTCTTCTGTAAGTGGTGGAACTGGCACACGAACTACGCGTCCATCATCAGCTGGGTTTAAGCCTAGTGTCTGATCTGCGCGGATGGCGCCAGCGATGGCTTGGATGGTTGATGGGTCGAACGGGGTGATTAGAAGCATGGTGGCGTCTGCAGCTGTGATGTTAGCTACTTGACTAAGTGGCATGTACTGACCGTAGGCTTCAACTTTGATTCCTGCCAACATATCTGGATGGGCACGACCAGTACGGACTTTTTGTATTTCTGATTTGAAGCGTTCAATGACGCCTTCCATGGCTTGTTGATATTCAAGATGATCAAACATATTTTCCCTTATTTGAAGTTGATATTTATTATTTTTTCAACATTTTTTTGAATTCTTCGATAGAAACAACTTTAGATTTGCCAGTTTTTCGTTCGGTAATTTCAACAGCTTGATCTTCAAGAGTTTTATCTGAGATGACTACGCGATAAGGTATACCCATCAGTTCTGCATCAACAAATTTTTCTCCTTGTCTTAGATCACGGTCATCAAGAAGGATCTTTTTGGAGTGTGCTTGATGCAAATCGTTTGCGATTTTTTCAGATTTTTCACCAATACCCATAACATAGTATTTGAAAGGTGCAATATTTTCTGGCCAAACGAGACCTTTGTCATCGGCAAATTTTTCAGCAATTACGCCCATAACGCGCGAAACACCAATACCATAGCTTCCCATGAAAACAGTTTTCTTTTCACCATTTTGGTCATCATATTTTAGTCCGATAGGTTCTGAGAACTTATATCTTAGGGTAAAGATGTTACCAACTTCGGCAGCAGCAACAGGTGTGAAGTCTTCACGTTTTGCTTTTAAGTCATTTAAGACTTCATCGTTCATCACTTCTTCGTTAAGTACGATGGATTTATCTTTATTCATGTAGATCACATCTTCACCGACTGGAGTAATAGTCTGATACTCATGGCTATATTTTGAAAATGCACCGCCTGAGGCATAAGTTTTGTAAGTACAATCACCAAGTCCTAATCTTGTATAGATGCGCATGTAGGCTTTATCAACTTCATCGTAGAATTTATTATGACTTTCTTCGTCAGCGCTAAAGCTGTAAAGATCTTTCATAAGAAATTCACGTGTACGTAAAATACCTGATTTTGCACGAAGCTCATTTCTAAATTTTGTTTGGAACTGATAAACATAAACTGGGAGGTCTTTATATGAAGAAATAAATTTGACCATCAAGTTTGTGAGAGGTTCTTCGTGTGTTGGAGCAAGACCAAGTTCACCACCAGCGTTAAGTTTTGTTTTGAACCATACATCAATTACATTGTCGTCCCAACGATCAGTTTTAACCCATGGTTCAGGGTTTTGCAGGGCTGTCATTTGTAATTCTTGACAACCGATTTTATCAAGTTCGTCTCGAATGATGTCTTGTATCTTATTTAATGTGATTAAGCCCAAGGGGAGAAAATCATAAACTCCTGCCATTTCTTTGTAGATGAATCCTGCACGGATTAGTAGTTGGGCATTTCTTGCGGCCTCATCCTTCCCTACTTCGCGGAAGGTCTTGATAAAAGATTGACTTAATTTCATCCCCTTACCTTTCTCTTTAATTTATTCTATATATAGATTATATCATGATCCTTGACTTTTATTCTACTAACGTGTATTTTATTAAGCATGAAAAAAAATATTAGCTTAACTAAAGATGGCAAAGCTGAACTTGAAAAGGAATTAAAAGAGCTAATTGCTGAACGTCCGTTGGTTGCGGATCGATTGGCTTACGCTCGCTCTTTTGGCGATTTAAAGGAAAATCAGGAATACACTGACGCACGTGATGAGCAACGTCAGATTGAAACTAGAATCTTGGAAATTGAAGATATCTTAAAAAATGCAAAAATTATTGAAACAGGTTCTTTTAAGGAAGTGGCGGTAGGTGCGAAGGTTAAAATTAAGATTCTTGGAAAAGAACATGAATATATGATTGTTGGTGAAGTTGAAGCGGATCCGTTGAATGGTCGTATTTCAGATATTTCTCCAATTGGTAAAGCGATTATGGGTAAGAAGGTGGGTGATAAATATCTTTTGCCAAATGGTAATGAAGGCGAGATTCTTTCAATTGAATAAGGGTTAAACGTAAAAATAATAATTTATTAATTTAAATTCCCATTACGTATATATAAAAGAAGGCGATTCCGTTTTTGATCATATGTAGTAAGATACCAGAATAGATAGTGCCATTTATTTCTCGTAGTGAACATAAAACTAAGCTTAGAGCGAAAACATTGACTCCTACGTTCCATTGACCGTGAGCGATACCGAATAAAACGGATGTAAGGAGAATCGCAAAAGTTTGGTTGGTTTGTTTGCGGATTTTACTATAGAGCCATCCACGATAAATAACCTCTTCAAAAATTGGGGCAAATATGACTAAAGCGAAAAAAGCAAAAATGCGATCCGTACCAATTAAATAATGAGAGAAGCCTGTAGCTTGTTCTTGATTAGGTTGAAACCAACTAAATCGAGTAAACAATTCTAATATAAAGTAGGAGAGTCCAGCATAGATGGCAAAACCAATAATACTTAAAGCAATGTCGGTGTAAGTGGGGAGTCCCACTAGTCCAAGTTCTTTACGATCAGTTTGCCAAGAACTTACAAACTTTTGTATAACATTCTGTTTAGTTTTATTTTTTGATGAGAGAATGTTTGGTAAAATGATTAGCAAAAATAAAACAAGTAGGTATGAGAGGGCTGTATAAATAGCAGTTATTAGTGGTGTATTAAAAACTGATAAACCTATGAGATAAATCATGGAATAACCAACAATTAATTCAGACCCGTAGGATAAAAAATAAGCTGATAAGAGATAATTGCAGATTAAAAGAAATTTTTGAGATTTTTTAGTACGACTAATATTTTTTTGTGTGTGATTTTCGGTTTGTGTGAAATCTACACTTTCTGATTGATGATCAGGGAGCTTAATGTCTGTTATTTTAGTGGATTTTATAGGGTGTTGATTCATGATACTTATTTAGTAAATTTAATTATATCTAAAATTGTGATAAAGAGACTGAGAATGATTAGTACTAGAAAAGCTCGACCGACTATTTTTTCTTCAGTTTCTTTTTGTAATTTTTTATGACGAAGTTTGTAGAGACCTATGAGGAACCAACGTCCACCATCAAGTGCAGGGATTGGTAGAACGTTCATGCAGGCGAGAGAGATGGAAATAACGGCAGCAAGGAAGGCAAGATTCGTTGGACCTGCACTAGTAAAGGCTGGGAAAAGTACACCGATAATGCCAACCGGTCCTGAGACTGAATCACCTGCTTTTTCGATTTGTTGTTTCCCCTCTTCTTTTACGGAGCTATTATTACTAAACTGCCTAAGACCACCTTGAAAAATATTTTTAACTAAGTCGCCGATCCCTTCAAATGTTTTTTGAGTAATCTGTGCTGTCGTGCCAAGTCCAACTAGAGGAGCAGACCAAGTATAACGCGTGAGAGACTGTTTATTCGAAGATTGCATAGCTATACCGAGCGCGGGAAGATTGTCTTTTTCTGGATTTAGTTTGGCTGTGACTTGATAAATTTTGCCATCTGAATCGGATAATTTATAAGAAACTACTTGTCCTTTGTGAGTCTCATTAAACTCTTTGATTGAATGTATATTGACTACTTCGATCGGTGATTGTAGATTGTCACCCTCTGACATACTGATGATTTTAGAATTAACTTTAATACCAGCTTTTTCGGCAGGTGAATCTTTTTGAACGTCATATACTGTGACTAAATCTTTTGTAAAATTTTCGTCATTCTTAATAGTAAATTGGTCTGGTAGGAAACTTGGCATGCCAGTCCATGCTAGTATTGTGAAAATAATTATAGCAGTTAACCAGTTCATGATTACACCACCAAAAAGGATATTGGTTTTCTGCCAAAAATTTGTAGCGCCAAAAGTTCCTTTTCTGGTATCTGCTGCCGATTCGCCATCCATGGCACAGAAACCACCGATCGGCAGATAATTTAAACTAAAAATTAAATATTTTTGTGGCTTATTGTATTCGGATTTTGGAAAACGGATCCAATAATATTTTTTCTTGTTTCGAGTGGATTGTGCTTTAGTATTTTTGATTATTTTTTCAATCTTTTGGAGTGGAATTTGTGATTTTGCTTCATCGGATAGTTGGTTTAAATAATTTTCTATTTCATCTGCAGGAAGATGGATCCAACCAATGGCACGTGGTGGAAAGCCAATACCAAATTCATTAACTTTTACACCACTTTTTTTTGCCATATAAAAATGACCAAATTCGTGAAGTACTACTAAAATAGTTAGAACAATAAAACCAACAATAACACCAAACAATATATTCATGTGCATATATTAGCATAATCTTAACAAAATAAAAAATAAACCTCTTTGAGGTCTATTTTTTATAGGTATTAATAATTATTCATTAACACCAAGTTCGATGCGTTTGAATTGACGAACTGTGATGTTTTCACCTGTTTTTGCAATCATTTCTTTGATATATTCTGCTACTGTCTTAGTATCATCAAGGATGTAAGGCTGTAACATGAGAACTTTGTCAGAGAAAGCTTTCTTGACCTGTCCGTCGATGATCTGATCCTTCATCTTTGCTGGACCTTTAAATTTAGCTTCAAATTCGGCAACTTTTTCTTTGCGGGCTTTTTCGGGAATATCATTTTCTGAAACGTAGAGTGGATCCATGGAGGCAATTTGCATCGCTAGCTTATGGGTAAGTTCTTTAAATTCATCAGTATTGGCGACAAAGCTGGTTTCACAGTTTACTTCAACAATTGCGCCAAGTCGATTGTCATGAATATATGAAGCAACAACTCCCTCACGTGTTTCGCGATCGCTGCGTTTTTCGGCTTTGGTAAGACCTTTTTCACGCATGGCTTTGAGAGCTTTGTCAAAATCGCCAGCTGCTTCGACGAGAGCTTTTTTGGCATCAGTTAAACCAACGCCTGAGAGCTCTTTGAGTTTTTTTATTGCTTCAATGGTAATTTCTGCCATTTTTTACTCCTTTTGATTATTTTTTTGCTTCTTTGATTGCTTCAACAAAATAGCCGAGTATTAGTTTTTCTGCTTTAGTAGAATCGTCGTTGGCTGGAATAACGAAATTAATATCAGATGGGTCAACATTAGTATCGCAGATAGCAATGACTGGGATATTAAGAGTTCTAGCCTCTTTGATAGCATTCTTATCTTCACAGGCATCAGTAACAATGACTAAACTTGGTTGTTCGGTCATGTCTTTAATGCCGCCATAACGGGTATTTAACATATCGATCTCTTCTTGGAAACGCTGAACTTCAAGTTTAGAGTAACGAGCTTCAAGTTCACCGGACTTCATGCGACGCTCAAGATCTTTAAGCTTTTTGATTTGACGGTTGACGGTTTCAACGTTAGTGAGTGTACCACCAATCCAACGTTCGGTGACATAAGGCATTTCTACAGATTCGGCTACTTCCTTAACTAAAGCCTTGAGTTGCTTTTTTGTACCGACAAAGAGGACTTTTTTGCCGTCTTTGATGACTTTTTCAATGGCAGGGATAGCATGTTCAATACCTGCAACGGTTTTTTCTAGATTGATAATGTGAGTGTCTTGACGTTTGCTATGGATATATTCAGCCATCTTTGGATGCCAACGTGAGGTTTTATGTCCAAAATGTGCTCCCGCCTCAAGGAGCTCTTTCATGTCGATTCTAATTGACATGTTTTCCTTTCCCTTCACTTCGCATGATTTTTCAGGAAAACGCGCGAAGTTGTTTCGTTAAATTTGTTATATTTTCATTATACTATATTTTTCGATTTTGTATAGGGATACTCTAGTTAGGGATAGATAAGATACTGATTCCTGTATATAGATGTGTTTTCTTTCCTTTACATTTTAACGATAATCTGATATATTTTCTACAATTATGAGTAAAAAAGAACTACAACCAAAAGATTACCGTTTTGTGGTCTTTGCAGATGAAGCAGCAAACTTTTCTTTCCTAACTAAGTCTACTGCTAAAAGTGATGAGACGATAAAATGGACTGATGGAGATGAATATCCATTAGTGAAAGTGCAAATTTCTTCGGCTTCGCATCCATTCTTCACAGGTGAAGAGAAGATTATTGATACTGAAGGACGCGTCGATCGCTTTAAAGCACGTGCTAAGAAAGCGGAAGAACGTAAGGCTGCACTAGCAAATAAGGCGAGAAAAGCTGAAAAAGAAGCAGAAAAAAAGGCTGCCAAAGAAGAATAAAATAATTAAAAATAAAGATGGGTACCTGTCTTTATTTTTTTATAGTTTCTTTGTTATAATACTAGAGTAGGGTCTTTAGCTCAGTTGGCTAGAGCGTACGATTCACATTCGTAAGGTCACTGGTTCGAGCCCAGTAAGACCCACCAGGGTTTTGAATATGGAAAATAAAATTAAGAATTTAAGAGAAGAAGCTAGTGCGATTTCGCTTTTTTTGTCTGATCCAAAGGCTTATCTTGATGATAGTTTTGCTTCTAAATCGAAACGTTTATCGGAAATAAATGAAATCATAAGTATTGATAAGAAAATTTCGCAGTTAAAAAACAATATTAGAGAATCGGAAAAACTTTTGTCAGACCCTATTTTAGGAGAGGTGGCAAAATTGGATATTAGTGAATCTGAGCAAAAGATTAGTGAGCTAACTTTGCAGCTTGAAGAAAAATTGATTCCAAGAGATCCTGACGATGATAAACCGGTAATTATGGAGATTAGAGCGGGAGCTGGTGGAGATGAGGCATCTTTATTTGCTAGTGAACTTTATCGAATGTATTTGCGTTATGCTGAAAAGCATGGATTAAAAACTGAATTAATGTCTGAAAATATTAATGAAGCAGGTGGAATTAAAGAGGTAGTATTTAAAATCTCTGGCGAAAAACCTTATGGTGATTTAAAATTTGAAAGTGGTGTACATCGAGTACAACGAGTACCAGTAACTGAATCACAGGGGCGAATTCATACTTCGACTGCTACAGTGGTAGCTTTGCCGGAAGTGAAAGAGTCTGAAATCGAAATTGATGAAAAAGATTTACGAATTGATATTTATCATTCTGGTGGACACGGTGGACAGTCAGTTAATACAACGAATTCAGCAATCAGAATTACGCATTTACCATCAGGACTAGTTGTAGCGATGCAAGACGAGAGATCTTTAAGGCAAAATAAAGAAAAAGCAATGATGGTACTAAGAACGCGTTTGAATGATCAAAGGAGAGCAGAGGAGGCAGCAAATGCTTCAGCAACTCGTAAATCTTTGATTGGTACGGGAGACCGTTCGGAAAAAATACGTACTTATAATTTCCCACAAGATCGTGTTACAGATCATCGAATTCACTATTCGCGTTCAAATATTAATGCTGTAATGGATGGGGATATTGATGATATTTTAGATGAGCTAAAGAAGTATGAGATTCAAACGATTCGAGATGAAAACGGGATCAAGGAGTAAAATAGATGTCGTTAACGGTAAAAAGATGGTTAACACAGGCAAAGGGGCTAGTGAATCCGTTAGATGCAGAACTGATTTTATCTAATGTGATAAAGGCAGCTGATCGATCTTTTTTAGTGACGCATGGTTCTTCTGTATTGACCGATAAAGAACGACGGACGGCGGATCGAATGTTAGGACTTAGGGCACAGCATGTGCCACTAGCGTATATTACAGGTGAGAAATGGTTTTTTGGTCATAAATTTAAGGTTACGCCTGATGTTTTAGTGCCACGTCCTGAAACTGAATTGATGGTTAAAATTACAATTGGTCTATATAATTTAATTTTAAAACATAAGATTGAAACTTTTGACCAAGTTATTAAAGAGAAATTTGGTGCGATTGAACCAAGTTGGCCGGATAATCCGACAATTAAAGAAGAATATGATAGATTAAGAAATGAGATACTCTCGTCTGTACTTATTTTTGATGTTGGCACTGGTTCAGGATGTGCTGCAATCTCGGTGGCGCTAGATTGTAAAAACGCTGAAGTGCTTGGATTAGATATTTCGAAAGAAGCTTTATGTGTAGCTATTACAAATAAGAATCATTACAAGCTGACTAATTTGGAATATATGACTAGTGATTTATTGAATAGGATTAGCAACCCTGCGCCTGTTCCTGATATTATTATGGCGAATTTACCTTATGTAGATCGAAATTGGGAATGGCGTTCGCCAGAGATTGAGTTTGAACCAAGTATTGCGTTGTTTGCGGATAAAGGTGGATTAGCCTTGATCTATAAATTAATTCGACAAATTCATACAAAATGGCCAAAACTATTTGAAGAAAAAACTAAACATCATAAATATTTATTAATTGAATCTGATATGAGTCAACAAGAGAAGATTATTCGTTATGCGAAACGTTACGGATTTAAATATATAGATAAATGTGATCTGATCACTTTTTTTGAGTATTAATTTTAAATATTTTCCTTAATTTTTATTATTCTATTTATTATTACTCAGTTGATGATTGATATTTTTATTAAATTTTTTTGCGACCTTGAAGATGAGCTTCGCCCAGTCGCCATGTATATTTGATGACTGATATTTTTATTAAATTTCATGAGATAAAAACCAAAATAAAAAATAGGATCTTTTGGATCCTATTTTCTATCTACAGTCTATTATTTCTTTTATTTATATGCTTCTAATGTTAATTCGATGATTTCTGTTTTTTGATTGCGCGAAATAGTTAGTTTGACCGTGTCACCAACAGAATATTCACCAATTAAGCTAGCTAGTGAACCAGCGTCACCAATATTGATACCGTTAACCTGAGTGATGACGTCATTCTCTTTGAGCCCTGCTTTATCTCCTGCACTACCTTGGATGACAGCACGATTGTTTCGACTAGAGGAAATTAGGGCTCCTTGCGTAACATTAAGATTCTTTTCTTTTGCAATACTTGGCGTGAGGTTGATATAACGGACGCCAATGACGGCGCGAGCAAAGCCTTTATTTTCAAGTACATTTTTAATAATACCTTTAACACAAGAAATTGGAATGGCGAAACCAACATTATTCCCTTGACTGGCATAGGCGGTATTAATTCCAATCACTTCGCCAGCAGCATTGACTAATGGTCCACCAGAATTACCACCATTAATAGCAGCATCAGTTTGGATCATATCTGAGAGAGTTTCGTATTGCGAATGAGATGAATCAGTCGCAGTGAGACTACGACCTTTTCCTGAAATAATACCAGAGGTGACGGAGTTTTGGTATGCACCTAGTGCATTGCCAATAGCAATTACTTGTTGTCCAGTTGATGTAGTTTTGGAATCACCTAACTTAGCGGGTGAGAGATTATCTACGTTTTTAATTTTGATGATTGCAAAATCGTTAAGAGGGTCGGTACCAATTAATTCAACATCTTCATAAGCGGTCCCATCATGTAAAACAACGCCGATTTTCGTTGCTCCTGAAACAACATGTTTATTAGTAGCAATGTAACCATCACTACTTAGGATAAAACCCGTCCCAGCGGCGGTTTGTGATGAGCTCTCACCGCTAAAAAATGATTTTTGATTTGTACTAGTAACGATCGAAACAACGCTTTTCGATACTGAGCTAGCAACGCTTGCAATCGAGCCTTCAGTGAAATTTGCAGAATTACTATCTTTATTAAAAGATTGATTGTTTGATCCAGAATTATTATTTAAATTACTTGTAATACTTACACTATAGATTCCACAGGCTAAGGCAATTGTGGAGAGAATAATAGGTAGTTTATTATTTGAATCTGCAGTGGATTTGGTCGTTTTTTCTTTAAATTGTTTTGATGATTGATTAACATCTTTATTAATATTTTCTGACGCTTGTTCTTCTGTTGATATTTTTCTATGATTAGAATCTTCTGTCATTTTACCTCCTTAAACATTAAATAATGGTCGACTAAACCATAGCACGATAATAAGAATGAGAGCTAGTGAAAAAATAGTTGGGGCAGCGATTTTGGCAAAGGAAAATTTTTCGGTTGTAGAAAAATTATTGAAGATATAACCAATAAGAAAGATTAAGACGGTTAAGAGAATTGATGATTGAGGAAGGAGGAAGCCAATTTCTTTAAAAGTATAGACAATTAGCCAAGATTGACATAGCCATGAAATTTCAGCGAAAAGCAATCCAACAATTAAAGATAAGAAGGAGAACTCAGAATCGTCTCCTTGAACTAAGACGTGTCTTGCAGCGGCAAAACCTATGAGAAAATTTGCAATTACAGGGATGGCGGAATTAGTAGTTGCAGACATGAGCGTGGTCGCAGTTGTGCCAAGAAAGACAGCGAGAAGAGATTGTAACCAAGATGCACGTTCAGTAGACATTGGTTTCAAGACAACTAGCCAAGCTGAATAGAGGATTGCAAGAATAAAATGGATTGGAAGAAGAACTGGACCGGAGCAATAAGTGATAAACACAAAAGAGAAACCTACGATAAGATCGACGAGATTTGATTTGAGGTTTAGAAATAGATATCGAGGTCGTACTGCAAACATACGCCATTTAGAAATTATGACAAGAAGGACCCCAATAACCCAGCTACTGGTGGTAAACGTAATAAATACTGAGCCCAAACCAAGAAAAAGATTAAAAAGTGCATGAAGGATTGCACTAATAATATTCCGACCTTTGCGTATCAAAATATAGTCTGACATAAAAATATTATACCTTAAAATAAACGAATTTTATTAAAAGGATAAAGTCTTAAAAGAACGGGTCCAATAATTCGACAATATGGTATAGTGCCTAGACCATATCTTGAGTCATATGAATGAGTTCCTTCTCGATTATCTCCGGCTACGAAGATTTCATCATCAGGTACAATCATGTCAACTTCACCGGAAGTCTGTTTTTTAGGTCCATCAAAATCTGACTTTCTGGTTTGATCATCAGGATGAAAACCTTCAGGATGTTCGCTATTATAAACTGTAAGAATGTTGTCTTTGACCGTAACGCGTTCTCCTGGGAAGGCGATGACGCGCTTAATGATGTACTGATCACGAATGGTTGTTTCAACGCCACAAGTTAAGGGACCACTGGCATCGCCGTTAAGAAAAACGATGATTTGTCCACGTTTTGGAACATATGGTTTACCAAGGAAATGAGATAAAGAAACTGCTGCTCGGTTAACAATTAGACGGTCTTTACCGTGTAGTGTATTCTCCATGGATGCGCCAACAACGTTATAGGAACGAATTATGTAAGTATTTAAAAAAAGTGTGCCTATAACAACAAAGAAAACAAAAATAATCAAGCTGAAGATGTCTTTTAAAATTGGATGTCGTCGCAAGAAGGAAATTTGATTATTCACTTTTTAATTTTACCATAAAAATTATGAGATATTTATTTCTGATAATAATTTTTTAGAAATTCTTGTTTAAAATCTTGAAAGTAATCATTCATGATGGCCTCTCGGATTTGTTCGGTTAAACGTATAATGAAACGAAGATTATGTATTGATGCGAGGTGATAAAATTTAGCTTTTAATTCCCTATCGCCTGAGCGCCATAAACTGCGAAGTTGTCCTCTTGTATAGCCTAATTGGCAAGTTGGACAATCACAGTCGATATCTAGTGGTAAATTGGAATCTTTGAATTTACGTAAGTTGATATCGCCAAATTTTGTGTAAATTTTGCCATGTCTAGCTTCTCTAGTGGGGGCAACACAGTCAAAGGTATCGGCTCCCATTTCAACACCGTTTAATATATCATCTGGATGTGAGAGCCCAAGGAGATGCCGAGGTTTATTTTCTGGTAATTCTTCGTTACACCAACGCAGAATTTCAGATAAATCTTCTTTAAGGAAGGCACCACCAAGTCCAAAACCATCAAAGGGGAGTTGACTAAGTTTTTTTGATGTATTGCGTCTTAAATCCTCCCATCTTCCGCCTTGTATGACGCCGTAAAGACTTTGACGATAACCAAGGGAGTCGCGTAATTTGAAGTGCTCAGCGAGACTTCTTTCTGCCCAACGTTCAGTTCGAGTAAGTGCTTCTTTGTTGTATTGATAGTCATCAGCTAGCGAGGTTAATTCATCAAATGCCATATGAATATCCGCACCGATGCGACATTGAATCTGCATAGACTCTTCGGGACCGATAAAATCTGGTTGACCGTCAAAGGGATCAATAAAATTTACACCCTGCTCAGTGACGTGAGCTAAACGTTCTTTGTGTGCGGTGTTCGTAACGCCTAGTTTTTTATCCATAGAAACAACTTTGCCAAGACCAGAGCCGAGCGACATTACTTGAAAACCTCCCGAATCAGTAAGAGTTGGTCCTTGCCACTTTGACCATTTGGCTAAACCACCTTGCTTAGCAATCTCAAAAGAGCGACGACGTAAATGGTAACCATTACTTAACATGGCTTGCGCATTGATTGAGGTTAGACTTTCTGGTGGTACGAAACGGACGTAACCTAGGGTCCCCACAGTCATAAAAGCTGGAGTTTTAATTATGCCGTGTGGTGTGTAGATAGTGCCGGCTCGTCCAAGATGATTGGGAATTTTATGTTCAATATGGAAATGAAAATCTTCAGATAGCATGTTAAGCCTCTTGGTTCTTTGTGGAATCCGTCAGAAATGGTCGAATTTTTGTAACTATAAAAAGTTCGATGGGGGATAAGATAAACTCAAACCCGAGTCCTAAAATATAAGCAAAGAGAGCTTGGTTTAAGAAGTCGTTAAATGGTAGAACACCTAAAAAAGCGATAGTTTCAAAAACTAAACTATCAAGAAAATGTGCAATAAAGGATGAACCTAGTGCTCGTATCAGAAAAAGTTTTGAACCAGTTTTTTGTTTGATTTTATCAAAGATATAGTTGTTGGAAAATTGTGAAAATAGATAGGCGGTTAAAGAACCTATGATTATACGAGGTGCAAAACCTAATACTTTTACGATTGAAGTTTGCATATCTTCCGTTCCTGTGAAAGGTGGTAGTATGCAAACGACCCAAAAAACTAGAGCAGCTATGATATTTAGTGCAAGGCTGGAAAAGATGACATGTTTTGCGGTTTTTTGACCGTAAAATTCAATAATAATATCTCCTAGTATGTATGAAATGGGAAAACAGACTACTCCGCCATCAACTGCAATGTTAAACATATTCCAAAGTTTTGTGGCAGCTAAATTGGAAATTAAAAGAATACCAGCAGAGATTGCAGTTAGATAAATTAATGTAGTTTGCTTTATGCTTGGTTGGTTTTGAGATTTAGAAATTGACATCGATAATTTCACCAAGTTTATTTCTGATTGTTCCGTGGATATTTTTGAGTTCAATGGCGGCACACTGCGTATCTATATAGTCTTTCTTTGTTGATTCATATGCTGCATGATTAAGTGTCTCGTTTTCCACTGGATATGCTTCGGCTTGAATTCTTAGGGCACCCAGCGCGTCATTTTTGGCATAAATTTCAACTTTTGGATTATTTTTAATTTGAGCAAAAACCTGCTTAGTTTTATTTGTGCCAATATATAATTTACCATTCAAAATACCTGCCCCATCGAATGGTCGAACGTGTGGTTGATCATGGTCGCTTGTAGCAATTAAAAAGATTCCTTCAAGAAATGGTAAAACTTGTTCCATAAAATACTCCTTTTTTCTAAATAATAATAATTATGGCATAGACTGTTTATTTAGTCTATTAGTTATCAATGACTTTTCTGATAGCAGAATATTCGTCGACAATTACCTTGATACAACCGACAATTGGAATGGCGATTAAACAGCCGATCAATCCAAAGGCGTACATTCCAATGACGATGGCAATAAGAATTACAAGTGGTGAGAGTCCTAAACCCTTACCTTGTATACGTGGAGCAATGATATTATTTTCAATCTGCTGATAGACTACATAAAAGATGAAGAAGCTAAGAGCAGACCAAGGTGAATTTACGAATAATAAAATTGAATTAATGACGCAGGTGATGATAGGTCCAAACATAGGGATGAGATAGAAGAGAAAAGAGATGAGACCAAGGGGGATGGCGATGCCACTGGAGATGTCAAAAATAAGACTAAGGATGAAAACGAAGGTGGTTGTTACTATACCGTCAAGAAGGGCGACAAGTACTTGTGCAGAAACGTATTTAGCGACAACGGTACTCATTTTAGAAGTTACTCGGTGCCAAACACGAGTGGCCTGTGAATCATGTGAGGAGATGGTTCGCCAAAAGCTTTCAACTAGTTGCGGTCCTTCGAGCATAAAGAGAATAGTTAAGACAATAGTAAGAACAATGTTGGTCAAGATGCTACCTATAGTACTGACACTACTAATAGCAATACTACTGAGATTATTAAGCAATGTATTAGCAAAATTACGGATGGCGGAGGTCACTTGGACTTGAAAATCAGGGATACCAAAATAATCGCCGAGTTTATTCAAGTTAAAATTATCGATGACAGATGAGATTTTTTGTGGGGCAGTTGAAAGGAAGATAGAAACTTGTGAAATGATGACTGGTCCGATTACAGCAAGTATTATGGAAAAACCTAAAACAACGACGATTACAGCAATAATAGCAGTTAATTGCGGATGATCTTTTTTCTTGTTTATTTTATCAATAAGCTTTGCAAGTGGGTGCAAAGCAATAGCTAGGAAGGCTGAAATAAAGATAATAATGAGACCGCTGGCGGCTTTAAAGATTAAATAGCCGAGACTAGCAAAGGCGATAATAACTAACCAAAATCGGATAAAAGTTTTTGTATCGACTTCGATAGTGCGTGACATAATTCTCCTCTATTTTTATTTAGTATATCTAAAATTTAAGAAAAAATAAATAAGCTATTTCAAATATTGCCAAATTGGCTTATTGGCTTCATCTTTGACAGAGTAGCCATTGGCGGCGATTCTGTCGCGGAGTAAGTCGGATTGTTGATAATCTTTCTTCTTGCGCGCCTCAATGCGAGCTTCTATTAGTTTTATCACTTCGATTGATGGAAGTGATTGATCTTTGAACAAATTCAAACCGAATAATTGTTCGACAAAAGCCCAATCTTCTAGACTTAATTCATGTTGGTCGATGTAAGAAAATGCAGCAGCTGAATTTAGATTATTGGAGGTGAGTGTAAGAATTTGCTGAGAAATATTTGTTGTGGGGGATTTTATTTGTGATTGAAGATTAGATAAGTAATGATTAAGTGTTTGATTTTTAGAAATCTTGTTTGGACCTTGAGCTGTAGAATAAAGAAGTTTTTTTAGATCATCTGATTGTAAAAGCTCTGCGATTTGATTACGCCATTTTAAACGGCGAATTTGAGCAGATTTGAGTGCGTCAAATGTAAAATTTCGTTCAGATTGATAGTGTCCTTGTAGAACCCAGAGCTTGTAATCAAGTGGTGAAAAATCACGTTTTATTAGATCGGAGATCATAAAAACATTGCCGAGTGATTTACTAATTTTTTGACCGTCAATTGTAATAAAGTTGCAGTGAAGCCAGAAACGACTCATGTTTTCTCCGAAGGCGGCTTGAGACTGGGCGATTTCGTTAGTGTGATGAACTGGGATATGATCGATTCCGCCAGTGTGAATATCGAGTGGTTCACCTAATTCAAAATGTGAGATAGTTGAGCATTCAAGATGCCAACCTGGATAACCTGGTCGTCCAAGAAAATCCCAGCGCATGGCATGATCTTCCCCGTTTTGGATGAATTTCCAAATTGCAAAATCGGAAGCATGACGTTTTTCTGGATTGAATTCAACGCGGGCACCAGATTTAAGATTGTCTAAATCAAGCTTTGCGAATAATGCATAATCAGGAAACTTACTAGTATCAAAATATATACCATCGGAGGTTTCATAAGTGTAGCCATTTTTAATGAGTTGATTAACTACCTGGAGATCTTCTTTAATATAATCAGTGGCACGGGCGATTTTATTAGGTTCAATGAGATTAAGGGCGTGGAAATCAGTGAAAAAAGCTTTAGTGTAGAAATCTGCAATTTCCCAAACTGTTTTATTTTCACGTTTAGCCCCTTTTTCGAGTTTATCTGAACCGTCATCCCCGTCAGAGGTAAGATGCCCGACATCGGTGATATTCATGACACGGTGTGGTTTCCAACCGTGTAAATAAATTGTACGAACTAAGAGATCCCAATAAATGTAACAAGCAAAGTTACCGATGTGGGCGAAATTATAAACAGTTGGTCCGCAAGTATAAATCTTAACATTGTTAGGATTTTGGGGTGTAAAGACTTCAATTTTTCTTGATAAGGTATTGTATAGTTGCATTTAAAAACTCCCAATAAAAGTGGTTTCTGACGATGTGTTTTTTGCATCTGAGTCGTTGATTAGCTTTAAACAACAACTAATCAATTCATGTAAAATTTCTTGATAGCTGGTGTCGTATGTTCGAAATCCAGCAGCGAATTGATGTCCACCACCGCCGAAAAAACCTGCAATTTTATCTGCAATTGGTAGTGAGGAACGGATTTTACCGGTTAATTTACCATCAGGATATGTCTTAATTGCAATAGCAACTTTGACACCTTCAACCATTTTCATCTCTTCAAGGATGAGGACGTTGGGGTTATATTCGTCTGAGTATTCTTGAATTTCTTCCCATGGTATATGAATTGTGGAGAGCTGTCCATCTAAAGAATAATCAATGCGTTTAATCAAGTCTGCTTTATAAGATAGAATGCGAGGAGATTTTTTCATGAATTCCTTGCGTTTCTCCTCGAGTATACTAATATCAGCACCATAGTCTTCTAGCTCCGCAGCTAAGCGAAAAGTATCGCTAGTTACGCCGGCGGAGGTTAATCCTAAAGTATCTGAAAGAAGACCTTGAAATAGGTATTCGGCTGCAGTTTTACTGATGGATAAATTCAGTTCAGTGGCTATTTTATAGATGAGGTTTGTGCAAGAGGGTAACGGCTCAATGATGGATTGATGTGGAAAATCTAGATCATCCAATGTTTCGTGATGGTCAATAACAAAAACTGATTTAGTGTAAAGTAAGTTTTTGATCGTGGGTTCATTGAGTAGCTTGCTAAGAAGAATTTTGGCGGCAGTATCAACGATAATATATCCCTCTGCTTGATAATCTATTTCGTTAGAAATTTTTGACCAATCTTGAAAGTATCTTAGATATTTTGGAATATTGACGGGGCAGAACTGACTAATTTGTTTGTTTGACAAAAGAGCTTCGATACTTAAAGCAGAACCTAACGAATCGCCATCCGGATTCTCTGCTTGTATAACACAGAGGTGTGTTTTATTGGTGATGAATTGTTTGAAGTCTTCGTACATTAAACTAATTATAACAGATTATAGATAAAACATAGTTGAGGCTTGGGCTTTTGGATTGAAAATTAGCCTTATACGTCAATTTCGCCAATCAACTTATTGCTTTCGTTGGTTGGTAAGCTTTCAACATCTTTGAGTCGACGTTCAATCTGACGTGAAGTTGTGGCGGCAGCATCAATTTTATTGGCAGATTCTTGTAACTTCTTTTTAGTAGCTTCAAGTAAGTCGCCAAACTTATTAAATTGAGTTTTGATGGCGCCAAGTATTTGCCAGACTTCACTACTGCGTTTTTCGATGGCAACAGTACGAAATCCCATGAGTAATCCCGACAAGGTAACAGGTAGAGTTGAGGGAGAAGTGATACTAATATTGTATTTTTGACGGATTTCATCTGATAAACCTGGTATACGTAAAATTTCTGCATAAAGTGATTCGGTTGGTACGAACATCATACCAAAATCAGTAGTGTAAGGTGGTTCAATATATTTGGTGGAAATTTTTTTCGCCTGTTCTTTTACGTCATTTGCTAGGGCTTTTTGATATGTGAGAATGTCAGTCTTATTCCCTAGGTCATATGCAGCAATAAGTCGTGAATAATTTTCAACTGGAAATTTAGAATCAATTGGCAAATACGTTTCATGTTCTTCTTCCCTACCTGGCATTTTTACAGCAAATTCAACGCGGTCAGCTGAGTTTGGTTTTGTATTAATATTTTCGCGATATTGGTTGGGACTTAAAATGTCAGTAATAATGCTGCTTAGTTGGACTTCACCGTAGATCCCTCTTGTTTTGACTCCTTCCATGACCTTTTTTAGGTCACCTACTCCGGTGGCAAGATTTTTCATTTCACCAAGACCTTTATATACACTTGTAAGCTGTTCAGAAATAGTTTTAAAGCTTTCGTTAAAACGTTTCTCGACGGAAGTTTGGAGCTTTTCGTCTACTGTTATACGCATTTCTTCTAGTTTTTTAGCATTGTCATTTTGTAAGTCTTTAACCCGTGTATCAACAGTTTTTTGGATAGTTTGAAGATTGTCAGCAATTTCTTTACGATTATCGCGAAAACCATCATCGACGCCTTTAGTAATATTTTTAACGGTGGTTTCAACTTGAATCATACGTTCGTTGAGTTTTTTGGAGACTTCAACAACATGTTCAGTATTCTTAACTACTATGTCAAGAGATGATGCTAGATCGCTTTGTTTATTTGAATGATATTTTTTAAGGATAATGAGGATGATAATTAAAAAGAGTGAGTTTAAGAATAAGATAAAGAATAATAGAGTATTTTGATTAAAAAACATGGACCTCCTTAGTGAATGGAATATTATGTTGATTTTAGCATAAAAATTAAAACTTAAATAAAATCAAGATATGTGAGCTTGAGCTATTATAATTTAGTGCGATTGGTTAAAGCGGCGCCCAATGTGATTTGATCAGCAAAAGATAAATCTACGCCGAGTGGTAAGCCGCGAGCTAGTCTAGTGATTCGAAGATCTGGATATTTATTGGAAAGTAATTTTTGGAGAAGTAGGGCTGTACTTTCCCCTTCTATGCTGGGGTTTGTTGCAATAATGACTTCTTCTACTAAATCCTGTTTAATTCTGGAGATTAATTCTTCAATGTGAAGTTTGTCAGGAGTAATACCGTCAATTGGTGAAATTGCACCGCCAAGCACATGATATGTTCCATGATATTGTTTGGTCTGTTCTATAGCGTAGATATCTAGAGGCTCCTCGACTACAAGAATAGTTTTTTTATCACGGTCTGAAGTGTTATAAAGTGGTGAAACAGTTTCATTGGAATTGATGAGTGCAAAAGTGATCGGACAAATTTTAACATCAGTATGTAAATGGCTAAGAGCTTCGATGATAGTGTCGGTGATTTTAGGATCAGCACGAAAAAGATAGGTGGCAAAACGTTCAGCCGTACGTGGACCGACCCCTGGTAGATTCCCAAGAGCGTTAATCGTATTTTCAAGTGCTTGTGGTAACATTACATGCCAAGGTTTGAAAGACCACCAAGCTGACCCATGAGTGGTTTCATTTTATCAGTAGCGATTTCTTGTGCTTTAGCGTAGCCGTCACGGAAACAATTTTCTATCCAGCGCTCTAATTCAGAAATATCGTCTAAGTCAACTCTTGTTGGATCGATGGTCACTTTTTTGACTTTTAATTCGCCAGTAATTTGAACAACTACGGCGCCATCACCTGCTTCAACTTCAACTATTTCATTTTTTAAATCTTTTTGAGCTTTGCGTAAGCTATTAATCATTTTCATTTGGTCGAAAGTAGCACCCATATCATCTCCTTATATTTGTTATTGATTTATTATAACAGATTACTTAACTGAATACTGATAAAGACGATCGGCATTTTGCGATTTTGCTGAAGTAATAATTTTTTTGATGATCAAAGAATCTTGATCTTTTATTTTTGTGAAACTATAAATCTCTTCGCCGGATATAAAATGATGAGATGTTAGGTCGACGATATTGTAATTTAAGGATGGTCGGAAGATTGGTTGATTATGGTTTGCAGCGATAATCAAGTCATTCATTAATTTGTGTTCTTCATTAGAGTTATCTATTAAAATGTTATTACCAGCTTTAGTATGTTGAAGGATGAGCGTAAGATCATTACTGAATTGGTTGGCAACAGGCGCAGCATAGCGATAACCTGAAATGAAATGCGAAAGATCAGAAGTAATCATGATAGAAAGAAAGAGAGTAATAGGGATTATACCGAAGAGTTTTGCATAGGGATTTTCAGGAAAGAGATCATACCATTTGTTGATAATGTAGCGTAAACCGTGAGCAATGAGGATAGCAAAAGGTAGAACGAGTAAAGCGGCATAATCGGTATTGAAACCCGAAATGGCGATAGTGAAAAGAATGAGGAAAATAGCTATTGAATTTCTGCTTGCAAAAAAACCTTTGAACGTGGAAACAAGACCGATGATGGCAATTAGGGTTGCTGGTAGACTAATCTGTGGAGCAAGGAAAGTACTTTCAACTACACCATGCCATGAGAAGAAGGGTAGAAAGGCTTGTCTTTCGTTAATTAAATATCTTGTAAACTTGAAATTTTTTGAGAACAATAGAGGTTGGATTGCTTCTGGATGCTTAATAAAAATATAAGCCATAAAACTAAAACCAACGAATATAAGCAAGGTAACAAGAAATAGGGGAAGTTTTGGAAGACTTTTAATTGTAAAACGGAGATGGGGATACCAAATTGCGTAAAGCAAAATGAAGATGACGAGATAAATCATAAAAGGAGTAAAACTAGAGAGAAAGAGGGCAAAGGCAAAAATGAAACACCAGATTGGTGCGGGATGCTCTTTGCCTTGTACTTTTGAGCCGAGCCAGAGTAAGAAGGTTGGCCAAAAAACAATCATGATGAGAGGTGTACCATTACTAACTAAAAAGAGAAAGCTTGAGGATAAAACTGTGATAATGCTGGCAATGATCGCGGTATTATTTTTAAACCAACGGTTTAGAAGGAGAACTAAAAGTAGTCCAAGAATGCTACCTATCA
This sequence comes from uncultured Candidatus Saccharibacteria bacterium, assembly GCA_963549315.1. Lineage (GTDB taxonomy): Bacteria > Patescibacteriota > Saccharimonadia > Saccharimonadales > Saccharimonadaceae > Nanosyncoccus. The sequence continues at coordinate 44,971 of CAUUYE010000001.1, read as the reverse complement.
AAATACTAGGTAGCTTGATTGTGTAATTTGTAATTCCAAAGAGTTTAAAAATACTTTTTTGTAGCAAATGATAAGGTAGATCAATGAGGTTCCCATCCGAGATTGAGCGATAATTTAGGTTTTGGCTAGAAATTGCGGAGCTAAGCTCGCTAGATGATAGACCACTATGGGCAATTTTTGGTATAAAGAAAATAAGACTTAAAAAACTAATAGTCAATAAAATATAACCAATAATAAAACGTTTTTTGTAAAGAAAATATTTATTTGGATTTATTTTACCCACGTAGCTATTTTAGCATGGAATTTAATTCCATGCTATTCACTCTTGATAAATGAGTGACACTATAATTTTATAAAACAAAAAACAAGGCAGAGATTATTCCCTAGTTTTATCGAGAGACATAAAACGTAAGAGTTCTGGATGAAAATATAGTTCGATTTTGCCAATTGGCCCATGACGATGTTTAGCCATAAGTAGTTCAGTGATATTCGTTGGTTCGTAGCCGTCTTCTTGGTGATAATAATCGGGGCGATGGAGGAACATCACAAGATCTGCATCTTGCTCGATGGAACCAGATTCACGAAGGTCAGATAGAACTGGTCTAGGATCATCGCGTCCTGTCACCCCACGCGATAGCTGGGCAAGGGCTACAACTGGGATTTCAAGCTCACGAGCAAGTGTTTTGAGTCCGCGTGAAATTTCGGTAACTTCTTGAACGCGATTACCTGCATAACGATCCGAGCCTGAAATTAGCTGTAGATAGTCAACAATAATCAATCCAATGTCATGATCGTGTGCGGCGCGTCTAGCTTTATTACGAAGTTCAAGTACGGTCATTGAACTAGTATCGTCAAGATATAGTGGAATTTCACTCATTTCACCTAGTGCATCACCGATTTTTGCGAAATCATCTGAAGAAATATTACCAGTGCGAATATGCCAAGAGTCGACACCCGATGTAGTGGCAATCATGCGATCGACAATTTCGTTTTTCGCCATTTCCATAGAGAAGAAAAGAACTCCACGCTTATTGATTCCGGCAATATTATATGCGAGATTTTGAGCAAAGGTAGTTTTACCCATGGCAGGACGGGCGCCGATGATAATGAGATCACCTTTTTGGAAGCCTGCAGTTTTGTTATCAAGGTCACGAAAGCCGGTCTTGAGTCCACGTAAAGCACCCTTATTGGTATGGAGGGCTTCCATACGATCAAAGGCGTCAACCAAGAGATCTTCTAGGGCAGCATATTCTGTTTTGGTTGTTTGGTCTGATACTGAGAATAGTTCTTTTTCGGCGGCACCAAGCATGGCGGAAACGTCAGTTGTACTATCATAGGCTTGGTTAGTGATTTCGGTACCTGCTTTAATTAGACGACGACGAATCGATGCTTGTTCAACTAGTTTGGCATAAGACAGAATATGTGCGGCAGTTGGAACGACATTGGTGAGTTCGGTCAAATATGCAGCACCACCAACATCTTTGAGTAGTTTGAGATTACGTAGTTCAGAGGTTAAAGTGAGCAGGTCAATTGGTTGGTTGTGATCATAGAGCGAAATCATACCGCGGAAGATTGCTCCGTGTTTTTTTTCATAAAAATCGATGGGTTTGATTTTTTCAATAACTTCGGGAAATGCTGAGTCATCTAATAGAATAGCGCCAAGTAAAGATCTTTCTGCTTCAAGATCTTGAGGCGGAATACGTCCACCAAATAATTCTGGATCATTTTGAGAAATAGTTTTCTTTCTGGATTTTTTTTCAGATATATCTTTACTGGTTGCCATCATATTAAAAACTCCTAGAACGGATTATCGTTAACCTCCTTGACTTCTCCCATTATAGCAGAAAGCTTAGTTAGTTTTGATGATGTCGTATTTTTAGTCTTACCATTAGTTGCTTGTTCAAAAGAGATAGCAGATTCTGGAATAGTGTCAGTTTCCGGATTTTTAATTATAAGCTTAACCGGACTCGTGGCATTTTTGAGGATTTCTAAATTATTTTTCTTACTGAGAATCTCCCAGTAGACTGATTTTTCTGGATAGATTTCAAGTGTGTTTTGCTTAATTTGAAAAGATGACTTTTTAAGGGTAGATATAAGTGGTGGATTAAGGTTAGAAATATTCGATATAAATCCATTAAAATTAAAATCTCCTGCGGTGTCTACTACAGCTTCTGGCAAAGTGGGTGGAGTTTCTGATAAATCTTTAGCGACTTCTTTTGTCAAGGTAGCATATTCTGCTTTATGATTTTTGGCATTTTTAACAAGTTGATCACGGATTTTAGAGAATGGATCAGCTGGTTGGACTGAAGGAGTGGAATCAGGAGGATTTGTGGTCCTTGAATCTGTGTTTGACGCGGGCTGCCACTGCGGAGTGTTTTTATCAGAAGGTCTAGGTGGCACAAAAGATTTTCTATTTACATCTTGTGATGAAGTTTCTTGATTTGAACTCGAGATTAAGGCAACGGTTAACTTTGCTTCCAGAAAATTTCCTGTAACAGAAAAAAGTTGTTCAATCAATTTTAGTGTTTTGGGCGTAGGGTGCTTAAGAATTTGTTGAATTAATTCAATAGTGATTGATTCGGCGGTGATACCAAAATTTAGTAAATCAGCCAGAGTATGCGTAATGGCGGAGGTATCTGAATTTTCATATGAACTAATTAGTTTTTTAATATCTTGATGTTTTGCAAGTCCAAGTGCGGTGGCGACTTCATTTGCTTCAATGGTGGTTTCTTTAGAGTTAATTGTGGCGATTTGATCAAGAATTGACAAAGAATCCCGAAAAGAACCACCGCCTCGTTCTGTGATAATTTGAAGAGCATCATCAGTAATCTTAATTCCTTCTTTTTCAGAGATCTTTTTTAGAAAATCTTGCATCACGGCTGGTTCAGCTAGGCTAAAATGGTAGATCTGTGTGCGTGAAATAATGGTGGCGGGGATTTTTTCAGGATTTGTGGTCGCCATGATAAAAATGATATGTTCTGGTGGCTCTTCAAGAATTTTGAGTAGAGCATTAAACGCACTGTTTGATAGCATATGTACTTCGTCGATAATGTAGACTTTATATTTGCCAAGGGTAGGCATAATCATAGCTTTTTCACGTAGTTCCCTGATATTTTCAACACTAGTGAAAGTAGCTGCATCGATTTCGATGATGTCGATATAGGAATCCTCTAATTGATAATCAAAATGATTTATTTCATGGGCAAAAATACGGGCTACAGAAGTTTTACCGCAGCCTCTTGGACCAACGAAAAGATAAGCATGTGAAATCTTCCCTTGCGAGAGTGCTCCTTGAAGCTGTTTAATAATTTGATCTTGCCCTATTACATCAGATAAGTGAAGTGGACGGTATTTGCGGTAGAGTGCCTTCATTAGGATTATTTTAACATGTTTAAGGATGAAAAATAAACTGAGTCAATTATTTCGAGTTGCTTTGAGTCTGCTAGTGTTTAAGTAGATGAAAAATAAATTAAACTAATTATTTATAATGAGGCTTCAACAGCAGCCCAGTTTGCTTGTTCATTATTGGCAGGAATTACAACAGAAACTTGCGATCCTTCTCGTAAGCGGAAGTAGGTTACTGAGGCATAGAGAATTTCGTATTCGCGTCCATTTACTTCCACAAAATATTTATCGTCGTGATGAGTTAAAGTTCCGATGACGGTTTTACGTTCTACTGGTCCAATTTGTTTATAAAGGAATTTACCTTCGGGTGTGATGGTGAGTTTCATAATATCACCTTCGACTAATTTTGATTTACTGGCATAGTTAGCTGGAACTGGATAGTTTTTGCCATCTTGATCGATCATAATTTGACCATCAAAAACACCTTCGATGACTTTGCCTTCGGGACCTGAAACAACAACTTCTCTTGGTGCGGTGACAATATCGCCATCACCAACTACGGAGTTTAAAAGTTCCTTGGCTGCAGCTAGATTTGTTTCCGCTTCTTGTATGAGCGAGCGGAGTCGTTTTATTTGTTTTTCTGGTAATTCAGACATCACCTCGCATCCTGTCTGTTTAAATATAATATTAGTATTATATTATGTCAGCTTTGTAAAAAAGTCAACGAAATTTATGTGGTTAAGATTTCCACAGATAAAACAGGGGTATGATTGGATATGTTGTAAGAAATACTGTAATTAGAAGTTGTCTTGTATATAATATAGTCATGATTAAAATTATTGCAGGCGGTAAAAAACATCAAAATTGGGTCAGTGAAGCAGTCTATGAATATCAAAAACGTCTAAAAAAACCGTTTGATATTAGATGGGAACTTTTGGAAGAAGATAAATTGTTACAATATCTAAAAAAGTGGCCATTTTCGAGGAGTCAGTTTGTGATTTTATTAGATGAACGAGGAAAGAATCTATCTTCACCTGAAATGTCTAGTATTTTGTCTCAAAATTTTATTAGTGCTAAGGAAGTTGTTTTTATCATCGGTGGTGCTTTTGGAGTAGATGAGGACATCAGATTAAAATCAGATCTTGTATGGAGCTTTTCTCGTTTAGTTTTTCCTCATCAATTGATGAGAGTAATGCTAGTTGAACAGATCTACCGTGCGCAAGAAATTGCTAGTGGTGGTAAATATCATCATCTATAGGTGGTTCTCTATAGGTGGTTCGGATTCATATTAATGACGCTTATGTTATAATTAATATTAGTGATAGGAATGGGAGTAGAAAAATCGCGACGAGCGAGGCTGGTTTTGTGTAGACAAATATCGATTTGGTGTTTGTTTCGTGTAATTTCATTGTCTAAAATACTGATAACAGTATTTTTTGAGATCTTTGCTTTTGGCTTCTTTAGCCAAAATGCTTTTGCTGCTCCTTCTCCGATTACATTAACCACTACGGTTAGTAGTCCAACTGTCGATTTAGATTTTACACCGACTGGAGTAAATCTTGCTCAATTTAAGGAATCGTCAGTGAGTTTACACGTGCAGACAAATAATTCAACTGGTGTTTCTACTTATATTTCAAGTATTGATGAAGACATAGATCTGCATTATTCTGATTCAACAATTACTCAAAAAATTAGCTCAATTACTTCAGAGCTATTGAGTACGGATTTTAGCCCAAAGAGTTGGGGCTATCGAGTACTAAATAATACGCCTAATACTTTTAAACCAATTCCAAAAGCAAGTGCTGCTGAGGTGATAATGAAGACTAATGATAATAAACCTTATAATGTAGGAGTTTCTTTTGGTGTAAAAATGGCATCAGATTTAATTTCAGGAACTTATTCAAAGAAGATTATTTTTACGTCGATTACAAATCATGTGCCGAAAACTGCGACATTTATACCTGGTCAGAATTTTAATAATATTGTAAAGAAACTTAATACAAATTATGACACGGAAAATTTTAAGCGTTCTGCGTCGCAGCCTGCCACGCTTAGTGCAGCTAAAGTTGTGTCAACACCAGATTCAGAATATCCGATTTATGTATGGTATGACGTTGCAAATAAAACTATATTGTGGTGGAGTGAGGCGGAAATCGCATACGCTAATGATGATGCGAAGGGGATGTTTGCAGATTTAAATAGTGGACATGGCGACATAAATTTGATTGATGTTAGCGAAATTAATATGAATAAAGCTAGAAATATGAGTTACTTATTTTATGGTGGGAATTATCTCGTGAAGGATATCAAGTTTGGGGATTTTGAATCTGAAAATGTGGAAGACATGAGCTATATGTTTGCAACAAATAATAATACTTCAACGACAGTGGCCTCACTGGATTTTTCAAAAATTAAGACAGCAAACGTGAAATACATGAGACATATGTTTGAGGGGAGTCATCTAACATCAATGGATTTATCAAATTTTGATACTAGTAAGGTGCAAGACGTGACTGCAATGTTTGCCAATACAAAATATTTAACCTCATTAAACTTACTAAGTTTTGACACTTCCAAGGTAACAGATATGAAAAACATGTTTCGATATACTGGAGCTTTGACGAGCTTAGACCTTTCAAGCTTTGATACAGGTGAAGTAACTAATATGCGAAGTATGTTTGGACACATGAAGTCTTTGACTTCTTTGGATATTTCTCGATTTAAAACAAATAAAGTGACTGACATGTCAGGGATGTTTTTAAATGTTGAAAAATTGACAAAATTAGATCTTGTAAATTTTGATACAGGTGAAGTAACTAATATGCGAAGTATGTTTCAGAATATGACAGAGCTAAAAGATTTGAATGTTAGTACATTTAACACTAGCAAAGTAACAGATATGGCATACATGTTTTATAAGTCAATGGTGAATCCTACAGATAGTATTTTGGATCTTTCAAGCTTCAATACACAAAATGTCAATTCAATGACTAGTATGTTCTTTTATTCTAAAATCAAAACAATTTATGCTTCGTTGAATTTTGTAACTTCACAAGTTGCTGATTCTCAAGAAATTTTTAAGGATAACGAAAAACTTAAAGGTGGAAATGGTACGGTGTACAGTGATGGAAATCCACGTGATAAAACCTATGCGAGGATTGATAAGGCGGGACAACCTGGTTATTTTACGGCTAAACCATAGTCTAATCTGTTAGAACCTTGCGCTTTTGCTTTTCTATTGGTATAATTCATGTAGTTACCAAAGACAGTGACGGATTTTTGGGAGAAAGTTGATTGTAAAATCTTTTTTGATAAAAATCTTAATAAGGTCACCGAGGATTAATCTTAAAACTTGGTAACGAAGTTTAAAAATTCGTAGACTTTTTAACAATCAAGGAATACTTTTTATGGCAATTACAAAAGATAAAAAGAATACATTGGTTGCTGATTTAACAAAATTGCTTTCCGATGCAAAATTGACAGCTTATGCTAACTATCAAGGTCTGTCTGTGGCTGAACTTGAAGAATTACGTAAGGCTGCAAGAGAGCTAGGTGTGAAAATCAAGATCGTTAAAAACCGTCTAGTAAAAGTTGCGATGAATGAAATTGCAGTTTACAAAGATACTGATACAACTCATTTAACTGGACAGCTTGTTTATGCGATTTCTGATTCAGACGAAGTTGCACCAGCTAAAGTTTTAGCTGAATTTGGTAAGACACATAAGGATTTGGAGCTAATCGGTGGTTTTAGTGATACTGGTCGTATGATTGATACTGCTGAAATTACAGCGTTAGCTGCACTTCCTTCCAAGAACGAATTGGTGGCACAGGTGGTGGCACAGTTGCTATCTCCGGTCAACGATTCTATCTCTGGTCTTGCTGGCGGACTTTCTGGTATTGTTTCTGGTTTGGAAGCAAAATTGGAAGCTTAAAATAGATTGTTATTTTTAACGAATCGTTTAATTTGAAACCAATGTTTTATTACCCTAGAGGTAAGATATTAATTTTAATTATAGAAAGGTCTAAAAATGGCTGATATTAAAAAATTAGCTGAAGAACTTGTAAAACTTACTGTTCTTGAAGTTAATGAACTAAAAAATACTCTTAAAGATGAATATGGTATTGAGCCTGCTGCTGCCGCTGTTGCTGTGGCTGCTGCTCCTGCCGCTGCTGCTGAAGAAGAAGGCAAGACTGAATTTAACGTCGTACTTAAAGACGCTGGTGCTCAGAAAATTGCTGTGATTAAGGCTGTTAAGGAAGCAACCGGTCTTGGTCTTGGTGAAGCAAAGGCAATCGTTGATGGTGCTCCTGCAACTGTCAAGGAAAAAGTTAAGAAAGATGAAGCTGAAGCTCTCAAGAAATCTCTTGAAGAAGCCGGTGCTACTGTTGAATTAGCTTAATTTAAAAAATAAAGTCTACGGATCTAAAAATACCCCTTCTGGGGTATTTTTAGTTTAATGAAATATCTTTTCTATGCAAATTTAAAATACTGTTACTATAGATACTCTTAGCTAAAAATTGATAAAAATTTATTTCAATCTAAAGATATCCCTTACGGGATATCTTTTTGATTTAGCTAGCTAGATTTTATTAAAGCTAGCTAAAATGATCAGTTAAGTATTTTTGCTTAATTATAAATATTTTCAACAGCAATGGAGGGACCCATGGTTGTTGTAAGGTAGATACTCTTAATATATTGCCCCTTGAGAGAAGCTGGTCGCATTGATTTAAGCGAGTTAAGGAAAGCGGTAGCATTCTCGACGAGCTGATCGTTCGTGAAGTTTGTCTTACCAATTCCAATATGAACAATGGCTTGTTTATCTACACGGTATTCTACTTTGCCGGCTTTAGATTCTTTAACGGCCTTTTCGATATTTGTTGTAACAGTGCCAGCCTTTGGGTTTGGCATTAAACCTTTTGGACCTAATAAACGAGCAAATTTACCAAGTTTTGGCATGTAGGCTGGAGTAGAAATTAGGATGTCAAAATTAATAGTGCCTTTTTCGAGTTGTTTAATAAAATCAACATCTTCTGCAATGTCAGCCCCTGCTGCTTTAGCTTTTTTACATTCATCCTCGGGAGCAAAGACGGCGACACGAACTTTTTTACCATTACCGTGAGGTAGGACGAGGGTAGTACGAATGTTCTGGTCGGCTTGTCTTGGATCAACACCGAGGCGAGTATGAATCTCGACAGTGGCAGCAAATTTTGTCGGATTTGTTTTTACTGCGAGAGCAATTGCGTCGGCTAAGTTATAGGTTTTTGTATGATCAATATCTTTGTAAGCTGCTTGATATTTTTTTCCACGTCGCTCTAAGACGGGGCGAGTAATTGGTTTTTCGCCTTTTGGCTTAACTTCAAGTTCCGCCTGTTTGTTCTCAGCTGCTTTAGCTTTTCTTTCCTCTTCAGCTTTAACTGCTTCAATGTGTTTTTTTGATTTCTTACCTGCTTTTGCGTATTTTTCGGTTGTTTCTACAACTTCGACTACGACTTCTTCTTTTGTAGTGGCTTTATTTTCTGTTTCAGCCATTTTTATCCTTTCTGTGGTAATAACGGATTGATATCCTCCCAACACTTTGTTATTGATTCTAGTAATTTTATTACTTATTTTTCGACTTCAATACCCATTGAGCGGGCAGTTCCAGCAACAACTTTGATTGCGCCCTCAAGATCAATAGCGTTAAGTTGCTTCATCTTGATATTGGCGATTTTTTCAAGTTGCTCACGAGTGATTTTGCCAACTTTTTCAGTATTTGGACGTGATGATCCTTTTTTGATTTTTAGCTCTTCTCGGATCAAATCATCAACTGGTTGTCCTAAACAGGTCCAAGAAAAAGTTCGATCTTCAAAAACCTGAATATGCACAATAACGTTTTTACCATTAAATTCTTTGGTTTTTTCGTTAAATGGATTGATGAAATCCATCATATTAAGTCCCCATTGTCCAAGTGTGGAGCCAACTGGAGGCCCTGCGGTGGCTTTACCACCTGGGATGCGTAACTTTAAGTTACCAATTACTTTTTTTGCCATATTTTATATATACTCCTAAATTGAGCGCGTAACAGAGTAATTATACTATTTTTTAGTTAAGATGTAAAGAAGGTGTCATTGCTTGACTTTTATACTATTGATATCTATACCTCGGCTTTTAAGAAAATTCTGATTATTGACAATATCAATAGGCTCTAAGTTACTTACGATGTTGTTAATATCTGCACCATGATTTATAAGAGTGTCTAGATTATGAACGATATCGTAAGAATCTAGATTATTCATAATATTATTAATGTTTACCCCGTGGTCTATAAGAGTATCTAAGTTGGCAATAATATTATAAGATTCTAGATTATTCACGATATTATTAATGTCTGCACCATGACTTATAAGGAGGTTTAGGTTTCTATTAATACTATAATGATCTAATTTAGAAACTAATTCGTTGATGTTAATGTCTGCACCATGACTTATAAGGGTATTTAGTTTATGAATGATATCATTAGGCTTTAAATTATTCACGATATTATTAATGTCTGCGCCATGGTTTATAAGAGTGTCTAGTTCACGATCTATACTATAAGATTCTAAGTTATTTACAATATTATTAATATCAGCACCATGATCTATGAAAAAATCTAGACTGTTGAAAATAATATAATTATTTAAATTATTTACAATATTATTAATATCAGCACCATGATCTATGAAAAAATCTAGACCGTTGATGACGATATCATTAGGTTCTAGATTATTCACAATATTATTAATGTCTGCACCATGGTCTATAAGAGTGTCTAAATTATGAACGATATCGTAAGGTTCTAGATTATTCACGATATTATTAATGTCTACCCCGTGGTCTATGAAAAGATCTAGGTTGTTGATGAGATTGAAAGAATCGGATTTGCGGACTAGTTCATTGATATCTATTCCTTTTTCTAAAGCGTAATCTATGTTGTATTTTATTTTTAGTTCTTCTATTCTAGGGTCATTGTAATTATAAGTGTCTAGTGTAGAAATTGGGCGATCTAATTCGTAAAGGAATCGCAGCTCTTCTGTGGTTAAATCTTCATTATTTTGCATTTTATGGTCTAGATGTATGAGGTTTTGCTTATCTTGGAATTTTTGGAGATATTCTTCCCCGCCAGGTAGAGATAAAACTTTTTCTTTTACAATTGGAACTAAGGGGTCTTCAAGAGCTTGCCCAGTATTCAATCCAGAAATTTCAGCAACTTTACCATCTGGTCCAAGGCGAATAGAGGCTGAACCGTTAGAGGCATAGCCATCATAAGTAACAGGTGTTTTTAATCTGAAAATGATGAACGCAGATTTTAAATTAGAATTTTTATCATGATAATTTTTATTTATGTAATTATCATCGTATTCATTTTCATCTTCATTATCATCATCGTATTCATCGTAATCATTTTCGTATTGCCCATAAGTGAGATAATTATGAGCTATGTTTGGAGCTACGATACACCAGCCTGTACCCTCTGCTAAATCAGCGATCTGTTCTTCATCGCCAATTTTATATTCGAACCAGTCTCCATTAATATCTTCGGTTTTTTCTGGGGTTTTTATTACAGCTTTAGTCTCAAAAAGTTCTTTGGCGTAAAGTTTAGAGAAGTTACCAGATTTAACTAAAGACTGGAGCTTATCATCATCTGAGTGTTGATCTAGCCAAGTTTCCTGATCTACGCTAAAAAAATCATTAATGTCGCGATAAACTTTAGCAAGAACTTCAGAATTAAGTTTTGGAAAACTAGTTATAGTACTCTTGTCTCGTTTTTCATATTCTTTAGTTTCTTTATTTAGAAGACCCATTTTGGAAAGTCCATCGAAGGCATAAACTTTGAACCAAATAGGATAAGGACAGTTTTTATCACCGAGATAATTTGACCAAGTATCAATGGTTTTACGTTGCGTGTCGATAATATTTTCTGTGAGAAAAACTTTTTCTTCTTCATTTAGCTTTCTACCTTGACCATTATCTCTCAAAATTTGTTCTTGTTGCTTCCAATAAGTATCTTTAATATTTTCTGGTTTAATAATGAGACGTTCGGCGGAAGCCTCCCAGAGTTTTTTCTCTAGTGGATTCCCATGTTTATCAATAAGAGTTTCAAGACGGGAGAGATAAGCGTAATTTCTACGTTCCGTATTCTTACCTGGGAGTTTTTCTTTACGTTTCCTTGCTTTTTCAAAAGAAGAATTGACAATATCTCTGTTTCTGGAGTCAAAGCCAACAAGAGTAAGAACTCTAGCACCAATTTCATTCTGTACCCTAGATAGGCGTTGTTTCTCAAGAGAATCATAATCGAGGTTCTGATCTTCTTGCTTGTCAGGTTGTAATTTATGTTGATTAGGGTTTTGATATGTCATAAGAAAATTGATTTTAAATTTGTAATTGAAGCTTTTAGGTTAATTAAGACCTGTCTATTCAGCTATGATTCTGGTTCCTGCCTTACCTTCAACTGCCTTTGAGGCTTTTTCGGGTGTGGTTATAATACAGACACGTTTCTTAGCGCCTGCAACAAAGTTGATGCCTGCTTCGACTTTTGGAAGCATGCTGCCAGCAGCAAATTCTCCTTTTGCAATTAATTTGAAGGCGTCATCAACCGTCATTTGAAGAATACTCTTCTCATTTGGTTTTTGATAGTTAATCTTGACGGTGTCGACAGCAGTTAAGATGAGTAAGATGTCGGCGTCGATAGTTTCGGCAAGTTTTTCAGCGGCAAAATCTTTATCGATAACGGCTTCAAGTCCCGTAAGTCGACCATGTTTATCGTAATAAACTGGAATACCGCCGCCACCGCCGGCGACAACGATGGCACCGTTACCGACAGCGATCTTAATGAGGTCGGATTCGATAATTGACAATGGCATTGGTGAAGGTACGACTTTGCGCCAGCCACGTCCTGCGTCTTCTTTAACGGTGATTCCATTGGTTATTGCTAATTTTTTAGCCTCTGTTTCAGAATAGAATGGTCCAATTGGCTTACTAGGATTTTTAAAAGCTGGATCGTCTTTTGAGACGAGGACCTGAGTTACAATTGCGGCAATTGGTTTTTTAATATTCATTTGTTCAAGCTGATTGCGCAAAGCGTTTTGTAGCCAATAGCCAATCTGACCCTGACTCATAGCTCCTGCCACATCAACGGGCATAGTCGGAGTTTTCGGAGTATTAATGGCTTCTTCATGTAGAATAATATTGCCAATTTGTGGGCCATTACCGTGTACGATAACTAATTTATGCCCTGCAACGACTAATTTTGCGAGCTCTGCGGCAGTTTCATTTGCGACTGCGAGCTGATCGGCGGCTGTGGCTTTCCCATCTCTTGATAACGCATTGCCGCCTAGTGCAACTACGATTTTTGACATTAAATTACTCCCATGACGAAGACAGCAGCTAAGCTAATTATGACGAAAATGATCATGACTGGTAGGACGCGCTTAACCCAAGTTTTGTATGAAACACCTGCTAAAGTGAGACCAGCCATTAAGGATGCGATAGTCGGAGCAATCATATTGAGAAGACCATTAGCGGTGGCAAAGGCAACAACCATAGTTTCTTTATTGGAGCCAACCAAATCGGCAACTGGAGCAAGAATTGGCATAGAAGCTGCAGCGAGACCGGATGATGATGGAATTATAAAGGAAAGTGGGAGATAGAAGATATAGGCAAGCACACCGACAATACCACCATTGGAATTTTTGAGTCCTGTTTCACCCCAATGAATAATAGTATCTTCGATTCCGCCATTACGCATGACGATAGAAACTGCGGCAGCGACTGCAATAATAATTGCAACACTGAGTAATTGTTCTGAACCATCGATAAAAGTATCAGTAATAGAGACGTCTTTATCATGAAAATCTTTTCGATAAATAAAGGCGATCAATAGTGCAGAAATAAGGAAAAGTGCAGATATCTCATTAAAATACCATGATCCAAGTGCGACGTTATGTCCGACTCCTAAGATATTACTGATGACTGGGATACTAGCAAGCCAAGTATGGAAATCTTCAAATATGTTAATCTTAAAATCTGTCCATGGAATTAAGGAGATGATCATAATGATAAAGGTGAGGGCGAAGATTGTCATGATAAGTTTACGCTTACCTGTATTTTCTGGGACTGATTTAAGGTCAATAGCTTTAAAAGTTGATGCAACGCTTGAGTCGTCTTTATATTTGCCGGCTTTTACTTTTGCTGCATAGTGCATGGTGAAAATAATTGCGGAAATTAACATGAGAACGAGAACGATGGCTTGAATCCAGAGAATACTACCAAGTTGAACGTTTGCTGTACGAGCAGCAATACCAGTTGAAAATGGGTTAACTGTTGAAGCGAGTACACCAACGCCACCACCGAGGACAATCATCATTACGGCAGTCATAGCATTGTAACCGGCAGCCATCATAACTGGAACAATTAGGGCGTAGAACGCAACAGCTTCTTCCTGCATTCCATATGTGGTGCCACCGATAGCAAAGAGCGTCATGAGGATCGGAATAAGCCATTTTTCTTTGCCATTCATTTTTCTGAGAAGTCCACCTAGTGCGGCATCTAGTGCACCTGTCTTCATCACAACTCCGAGGAAGCCACCAAGGATTAAGACGAAGACAATAACATCAAGACGATCGGACATACCTTTGATTGGGGCCATAAAAATATCCCATAGACCTTGTCGATGGTCTACTGTGGTCATTTCGCCGGTGGTTTCATCAGTAACGGTTTCTACTTTTGGAATCTCTTGGTATGTGCCTGCTTCGCGGATTGTTTCAGATGGATTGTTTGGGTCAGGAATTAAGTTATATTTACCGGATGGAATAACCCAGGTAAGACAAGCCATGATCGCGATGATGCCAAATAGTACGGCAAAGGCGGAAAGTATTTTAATATGTTTACGATTACGCTTTGGGCGTGTAGATTTTTTTGCCTTTGCTGTTGCATCGGCATTTATTTTGTCGACCATATATTTCCCTTCTTTAGGTCTTATAACTTTTTAATAGTACTTATGGTTTTAGTATATCACATAAAATAAATCCCAGTTGAGGGATTTATTTTATAACATAGAAGTTTTTTGGTTTTATAGAGTAAGATCCATAACTGCTTCTATGGTATAAACACGATTTTCTGCTTCATCGAAGACTACACTATTTTTGCTATAGAAGACCTCGTCGGAGACTTCCATGGCATCTAGATTATACTTTTCCAAGATTTCTTTACCGATAATAGTATTTTTATCATGGAACGCTGGTAGGCAGTGCATGAAAATTGTATTATTTTTACGTGTTGCTAACATTAAATCTTGATTTACTTGATAATCTCGAAGAAGTTTTATTCTTTCTTCGAACTTATCTTCCTCGCCCATGGAAACCCAGACATCGGTATAAATTGCGTCGGCATCTGCTACTGCCTCGTAAGGATTTTCAACTACACGAATTGTAGCACCGGTCTGATATTTTTTAGCAAGAGTACGACATTCTTCAACAAGTTCTGGATCTGGGAAAAGCTCTTTTGGTGTGCCAATTGAAAAATGTAAGCCAAGTAAGCTCGATGCAATCATTAAAGTATTTGCTACGTTATTGCGTCCATCACCAATGTAGGTAAGATGGGTACCAGTGAGATGACCAATATGCTCTTTAATTGTAAGCATATCGGCTAGTCCTTGTGTAGGGTGAAACTTATCAGTTAGACCGTTCCAAATTGGTACACCTGCGTATTCTGCAAGTTGTTCAACAGTTTCATGCGCGAAGCCTCTAAATTCGATACCGTCAAACATGCGTCCGAGGACTAAAGCTGTATCACGTACGGACTCCTTTTTGCCTAATTGGATGTCATCTTTGCCCAAAAATTCTGCATGCATACCTAGATCTCTTGCTCCAACTACAAAGGCACAGCGTGTACGAGTGGAAGTTTTTTCAAAGAGCATCGCGATAGTTTTACCTTCGTGATGACGATTGGATACGCCGGTTAACTTGTTGTTTTTAAGTTGTTTTGCGGATTCAAGCATTAATTTGATTTCGCGTGGTGTGAAGTCTTTAAGAGTTAAGAATGAACGTCCTTTAAGATTTAACATTAAATTTCCTCCCTGTAAATTGGCATTGACATACAGCGCGGTCCGCCACGTCCACGTCCAAGCTCGCTGCCAGATACTTCAATAACTTTGAGACCTGCCTTTTTGAGTGCTTCGTTAGTTACGTAGTTACGGTCGTAAGTAACAACGACGCCTGGGGCAATAGCTAATGTGTTAGAGCCATCGTTCCACTGTTCCCTAGCGGCGGCGATTGGGTCACCATTGCCACATTGAATAAGCTGGACATCGTTTAAGCCGAGAACTTCTTTTAAGGTTTCCTTTAAGCTACGTCGATGTTTGATTTCATAACCAACGTGTGTGTTTGCTTTTTCGAGCAAGTAGATATCAAGTTCACCTTCGCCAGTGAGAATTTCTGGATGAACTGAGAATTTATCGTAATCAATCATCGTAAATACCGTGTCAAGGTGCATGAAAGCACGTTTGTTCGGGATTTTAAGTGCCATAACTCGTGTGAAATCTGAATCATGAAACAGCCTTGAGGCAATACGTTCAATAGCTTCAGCTTCAGTACGTTCAGAAATACCAACTGCGAGAGTGTTGCGACTGAGAACTAGCTCGTCGCCACCTTCAACTGAAAAGCGATTGTTGCGATTGTACCAAACAGGAATGTTGTGATTCATAAAGCGTGGGTGGTATTTGATGATGTATTCCATGAATAATGATTCACGACGGCGGGCTGGCCAATGCATCTTGTTGATGGTTAATCCATTACCGATAGATGCTGCAGGATCACGAGTAAAATAGAGGTTTGGCATTGGATCAAGATAAAATGGATAGTCATCAATCATGTAATGATGAAGCTGTTTATTTTTTGGTTCCATAACCTGTACTTCGCTCTTTTTGACGCCTGCCATGACTTTGCGAACCATTTTGAGTGGATCAAGACTTTGTAAATAATTAACGATGGCGAAGGTTGAATATGTGTCTTCTTGTTTGGAAGCTCTGACCATTTCAACGATAAAACGATCGCGAATTTCTTGAGTTGCAAGAGCTTCGGCAGCTAACTTATCAAGATAGAGCACTTCTACGCCATTATCGCGTAATACTTTTGCAAAATCGTCATGCTCCTTTTGAGCGACTTTAAGGTATGGTACGTCATCAAAGAGCATGCGTGCCATGTAATCAGGGGTGAGTGCTTCAAGCTCTTCACCTGGTCGATGGAGTAATACGGTCTTGAGACGACCGATTTCAGAATTTACTTGAATTGGTGGTTCCATTATAATCTCCGTTTAATTGATGGACTTTAGTGTTTCTATTATAGCATAAGCAGTAAAGTAGCGATCTTTTTTGAAAAAAATATTAATAATAAAAAAATGACGAATAAATCGTCATTTTAGATGTTGGTTTGAATTTTTTAATTGATTTTTTTGACCTGTAAGGCGTCAAGCTCAACTGGTGTTTCACGACCAAACATGGATACCATAACTTTAAGCTTACCTTTCGTTGAATCGATCTCAGAGACAGTTCCCTCGAATCCTTTAAATGGACCATCAGTGATTGAAACCACTTCATTTAGCGCATAATTAACTGAGTATTTTGGATCTTCTACACCCATACGTTTTTTGATTTTGGCGATTTCTTTTTCGGAAACTGGAGTTGGTTGAGTACCAGTACCAACAAAACCAGTAACACCTGGAGTATTACGAATAATATACCAAGTTTCATCAGAAAGACGCATTTGAACTAGAACATAACCTTGGAAAATTTTGCGGTCAACAATTTTACGTTTACCGTTTTTAATTTCTATTTGTTTTTCTTTTGGTACGATTGCATCAAGAATTTTGTCTTGAAATTCTGGTCGATCAAGACGTTGTTTGATCGATTCAGCAACTTTATCTTCATAGCCACTGTAAGTGCTGATGGTATACCATGCGAGGGTATCATCATAACGGTTTACTGCCATATTTTCTCCTATTTTCCTATTTTAATAAATTATTAAACAATAAAGTGAATCCTGCGTCTAAGAGCATAATTATAATGCTAAAAGTTACAGTGTAGATAATGACAGCGGAGACTAATTTCCAGGTCATTTTACGGTTCGGCCAACGGACTTGGCGAAGTTCCTGCCAAGATTCATGAAAATAACTACCAATTTTACGGAAAGGAGCAGTAAGGATACGTAGAGCCTTTGGCAAAGGTTTTTTGTTAGCTTTTTTAGCTAGTTTCAACTGTTTTTTAAGTTGTTTTTTCTCGTATTTTGCTTGTGCTTTTTCAAGTTTTGTAAGCTTTTTGTTTGGTTTAGAAGCGTTTTTTGTTTGAGTATGACTTATAGCTTCTTGTGCGGGTTTTGTTTCTAAAGATAAATCTTTCGATTGATTTTTTGAAACGATTGCTTGATTTTTAATCCCCTTTGGTTCCTTCACGTTTGAAGTATGTGTTTTCTTGGGGGTATCTTTTGTAAGCGACTGGTCTTTACGAGTTTTTTTCTCGTTAGAGTCGCTGGCTTTAATACGAGTAATATTTGCCATTTGCTCCTTCCATAAAAAATAGTCTGATACCAGACTGTCAATAGGAGTATAGCGGGATTTTTAGAAAAAGTAAAGGGATTTTTGTAAAAAATACTAGATATTTTTAGATTATACATGATTTTTTACGGATTTTCTTGAAATATGATATGATGGGTGTATCGAAGATTGGGGATTCGCCAAGTGGTAAGGCAGTGGGTTCTGGTCCCACCATTCGGGGGTTCGAGTCCCTCATCCCCAGCCAGTTGAGATTTTAGCAAAATCCACCATAGAATCATATGGTGGATTTAAGTTTATAACAGATACAAAATTGTTTTTAACATAGAGGTTCGAAACTACTTTTTTGCATACTTCATCTTGATCAATAATATCCTTCGGATTTTGTAGTATTTCCAGATATGATTGTATGAGGTTCGAAAAATTTTCTTTGGTAGGCAATATCTTATCAAGTTTATTGCTTTTTTCTTCCGCCTCTGCTCTAATTGTTTTTTGATTATTTATTCTTTCCTCAATCTTTTCCAATTCACCCTTATGGTACTTTTCGAACGAATTATAATTTTTTCGACTTCTTTTTTAACCGAAAAAGACCAACCTTTGGATGGGTGACGTGATGTTTGGGGAAAGGTGACGGGGAATGAAGGTCGTATATTTGCAAAACGCATATACGGGGAGGTATATTAGTTCTGACATTTCGTGATTTTATATGTATTATATGCTAATGGTTATTCTTCCGAAATTCAACAACTTCGCTATTTATTGCTTTCTGTTCATCTTCTATAATCAGATGTACAATGCTGTTATACAGTTTGTCCAGCCACTCCTCTCGTTCCGTATCATCCATATCCTTAATATATTCTTTAGACCACTTGCCAGATTGATTATTGTGTCGCAAATGGAAGGAATTAAGTAAATACTTGACAACATCAGCAGTAGAGGTACTAGGGGCATTCTCTAGACGTGGCTCAATTATTTTGCCTAGTTTGGTGAGGATAGAAGCCTTTGTTTTGATATTGCCAGAATTTGCATAGTGAGTATATTCCAGTAAAGCCAGTGACATCTCTTCATCTTGAGATAGCCATATTGCTTGGTCTCTCACAGCATCTTCGGTAACGATTATCTCGCCATACGGCATCTTAACAATCTTATGACCTGTATTTTTTACTATTGATTTAATTGCGTAGAGGATATCATAGTATAGATCAGCCTGAACTTTCCCTCCTTTTCCGAAATAATCTTTCGGAGAACTGTTTATTGCACATAAAATAATTTCAGATATGGCAAAAACATCATCGAAGTCCCTTACGCATTTTTCTTTTACATTGATAATTCCCACACCTTCAATGAGGTCTATGAGACCAGTGAAAGACTCTCTAATAGGCATACGTGAAAAGATGAATCGTTCGATAAATTGATAAATGGTAATTTC
The DNA here is from genome assembly GCA_963549315.1 of uncultured Candidatus Saccharibacteria bacterium. Classification (GTDB taxonomy): domain Bacteria; phylum Patescibacteriota; class Saccharimonadia; order Saccharimonadales; family Saccharimonadaceae; genus Nanosyncoccus. The sequence goes on along the minus strand of CAUUYE010000001.1, from coordinate 25,634 downwards.
ATAGAGGCTATTATACCGATATTTTTTCGAAAATAAATAAAATTTTATTCTCTCAAAGGCGTCAGTCGGGTCAACTTTCTGCTCGCTGATAATCTGATAGATGTTCTTTCTGCTCATATTATTCCTCTAATAGCCAATCAGCGATGTCAACAATACGGATGCCCTCATACTGCATTTCTGACTGTCTTGTTCCAGCAATAAGGAGTTTCTGATATCCACCAGGTATATTAACAAGTGGCGCGATTTCTCTCTCCATAGTCTCTCGTTCTGTAATCATATAGGAGACCTGGATGTACAACTTTTCTCCATCCTTAATAGCAACGAAATCTATTTCGCCATTTCGCATCGCACCGACGTAAACTTCATAGCCACGTCGCATCAGTTCAATCGCAACGATATTTTCATAAGTATCGCCAAAATTAGGAGTTTTTGTCCCAAGTTTGGCATATCTAAAGGCGTGGTCTGAAGGATAGTATTTATCAGTAGTAGCGAGATACCGCTTGCCTTTGATATCGTAACGACGCACCTTATAGAAAGCATACGCTTCACAGAGATATTTAATGTATTCCGTAATAGTCTTATTTGATGTTTCAATCTTGTTGGAGTTTAATGTGTTTGTGATGTTGCGGGCAGATGTCGGTTTTGAGATGTTGTCCATCAAGAAGTCTGATAACCCATCCATTACGGCAGAGTTTTTAACACCGTGCTTTTCTTCAATATCTCTAACAATAAGCGTATCGTAGGTCTCACGAAGATAATCATATTTATCATCAAGAGTTTTATATGTATACGAGCCAGACATCCCGCCCTCACGGATATATTTTTCAAGAGCGTCATACTTATCTTTGTATCCATAGTACTCCATAAATTCGGCAAAAGAAAATGGGTAGACTTCGATGGTATAGGTTCGCCCAACGAAGAGCGTAGCAAGGTCACTTCCTGCAAGAAAGGCATTAGACCCAGTGATATAGATATCGTACTTGTGGGAGGCGTGGAGACTATTTAGGACTAATTCAAAGCCTTCACACATCTGCACCTCATCTATTAGGAGAAAATTCTTTACTCCATCAACAAAATGCTCTTCAACATAATCATTCAGGGCGTGATACTCACGGAGTTTCTCATATTTTAGAGAAGAAAGGTCAAAACTGATAATGTTTGTATTCTCGATATTGCTTTTGGCATATTTTTTGAAGTCGTCGAGTAAAATAGATTTACCACTTCGGCGTACCCCAGTAATGACTTTAATGTCTTCCGTTCCGATTGTGCGGATAACCTCGTCTAAGTATTTTCTCTTAATTCTTGCCATAATTTATCCTTTTCTTTAGTATAGCACGCATTACACAAAAATACATTTTTTGCAAAATTGTGTAATGTGATAATTATATGATAACGGTATGTCCGTGAGCCTCCAATATCGTTTCTGCCGTGTTGATGTCGAAATTAGTAAGATATATAATATACTTACTAGAGTTGAGAATTAAGTCCCTCATCCCCAGCCAGTTGAGATTTTAGTTAAATCCACCATAGAATTATATGGTGGTTTTAAGTTTATAACGATTATGAATTCGTTTTTTTGATAAGGAGATTTGAGACTATTTTTTTGTATCCTTCGTTTTAGATTATTATATTGACTGGATTTTTTGTAGTATTTTCTATTAAATTAAAAAAATAAGTTAGTCGAGTATAGATTTTTTAGCCAGACTTTGGAGGATTTTGAGCTTATTTTCTAGATTATTTGTTGTTTCATAATCTTGTAAACTCTTCAAAAGGGATGGTGCAATAATTCTAAGCAAAGAAGCGAGCCTTTTAGGTTGTGGAAGATATTTATTATTTTTTGCTAAAGTTAATTCAAGCACATTTTGGATAACTAAGTGGGCATCAAAATAAAATGCAACAGCGTCTTTACGAGCTAGATCTTTTGTTGTTTTTGCCAAGTAATCTGTTATTGAATATTTCCACATTTTAATATCTTCTGACGTATATCTTACAGAAGATTTTATAGTAGTGTTTGCTAGTTTTATGATTTCTAAAGTCATTTTGATGGATTTACTTCGAATTATTTGTGAAGTTGAGATCATTGTTGAGACATTGCGATTTAAAAGTTTACCTGACTCTTCCGTTATGTAATTTTTAATGTTTGAAAAATTATCTGTTTGGATTTCAATTTTTACCCCATCAATAGTTAAGTCAATTCGTTTATCAGACAAATTATTATCAAGAAAGAATAAATCAATATCTGATTGTGGAGTCCAGTTATCATCTAATGCGGAGCCAAAAAGCAGAATAGTATCAATAGTGGAGTATTTTTTACAGATTTGATTAATTATATTTTTGATTAGAGAATCTTGCATGTATTAGTTGATATTTTAAAAAAAAAGAGAGCGATTCGTAAAGTATTAAGAATCGCCCTTATGGTGCCTAGTGACAATTACTAGGTTTTCTGCAGGTCATAGATGCTTTAGCCTTTGACCAAAATGGTAATATTTATGTCGTAGAGACAAAATTATTCTGCAACCCCGATAAACGGACAGTCGTAGCACAGGTCCTTGACTATGGCGCTTCGCTTTGGCGGCATTCTACAGATTTTGAAGCTTTTATTGAACAGCTTAATCGTCACACAAGTAAACAATTCGATAAGAACTTTAGAGAGTCATTCGCCGACTTTTTCGGCATGGAAGATGTAACTGACGTGCTAGTTACCATAGCTGATAATCTCAACTTAGGCAATATTAAATTTGTTGTACTAATGGATAAACTTCATAATCGTTTGAAAGATTTAAGAATAATTCTAAAAAAGATGCGTTTATGGATAAACAAATAACCCGATTTATTGAAATATTAAACGAAGAAATCAAATAAATTTTAGTCAGTTGCGTTTGTAGCAATTATCTATAGTGTATTTCTTATAAGACAAATAGTATCAATAATTATGAGCTATGGAGTTATTGTGAGGCGGGTTTTAGTATAAAGTTTTTTCTATTTAAAAAAATAGCTTTGCTCAAGTCTAAGTAAGGCGATTTTATTTTTGATTCCGCATCCATACCCAGTAATTTTATTGTTTGCCCCGAGAACACGATGGCATGGGATAATAATACAGATAGGATTCCAGCCGACAGCGCCACCAACTGCTTGAGCGGACATCTTTTTTAGATGATGGGTTTCAGCAAGTTTTTTGGCAAGATTGCCATAAGTTGTGGTTTCACCGAAAGGGATTTTTAGAAGCAGGTCTTGTATTTCTTTACGAAACGGAGTGATCCCATTAGTTTTATATCTTGGGTTGAAAGTAGGTTTTTGTCCGTTGAAATAAATATTTAACCAATGACAGGTCTCTTGAAAAATTGGCAGAGATTTTGTTGCGAGATTTTTAATATTGTTTTGATTGCTAAATGAGAGCCCTGTGAGATAACTTCCATCACTGGTCATAAGAATGTCATCAAATTGGTCGGGAGTCTGATAGCTAAAGAAATATTGCATAAGATATTATGTTTAAAAAAATCAATATATAGAACTATAATTTATTTGATTATATTCTTGATACTACCGGCGAGATCTGAAGGCAATAAAATAACTGTCTTTTGTGAAGGGTCGGTACTGATTTTTTCGAGAGTTTGGAGGGTACGGATATTGAGACCACCTGGGGTTTTGGCAAGGAGCTCGGCAGCTTCAGCAACAGCAGTAGCAGAGGCTTTTTCTCCTTCGGCAGAGATGATTGCAGCACGACGTTCACGTTCAGCTTCAGCTTGTTTTGCCATGGCACGTTTCATGTCAGCTGGGAGTTCAATATTCTGGAGTTTAACATTTTCAATATCAATTCCCCATTTATCAGTTTGCGTATCAACGATTTCTTTGATTTGTTTTGAAATTTCATTGCGTTTCGAAAGTAGTTCATCAAGATCAAAATTGCCAGTTACGTCACGTAGGGCAGTTTGAGCAAAAGTAGAAGTAGCATAGGCATAATTTGTAGTTTCAAATATAGCTTTTTTAGCATCAATAACTTTGAAATATACAACAGCATCAACATTAACCGTAACGTTATCTTTAGTTATAACTTCTTGTTTCGGTACATCCATTGGAGTAGTTCGAATGTCAACTTTACTTAAATTGTCAATATATGGAATGATGACATGAAGCCCAGGATTTAAAATTTTACGAAAGCGTCCAAGACGTTGAACGACACCACGTTCGTATTGATTAATAACTCTAATGCCCGGTGTGATGAGGATGGCAAGAAACGTTACTATTAAAATGATAGTCATTGTCATAAAAACTCCTTTTAGGCTATTTTAGCAAATTTTTTCTAACTGTGTTAGTTTTGGTTTTAATTGATTAAAATTAGTTTCAGCAAGTTTACCGCCTGCGATCCATTCAATATTTGTTACGTCTATAAGGTCTAAGTGTGTATTTTTTTTCGAAGTCGAATAGGTCAGAATTATTTTTAAATTCGAATTCTAGGATCGCTAAACCCTTATGGCGACCACTGAAGATATCTAATTCTCCGTGTCGATTAAACATATTAATAATAAAACGTTCTTTTTCTACATTAGTTTTAATATTACTTGACAATGCATCAAATTCATATTTTGATGACTCTATTGTCGTTTCAAGCATTGTAGTCAGATTATCATTTTTGACCGGACGTTTTCGAGTAATCATGTAGTGGTCGCCTTTTTGGCGTAACCTGAGATCTTTATGCATTTTTCCGTTAGGCACATAAAAATCATTCATGTATATGCTAGAGTTTGGCATAATATAGGCTCTGATTTCATCAATTCTTTCTTCTGGAATGTAAAAGCGTTTTTCAATTTCTAATTCTTGCATAAAATTTTTAGCCTATTTAGATTTTTGGGCAATTATAGCATGAAAAAACGGGATAAAATCCCGTTTAGTTGTTTATCTAATTTAATCTAGATATTTTTTGCTGGAGGAAGAAAATCTTTAATACTATTTACTATAGTATTGGTACCTTGCTTTTTTATCTCTTTCAAGAGGAAAGTAAAATGTGAGTTTTGATGCTAGAATGAAGACATGAATAATGTAAATAGTATCAGTGAAATTACAGAAAAACTAAAAAAAGATCCTCGTAATAGGACGTATACGGATAGAGGTATTTCACCGATTTATCAAATTGATCCTGAGGCGAGAGTTTTGATTATTGGACAAGCTCCTGGACGTAAAGTGGAAGAAGATGGAATCCCTTTTTACGATAAATCTGGTGAGAAACTACGAGAATGGATGGGGGTAGATGAAAAGACTTTTTATTCAAAAAGAATTGCAATTATGCCTATGGATTTTTATTATCCTGGGAAAGGCAAAACTGGTGATTTACCACCAAGAAAGTTTATTGCTAATGAGTACCATCAAGAAATTTTAACTTTGATGCCAAAAGTTGAGTTGACGATCTTGATTGGACAATATGCAATAAAATATTATCTAAAAGATCAGATGAAGGAAAATTTGACAGAAACGGTACGTAATTATCAAGAGTATTTGCCAAAATACTTTCCGATTGTTCATCCGAGCCCGTTGAATTTTAGGTGGCAGGCAAAGAATCAGTGGTTCGAAAAAGATGTAGTACCGGTACTCCAAAGAATGGTGGAGACGATTCTTGAGAAATAAAATCAAGTAATAGAAATAATTGAAGATAATTTTAGCTTGATATTAAAGAGGGTTTTATGATTAGTTGTTTGGGAAATAGAGTTTTTGATCTTTAATTTCGTCTGGTAAGTAATTACTTTTTTGGTGAAAACCTGCTTCCCACTTATAATCTTTGGCATAGCCTAAATCTTCCATTAATTTGGTCGGTGCGTTACGAATACCAAGAGGAATTGGTAAGTTTAAAGATTTTTGAGCTAAATCTTGTGCACGTTGCCAAGCATTATAACTACTACGATCTTTTTTGGATTTAGCAAGAGCGATAGCGACATGTGAAAGAATAATACCACTTTCCGGCATACCAATACGTTCAACTGCCTGAAAGGCAGCGGTTGCTAGCCCAAGAGCGCCATTGCCAGCTAAGCCAATATCTTCTGAAGCAAAAATAATCATACGCCTTGCGATAAATTTAGGGTCCTCGCCACTTATTAACATGCGGGCAAGATAGTAAAGTGTTGCGTCAATATCACTTCCCCGCATGGACTTGATGAAAGCAGAAATTGTGTCGTAATGATAATCACCGTCCTTATCATAGTTAATAACTTTTTTCCCGATAGTATCTAGGACGAGTTTTTTAGTAACTTTTTGACCAATAGATAAAGAAATTTCTAGATCACCAAGTGCCGATCTAGCATCTCCGTTGGCAAGTTCGGCGATTAGGTCTATGGCATTTTCTTCAATGCAATGCTCGGCTTTTTCAGCAATAATGGCATGGTTTAGAATTTGGAGAATGGCAGGTTTGTTTAATGCTTTTAAAACTATTACGCGTGAACGTGAGAGAAGTGCAGGTATCACCTCAAAGCTAGGGTTTTCAGTGGTTGCACCAATAAGAGTAATTAGACCGGATTCAACGTGTGGAAGAAAGGCATCTTGTTGAGCTTTATTAAAACGATGAATTTCATCAACAAAGAGGAGAGTACGAATTTTAAGATTCCAATTTTGTTTAGCGCGTTCAACTACGGCTTCGACGTCGCTTTTATGAGCGGTAACAGCGGAGAGTTCAACAAAATCTGCATCAAGTTCTTTAGCTAAGATACGCGCCAGTGTGGTTTTACCGGTTCCTGGAGGTCCCCAAAAAATAAGATTAACTGGTTCTTGTTTTCTGACAATTTCCGTGAGAATCTTTCCATCACCTATGATTTCATCTTGTCCTAGAACATCGGATAAGCATGTTGGACGCATACGTTCAGCTAAAGGTGTTTTTAGTTTATATTGATCTTCCACGGTTTATCCTTTATAGAATATATTATATTCAATAAGCTTTTTTAATAAAACCTCCTGATTGACGTGACCAAAGTTTTTTGTATTGTCCATGTGGATTTTTTAGAAGTTCTTCGTGTGAACCTTGTTCAATAATTTGACCATTTTCAAGAACAATAATACGATCAAGATTTGAAATAGTAGAGAGACGATGTGCAATAACTATTGAGGTGCGCCCATGCATAAGGTGGAGTAAAGCTTCTTGGATGAGAGATTCTGATTCGGAATCAAGAGCAGAGGTTGCTTCATCTAAAACAAGGATGGGAGCATCTTTTAAAATTGCTCTTGCAATAGCAATACGCTGTCTTTGACCGCCCGAAAGTTTAATGCCGCGTTCGCCTACCATAGTTTCGTAGGCGTTTGGGAGTTTATCGATAAATTCAGCAGCATTAGCGAGGGTTGCGGCGTGTCTAATTTCTTCCATGGAAGCATCTGGTTTAGCATAGGCAATATTTTCAGCGATTGTACGATGAAAAAGAGAGGCTTCTTGAGGAACATAGGCAATGTTCTTCCTGAGACTATGTTGAGTAACTTTACGGATGTTTTGACCGTCAATTTTTATGGCACCTGAATCAACATCAGCAAAACGAAGCAGGAGTTTAATTAAAGTGGTTTTACCGGAGCCGGAAAGACCAGCTAATCCAATACGTTCGCCTGGTTTAATTTTAAGATTAAAATCTGTGAAAATATTATCACTAGCGTCGGCGTGTTTAAAGGAAATATTATCAAAGTCGATTGCGCCTCGATCAATGATGAGTTTTTTGGCATTTTTTTCATCAACAACTGTATCAACTGTGTCTAGAATAACGGTCATTTCATGTGCATCACCAAAAACGCGGGTGAAATTTTTAAAGATACTACTGACATCCCATAAATTCATGAGGATGGTTTGTGAATATTGAAAGATTAGGATGACAGTGGAAATTGAAAGGGTCATGACGGGCGCACCAATGACAATGAAGATGATCATGAGGAGATAGATTAAGAGGAAAATAGAATCGAAAATAACATCGCGGTGAATGGTGGCACGCATGGAGTTTTCGCCAGCAGCTAGGGTTTCGGCTTGGAATTTTGTATAGCGGGAACGTTCATAATTTTCTTGAGCATAGGACTTGACGGAAAGAATGTTTGTTATCGAATCGGTAAGTTGACCGGTTTGCTTATTTTGGGCGGCAGCTTCTTTTTCGTTACATTCACCGATTCTCTTAAAGCTTTTGGAAGAAACTATGGCAAAGACTATAGAAAAGATCATAAGAAGAATAGCAAAGCTAGGCGCACGATTGATCAGAATGACGAAGATGGATGAAAAGGTGACGATGAGGGGTATGATATTGAAGATAACAGAATCAGCGAAACGCTCGTAAGCACGTGTGAAACGACCGACCTGAGCAGTGAGAGAGCCGGAGAAACGGTCGGAATGGAACTGCATAGATTGATTATTGACCGTGTCAAAACATTGGATGGAAAGATCATTGACGGTTAAAAGTTCCATTTTCCAAACGAGATAGACACGAAGATTACCTAGAATACCAGAACCGATGAGCTGACAAAGAAAGAGAAAAATTCCTTGAGGGAGAACTTTTTGGACGAGTGGAATCTGAAAAATGTTACCAGAATTTACAAAATCTTCTGGTTTGGCAGAGGAGAGAATGTCAATAATATTAGCGACTACGAGTGGAGCAAGAATGGTGCGTACAAAAATAACGATTGGGGTAATGATGAGAACGCCAAGGGCAAACCATTTGTACTTACTGTTAGCTTTTAAGAAATAATAGAGCGTGCGTCGAATTGTTGATTTATATTTGGGTTTTCTTTTGAGTTGTTTTGACATAAAAAGACCTTTTAAAATTAAAAATGAATTATAAAGTTAGGTGATTTTGGGTTATGGTGTTTGTTTTTATAACCTAGAGAATCAATATTATTACTTTTATTCTAACATGGATTTTTGATTAATAAAAGAAGATGAATATAAAAGTTGCATGATATAATAGTTTTAAACTTAATAAGGAGTATATATGGCTGATTTTAATAAAATCTTAGAACCTGGCGATTATAAAAACGGTGAATTGAATGTGGTGATTGAAATTCCGACTGGTTCAAATCATAAAATTGAATGGGACCGTAAAAATGCTTGCTTTATGCTTGATCGAGTTGAACCAATGGCGTTTGCAAAACCATGTAATTATGGCTTTATTCCACAAACATTGGACGAGGATGGTGATGAACTAGACGTTCTAATGATTACTGATCAACCACTAACCACAGGTATTTACATGAAAGCTAAGGTACTTGGGGTGATGAAGTTTGTCGATTCAGACGAGGTTGACGATAAGATTATTTGTGTACCGGCAGATGATCGTAATAATGGTGATAAATACCAAACTCTTGAAGACTTGCCAAAGCAATTAATTAAGCAAATTGAATTTCATTTTAATCACTATAAGGATCTAAAGAAACCTGGCTCAACTGTTGTGAAAGGCTTTGAAGGATTAGATTCTGCAAAAGAAGTGATTAAAAAAGCTATTGATCGTTGGAATGCAGCGAAATAAATAGATCAGTTTATTAAAGATAAATGAGCGCTTATAGCGCTCATTTATTATTCTAGAAATTCTAATATACTTGTTTCGATCTTTTTTGTGAAATCTGTCAAAGAAGCGGAACTTATGTCAGTCGAGAGGAAGATGAGAGCAAGAGTCCTTTGGTTTTTAAAATCCTCTTTTTTAGTTTCAAGAAAGTAAAGACAGTTAAAAAATGGATAATTTGGAGTAGAACTTTGTGAACTTCCTGCTTGGGTATTAGATAATCCAAAAAGTTGAAGTTTTGAGAAGCTAATTTGTAGAGGATTGGTGGTATTTTGATTTGGTGTAAGTTTATTTTTTAGCTCTTGAAAAAGGTCGTCAGAAAAATCAGGGTGTGCATAGATACGTTTAGTCAAATTTAGTAAATCAGAGGTGTTTGTGAGATGAAGTTTGGGATTAGTATTATCATAAGACTGATCTTTTAAAAATTCTTTAAGTTTATCAGTGCCGATTTCGTTTGTAAAATAGTCAATACAGCCTTGATGGTTATCTTGGACGATTTTTGTTAGACAATTTTCTCTTGTAATAGTTTCGCCATTAACGTTTAGTTGATCGGCTTTTTTCCAAGCACCTTGTTCGATTTTTGTCAGTGCTAAATAAATAAGAAAGAGATTCTCAACTCCTGTGCTGTTATTCTGTATAAAATCGTTATGTCGTCCGATAATCTCTTGGTTATTGAGATCATAGATGGCAATGCTACTATTTTTTCGATTAACTTGATTTGCAACCCATTGATCAATGGTTGGTTGAAGATCGATTTTTTTGTAGTGCTTCGTTTGTGAGGTATTTGAGGGCTTTTGTGTTTTTTCGTTAATATTTTTCATTAAATAAACAATACCAAATGATAAAAGAATCACACTAAGTGTCGTGAAGAGGATGATGAATAGGATTTTGCCAAATTTTGGCATGCTATTTTTTGCTAGATCGCTGGGTGAAAGCGAGGAGTTATTTTGATGATTCTGGATAGACTCTTGATTAAAACCGTTGTGGTTTATATTATCTGGTGACATATGTTTACCTTATTTTTTAATTCCCTTTTGGCGAAGCTTCTAGCAGACGGGAGAGGAAGGGTTGGGCTTCGTCTGGGGTTAATAATCTTGTTCGGAAAGTTTCATCATAAACTGTTGGCGAAATTCTAGTTTGAAGGTAATTTGCTCCGTCAAAGTAATGGGTGATGATTAAGCTACGACGTGTGTCGGGCCAGTAAGATTGATCAAAGAATAGATTCCCTAGGCCATAAAAGATTGGTTTATTTTGATAGAGCTCATAGGTTTGTGGCTGATGGGCAGAAGTGCCTACAACTATATCAGCGCCAAGATCAATAAGATGTCTAAAAAAATCTTTTTGGTTTTGGATCGGTTGGTCGCAGAGTGGATAGGCGACTTGTTGATTTGGGTAGGCATAACATTCAAAATATTGGATATTGACTATTGTAAACTTATTTTCTTTTTTCGCATTTTGAATGTCAAGTTTCACTTGCTCTTCACTATAGGGATTGGCGCCTGGATGATCATTAGTAGCTAATTGCCCATTAGCTACACTACTGGTCGATTGATTATAGGCAAGTAATCTGATTGAATTATTTATATCCAAGGGTTCTCTGGCTTTTGATAGGTTTTCTCCACCACCGACCGTTTTTATTCCTAGTTGTCGATACTTGGCGATAGTTTGTAGATTATTTTCTATACCAGCGTCATTATTATGATTGCCAGTTAATTCTATAATATCAGTGCCAATTGTTGTAATAGTATCTAACATTCGCCAATCTGCACATAAACTCATGGTCTGGTAACCACCTGGACAGTTATTCTTGAAACTAACTTCATTACTGAGGTGTGTAAATGTTTTTGATTTAAGAAAATCGGTAATATAATCGGCAAAATAAACACCAGTTCCTACCTGATTAAGCTTTAGGGTCATACGGCGCGTGAGTGCTGTTACTCCAGTCTCAGCAAAGGAGATCAGATTTCGTTTTTGGTATTTTTCATAAAGTGGTTTAAGTTTTTCTTTTAGGATTGGTATTTTTGACGTGTCTACAGCGGAGAAAAATAAGATTGTGAAACGGGCACCTGTATCCTGATTATCTAAATAATATTCATCATCTATGCTGAGTAATTTTTTTGATGGAGTAAGGTCATTTATGTCGATAAATGTTACTTTATTCTGCGCTAGAAGGTTAGTATTGTCGATATTGACAGGTTTTAAATCGGTAATTGAGCTGTAATAGTTGGTTGTTGGTAATTCGATTTTTGCGACTAATTTATTATCAAGAGGTTCATTTAGTTTATAAATTACATCTTCTTCAATCTTAAAATCTGAAAAATTGATTTGATTAACGAGTTTATTACAGATTTGCTCTTTATCGGCAATTTTTACATGGAGATTTGATAGGCACGTATCTTTGTCTAATACGTATTCTTTAGGTTTTGATCGGAAGACTTTAATGATAGAGATTGTGGCTAATGAAACGAAGATAAAACCGAGAAATAATCCAAGAAAAGGTAATTTGTTTCGTGTTCTTTTTTCTGAGTTTTGACTAATAAGATGAGTTTGTTTAGATACCATTTTTAATGCTTCTTTATAAAATGCTTGTTTTTATTTTAACATAAGTTTAAGTTGCGGTATAATCTAACCATGAGTTTTAACATAAAAATTTTTGGTAAACAGATCTCTTCAAAACAATTTGCAATTGAATCTCCAAACAAAAAGATTAGATGTATTGTGAAACTGAAGAACGGTCGAATCTACTATGAAGTATGGAGAGATGAGACTGAGTTAATTCGAGAATCGCGGCTCGGGTTTTTGTTGTATGGTGAAAAAGAACTGGGGCAGAATTTAAATTTAGTGCGTACTCAGAAAAAGAGTCAAGATGAAACTTGGGAAACGGTGGTTAGTGAACAAAAGGAAATTCGTAATAATTATAATGAAATGACTTTTTATCTTGCAGAAAAGAATGAAAAACAGCGTTTATTTTCAGTGCGATTTAGAGTTTTTAATGAGGGAGTGGCTTTTCGCTATGAAGTTCCACCGCAGCCAAGTTTTCAGAGAATTATCATTTCCGATGAACTAACAGAGTTTAATGTGGATTTGAATGGTCAGGCATGGCGGATTCCAGCGTATCAAGCGACAAAATATGAGTTGAATTATGAAAAATGGCCGGTTTATGAATTACGAGATTCGGTACATACGCCATTAACTATTGAGACAAATTCAAATAAATATTTAGCAATTCATGAGGCAGCACTCTATAACTATGGATCAATGACTCTAAAATTAAATGCTGGAAAGTGCTTACAGACTGATATTACTCCTCTGTCGGATGGGATGAAGGCCTACGTTGATTTGCCTTTTTCTTCTCCGTGGCGAGTAATAGAAGTTGCGGATTCGGCGATTGAATTGACCGTAAATCGGATGGTTTTAAACCTAAATAATCCACCTAAAGAAGATTTTTCTTGGGTGAAACCTCTGAAGTTTTTGGGTATTTGGTGGGCAATGTATGTTGGTGAATGGACTTGGGCGGAGGGTGATAAACACGGAGCAACCACAGAACACGTAAAAAAATACCTTGATTGGTGTATTAAATTAGGAGTATCTGGTTTACTAATTGAAGGTTGGAATAATGGCTGGAGTGGAGAGTGGTCATTAAATGGGAAATATACTGATTTTTTGCATCCAGTTGCTGATTTTGATATGGATCAAGTTGCACAGAAAGCACGTAAGCATAATTTAGAACTGGTGGCACAGCATGAGACGGTTGGGCAGATTGATAACTATGAGCGTCAACTTGAGAGTGCGTTCGCCTATCTAGTGAGTAACGGGATTCATTATGTAAAAATTGGCTATACCGGTGCAAAGATGCTGATTTCGGGGAAGCAAGAGTATCATCATTCGCAGGTTGGGGTTTTACATTATCAGAAGATAGTGGAGATTGCGGCACGTTATCAAATTATGCTAGATATTCACGAACCAATTAAGGGGACGGGGATTGAAAGGACATTTCCGAATATTTTGACGCGTGAAGGAGCGAAGGGACAAGAATATGAAGGGGGCAAGATTAATCTGAACCACGCAACAATCTTACCTTTTACGAGGATGCTGGCCGGTGCGTTTGATTATACGCCTGGGATTTTTGATTTAAAGAATCCAGCAAAACGAGTTTATACAACTTTAGCAAGACAGCTGGCTTTCTATATTGTATTCTTTTCCGGTATGCAGATGCTTGCTGACCGACCTGAAATGTATGAAAAAAATCCTAGCATTTTTGAGTTTTTGAAAGAGGTCCCTGTTAATTGGCAAATGACAATTCCCTTACTTGGTAAAATTGGTGAGTATTTTGTGGTAGCAAGACAAGATCGAGACTCTTCAGATTGGTATATCGGCGGTGTTACTAATGAGGAAGCAAGGAGAGTTAATCTTAACCTTGGATTTTTAGATGATGAAACTAAGTATACTGCTTATATTTATCGCGACGGTGGAACTTGTGATTATCTGGAGAATCCACTAGATATTGCAATTGAAAAGAAAGTAATAGATAAGACCGAACAACTTGATTTATGGTTGGCGGCGGGTGGCGGTTTTGCAATTAGATTAGTTAAAGGATATTAAAGTACCGATCCCATTTTTATTTTTACCTGATGCAGGAGTAATTTTGCCAATGCTATTTTGTTGGATACTAAAGTACTGGTTTTAATTTCTGTTTTGTCTTTCTAAATGTGTTTTTAAAGAATTAACGATGATGCGACTTTTTCTGCGCAACACAAATATACCGGATATGATTTTTAGAGGATTAGTAGTTATATTTTAATTTTTTCAGCAGTAATAATTAGTCGTTTGGTGTAGTCATTGTTTGTGATTTTTTCACCATAACAAGTCATTAAAGTGAGTGTTGGTGTTGATTTTGGTTCTAAAACCCGAGACATCTTTATTTCGTTTTTATTTTGAGAAGCGATCTTAGTGATTCTATATCGTTCATTATCAAGAGTTAATAGATCGTTAATTTTTAATTGATGGAGTTTACTGAAAATTGTTGAAGAGTGTCCAATAATGAAAGTATTATTCTTTGCTGCATAATATAAGCCTGCAATACGATCTGGGGCGGTTAGAGTATAGTCTTCGTTTAATTTGATGATTTTAATTTTTGATTCAAGGTTAATTGAAGGCGCTTGAAGGATTAAACTTGAATTTGCTTCGACGTCTTGAGGATGCATAGCGAAAATGCAAAAAATTATAAACATAACTAGATAGATTCCGAGAAAAAATCGGCGAAAATAGTGTTTTTCTAGATGCATTTTATTCTCCCAACGACCTGTTTATGTAGTTGATTATAGCATAAGCTGGTTGAGAAATGATAAAAAAATAGACCCCCGAAGGGGTCCTAGAGTACTCTTTTTAGCCAACTGGGTCATATTCATATGAGAAATCTTTGAGTTCGAGATAGGGTTGGATGTTTTCTTTAAACAAAGACTGAAAATTTTTAGGTAGTTTAATTGGAGTTCTTTTTGACTGGTCAATGTATTTTTCATCATCTAGTTCTCCAATTCGCCAAAAATCGTCGGCTGGTTCGATTAGAAAATAGTCTTTCTCATCACAAACGATAGAGTCAAGAGAAAACTTTTTTGACCATTTTGATAGATGGAATCCATCACCTTTAAAAGAATATGGACCGTTGCTATTTGCAAATATTTCACCACCATTCCACCCTAGTGGACTGGAATATGGGATACGATCTTCAAATGAAAAACAGACAATGATTCCATTTCGGAAACTAACGTAGCATTGTACCTTCTCTGATCGGGGATCTCCACTATTAACGATTTCAATTGCACCATAATCTTTGAGAAAGGACGCAAAATCCATTTGATATTGCATACCGCTAGTGTCGTTGATGCTGACTTTTTTTAGATACTTTTGAATATCTTCAGTACCTTTTGGAAAATCTGAATCAACATCTTTGACTGTAATAACTCTTTGAGACTCGGTTGCTTGGTCTTGCTGTATTATTTCAGCTGAATCGGTAAGACCAGCTACTTCGATCGATTCAGCTTTTACTGAAGCGGTTGAACCGACTGCTTCAGTTGATTCAGTTTCTGCTGAAGCAGCTAGTTCAGGTTCTTCGGTCGAATTAGTTATTGTAATATAGTCATCGTCTGTTGTTTTGTTGATGGGATTAGATGGCTCTTGTGTTTTTCCAACTACATTTGAGCTTGATTTGATAGGTGCATTTTCAGTATTCTTGATGTCTTTTACGCAACCTAGAGACATCATAACTACCATAAATACAGCGATAGTGATAAGGTAAGTTCTTTTACTCATTTCCCCCTCCTAAAAGAGCACAATTTCAAGGTACACTATAGAAGCTTCTTATATTATATAACA
Source organism: uncultured Candidatus Saccharibacteria bacterium (assembly GCA_963549315.1). GTDB lineage: Bacteria > Patescibacteriota > Saccharimonadia > Saccharimonadales > Saccharimonadaceae > Nanosyncoccus. Next base: position 9,765 of record CAUUYE010000001.1, on the reverse strand, counting down.
TAAAAGGCTTGTTTTACAGATTGGAGCATGAATTTAAAACGTGATGTAATCAGTAAAAAATAAAAACATTAACTAGAGCTATAGTCTATCGTATGGTTCACTGATTGGGATCTGTATTGTGGTACCAAAACCAAGACGAGATTTTACTTTTGCCCCTAAAATAGCATATTGTTCACGTTGTTCAACCGTGATAATAGAGGAATCATCTTTGATGGTAATGAAATTTGAAACTGGTCGAATATCGGCAAGTGAATCGGCAGCTGAGTTCATGGAAATAACAATATGACCTTTTTTGGGATTTTTTAATACTTGGTTTAAGTATGCGACGATGATTTTGGTCATTGGTAAAAAATTTTCAACTTGATGTTTTGGTCGTAAGACGTCAAGATCTAAAGTATAGCCAACCCGTTCTAGGCGGATGACATAATCTCGATAAATTGGATCAATTATATCCGAAAGATACATAAATTTACGCTCAAATACCGAGGTATGTATTTTGTTTAGGTCAAGGAGTTTGAGAAAATCTTGATTCTCTTTCATAGAGTAATTATATCATAGATGAAATGGGTTGCTTTAAGGCTTAAACGTTAGATCAAATATTATTTTTGAGATAGATTTTAAAAGTTTAAATATTAGACCCCTGGTGTATGAGTATTGAGGAGTTCTCGATGTGCACGGTAATTGGGGTCGTGAGATGCGACCTCTGCCCAAAATGCTTTAGAATGATCTGGATGATTAATGTGAGCGAGCTCGTGGATGATGACGTAGTCTCGTTGTGCTTCAGGCACTTGCATAAGACCAATATTAAGTGAAATTGTAATTGTGGAAGGCGCAAAAATGGAAGTCTTGTGATGGGTGCAGGACCCCCAGCGACTACTAGCATGAGACATAACAACTTTATCATAATGGTAACCATAAAGTTTGGCAAAATATTCTAGTCGATATGGTAAATATTCTTTAGCCTGTTTCATTAATAACTTTTTTTTAGTATCGCGGGCTCGTTGGGTCGAAGGATCTTTGACATGTAGTTTTTGACGAATTTGATCACGCATTCTTTCGAGCGTTTTTTTGACACTGCGTTCAGAAACAAACGATGGAACGGTTGCCTGCAGACGTCCTGATGTGGCAATAGAAAAACTAACTGAGCGTGAACGAGCATTTTTTCGAATAATTACTTCACCAAATTCTGGATCGACAAACATAATATTACCTATGTTTTAGTTTAAATTGTAGATAAAAATCAATATTTAAGATAACTGTGAGAGAACGTGAGATAGCTGTGTTTCAAAGGTGTGCTTACCAGATAGGATGATGGGTTTTTCGGATTCGGCTGGTGCTTCCATCATGCGAATGCGTGATTCATATTCTTCTTTAGCGCGGGAAACAGAACGGAATTTTAATTTCAGACGAGCTTTAATAGTATTAATATCAGTTTGAATCCAGACTAAAGTCGGATTATAACCACAAATTTTTAAAAGCTTTCGTACAGCGTTACGCTCGTTTTCTGTATCTAGACCGCCTTCAATAACAATATTTTGTCCGGTTTTTGAAATCGCCTCAAGCACGACGTGGATTTGTTTTTCGGTAAAATCAGCTTCTTCGCGTAAAGATTGTAGATTATAATACGGAGCTTTAAAACGTAAAGAGAATTTTTCACAAAAGGTGGTCTTGCCACTACACGGAGCGCCAAAAACTAGGATAGCACGCGGTTTTGTCTTCTTCCTATCTTCCATATTGGTGATATTGTAACATGAAGTGGTGTATGTATCAATTTTTTCTTAGGATTTGTATTTTTATAAGTGTTCAATGAATTTTGATTTGGCGCCAAGGGCTTTGATTCGAGAGTCAAATGGTGCATAGTATGATGTAGTAAGGACTGACGAGTTGGTGAGAAGGATTTGTGAGGGGAAATAAAAAAGCCAGCATATAAAATTGGCAGGTGCGTAAAGAAAACTTGGCAAAAAATGAGTACGTGAGAAAAATGAAACTAAGACGGTAAGATCGCAACAAATAAAAAAGATGAACCCAATAAAATTACAGATCGCAGCGCGACGAAATTCAGGAACGTTACGTTTTAGCCATTGTCTAGCAAGAAGTAGATTAAGGAAGAGTGTATTTGCGTAAGTAAAGGCGGCACCATAGATAAGAGGCATTCGATGAATCGCCATAAAAGCAAATAAAAGTATAATGAGCAGTGTCCAAGTGAGAAATAGACGTGGATTTAAGTCAGCATAACGGGCTGTATGAGAATATTGGGCAAGACAGAAAATGATAATACCGATGGGTGAAATATTATCAAATAAAAGAATAATATCTGCTAAGAAAGTGAAAAGTAATGCGCATTTTAATATGTGGTCTTTCGGAGCAAAAAAGGAAGCGTAGAAGAAACAGGTGAGGATGGTGGAGACTTTTATGAGACTAGCTGAGTTAAGTAGTGCATGGGGGATGAGTTTCTCGCCAAAAATTAAGTTAAGTAAGTCAATAATAAAGAAGTATATAAACATAAGAGACCATAGAATGATCCAAAATTTGAGGCTGGATAAAATTCGGTAAAGAAGAGAGACAAATCTAGATGATTTCTTTGAAGATAATTTAAGTTTGACGGATTGCATAATTTTATGTTAAGTATAATCGATTTTGAGAGAAAAATACAGATGGAAAGGTTATTATGTTATAATCACTGTGATAGGGGCGTAGTACAACGGTCAGTATAGCGGTCTCCAAAACCGTAGATCATGGTTCGATTCCGTGCGCCCCTGCCAGAAAGTTTGAAGCTTTCTTTTTTTATGAATTGAATTCTTGACGATATTTTTTGAAAAAGTAATAACGGATTGCAAATAATATAAATTCGGTAACGACACGGATAATAGCGACAGAGATGAGTGTTAATTTTTGATACGAGAATAGAATCAGAAGTGCGGTGAGGTTAAATATAGTAGAACTGATTGTTGAGATAGTGACACTTGTTTGGTGATTGATGACTCCTAAAGTCGGCCATCCTAAAAGTGTATTACAAAAGCTTATAAAAATAGTGATGGCTAAGATTTGAATGATTTGTGCTGCTTGATGATATTTGCTACTAGCAATGATTTGTAAGGCAACTGGTGAAAATGCGATGACAAGTAGAGTGAAGATGAAGATAGCTGGAAGAGTTCGTTTGAAAATTTGTTTAATGAAGGTGTAGCTTTTTTCACGAATCATTTGGGGATAGATACTGTTTGATAATTGTCCAAGGAGAGATTGAATAGCGCCGATTATTTGGATTGAAAGTCCAAATAAACCAACTTCAGTTGAAGTAAAAACAAGACCAATAATAATTGTGCTGATTGCGTTAAAAGTGGTGGCGGAAATATCAGAGAGGAAATAAATGAAGCTGTTTTTTAATGCGAGCAAACTGGAGCGGAGGTTTGGCTTAATAAAATGAAAATCTAGTTTTTTAATCTCAAATATGACAAGAAAAATTGCAATAAATGAAGAAAGAATATCAAAAATTGGGATTAAGACGATTTGCTGATCACGTTGGACGAAGATGATGGTAAGAATGAGGGAAATAATTTTCATTAAGATAAAACGTATGGTCATAATGTGGATAATTTCAAGACCACGAAAGAGAAAATCAAAGAGAAAGATGGAGAGAAAAACTGGTAGATATGAAAGAAGAGTAAAACATAGATTCTGTTTAAGGATGGGGATGGTTTGACAAAGAAGAAGAGTTAGTAGAAAGCCAAAGATCCCAAGAATGATACGAGCGAGCATGGTATCTGAAATGATAGATTCTATCAGATGACTAGTTTTTCCTTGGTGATTAACGTGGTTAATTTTTGCCAGTTCTTTAGTTGCTGAAAGCATGAATCCAAAATCGACAAGAATTTGCATAAAATTCATGATGGTTTTAACGTATGTGAGATTACCGTAAGTTTCAACCGTGAGACGTCTTGTGAGAATTGGTAGCGTTAGAAATGGAAAGACCATTTTTGCAAGCTGGAAAGAAACTAGCCAAAATGTATTTTTTTTGATTTGCGTGAGGTTCGAAGATTGATAGTGAGGAGTGTGATTAATCATTGATCCTTTCCTGCTTTTCTATTTGAGGGTTGGATATTTTTTTAAAAATGAGCATAGTGGCAATATAAAACCAGATAGCATAGAAACTGAGAGATTCAAATTGTAGATAGAGATAAAGAACGATGAGAAGATAATGAAATTTATATTCGAAAGAAGAGCTTTTGGCTAGTTTATATAGATAGAATAGGATAAAGAATAACGCAAAAATGCCGAATTCACTAATAATGCGTGTATAAAGACAATAAGAAACACTGTCGTCATGATAATTTTGATTTTCTAGATCATTTACTTCTTTCATATAACTGCTTTTGTAATCCTGCTTTGCTTTTTGGTGTCCAAGCCTTGCTGGATAAATTGAATTGCCAAGTCCATAGCCAAAAGTAGCGCCGAGTGGAGCTTTTAAATAACCAAATAGACTACTTTTGATGCGGAAAATGCGACTAGCAAACGAACCGTCCGAATTTATACCTGATTTACGAAATAATGAAAGACATTCTTCACTATTTTGGTTTATGACTAAATTGCAATCAAGGGTGGTAGTTGTGCCCTTGTCAATAAAGCCGAAGAAGATTTTATGGAATCGACCATTTTGTGTTGAGACACTAGTAATAAAAATTACAAGAGCAGTAATAAAAAGTGGAATAAAGAGCTTTAATTTGGTTTTCTTGAGGTAATAAAAACTGAGAATAATTGATATGATCAGTGCATCTATAATAATGCGAACGCCGGCTCCGAAGAAAATGGCGGAATAAATATAGAGAATGATGAGAAATAGAAGATCTTTGCGACGAGTGAGCCAAAAAAGCGGCAACATAACACCAAATAAATGCATGCCAATAAATGAAGGTTCGGTAAAGAAAAACTGAACACGATTTTTAGCAAGATAATTGCGTTTAAAGAGAAAATTAAAGAAATGTGAGAGATCATCTAGCTGATATTTAATGGTTAAATATTCAATTAATCCAATAATGAGAGTAATTAGGTAGCTAAGGATAATGATTGAGGCAAGCAAATTTAGCTTTTGCTTCATATGTGATTTTTGGTTTTTTGTATAAAATTCAAGAAGACTAAAAAGACAACTAAGACCTAAAATAGGCGGAATGCAGGCTGAGAAATAATCATCGATACGACCATGATATATGATGGTGGTTATAGTTCCCAGTAAGCCAAAACAAATGAAAAATAAAAGGATTGGTCGAGTTTTTGCGAGGAAGGGTTTTAAATGATAGAGATTCAGGATCGCATAGAGAAATAAGATGAGAGGGGTAATTGTTGCCCAACCTTTTGATGGTGCAAAAAATAGATTCTCAAAAGGAAGAGTGAAGGCTGCAATATAAAATAGGAAATCAAAATTTTGTTTTGACAAAGATTTGAATAAACGAGTTAAAAAGAAGACTATTTTCTTCACAGATCTATTTTACTGTAATTCTTGGTTTTTGACTATGTGAGGACTCGTAAGAGTTTTGTTTTGATCTTATAATGCCGATTATCTTTAAAAAATAATATAGACGAAATTTAAAACAAAATAAAACTAGTGATTTTGAAAATGGAAAATAAGAAAGAGGAGTAAGATAGATCGCCTGTGAAAAAAGAGGAATTTTGTAGAGTGATTTGATTGATGCGATTTTCGCATGATTGTTTTGATGGCAACAGTAATTGGTTAAAATCAGAAAGAGATGTGAGACGATGAAGGCTTGAAAAAACTTTTGAAATTGTTCAAAGAAATCAGGATAATTTTCTATTAAATAATTTTTAATAGTTTGAAGAGCGGTTTGATAATTTTTGATATATTCAGTATCAAAAGTGCGAACAGTGGAATTTTTATGTACACGATAAATGTAGAGCGGTTTTTTTATTATACCTATGTTCGATAAATGCTTTAAAATTGTGAAATTATAAAGTGCATCTTCTGCAACTTTGAGGGACTGATTGAAGCGGAAAACTCGTAAATCTTTATGGATGAGCTTCATGTGGCAGAAATTATATCCAGAGTTTAAATCAAGCAATTGAATAAAAAAATCTTTTTGAGTGTAGATTTTTTCGCGAGAGGTTTTTTCTATAGTTGTTTGTTTCGTGAGAGTTGAGATAGAAGATGGGACTGTTTTAATAATACGGAGATATTCTGAGCTAACGTATTGCAAATGATGTGCTTTAGCAAAACTATACAATTCATAGATAAAATTCGGCATTAATAGATCGTCGGCATCAAGAAAACAAAAGAATTCGCCAGTGGATTTTTGCAGTCCGCAATTTCTTGCAATACTGACCCCTTGATGCGGAAGATTTATAATATGAAAAAAACGTTTTTTAGCTAGTGTTTGAGGCTGATGATTCTTACAATGAGGGGTTTTGGATATTTTTTTAGTGTTTAATGAATTACTGAGAAAATTTTGACAGATTTTTGCTGAGGAATCGGTCGAACCGTCATTGACTAAGATGATTTCAAGATTGGGATAGGTTTGGTTAAGACAAGAATTGATTGCTTGAGCTAAGAAATTTTCGGCGTTATAGATGGGAATAATAATTGAAATGAGAGGGAGATCTTTAGTCTTTGACATAATCAGTAACTTCTGTGATATTTTTTACCAAAATATTTTGCAAGTAAGAAACTATTAATTTTCTGGTACCAGTTTGTCGGTTCAACTTCAAATACTTTTAGTTCGATTACATTTGATTTCTTGTCTAAATTAGGAAATTTTGTATAGAGAAAAACATCTAGTAATAACTCGGAAATTCTTCCAAAAAATCTAGCATGAAAATCATCATATTGATTTAGCTTGGCTTTTGGAAAAGATTTTTCAAGAGAAAAAAGGGTGTCAAATAGGAAATCGCAATATTGATTAAAAAGATCTTTCTTGAGAATAAAAATGTTAAACATATGTGCAGATCGACGGATTTTTAAGCGATCGAATTCAGGAAGAAATTCTGGATGTTTTTTTTGAATAATTTCTCTAGTCTGGTTGAGTGGTTCAATATGCAAAGTGTGAGCATAGTGATTATAAAGATTTTCAATGAAATAGTGACGTTTTTTAGGAAGAATGATATCAATTTCGTGACTAGTTTTGTGCTTGGCAAGAAGTGATTGTAACTCGGACTTAGTGAGGATATTAGATTTTTTTCGAGAGGTTAAAAAACGACGGTAATGGACGAGTCCATAATATGAATTTTGATTTTGATCATGTTTTGCATAATTTTGCCAGAGCCAATAAAGTCCAGTTAGCTCTGAATAATTTAAATTTTTGGATGAGATATTTTCACCAGTATTGTCACAGAGATATTTTTTTGGCAAGTTTTTCGATTTCTGATTTTTGAGGAAAAGATTAGAGCCGACAAGTAGCGGCTGATAAAGTGGGTCGGACGGCATAGGATAAATTTTATGTGTCGCGACAATAACCTCCAGTGTTGGGTTTGTTCCCTTCTTCATTCGTTTTATTATAGCATACAAAATAGGGGGATTTAGGTATGATTAGGATTTATATCTCTTGATATTCACACAAAAATCCTCCTTGATAGGAGGATTTAGATGGGATTAACGTTTCTTCTCTTTGACTTCGTTACGACCGAGGTTCTTTTTTGTCTCTAAGAATACGACATGTTTTCTCAAAACTGGGTCATACTTTTTTAAACTTAGTTTGTCAGGTGTGTTCATAGTATTCTTTTTTGTATAATATGCACGAATACCAGACTCTTCAGATACGAGACCAACGAGTTTACGTTTTGTATTACTTTTCTTTGACATAATTAGGGGTATTCTAGCATGAAAACTAGGTTTTGTAAACTAAGTTAGTAAATTATAATTTTTAGTTTTGTAAGATTAATATACAAATGGTGGTGAGAAATATCTATTAGCTGTTTTTTATTTGAGATGGATAATCAAGGATAACTATTTTTCTATATAATCGGAATCGGCAGCTGACTCAATCGTTTGCTTTTCATAGTTTTTGATTTGTTGTTTAAGAATATCTTCATAAACCGTAAGAGCTTTAAAAGGCATAAACTGTGCGGCACGCTTCTCTGGGCTAAGATAAGAGTAGGCTGGATGATGAAAATGAGGTAAGTTAATGATGTCTTGATAAGAATCTAGTTGTTTTGTCATATTTTAGTACTGTGTGTATGTTAGCATTATTTTGACTATACTTCAAAGGTTTTGATTATACGTGGTGCCCACCAATTTGTTGATTGCGTTCACGCATGGTTGCTTCTTTGCGAAAACTAGTGCCTCTAAGGAGTGCGTTTTTGCCAAAACGACTTTGAATTTCAAGAACAGCAAGTTGTAACTTCGAATTACGTTCGATTTCGTGTTCGATTTTTTGTTGATTAGAAAAAAGGCTAAGCTGGTGAGGTTTTGTGCGGTCTTGATCCAGATCGGAAATGAGATGATTGGCGGTTAAGTTGACTCGGCGGATCTTGAGCTTTTGGTCAACGATTTTATTAAATAATTGCAAGAAAGCGGCGGTTATCAGTTTTGTATCTCTTGTAAATTCTGATAGATTTTGTGATCCGTGTACTGAGCAGTGTTTTGTGCTTTTCTTTTTGTCCGTGTTTTTGTTTTGCTCTATTTGATTATTTGATAGATAATTTGTAAGTTTTTGAGGTGAATAACCGAGATCTAAAGAGATTTGGTCTGTGAGTAAATGATTTTTGGTGAGATCAAGGGTGAGGCTATTTGCCATTTCGATAATGATAACGGAAGCTTCTTGGCTGGAATATGGTCTAGGCAGGATTTGTCCTGAGCTTTGGCTGTGTGTTTTTGCTTGATAATGTTTGATGTCATAAAGAGTGGTTGGTTCATAACCCCAGGCGTGATCAATTAACAGTTCGGCATTAATTCCGAATGTTCGGTATAGTTTGTCTGAAGCAGTAAGAGAGAATCTAGCGAGATCACCCATTGTATAAATTCCAAGTTGGGCTAAATGCTTGGCAGTTCCCTGTCCGATGCGCCAAAAATCAGTAAGTGGTGTGTGGGTCCAGAGCTTTTGACGATAAGTTTTTTCGTCTAATTCTGCAATTCTGACGCCATCTTGGTCGGCTGGTAGATGTTTAGCTAAAATATCCATGGCAATTTTGGCTAGATAAAGATTTTCTCCAATACCAACAGTGGCAGTAATACCAGTATGGCCTAAAATATCTTTAACTATTGTACGTGCTAGCTGATGAGCAGACATTTCATAATTGTTTAAATAACTAGTTACATCAAGAAAGGCTTCATCGATAGAGTAGATGTGGATATCCTCGAGAGCAAGATATTTTGCATAGATAGTAAAGATAGAGGAACTAACCTCGACATATTTATGCATCCTTGGCGGAGCAATAATAAAAGAGTCTCTTGGGACTTTCTGCAAAACTTGAAAAAGGCGATCACGTCCACCTACGCCTAATGCCTTGAGTGCTGGTGAAACTGCTAGACAAATTGTTTTATCAGTACGGTTGGGATCGGCAACTACTAGCTTAGTTGTAAGAGGATTTAAACCACGTGCTACACACTCAACTGAGGCGTAAAAGGATTTGAGATCGATTGCTATGTATACTTTATGCTTATCCATTATTGTTTTTAGTTTAAAAATATAATGTTAGGTATTTTCTCTTTCTATTATATTAAATGATTTTTATTAGATGATATTATGTATAAACATAAATAATTTTATTTCCATACAACATTCAGAACCTATGCAACATTTCAGCAGGAGTTCTATACTCTAATCC